>JAVBXP010000027.1 GCA_030824495.1 bacterium
GCCAAATCCCGCGATCCAGGGGGGCTGGGGGGGCTGTTCAGGATCCGGGACCAGCAGGTTCCGACCAACCGACAATGAGACTATCGGGGGCGGATCAGGCGGGCGCAGGACCGAAATAAGGTCTTTCCAAGGCGGAAGGTTACGGTTGATTTAGAATCCGCCGGCGCCGTGTCGTCGGCGCAACGTCCATCGCCAGCTCGCCGCCAGGCTTCCTTTGGCGAAACGCCGCGCATATGACCAATTGGGCTCCCATGAGTAAGGAGTTCAATAGTTTGTCTGCGCAGGAAGCGGTCTCCCAGATTTGGCGACCTGACCATCTGAGGCTAGCGATCGACGCCGCCAGCGTCGCGCTTTGGTCGTGGCACGTCGATACCGACCAATTCACCATGGACGAACGGGCCTTCGAACTGTGGGGCTTGGCCGGGTCGACTGAGGTCGCCTTCGAGGAGTTGTCCGCCCACATTCACCCCGCTGACCGCGATCGGGTGCGCGAGGCCTTCACGGCGACCCGTTCGGTGGCTGGTCCCTACGAAATCGATTTCCGCATCATGCTGGGCGACGACGTCCGATGGATTTCAGCGCGGGGTCGGGGCGCGGACGAAGGCATCGTTGATGGGGTGATGTTCGGCATTTTCCTCGATGTGACGGGCCGCAAACAGGCGGAAGAAGGCCACGAACTGCTCGCCGGGGAGATGAGCCATCGGGTGAAAAACCTGCTCTCCATCGCGGCGGGCCTGACCCGGATCACCTCACAATCCACGACCACGGCCGCTGAGATGGCCCAGTCGCTTACCGAGCGCCTCACCGCCTTGGGACGAGCCCATGACCTGGTCCGCCCCCTGCCGGGCCACCAGGGCAAGGCGGCGCTGCTGGGGGATCTGATTTCTGTCTTGCTGGCCCCGTACGATGACCAGGGCGCCTTCGCCGGCCGGATCCGGGTCTCGGTCCCGCGGATGGGCGTCGGCGAGCGAACCGCCACGACGCTGGCCCTGGTCATCCACGAGATGGCGACCAATTCGGTCAAACACGGCGCGCTGTCGTCAGAGTCTGGAATACTCGACATCTCCAGCACCACCGATGACGACGACGTCTTCGTGGTCTGGGCCGAAACCGGCGGTCCGGCGATCACCAGCATCCCGACCATGGGCGGTTTTGGAAGCAAGCTGATCTCGCGCAGCATAGCCCACGATCTGGGAGGCGCGCTGTCGTACGACTGGCAGGAAACCGGCCTCGTCGCCACGCTCCGAATGAGGAAGGACAGGCTGGGGGAATAACGCCCTTCAGTCCTGAAGCGTTATGAGGACCACTTTTTGAGCGCCCTGCTCAGCTAGCGCCCGGCTGGCCTGGCGAGCGTCAAAACCCTCGCGGCTCCGATTGTCGAACCCGGTAGATTGGGTCTAGGCTTGGGTCCCATGGCGCTTGATCCGCAATATCAGCCCCCAAAAGCGGCTCCGGTTTTCTTCGAGCGCCATGAGTTCGGCCGCATTCTCAGCCTCTATGGCCGCATGGTCGCCGCCGGCGAATGGCGCGACTACGGCATTGGCTCGACGACGGAAGCCTGCATCTTCTCGGTGTTTCGCCGGGCCGCCGAAGAGCCGCTCTATCGCATCGAAAAGCGCCCAGCCCTGGCGCGCCGGCAAGGCGCCTGGTCCATCATCGGCCAGGGCGGAATGATCCTGAAGCGCGGTCACGAACTGGAACAGGTTCTGCGGTTCTTCGACAAGGGCCGGTTCAAGGTGGTCGACTAGGCTCTGCCCATTCCTCTCCCTCGGGAGAGGCTAGGTGAGGGGGCCGCGCAGCGGCGCTCTGTTGACCGCTCCCCTCAACCAACCTCTCCCCAAGGGAAGCGGAGAAGAGCAGCGAGGCCAATCACCCGCGCCCAAACAAAAACCCCGGCGGTTTCCCGCCGGGGTTCGTAGGTCTTAAGTCCGGTCTCTGGATCTAGCGGCGAGCGCCGAAGATGCTGAGCAGGAATTGGAAGAGGTTGATGAAGTTCAGGTACAGGCTCAGCGCGCCGTAGCTGGTCGCCACGCCCATCGCCGCCTGGTCGCCGCCCATTTGGTAGTAGCTCATCTTCAGGCGCTGGGTGTCATAGGCGATCAGGCCCGCGAAGATCAGCACGCCCAGAACGCTGATGATGAAGCCCATCGCGCCGTTGTTCAGGAACATGTTGACGATGCTGGCGATCACCAGGCCGACCAGGCCGACGATCAGGAAGCTGCCGAAGGCGGTCAGGTCCTTCTTGGTCGTGTAGCCCACCAGCGACAGGCCGCCGAAGGCCGCCGCCGTGATCAGGAAGGTCGAGAAGATCGAGGCGCCCGTATAGACGAGAGTCAGAACGCCGAGGCCGGCGCCGATCAGGCTAACGATCGTCCAGTAGAAGATATTGGCCGTACGCGGGTTGGGATTGCGCATGGCGAACATGCCGACCAGCATCACGCCCAGCGGCGCGAAGGCCACGACGGTGCCGAGCAGCGAGTAGCCGACCTTGCCATTGGCGCCCATGGTGAACATCAGGTCGCGCACGGGCGGGAAGGTGCCGGTCAAGAACGCCAGAGCGGCGGAAAGAAGCAGACCCAGCGCCACCTTGTTGTAGACGCCGAGCATGAAGCTGCGGAGCCCCGCGTCCACCGACATGTCGGCGCGATCTGCGGGGACCGTGCGCGCGTAGCCGTGGTTGAAGTCGCTCATCAGAAACAAGGCCCTTTTCAAAACGCCCGGAGCGGACGCATTGCCGAATATCGGTGTCCAGGGGCTCGCGCGCAAGGCTTGGTGGATTACGATTGCGTCAGATCATCAGCACCTTAGGTAGTTTCCCCATGATCCGTCTGTTCACCGCCATCTCTGTTCCTGAGGATATCGCGCAAGAACTTCTGACCCGGCAGGATCGCCTGCCGGACGCGCGTTGGCGTCCGCAGGAGGCTCTCCACATCACGTTGAAGTTCGTGGGCGAGGTGGCCGAGAACGTCGCCGCCGACCTCGACGCCGAGCTCACCACCCTTGGTGGCGGCCCGTTGGAGCTCCAGCTGCAGGGCGCCGGCGCGTTCGGCGAGGGCGCGGAGATCCATGCGGTCTGGGCCGGCGTCGCCGAGAACGAGGGGCTGAAGCATCTGGCGCGAGGGTGTGAGATCGCGGCGCGCCGAGCCGGGCTCAAGCCCGAGACGCGGACCTACAAGCCTCACGTCACCCTGGCCTATCTGCGCCGCCCCAATCCAGCCGACGTCGCCGCCTGGATCCAGGAAAACAACCTGCTGCGCAGTACGCCGTTCCGGGTCACCAGCTTCGGCCTCTATTCCAGCTGGCAGTCAGAGGCCGGCTCCTGGTACCGGCTGGAGCGGGAATATCCGCTGATCTGAGGCGTGGGGACCAATCGATATTCGGTGTTTCGCACCGAACCCGCTCATCCCGGCGAAGGCCGGGACCCAGATGAAGCCCCGGTGCTCGAACGCAGACCTAGATTTCGTGCTCTACGATCTGGGTCCTGGCCTTCGCCGGGATGAGCGGAGAAAAGGCGGCGCGTTCGGCTGAATGTCGATCGCCCCTACGCCTCGACCGCGTGGTCCTTCAGGACGCCGAGCGTCACGATGGCCAGGGTTTCCTCGTGAGTGGCCTCGAGCACCAACGGCGGGGCGGCGCCGGCGTCGAGGGCTTCCTTCCAGCGCGGCGCGCAAAGGCACCAGCGGTCGCCGGGTTTGAGGCCCGCGAAGCCGTATTCCGGCATCGGGGTCGAGAGGTCGTTGCCGACCATCTTGGAGTAGGCCAGGAACTCGGCCGTCATCACCGCGCAGACTGTGTGCAGCCCGAGGTCATGCGGCCCGGTCTCGCAACAGCCGTTGCGGAAGAAACCGGTCACGGGATCGAGCGAGCAGGCGATCAGTTCGCCGCCCAACACGTTCTTGGCGCCTTCGTCATAGCGGGTGGTCATGACGACATCCTAACCCTTATGACTGGGGCTTAGCCATCCTTCCGGAGCCCAGAGACTTGACCGCAAACCGGCCGCGCCGCAGCGCCCTCTACATGCCCGCCGCCAATGCGCGCGCCATCGAGAAGGCTCGCGAGTTGCCCTGCGACGTGGTGATCCTCGATCTTGAGGATGCGGTGGCGCCAGACGCCAAGGACGTGGCGCGGGAGCAGGCGGTGGACGCGGTGCAGGCCGGCGGCTTTGGCCGCCGCGAGGTGGTGATCCGGGTCAACGGCCTGGACACGCCCTGGGGCCTTGAGGACCTGGCCGCCGCCATCAACGCCCAGCCTGACGCCATCCTGGTCCCGAAGGTGTCCAACGCCCACGACGTGCGGGCCTATGGCGCGGCCGAGGCGGGCGGCGTGCCGCTGTGGGCGATGGTCGAAACCTGCGCCTCGCTGTTCGCCCTGAGCGAGATCGCCGGGGCGGGCGCCGGGCTCGCAGCCCTGGTGATGGGGACCAACGATCTGGCCAAGGAGATGCGCTGCCGGCTGACCGTCGAGCGTGCGGCCCTGGCGGGTCCGCTGTCCCTGGCTGTGGCCGGAGCCCGCGCCCACGGACTTGTGATCTTGGACGGCGTCTTCAACGGCATCGACGACGACGCCGGCCTGGCGCGCCAATGCGACCAGGGCGCGGAGTTCGGTTTCGACGGCAAGACCCTGATCCATCCCCGCCAGATCGAGGCCGCAAACCGCGCCTTCACCCCGGCGGACGAGGAGGTCGAGTGGTCGCAGGCCATCGTGGCGGCCTTCGATTCGCCAGAAAACGCCGCTAAGGGGGTTATTCGAATCGAGGGGCGTATGGTGGAGCGATTGCATCTGGCCGAAGCGCGGCGTCTGATCGCCGTGGCGGACGCTATCGCTCGGGCGTGAGGCGTATTTTGAACTTCCTGCTCAAGTCTTCGATCTGTTTCGTTGCGCTGGCCGCAATGGCCGCGCCACCTGCGTTCGCCCAGGACGCGGTCGATCCGATCGGCGCGCTGCTCGACCAGGCGCCGGCGATGGACGAGGATCAGGCCGAAGCGATGGGCACCTTGCCCCCTCCGCCTCCAGCGCCCCTGCCCTATGCGCCGGCGCCCACAGCCGCGCCGGCCTATCCTTACGCCCCGGTGACGCCGCCTGCGTCTTCTGCGTCCTATCCCACCAGCGGGCCGGTCCCCTACACGCCGGGCCCGGTTCCCTACACGCCGCGGCCGGTGGCGCCCTACAATCCCGCCCCGACGACCTACACGCCCCAGACCTATTCACGGCCCGCTGCGCCCAAGCTGAGCGCGCCGGTGCATGTGGACGAGTACGACAAGACCCCTGAGGCGCCGCTCAATCCGGTGGAGCTCGGCTACGAGACCCGATTGCGTTCGTCCTTCGCCTCAGCCCAAGGCATGCAGGGGCCGCTCGACGGCGCCTGGACGCTGAGCACGACCGGCGGCCAGCCGCTCTACTCGCTGCTGTTCGTCGATAAGGGGCGCGGCCAGTTGGAGGGCGCATGGCGCGATCCAAGACGGAGTGGCGCGACCGACGCCTCGGGCTTCATGACTGGCGTGCAGCGGATCGGCGCCCAGCTCAGCGCCAGCTTCCAGACGCGGCCGGGGGTGGGGGCCACGACAATCACGCTCAATCCCGCCGCGAGCGGGACCTGGACCGGCGTCTTGGACGAGGCCGGAACCCGGACGACCGTCACCCTGAAGCGGGACTAGAGCCCCAGGGCCTCTCGCGCCGTGGCTAGGGCGGCGTCCAGCGCCGGGCGCTCATAGGCCTGCGCCGGGCTATGGCCCCAGACCGGGCCAGGCCAGGCCGGATCGCCCAGGCGGCGTCCGACGACATGTACGTGCAGTTGCGGCGTCACATTGCCCAGGGCGCCGACGTTCAGCTTCTCGACTTGGGCGCCCAGGGCCCGCACCGCGCGACCGGCGGCCAGGATTTCGTCGGTGAGTGCGGCCAGGTCCTGGCGGGTGAGGTCCTCGAGTTCGCGCGCGGCCTCGCGGCGGGGGATCAGCACAATCCACGGATAGCGGGCGTCGTCGTGCAGCCGAACATGACTTAGGGATAGGTCTCCCACAGCGTGAGACGTTGCGACGAAGGTCTCATCCAACTCGAACATCGTGCTCTCCGGGGCGCCCGCGGGGGCGACGAACATGGCGCGGCCTTGGTAGTCGGCGGGGCGGCGGCTGTCACTTGGCCTTGCCGGGGCGCATTTGCGGGTCTAGACCGCCCGCGATTTCCGCACTGCAACCACGGGACAGTTCCATGACCACGAAGAAGCCGATCCGCGTCGCTGTCACGGGCGCCGCCGGCAACATCGGTTACGCCCTCCTTTTCCGTATCGCCTCCGGCGAGATGCTGGGCAAGGACCAGCCGGTCATCCTGCAACTGCTCGAGATTCCGGTCGAGGGCGCCCAGAAGGCGCTGAAGGGCGTTGCGATGGAGCTGGAAGACTGCGCCTTCCCGCTGCTGCAGGACATGGTCCTGACCGACGATCCGAACGTCGCCTTCAAGGACGCGAACTGGAACCTGCTGGTCGGCTCCAAGCCGCGCGGTCCGGGCATGGAGCGCGCCGACCTGCTGAAGGACAACGGCAAGATCTTCATCGCCCAGGGCAAGGCCATCGACGCCGTCGCCGCTGACGACGCCCGCGTCGCCGTGGTCGGCAACCCCTGCAACACCAACGTCATGATCGCCGCCAGCCAGGCCAAGCGCCTGACCGCCGATCGCTTCACCGCCATGGTGCGCCTGGACGAAAATCGCGGCCGCGCTCAGCTGGCCAAGAAGGCCGGCGTCTCGATCAACGACGTGTCGGAACTGTTCATCTACGGCAACCACAGCCCGACCATGTTCGCCGACTTCACCCACGCCAAGATCGGCGGCAAGGCTGCTGCTGACGTCATCGGCGACGAGGCCTGGCTGAAGAACGACTATCTGCCGACCGTGGGCAAGCGCGGCGCGGCCATTATCGAAGCCCGTGGCCTGTCCTCGGCCGCCTCGGCCGCCAACGCCCTGATCGACCATGTGCGCGACCTGACGACCGTCGGCGCCGTCCACTCGGTCGCCATCTCCAGCGAAGGCCGCTACGGCTTCGCCGAAGGCGTCTGGGCCGGCATGCCGGTGAAGACCACCGCCACCGGCTACGACGTCATCACCTCCTACGAGATGGACGACTTCGCCAAGAGCAAGATCGCGATCACCAACGACGAACTCGTCGGCGAGCGCGAGACCATCAAGGACATGCTCGGCTAAGACCCACTGCGAACGGGTCCCGGCTACCAGTCGGGACCCGGACCGCGCGCCATGGCGTTCAGCTGCTCGATGCGCTGATCGTAGAGCGCAGCCACAGCCCGCGGCGAGCGCCGCGCCGCTTCCTCCCGGATCGCCATCCAATTGTTCTGCTCGGCCTGCAGCAGGTCGTAGGGAACGCCCAGCCGCAGCGCGCGCTGGTAGGCCCGGGCCAGATGCCGATCGGCCGCCGCGAGCGCCGGATCGGAACACACCATTTCCTCCGCATAGGACGCCGCGCGTCGGCAGTCGAAGCTGGCCTCTTCCAGGCGCTCGGGTTGCGGCGGGGCCGCCTCGGGCGCAGGCGCATCGAATTCCACAGGTTCGGCCGCCGCCGGCGGCGCGCTCGCCGCCGCGGCCCGCGCAAGTTCGGGCGACATCACTTCCAGCGGCGAACTCTTCGGCGGCGGCGCCAAGGGCGGCGGCTGGGCCATGACGATGTCCATCTGGCTCCCCGCATCGGCTGAGGTCGCGGCCGTAGCGGCCGGCTTGGGCGTGCTCGTCACGATGTGGGGCTTGGCGGCGAAACCGAGGGCTGCGCCCACCAGGCAAGCTGTCACGACGCCCCCGATCAGGGCCTTGCGGGGCAGGCGCGGGGACGCCTCGCCCGCATCGTCCCTCGCCAGGGTGAGGGGGCGCTCGTCCCCGCCGTCGAAAGTCATCGCCTGTCTCCGCATTTCGAGCGGCTGAGGATCGAGGTCGGCGCCTGAACGGTCACTGAACCATCTGGTCGTCCGCCGCGAATAGTCGGAATGTGCGGCTATGAGCCTTGGACCCACGCTTGAAACCGCCCGCCTGATCCTGCGCCCCCCCGCCCCGGAGGACTTCGAGGGCTGGGCCGCCTTCGCCGCTGACGAGGAGATCAATCGCTACCTCGGCGGACCGCAGCCGCGCGAGATCGCCTGGCGGTCCATGTGCACCATGACCGGCGCCTGGGTGGTCCGCGGCTTCAGCATGTTCTCGATCATCGAGAAGGAGAGCGGCCGCTGGGTTGGCCGGCTCGGTCCGTGGCAACCCGAGGGCTGGCCGGGCACCGAGGTTGGCTGGGGCGTGACGCGCGAGTCCTGGGGCAAGGGCTACGCCATGGAGGGCGCGACGGCGGCCATCGACTGGGCCTTCGATCATCTCGGTTGGACCGAGGTGGTTCACACCATTGATCCGGGCAACATCAATTCCCAGAACGTCGCCCGTCGCCTCGGCTCGAAGATCCTGCGCCACGCGGTCCTGCCGCCGCCGCTGAATGATTCGATCGACGTCTGGGGCCAGAGCCGCGAAGAGTGGAAGGCCCGCGCGCGCTGATCGGCCGGCGGACCGTCCTGGCTATGCGCACATTGTCGCACCACTGCGCGGGTCGGGGAGATACGCAGCGTAAAGTCACAAGGTGAAGCTGCGTTGACGGGTGTGATGGGCGACCATTTCAGGTGGCGCCCGCCTCGCTGGAAGCCCGGCCCTGTCGTCGGTTGGAGGCTTTGGAGGGGCGACCTTTTGAGCGCCGCCGATCCGCGTTATCGGCCCAAATCAATAGATATCACGCCACGTGAGCTGGTTTTTTCTTGGCGTGGCGCGGTTGCCACAACGCGGCGTGGCGCCTATAACCCCGGCCGTTCGTCGAGCCCGGCGGACTTCCCGATCACGCGTTCCGCGGCCTCATGAACATCCACGAGCATCAAGCCAAGTCCGTCCTCTCCGAGTTCGGCGTGGCGGTACCGCGCGGCTATGCCGCATTCACTGTCGACGAGGCGGTCAAGGCCGCAACGGACCTTGGCGGTCCGGTCTTCGTCGTGAAGTCCCAGATCCATGCAGGCGGACGCGGCAAGGGCCGTTTCGAAGGCCTCGGACCAGACGCCAAGGGCGGGGTCCGGGTGGTCAAGTCCGTCGATGAGGTCAAGGCCAACGCCGAGGAAATGCTCGGCCGCGTGCTGGTGACCCATCAGACCGGTCCCAAGGGCAAGCAGGTCAACCGCCTCTACATCGAAGAAGGCGCGGCGATCGCCAAGGAATTCTACCTGTCCCTGCTGGTGGATCGCGAAACGAGCCATGTCTCGGTCGTCGCCTCCACCGAAGGCGGGATGGACATCGAGGAGGTCGCGCACTCGACCCCCGATAAGATCGTCACCTTCTCCATCGATCCGGCCACCGGCGTCTTCCCGCACCATGCTCGCGCGCTGTCCAAGGCGCTCGGCCTGAGCGGCCCGCTGGCCAAGGAAGCGGCCACGCTTCTCTCGCAGCTCTATACGGCGTTCCTCGCCAAAGACATGAGCATGCTGGAGATCAACCCGCTGATCGTCACCGCTGATGATCACCTGCGGGTGCTGGACGCCAAGATCAGCTTCGATAGCAACGCGCTGTTCCGTCACCCGGACATCGTCCTCCTGCGCGACGAGAGCGAAGAAGACCCGAAGGAAATTGAGGCCTCGAAGTTCGACCTCAGCTACATCGCCCTCGACGGCGAAATCGGCTGCATGGTCAACGGCGCGGGCCTGGCCATGGCCACCATGGACATCATCAAGCTCTACGGCGCCGAGCCGGCGAACTTCCTGGATGTCGGCGGCGGCGCTGACGAGCCCAAGGTGACGGCGGCCTTCAAGATCATCATGGCCGACCCGAACGTGAAGGGTATCCTGGTCAACATCTTCGGCGGCATCGCTCGCTGCGACATCCTCGCCAACGGCGTGGTCAACGCGGTGAAGCAGGTCGGCCTGACGGTTCCGCTGGTGGTTCGCCTCGAAGGCACCAACGCCGAACTCGGCAAGAAGATCATCAACGAGAGCGGTCTGAACGTGATCGCGGCGAACGACCTTTCGGACGGCGCTGAAAAGATTGTCAAAGCCGTGCGGGAGGCGAACTGATGTCCATCCTCATCGGTAAAGACACCCGCGTCATCTGCCAGGGCATCACCGGCGCCCAAGGCACGTTCCACTCCGAACAAGCCATCGCCTACGGCACCAAGATGGTCGGCGGCGTGACGCCCGGCAAAGGCGGCCAGACCCACATCGGCCTGCCGGTGTTCGACACCGTCGGCGAAGCGGCCAAGCAAACCGGCGCCGAAGCCAGCGTGATCTACGTCCCGCCGGCCTTCGCGGCCGACTCGATCCTCGAAGCCATCGACGCCGAGATCGGGCTGATCATCTGCATCACCGAGGGCATCCCGGTGCTCGACATGGTCAAGGTGAAGAAGGCGCTGGCCGGCTCCAAGTCGCGCCTGATCGGCCCGAACTGCCCCGGCGTCCTGACCCCGGACGAGTGCAAGATCGGCATCATGCCGGGCAACATCTTCAAGAAGGGCTCGGTCGGCGTGGTTTCGCGCTCCGGCACCCTGACCTACGAAGCCGTGTTCCAGACCACCAATGTCGGCCTCGGCCAATCGACGGCGGTCGGCATCGGCGGCGACCCGGTCAAGGGCACCGAGTTCATCGACATGCTCGACCTGTTCCTCAAGGACCCGGAAACCGAGTCGATCATCATGATCGGCGAAATCGGTGGTTCGGCCGAAGAAGATGCAGCCGAGTTCATCAAGAATTCAGCCATCAAGAAGCCTATGGTCGGCTTCATCGCCGGTCGCACGGCGCCCCCTGGTCGTCGCATGGGTCATGCCGGCGCCATTATTTCGGGCGGCAAGGGTGGTGCAGAAGACAAAATCGCCGCGATGGAAGCTGCGGGCATCCGCGTTTCCCCCTCGCCGGCGAAATTGGGCGAAACTCTCCTCCAGGTGCTGAAAGGCGCCTGACGGCAACTTAAGTAAGGGCGGTCCGCGCTCGGCTCCTTCGCTCGAAGTCCGTGCCCGGACCAACCCGGGAAATGGACGAAATGGCGGACGACGCAAGTCTGATCAACGAGGTGCTCGCAGAGACCTCCTTCCTCTATGGTGGCAACGCCGCCTTCGTTGAGGACCTCTACGCCAAGTGGGCGGTCGACCCGAACTCGGTCGACGCCTCTTGGCGGGCCTTCTTCTCCTCGCTGCAAGACCGCACCGAGGAAGTGAAAGCCGCCGCTGGAAAGCGGCCCTGGACCAAGCCTGGCGTTCCCGCCGCCCGTCCCGATTGGCTCTCGGCCATCGACGGCCTCTGGCCGGCGGTCGAGGCCAAGGTGGGGGCGAAGGTCGCCGAACGCGCCGCGCCGACCGCGTCGGCCGAATCGGTCCGTGCCGCCACTCTCGACTCCCTCCGCGCGATCATGATGATCCGCGCCTATCGGATGCGCGGCCACCTGCGCGCCAATCTCGACCCGCTGGGCATCGCGATTCCGGAAGGCGACGCCTCGGAACTGGATCCGGCGACCTACGGCTTCACCGAGGCCGACTACGATCGTCCGATCTTCCTCGACTACGTCCTGGGCCTGGAAACGGGCACGCTGCGCGAGATCCTGGCGATCCTGAAGCGCACCTACTGCGCCGACATCGGCGTCCAGTACATGCACATCTCCGACCCGGCCCAGAAGGCCTGGCTGCAGGAGCGCATCGAGGGCCGCGACAAGGAAATCAACTTCACCAAGGAAGGCAAGATCGCCATCCTGAAGAAGCTGATCGAGGCCGAAGGCTTCGAACGCTTCCTGCACAAGCGCTTCCCCGGCACCAAGCGGTTCGGTCTGGACGGCGGCGAGGCCATGGTCCCGGCGCTGGAGCAGATCATCAAGCGCGGCGGCGCCCTGGGCGTCCGCGACATCGTCATCGGCATGCCGCACCGCGGCCGCCTGAACGTTCTGGCCGCCGTGATGGCCAAGCCCTACCAGGTGATCTTCCACGAATTCCAGGGTGGTTCGACCCTGCCGTCGGACGTCGAAGGCTCCGGCGACGTGAAGTACCACATGGGCGCCTCGTCGGACCGTTCGTTCGACGGCAACAGCGTCCACCTGTCGCTGACCGCCAACCCGTCCCACCTGGAGATCGTCAACCCGGTCGTCCTGGGCAAGGCGCGCGCCAAGCAGGCCTTCACCCTGCGTGAGAACCCCGATGGCGGCCGCAACCACGTCCTGCCGCTGCTGCTGCACGGCGATGCGGCCTTCGCCGGCCAGGGCGTGATCGCCGAGTGCTTCACGATCTCGGGCGTGAAGGGCTATCGCACGGGCGGCACTGTCCACTTCATCGTCAACAACCAGATCGGCTTCACGACGGCTCCGGCCTTCAGCCGCTCCTCGCCCTATCCGTCGGACGTGGCCTTGATGGTCGAGGCGCCGATCTTCCACGTGAACGGCGACGATCCCGAAGCCTGCGTCTACGTCGCCAAGGTGGCCACCGAGTTCCGCCAGCAGTTCGGCAAGGACGTGGTCATCGACATGTTCTGCTATCGCCGGTTCGGTCACAACGAAGGTGACGACCCGACGATGACGTCGCCCTTGATGTACCAGAAGATCAAGGACCACCCGTCGACGCGCGAGCTTTACACCCGTCAACTGGTCTCCGAGGGCGTCGCCACCGAGGACGAAGTCGCCGGCTGGATCGGCGAGTTCGACGCCTTCCTCGACCAGGAGTTCGAGGCCGGCAAGGTCTACAAGGCCAACAAGGCCGACTGGCTGGACGGCAAGTGGGCGGGCCTCGCCCTGCCCGAGGGCGATGATCGCCGCGGCGAGACCAGCGTCCCGATGCAGAAGCTGGTCGATCTGGGCCAGAAGATCACCGCGATCCCGGCCAGCCTCGACATCCACAAGACCGTCAAGCGCGCCATCGAGAACCGCCGCACCGCCATCGAGGCGGGCGCCGGCATCGACTGGGCGACCGGCGAACATCTGGCCTTCGCCACCCTGCTGGACCAGGGCTTCCCGATCCGCCTGGCCGGCCAGGACAGCGTGCGTGGCACCTTCGTGCAGCGTCACTGCGACCTGATCGACCAGACCACCGAAGAGCACTACCAGCCGCTGTCCAACCTGCGGCCGGGCCAGGCGCACTTCGAGGTCATCGACTCGGCGCTGTCGGAAGAGGCGGTTCTGGGCTTTGAGTACGGCTTCTCGCTGGCCGATCCCAAGACCTTGACCCTGTGGGAAGCCCAGTTCGGCGACTTCGCCAACGGCGCCCAGGTGGTCATCGACCAGTTCATCTCGTCGGGCGAACGCAAGTGGCTGCGGATGAGCGGCCTCGTGCTGCTGCTGCCGCACGGCTACGAAGGCCAGGGCCCCGAGCACTCCTCGGCCCGTCTTGAGCGCTTCCTGCAGCTTTGCGCGGAAGACAACATGCAGGTGGTCAACTGCTCGACCCCGGCCAACTACTTCCACGTCCTGCGCCGTCAGTTGCGTCGCGAGTTCCGCAAGCCGCTGATCGTCATGACGCCGAAGTCGTTGCTGCGGCACAAGAAGGCGACCTCGTCGCTGACCGACATGGCCGAGGGCTCGTCCTTCCACCGCGTGCTGAACGACGACGCCGAGCGCGGCGTCAACACGTCGGTCAAGCTGGTGGAGCCGGACAAGATCCGCCGGGTCGTGCTGTGCTCGGGCAAGGTCTATTACGACCTACTGGACGCACGTGAGGAAAAGGGCGTCGACGACGTCTATATTATGCGCCTCGAGCAGTTCTATCCGTGGCCGGTGAAGTCGCTTTCGACGGAGCTTTCGCGCTTCCCGAACGCTGAACTGGTCTGGTGCCAGGAAGAGCCGAAGAACATGGGTGGATGGACCTTCGTCGATCCGTGGTTGGAACTCACGCTGGAGCGCCTCAAGGTGAAGGCCAAGCGCGCCCGCTATGTGGGCCGCCCGGCTTCGGCCTCGACGGCCGCCGGTCAGATGAGCCGGCACATGAAAGAACTGCAGACCTTCCTCGCTGAAGCTTTCGCCTAGGCTTCACGAGACCCAAATAAGAACAGAACGAACAAAGAGAGACAGGACTTCCAAATGGCCGACATCATGACCCCCGCCTTGGGCGAGTCTGTTACCGAGGCGACGGTGGCGCGCTGGACGAAGAAAGCCGGCGACGCGGTCAGGAAGGACGAAATCCTGGTCGAACTTGAAACCGACAAGGTGAGCCTCGAGGTCGCCGCCCCCGCGGACGGCGTTCTCGAGTTCATCGCCGCCGAAGAAGGCGCGACCGTCGAACCCGGCGCCGTGCTTGGCCGTTTGGCCGAAGGCGCCGCCGGCGCAAAGGCCGTCCCCGCCGCGGCCCCGGCCGCCAAGAAGGAAGAGCCAGCGCCCGCGCCTGCTCCGGCCCCCAAGGCCGAGGCTCCCAAGGCCGCTCCGGCCGCCGCCGCGCCGCTCGCGCCCTCGGCTCAGCGCATCGTGGCCGAGAACAACCTCGACGGCGGCTCCATCGCCGGCTCCGGCAAGGACGGCCGCGTGACCAAGGGCGACGCCATCGCCGCCCTGGAAGCCCGCGCCAACGCCCCGGCCGCGCCCGCCGCGCCGAGCGCGCCGCGTGAAATCCACGAACGCGAAGAGCGGGTCCGCATGACCCGCCTGCGCCAGACCATCGCGCGCCGCCTGAAGGAAGCTCAGAACAACGCCGCCATGCTGACGACCTTCAACGAGGTCGACATGAGCGCGGTGATGGCCCTGCGCAACCAGTACAAGGACGGCTTCGAGAAGAGCCACGGCGTGAAGCTCGGCTTCATGAGCTTCTTCGTGAAGGCGGTGATCCACGGCCTGAAGCACGTGCCGGACGTCAACGCCGAGATCGACGGCACCGACATCATCTACAAGAACCACTACGACATCGGCGTCGCCGTCGGCACCGAGAAGGGCCTCGTGGTTCCGGTGCTGCGTGACGCCGACGCCCTGTCGCTGGCCGGCATCGAAAAGGGCATCGGCGCCCTGGGCAAGAAGGCCCGTGACGGCGGTCTGGCCATGGATGACCTGCAAGGCGGCACGTTCACGATCTCGAACGGCGGCGTCTACGGCTCGCTGATGTCGACCCCGATCCTCAACGCCCCACAATCGGGCATCCTGGGCATGCACAAGATCCAGGAGCGTCCGATGGCCGTCGGCGGTCAGGTCGTGATCCGTCCGATGATGTATCTGGCGCTCAGCTACGATCACCGCGTTGTCGACGGCCAGGGCGCCGTGACCTTCCTGGTCCGCGTCAAGGAAGCCATCGAAGATCCGCAGCGCCTGCTGCTGGACGTCTAAGCCCGGCCTTTACGGCAGATCGCATCTAACAGCGGCGGGGCTTCACGCCTCGCCGTTTTGCTAAGGACTGGAAGAGCAAATGGCTCAATACGACGTCATCATCATCGGCGGCGGCCCCGGCGGCTACAATGCGGCGATCCGCGCCGGCCAGCTCGGCCTGAAGACGGCCGTGGTCGAAAAGCGCGTCACCCTGGGCGGCACCTGCCTCAATGTCGGCTGCATGCCCTCAAAGGCGCTGCTGCACGCCTCGGAACTCTATGAAGCCGCCGCCGGCGCTGAATTCGTCACCCTCGGCATCGACGTGAAGCCGAAGCTGAACCTGGTTCAGATGATGAAGCAAAAGGCCGACTCGGTCACCGCCCTGACCAAGGGCATCGAGTTTTTGTTTAAGAAAAACAAAGTCGAATGGATCAAGGGCGCGGGCAAGATCGCGGGCGCCGGCAAGGTCGAGGTGACCGCCGAGGACGGCTCGGTCAGCGTCCTCGAAACCAAGAACATCGTCATCGCCACCGGCTCGGAGCCATCTCCGCTGCCCGGTGTTGACGTCGATCAGAACCGCATCGTCGACTCCACCGGCGCCCTGTCGCTGCCCGAAGTGCCCAAGAGCCTGGTCGTCATCGGCGCCGGCATCATCGGCCTTGAGCTGGGCTCGGTCTGGCGCCGCCTCGGCGCCGAGGTGACCGTGGTCGAGTTCCTGGACCGCATCACGCCCGGCATGGACGCGGAGACCGCCAAGACCTTCCAGCGCTCGCTCACCAAGCAGGGCGTCCAGTTCAAGCTGGGCTCCAAGGTGACCGGCGCCAAGGCAGGCAAGTCGAACGTCAGCCTGACGGTCGAACCCGTCGCCGGCGGCGCCGCCGAAACCATCGAGGCCGAATACGTGCTGCTGGCCATCGGCCGGCGTCCGTTCACCGAAAACCTGGGCCTCGACAGCGTGGGGGTGGAAACCGACAAGCGCGGCTTCATCCCGACCGATCACTTCAAGACCAGCGCCCCGGGCGTCTGGGCGATCGGCGACGTGATCCTGGGTCCGATGCTGGCGCATAAGGCCGAGGAAGACGCGGTCGCCTGCATCGAGCTGATCGCCGGCAAGTGGGGCCATGTGGACTACAATCTGGTCCCGAGCGTCGTCTACACCTCGCCGGAAGTGGCGTGGGTCGGCAAGACTGAGGAACAGCTCAAGGAAGCCGGCGTCGCCTACAAAGTCGGCAAGTTCCCCTTCAGCGCCAATAGCCGCGCGAAGATCAACCATGAGACCGAAGGCTTCGCCAAGGTCCTCGCCGACGCCAAGACCGACGAGATCCTCGGCGTCCACATCGTCGGCCCGCAAGCCGGCGAGATGATCGGCGAGTACTGCGTGGCCATGGCCTTCAAGGCCGCGAGCGAGGACATCGCCCGCGTCTGCCACCCGCACCCGACGCGCTCGGAAGCCGGCCGTCAGGCCGCGATGGGCGTCGAGGGATGGACAATGCAGGCCTGATGATCGTACGGCGCGCGCAGGTGGGCGAAATCGCCGCCTGCGCGGCGCTATACGAGCGCGTCCTGCGCGCGACCTTCACCTGGATCCCGGCCGAGCAGCATCAGGCGGCCGACTTCATCGCCGCGGCTCAGGATGAAGAGGTTTATCTCGCCGTCGATGGCGAACGCCTGCTCGGCGTCGCGAGCCTCTACCGCCCGGATAGTTTCCTGCATTCGCTCTATGTCGAGGTCCGCGGCCTGGGCGTCGGCAAGGCCTTGCTCGATCACGTCGCCGACGAGGCCGATGGCCCGCTGCATCTGAAGTGCCAGCTTCCCAACACGCGCGCCCAGGCGTTCTACGTCCGCGAAGGCTTTCGCGCCGTCGAGGAGGGACGTGATCCTGGCGCGTCGATTGGCTGGGTGAGGCTGAGCCGGTAGCGACCCGTGTTCTGTGGTGGTAAACTCCACCGCAGCCATGGAGGACCGACCATGATCGTTTCCGCGCTGCTCGCCGCCGCCATCGTAGCCGCGCCGCCTCCCAAGCCCTGCCCCATCGACGGAAGGTTCGAAGTTTCCGATCGCTCGCCAGCGCTGCTGCTCCGTCCAGAGGACCGTCGCGGCCCTGCTGGCGCACAGACCCTCGCGAGCCTGCCGCCCGCCAATATGGAACTAGCTGTGATCCGTTCGGTCGACGGTTGCTCGGTTTCGACGGTGGTTCGCGAAAAGGTCCAAGGCGACGGCCGCTTCGCAAAGCCGCGCTAGCGGCGTCGCAAGCGGCCCTGCGCACCTAGAGCTTGACCCCTGCGGCCAAGGTCTCCCTGAACGGGGTGGTGGGGCGACCGATCAGACCGCTCAGCACCCGGCTGTCGTCGAATAGCGAACCTTTCGCCGCCTTCGCATCGCTCTCGGCCAGCATCTCAGCGACCGGCGCAGGCAGGCCCGCGCCCTTCAACGCCGCGGCGTAGTCGGCTTCCGGCAGGTCCTTGTAGACCACCGGCTTGCCGGCGATGTCCGATAGCGCCTGGGCGAACTGCGTCAGGGTGAAAGCCTCATCGCCCGCCAGCTCGTACACCTTCGATGTCGCCTCGCCGGTCAGCACCTTGGCCGCTGCAGCGGCGTAGTCGGCGCGGCTGGCGCCGGAGATCTTGCCATCACCGGCTGCACCTAGCAGCGCGCCGTGCTCCAGTGCGGAGGGTGCCGACTGGACATAGTTCTCGGTGTACCAGCCGTTGCGCAGCAGAGCGTGCGTCAGGCCGCTTTCCTTCAGGGCGGCCTCGGTCGCCCGATGCTCAGCCGCCAGGCCCATCGGGCTGAAGTCTGCGTGCAGGATGCTCGTATAGGCGATGAAGCCGACCCCGGCGGCCTTGGCCGCGTCGATCACTGCTTGATGCTGCGGGGCGCGCTTGCCGACTTCGCTGGAGGAGATCAGCAACAGGCGCTCTATCCCAGCCAGGGCCGGCGCGAGGGTCTGCGGCGCGTCATAGTCAAAGCGCCGGACCTGAACCCCGCGTGTGGCGAGCTCCCCGAGCTTGGCCGGATCGCGGGCCAGGGCGACCACTTGGGCTGGATCGACGGTTTCGAGCAGGGCGTCCAGGGCGAGCCGGCCGAGATGGCCCGAGGCTCCGGTGATGGCGTACATGGCTGTCCTCACTTTGTTGATTGAAGTTGCAGCCAGGCATCTAGGTTCATAACTTCCTTTCCGTAAGTACGTACATCGGAGTAAGTATGCCCGCTTCCCCTTCTCGCCGCCTGGGAGACCGCATGCAGCGGGGCGACGTGTTCGCGCCGCGCTGTCCCTCGCGGGAGGTGCTCAAACATGTCACCAGCACTTGGGGCGTGCTGATCCTGATCGGCCTGCGTGGCGAGACGCTGCGGTTCAGCGAGCTGCGCCGCAAGGTCGCGGGCGTCAGTGAGCGAATGCTGGCCCAGACCCTTCAACAGCTTGAGGGCGATGGCCTGCTGGTTCGCCGCAGCTATCCGGTGGTGCCGCCGCATGTGGAGTACAGCCTGACCCCGCTAGGTGAGGAGGCCGCCGAGCGCGTGGCGGCTCTGACCGATTGGATCGAGGACAGGCTGCCGTCTCTGGTGAAGGCCTGATCTTCGCCTATGCGTGCGGGTGGGCCTTGGCGTAGGCGCTGAGCAGAGCCTCGGCGTCGACCTCGGTGTAGCGCTGGGTGGTCGATAGCGAGGCGTGGCCGAGCAGTTCCTGGATCGAGCGCAGGTCGGCCCCGGCGCCTAGCAGGTGGGTGGCGAAGGAGTGGCGTAGCGCGTGCGGGGTGGCGCTGTCGGGCAGGCCGAGCCGGCCGCGCAGCTTCTGCACCGTGGCCTGCACGTGGCGGGGGCTGAGCGGTCCACCGCGCTTGGCGCGAAACAGCGGCTCATCGGGCGAGAGCACGAACGGCACGTCGGCCAGATAGCCGTCGATCGCGTCGCGAACCGCTGGCAGCACGGGGACGATCCGGGTCTTGGAGCCCTTGCCGAGGATGCGCAGCGACTCCGGCAGCGGCGCGTCGCTGCGCTTGAGCGATAGGGCCTCGGAAATTCGCAGGCCGCAGCCATAGAGCAGGGTCAGCACCGCCTCGTCGCGGCTGGCTTCCCAGTCCTCGCGGTCAGGATCGAGCGAAGGCTCCGCCATCATCCCACGCGCCTGGTCCTCGGTGACGGGGCGCGGCGCGCCGGGCCGTACCCGTGGCCCGCGCACTAGGCCGATGGCGGCGTTGGGGGTGTCCATCCGGCGATCGAGGAACCGGTGAAAGGTGCGGATCGCCGAAAGCGACTGGGACAGAGAGCGCGGCGACAACGGCTTTTCGCCCTGGCGTAGATAGGCGAGCCAGGCGCGGACCTCGCCGGCGCTGAGCGTGCCCATCGCCGCGAGCGACAGGGCCTCGCCGCGGTGCTGTTCGAGGAAGTTGATGTAGCGGCCGCCGGCGAAGGCGTAGGCCTCGACCGTGCGAGGCGAGGCGCGCCGCTCCTTGGCCAGGTGTTCCAGCCAGAGCGCCAGCGCCTGGCGGGCCGAGGTCACAGGACCGGCCACCGCTCCGCCGTGCGTTCCACCACGCGGGCGAGGAAGGCCACCAGCTCGGCGCCCATGTCTTCGGTGAAGCCGTGTTCGTCTTCCGAGCCGAAGGCCAGGAGGCCTTCGCGCGACGGCTCCCAGATCGCCATGCGGACCATGGCCATGGAGCGGATGGATCCGGCGCGCTCGCCGAATAGGCCAAGCGCGGTGGGCTGGAAGCCCATCAGGGCCACGCGATCATGGCCGATGATCATGTCGATCTGACCCTCGACCAGTATCCGCCAGCCGGCCGGGGTGCGCTCAGGGCCTTCCAGGGCCACGACGCCGGCGGCAAGGCCGAAACGCTGCCGGGACAGTTCGTCCACGCGCCGCGCCAAGTCGGCGTGATTGCGGGACTCAAGCATATCGACCACCGCGCCGTGGGTCTGGGCCTGGGCCGAGAAATTGGCGCGCGCGGTGGCTTCGATATGCTTGCGGGCGCTGGATTCGCGGCGATGCGCCTCATGCACCCGCGCCAGCGCCGCGGGTCCGAAGTCGACGACATTGGCGGCGTCCGGTCGCAGGCCCAGCTCGGCCAGCAGGGACGGATCGTCGCGCAGGAAGTCAGGGTTGTCGGACAGGAAGCGGCGGACGCCGTCCGGGCCCAGGTGGTGTTCTTTCGCCTGCGCCCCGACGTCCATGCTCAGCCCCCGCTGTCTCTTACAGGATGGACTGACCCGTCTTGGCCCAGTCGCTCATGAACTGTTCAAGCCCCTTTTCGGTTAACGGGTGCTTGAAGAGGTCGGTGAAAACGGTGGGTGGGATGGTGGCGCAATCGGCCCCGGCCAGGGCCGCAGCCGTTACGTGGCTTGGGGTACGGATCGACGCGGCGAGAATTTCGGTGTCGAAATCATAGTTATCGTAGATCGCGCGAATCTCGCTGATCAGGTCCATGCCGTCGGCGCCGTAATCGTCGAGGCGGCCGATGAAGGGCGAGATGTAGCTGGCGCCGGCCTTGGCCGCGAGCAGGGCCTGGGCGGCCGAGAAGCACAGGGTGACGTTGGTCTGGATGCCCTGGACCGCAAACTCGGCGGTGGCGATCAGGCCTTCGCGCGTCAGCGGCAGCTTCACCACGACGTTGGGGGCGACGCCGGCGAGCTTGGCGCCCTCGGCCAGCATGCCGGCGACGTCGGTCGCAGCGACCTCGGCGCTCACGGGCCCCTCGACGAGGTCGCAAATCTCAGCGATGACCTCCAGCATGGGACGGCCGGACTTGGCGATCAGCGTGGGATTGGTGGTCACGCCGTCGACCAGGCCGGTAGCGACGAGCTCCTTGAGCAGGCCAACGTCGGTGGTGTCGAGAAAGAGCTGCATGGGTGACCTTCTGGTGCGGATTATGCCGCGCTCTTTACCGGTTGCACGGCCGCCAAGCCAGCCTATCTGGGCCGGGCAATGAGCCGCATCGCCTCCGTCCTGCTTCCCATGCCGCTGCCTGAGGCGTTCGACTACGCCGAGCCGGAGGGTATGGAGCTTCAGGTCGGCGACCAGGTGGCCGCGCCGCTGGGTCCGCGCTTGCTGCGCGGCGTGGTGGTGGCGCTGCGCGAGGGCGCGGGCGGCAACCGGCCGCTGAAGCCGCTGGAGAGCAAGCTCGATTCCCCACCGCTGCCGCCGGGCGCCATCGAGTTCGTGCAGTGGGCGGCGCGCTATTCGGTCGACGCCCCAGGCCAGCCGCTGGCCATCGCCATTCGCGGCGCCCGGGCGCCCAAGGCCAAGCCCGAGAAGATCGTCGAGGTTACAGGCGTCCAGCCCGGCCGCGCGACGCCGGCGCGGTTGAAGGTGCTGGAGGCCGCCGCCGGACAGCCGTTGTCGCCCGCCGATCTGGCCCGCGCCGCTGGCGTTTCGTCCGGCGTGATCAAGGGTTTGATCGACGAGGGCGCGCTAGCCCTGCGGCTCATCGAGGCCGACGCGCGCTTCGATGCACCCGACCTGACCCGCAAGGGACATGAGCTGAACGCCAGTCAGGCCGCCGCCGCCGCCGCGCTGGTCTCGATGGTCGATGAGGGCGGCTTCAACGTCGCCCTGCTCGACGGCGTCACCGGCTCGGGCAAGACCGAGGTTTATCTGGAGGCGGTGGCCGCCGCCCTGGCGCGTGATCCTGACGCCCAGGTTCTGTTGATGCTGCCGGAGATCGCCCTGACCCAGGCGGTGATCGCCCGGTTCGTCGAGCGGTTCGGGGTAAGGCCGGCCGAGTGGCATTCCGACATCGCCCCGCCGATGCGCCGCAAGGTCTGGGACGCGGTGGCGACCGGCGGCTGCCGGATCGTGATCGGCGCGCGTTCGGCGCTGTTCCTGCCGTTCATCAAGCTTGGCCTGATCGTGGTCGATGAGGAGCATGACGGCTCCTACAAACAGGACGAGGGCTTCATCTATCAGGCCCGCGACCTGTCGGTGGCGCGTGGCAAGATCGAGGGGGCGGCGGTAATCCTCGCCTCGGCGACGCCGTCGCTGGAGTCGCTGCGCAACGCCGAGACTGGCCGCTATCGCTGGCTGAAGCTGTCTTCGCGCCATGGCGTCGCGCGGCTGCCCGAGATCACCTTGATCGACCTGAAGGAGACGCCGCCCGAGACCGGCCGCTGGCTCTCGCCGCCGTTGGTCAAGGCGATGGTCGAGACCTTCGCCGCCGGTGAGCAGACCTTGTTGTTCCTGAACAGGCGAGGCTATGCGCCGCTGGTGCTGTGCAAGGCCTGCGGCGAGCGAATGACCTCGCCCGATACCGACAGCTGGCTGGTCGAGCATCGCTACTCAAACCGGCTGGTCTGCCACCTGACTGGCTTCTCGATGCCCAAGCCCGACAAATGCCCGCACTGCGGGGCCAAGGACAGCTTGACCTCGATCGGCCCCGGCGTGGAACGTGTCGAGGAGGAGGCGCGGATGCTGTTTCCCGAGGCCCGGGTGGCGGTGTTCTCGTCGGACACGGTCTGGGACGCCAAGGAGGCCCGGCGGCTGGTCGATGCCATGGCCGATGGCGAGATCGACATCCTGGTCGCCACCCAGGCGGCGGCCAAGGGCCACAACTTCCCCAAGTTGACCCTGGTAGGCGTGGTCGACGCGGACCTTGGCCTACGCGGCGGGGACCTGCGCGCCTCGGAACGGACCTATCAACTTCTGGCCCAGGCGACGGGACGGGCGGGACGCCGCGACCGGCCTGGGCGGGCGCTGCTGCAAACCTATGCGCCGGAACATGCGGTCATGCAGGCGCTGAAGGCCCAGGATCGCGACGCTTTCATCGAGGCCGAAATGGCCGAGCGCGAGATCATGAAGCTGCCGCCGTTCGGCCGGTTGGGCGCCATCGTCGTGTCGGGCCCCGACGCCCAGGCGCTGGAGGCCTTCGTGCGGCTGATGGCGCAGGCCGCGCCTAACGCCGAGGGGGTGGAGGTCTACGGCCCCGCCGACGCGCCCCTGGCCCTGATCCGAGGGCGGCGGCGCAAGCGGTTCCTGATCCGCGCCGATAGGAACGTTGACCTGTCGGCCTATCTCGCCACCTGGCGCGCGCGGATCCGGCCCCCCGGCGCGATCCGCGTCTCGATCGACGTCGATCCGTACAGCTTCTTGTAGTCCACCGACGCGTACAGCCCCCAAACTCGTCATCCTCCGGTCAGCCGAAGGCTGATCCGGGGGACCCAAGCGGCCTAGCAGGTTCTGCAACTCAGCTTGGGTCCCCCGGATCGTCTTGCAGACGACCGGAGGATGAAGAGTGGAAGTGGCTACTCCGCAGCCTCCGCCGCGGCCTCAGGCGGCGGCCCGGTCTCGCGTTCGCGCAGGGGCGCGCCGGGGACCATCAGCATCAGGATGAAGCCCAGCACCAGCACGACGAGGCTGAAGATCATGCCGTGGACGATGGCGACCGAGAAGCTCTCGCGGATCGTGCGTTCCATCGCCACGGCGACCGGATCGGCGGCGCGGGCGGCGGCCAGTTCCGGATGCAGGGTCTTGTCGAGAGCCATCTTCTGCAGGTCGCCAAGATCCAGCTTGCGGACCTGGGCGGTGGGGTTTTCGGTGGCGTGGCGGTCGAGTTCGCTGGCGAGGCCCGCGGTCAGCAGAGCGCCAAACAGCGCCACGCCCATGGTCGAACCGATCTGGCGGACGAACTGGCTGGACGAGGTCGCCACCCCTAGCCGGTGGAACGGCACGGCGTTCTGGACCGCCAGGCTGAAGAGGCTCTGTCCCGGACCAAGCCCGATCCC
Source organism: bacterium (assembly GCA_030824495.1). Lineage (GTDB taxonomy): Bacteria > Pseudomonadota > Alphaproteobacteria > Caulobacterales > Caulobacteraceae > Phenylobacterium. The sequence goes on from JAVBXP010000027.1 coordinate 23,968, forward strand.
GAAGATCAGCAGCCGCCAGGCGAGGTCGGCGGTCGAGGTGTCTGGACCGATGAAGCAGAGCAGGGCCGCGCCGATCAGCAGCATGGCGCCGCCGCCGATCATGAACGGCTTGAAGTGACCGGTCTTGGTGACCAGCTGGCCGCCGATGGTCGAGGAGAAGACGAAGCCGCCCATCAGGGCCAGCATGGTCAGGCCGCTCTTCGTCGCCGGATAGCCGAGGCCGACCTGCATATAGAGCGGCAGGAAGCTCGAGACCCCCATGAAGGCCATCGAATAGACGAAGGCCGCGCCGTTGGCGGTGACGAAGGTGCGGTTGGAGAACAGCTCCAGCGGCAGGATCGGCTCGCGAACCTTGGTCTCTATATAGATGAATGCGATCAGCGCCGCCGCCGACCAGGCCAGCATGCCGAGGATCAGCGGCGAACTCCACGGATGCTCGCGCCCGCCCCAGGTGATGGCCAGCAGCAGCGGCACGAAGGCGGCGATGATCAGCGCCGCGCCGATCCAGTCGATGCCGCCGCCGCCGCGTCGCGGCAGGGTGGGCATCTTCCAGAGGATCATCGCGATGGCGGCGGCCGCGAACGGCACGTTGAAGAAGAACACCCAGCGCCAGCCGGCGATCAGGTGGCCGGCGATGGTCACGGTGCCATGGTCGGTGAAGAAGCCGCCGACTACCGGACCGAAGATGCTGGAGATCCCGAACACCGAGCCGAACAGCCCCGAGAACTTGGCCCGCTCGCGGGGCGCGAACAGGTCGGCGAGGATGGCGAATGCCGTGGTGAACAGCGCCCCGCCGCCCATGCCCTGGATGGCGCGGAAGGTGATCAGCTGGGTCATGCCCCCGCCGATCAGCGGCAGGTCGCCGAACTCTCCCGAGAGACCGGCGAGCCATGAGCCGGTCAGGAACAGGCCGATGCCGGTCAGTAGAATGGGTTTGCGGCCGTAAAGGTCGCCGAGCTTGCCCCAGATCGGCACCATGACCGTCGAGGCGAGCAGATAGGCGGTGGTGGCCCAGGCGTAGAGATGCAGGCCAGAAAGGTCGCCCACGATGCGGGGCATGGCGGTGGCGATGACCGTCTGGCTCATGGCGGCCAGCAGGAAGACGATCATCACGGAGATGAGCGTCAGCCGACGCTCCTCGTCACTATGGACGTGCGGCTGGTTCAAATGGCGCTTCCGTAGCGGCCGGAATGGGCCGCCCCTAAATTTATCGTTCTAAATCAAGTCTCGAAGATCTGACGGGGACGGGCGGAAAAATGATCGCCCGCCCCCAGGATCAGATCCTTAGTGCAGCTTATCAGAGGTTTGCTTGGCGAGGTCGCGTTTCTTGGCGGCCGCGCGACTGGCCATGTTCAAGCCCTCCACCAGGCCCGAGAAGGCCATGGCCGCGTAGATGTAGCCCTTCGGCACATGCACGCCGAAGCCGTCGGCGATCAGGGTGGCGCCGATCATCAGCAGGAAGCCCAGGGCCAGCATCACGACGGTTGGGTTGTCGTTGATGAAATTGGCCAGCGGGTCGGCCGCGACCATCATCACGCCGACCGCGAACACCACGGCGATGATCATGACAGGCAGGTGGTCGGTCATGCCGACGGCGGTCAGGATCGAGTCGATCGAGAACACCAGGTCGAGCAGCAGGATTTGGATGATCGCCGCGCCGAAGTTCATGGCGATCGGCGATTGCTTGTCGAGGCTGCTTTCGGAGTCCTGGGGATCGACGCTGTGGTGGATCTCGGTGGTCGCCTTCCAGATCAGGAACAGGCCGCCGGCGATCAGGATCAGGTCACGCCAGGAGAAGGCCAGTTCCCAGGCCGGTTCGCCATGCTCGTTCAAGGCGCCGTGCCAAGGCAGTTCGAAGACCGGCGCGGTCAGGCCGACGATGAAGGCCAGGGTCGAAAGCAGGACGAGGCGCATGATCAGCGCCAGGCTGATGCCGATGCGGCGCGCCTTCTGGCGTTGGTGCTCGGGCAGCTTGTTCGACAGGATCGAAATGAAGACGAGGTTGTCGATCCCGAGGACCACTTCCATGACGATCAGCGTGATCAGCGCGGCCCATACGGCCGGATCCGCTGCAAGGGTCATAAGGGCTTCCATCGGGGTCCTCTCATTTTTGTTGGGACGACTTTTCTAGCGTATCTCTCGCTCACCGATAGTGGCCGATCGCGCTTAGACCCTATGTTCGTTGGCGTTTTTGTTGCTCTCGGGGGACTTGAAACGCAGCGTTTTGATCATATGGACGAAGCTGGTTTTGAGGCGATCGAGCGCCTCCGGCTCGTCCGACTGCCCGGCCCACACCACGCCATAGTTGAGCGCCCCGTTGATCATGACGGCGAGCGCCAGCGGATCGCCCTCTAGGTCTCCCTCGGCGACGGCGGCTTCGGCCCCCTGGATCAGCAGTCCGAACCCGTGACGGGTGTCCATCTCGTTCCAGGCCGCCCAGCCCAGCACGCTGGGTGCGTCGAGGATCAATATACGGCGGACCTCGGGCCGGATCATGAAGTTCAGGAATGACAGGCAGCCGGCGACCAGCCCCTCGAAAGCGTTCGGCGCGGCGTCGGCGTCGGCTTCAATGACCTGTTCAGCCTCGGCGTGCAGGCTTTCGCAAACGGCTGCGAACAGCGCCTGCTTGTCTGTGAAGTGGTGATAGAGCGCCCCGCGCGTCACGCCCGTGGCCGCCAATATGGCCTCGGTGCTGGTGGCCGCGAACCCCTCGGTCGCGAACAGATTGCGGGCCGCCGCCAGTAGCGCGGTCCGCGTGGCCAGCGCCCGTTCGGCCTTGACGCCCATCGTGTTCTCCATTTGACATACAGACAGTCTGTATTTTAATGGCGAAGAAAATCCGATCAAGGGAAAACGCCATGAGGTTCCTCGACCGCTACCCGATCATCGTGACGCCAAAGCTGAAGGCGTGCCGCGCCTTCTGGGTCTCGCACCTCGGCTTCGAAGTGGTCTTCGAAGCCGACTGGTTCGTTCTGCTGCAGGCCGATGGCGCGAGCTTGGCCTTCATGAGCCCAGATCACCCTTCCGCGCCGCCCGGACCCGAGCCGTTTTCCGGCAAAGGCATGTGCTTCGAATTACAGGTCGAGGACGCCGCCGCCGTTTTCGACGCCTGCGCGGCGGCCGGGCTCAAGGCCGACTACCCGCTGACCCGCGAGGCGTTCGGCCAACTGAGGTTCGGGTTTTTCGATCCGTCCGGGCTTTGGGTCGATATTGTCGAGCAAGTCGATCCGGCGGCCGGATTTTGGGATCGGTATATGAGCGCAGCCGAGGGGTAGGGCGGGCCGCCGCAAAACGAATCGGTCGGCTAAACGGACGCTTCGCGCCCCAGCGGCGCCTGTTCTGGCGGCTGATCACGCCTCTGATGCCTTAAACGTGACCGTGCCAGCTTGAGACTCCTCTTCTTGGGGGCTCATGGCTTAGTCAGGATTTGAAACATTCCGTAACACGCCGCTGGTCTGTCGACCCAAGATAAGACGGCCGGACATCGCTCCCGGGCGGCGGAGGGCATAAGTATCAATGAGTCTTCATGCTGAATTTTTTCAGCTTAATAACCCGGTCAATGCGTATGCATCGTGGTTAGCTTCCACAACCAGCGATTTTTCGTGAGGTTATCGCGTTTTTTCAGAAGTAAACGGTCGGCCACGAGCTCGCATCAAGCTGTGGATAGCCTGGGGACAGTCGCGGCGACCTTCCGACGCACGGGCGTAAAGAGTCTTTTCATCCGTCTGGGGGATGGTTAGTCCTTAGCGCGTTGCGTGGGGAGTTCCTTTAACATGCTGAAACGACCGAGGGCCCTATTGGGATCCCTGGCCGCCGCGGCGGTTATGGCTTTTGCTCCGTTGTCGGGCGCTGTCGCCGACACCTATTGGCAATGCGTCCCGTTCGCCCGCCTGATTTCCGGCGTTCAGATCTATGGCGACGCCTGGACCTGGTGGCGCCAAGCCGTCGGCAAGTACGACACCGGTGTTTCCCCCAAGGCCGGCGCGGTCCTGGTCTTCAAGCCCTCCGGCAAGATGCGCCTCGGCCACGTAGCCGTGGTCAGCCAGGTGCTGACTGAGCGCGTCATTCAGATCACCCACGCCAACTGGTCGCGCATCGGCGGGACCCGTGGCCAGATCGAAAAAGACGTCACCGTCATCGACGTATCGCCCGGCGGCGACTGGTCCCAGGTCAAGGTCTGGTACGATCCGGTGCGCGATCTCGGTTCGTCCACCTATCCGACCCACGGCTTCATCTATCAGGACGCCAACGCGGTCCGTATGGCCAGCTCGGGCTTCAACACCGCCCAGAACGCCGCCCTTGCGGTCGCCCAGGGCGCGGCCAGCCAGGTCGCTTCGGTCGTACGTCCGGGCGCGGGTCCGCTCCACATGCTGGGTCAGGCCGCCGACTCCACCGATCGGATCGCCGCCCTCATCCAGGCCGCGACGCAGTCTCAGTCGTCCTCCAGCTCGAACTGATCAAGCAGCCGGCGTTGACGCTCGGCTGTTCGCGACGCACATGAGGGCTCGCCGCTCGCGGAGAGACTGATGCTGAACCTGCTTCGCCGGGCCGCTCTAGGCTTCGTGCCGCTCGCCGTCGACGCCAATTGGCGCGCGAGCGACGACATCATCTGGATCGATCTCGTCGACCCCACGCCGGATGAGGAAGCCGCGGTCGAGGCCGCCTATGGCATCGACTTGCCCACGCGCGAGGAAGCCAGGCACCTGGAGCCCTCTTCGCGTCTCTACCAGGAGGCCGGCGCCACCTTCCTGACCGCGACCCTGCTCGCACGCGCCGAGGAGCCGCACCCGGTCGCCAGCCCGGTGACGCTGGTCCTGGTCAAAGACGTGCTGATCACAATCCGCTACGAGCCGCTCAAGGCGTTCACGATCTTCGCCGAACGCTGCGCTCACGCGCCGGTCGCCGATGGCGGGGAGGCTGCGCTCGAACTGCTGGACGCCATCGTCGAGCGCTCCGCCGAGGTGCTGGAGCGGCAGTCGAACCAGGTTCATGAGACCTCGGTCGCGATCTTCAACCGCCCGCCGGGCAACACCTTCGGGCCGCTGCTCAGCGACTTGGCCCGCGCCCAATCGATCACGTCTCTGGCCCGCAAGAGCCTGGTGTCGCTTAGCCGTCTTTCCAGCTTCGCGGCCCTGGCTCAGGAGTTTCAGAAGGATGAGAGCCGACGCGGCCATCTCATCGCCATCCAGCACGACATTCAGGCCCTCACCGAGCATGCGAGCTTCACGTCGGGCCACATCTCCTTCCTGCTGGACGCCGCCCTGGGCCTGATCAACATCGAGCAGAACAGCATCATCAAGTTCTTCTCGGTGGTGGCCGTGGTGTTCCTGCCGCCGACCCTGGTCGCCTCGATCTACGGCATGAATTTCGACATCATGCCCGAGCTGCACTGGGTGATGGGCTACCCCTGGGCCTTGCTGCTGATGGTGATCAGCGGCGTCGCGCCGTTCCTGTGGTTCAAGAAGAAGGGCTTCCTCTGAAGCCTTAACCATTCGGGAAAAATGGCGCCCAATAGCCATAATTGCGCAACCGTTCCTTAAGCGCGTCGGGCGATTCTGGGGGCTCCCGAAATCTTCCCCGGTGCGCATGTCCGCTGTCGCCAATCTCCACCGCAGTCTTGATCCCCAGACCCTGCGGCGGACGCTGGAGGCGCACCGGCGCTATTTGGCCAGTCGCACCGGCGGCCAACGTGCAAATCTGGCCTATGCCGATCTCTCTGGGTTTCGGCTTGAGGGGCACGACCTTCGCGACGCTGATCTGACGGGCGTCAAGTTGGGCGGCGCGGCGTTGGCGGGCATCAAGCTCGAGCGCGCGATCCTGTTCGGCGCGGACCTGCGCGACACCGACATGCGACGGGCCGATCTCTCCCACGCCGACCTGCGCGGAGCCTCCCTGCGCGGGACCAATCTGACCGGCGCCAATCTTTCCAACTGCGACCTGCGCGAGGGCCGGATCGCCCTTCAAGATCGCGACGAGGGCTTTCGCTATCTCGATCACGCTGGCGGCCCGGGGGAGTTGAACTTCGCGGTCCTGGCCGGGGCCAATCTCAGCGGGGCGCAGATGACCGGCGCTTCGGCTTTGGCCACCGATTTCACCGATGCTGATCTGTCTGGCGCGCATTTGGCCGGCGCCCGGCTGATCAAGGCCAAGCTGGACGGGGCGAACCTGACTGGGGCCGACGTGGCGGGGGCCGACCTCTCCGGCGCCTCGCTTCGGCGCGCCATTCTGATCCGCGTGGACTTCAGTTTCGCCACCGTGGAGGGGGCCGATCTCTCCGACGTGCTGCTGGCGCCGCCGGCGGTGGTCTATGTCCAGGACCGGCCGCTGCCCCAGGTGATCGCCGCCCACCATCAGTTCTGCGAAAGCGACGGCAAGGCCGGCGCGGCCGCTCGGGTGTCGGCAGTCGATTTTCGGCCGGTGCGGACTCTAAGGCGCCGCAAGCTCAGCGGCCTGATCGCGCCGGACTCGATCTTCTTCGGCCTGGATCTGGAAGGCGTCGAGCTGCAGGGGGCCGATCTGTCCCGCTGCGATCTGCGCGGAGTGAATATGCGGATGGCAGACCTGCGGGGCGCTCGGTTGATCGACGCCCAGCTGACGCGGGCCGACCTGCGGGGCGCCTTGCTGGGGCCGCTGGAGATCGGCGGGGACCGGTTCGTGCGAACCGACCTATCGCGCGCCAACCTGCGCCATGCCGACCTGCGCCATGCCAGGGCTCTGCGCGTGCGCCTGATCGACGCCGACCTTTCGGACGCCAAGATCGAAGACTGCGATCTGACCGGCGCGGAGCGGGAAGGCTAGGATCGTCCCCCCGGAGGGGAACGATCCCAGGTTCGACTACATCTCGTTGCGCAACGGCTGCAGGTCTTGCCAGACGGCGTCGCGCTTTTCTGACTTGGCCTTGAAGGCCTCGCCCATATGGGCGCCGGAGAACATGCCGGTTTGCCAGACCGCGATGTAGTCCAGGCCGTCCTTGATGGTGTGGTCGCGGGCGTAGTTGATCATCACCTTCGAGCCGGTCACCGCCAGGGGCGCCTTGGTGGCGATTTCCTTGGCGGTGGCCAGGGCGTGGGCCACGCACTCTTCGTGGGTCGCCAGCACCTCGTTGACCCAGCCGATCTCCTTGGCCTTCTGGGCCGGCATGCGGCGGCCGGTATAGGCCATCTCGCGCACCCAGCCCTCAGGGATCAGTTTGCAGAGCCTGGGGAAGGTGCCGACATCGGCGGTCATGCCGATATTGATCTCCTGGATGCAGAAGAAGGCGTCGGCGCTGGCGTAGCGGATGTCGCAGGCGCTGGTCATGTCGACCGCGCCGCCGATGCAGCCGCCCTGGATGGCCACGATCACCGGGATGCGGGCGTTGTCAAGACAGCCGAAGCAGTCCTGCAGCCACAGGATATGGTGGCGCTGCTGCTCAGCGTTGATGTGGCGGTCCTGGACCTGGCTCTGCGAGGTCGAACCGCCGCCGCCGAACACCGCCAGGTCCATGCCGGCCGAGAAGTGCTTGCCGGTCGAGGAGATCACGATCGCGCGGGCGCGGGCGTTATGGTCGATGTCACGGACGATGAGCGGCAGTTCGTTCCAGAACTCGCGGATCATCGAGTTCATCGCCTCGGGGCGCTTGAGCTGGATGTGCGCGACGCCGCTGTCGAGGCTGACGTCGAAGCAGGTCCACTCGGTCGAAAAGGCGTCGGTCATTGGAAAGCGTCTCCCAGAGCTTGATGGGAAACATCATCGCCGCGTGACGCTGGGAAAGCCAACCCAAGCGTCGATGAAGCGTCGCTACCCGTAGCGGATCTTGCCCAACGCAGCGGCGACGTCGCGCATCAGGTCGGCGGGCTTGAGGCTGGCCTTCCACTTTTCGAACGACATCACGTTCTCGATCCGCGCATCGACAAAGGTCATCGCCGCCTCGCGGCCGGAGGAGAGCCGGATCGCCAGGGCGGTGGCCAAGATCCCCGAGAGGATGGCCCGCTTGGAATAGTGGTTCTCGTCGGTGGCGATGTCGCCGGCCCAGCGCCACAGAGCGTCCGCGCTTTCCCAGAGCAGCTTCAGGCCGAGGGTGAAGTTGAGCGGAAGGGAGAGATAGCCCGACCAGCGCCGGACCGCCGCCTCGTCCTGCGCGGCCGCGTCGATACGAGCGGCCACCGCTGCGCGGATGCGTTCGCGGATCTTCAAGCTCGCCGGATCGGGCAGGGCGGCCAGCGCGCGGGCGTCATGCCGCCGCGACAGCAGCGCGGCCAGGTCGGCCGGCCCGTGAGGCAGCAGCAGTTCGGTCTCGGCCGAGCTCAACCCGGCGGCCTTTCCCGCCGCGCGAACGGAGGGCCAGGTCCACCCTTGGGTGGCGGTGATGGTCAGTGCTGCATCCAGCACCTGTTGCTCGGTGGCCTCAGCCCAGTCGGTTTGGTTCGCCATGCCTTATTTTAGCGAGCGTTTTTGCGCCTGTCCGCCGTGGACATCACTGAAGGGTTCTGCTATCCCGCCGCGCTCTAACCCGAAGGCCTTGGCGCCGGCGGGTTCAAGGCTTTTGTCCGTTCGCCGCCGCCTGACATCAGGATGGCCGAGCGGGAACGGGTAATAGGAGAGAGACCTCTGGTTCAGATTTTCGTTCGCGACAACAACGTCGATCAGGCCCTCAAGGCGCTGAAGAAGAAGATGCAGCGTGAAGGCTCGTTCCGCGAAATGAAGCGGCACGTCCATTACGAAAAGCCGAGCGAAAAGCGCGCTCGTCAAAAGGCTGAAGCCGTGCGCCGCGCGCGCAAGCTGGCCCGCAAGCGCGCCCAGCGCGAAGGCCTGATCGCCGCGCCGAAGAAGCCGAGCCGGTAAATATTAAGGCCTTAGGCTATAGTTTCGAAGGCCGCGCGGGCAACCGCGCGGCCTTTCGCATGTTTGGCCTAGCAGGTTCATCGAACCGCGATGTTCCGTCGCGCGGCACGAGCCTTGCTAGTTCTAGGGTGCGGACCCACCTACAGTGGGCTTTGAGAGACACTTTTCACGAAGGCGCGTCATGAACCTGCGTAATCTCGCCATTTGGGGCGTCATCGTTGTGGTGCTCATCGGGCTGTACAGCATGATGACCGGCGGCAGTCAGGCGGCTGGCGCGTCCGGCCAGATCTCCTATTCGCAACTGCTGCAGCGGGTGAACGCCGGCGAGGTCAAGACTGCGACACTTCGCGGCACCGCCATCGAGATCAAGGACAACTCGGGCAAGTCGTTCACCGCCATGACGCCCGGCAATCAGGAAGACCTGATCAAGCGTCTGGAATCGCAAGGCGCGGACATCAACGTGAAGTCGGCCGGCGGCGGTCTGCTGGGCCTGTTCCTGAACAGCCTCCCGATCCTGCTGCTGATCGGCGTCTGGATCTTCTTCATGCGTCAGATGCAGGGCGGCGCCCGCGGGGCCATGGGCTTTGGCAAGTCCAAGGCCAAGATGATGACCGAGAACAAGAACCGCGTGACCTTCGACGACGTCGCCGGTGTGGACGAGGCCAAGGAAGAACTGACGGAGATCGTCGACTTCCTAAAGGACCCGACGAAATTCCAGCGCCTGGGCGGCAAGATCCCCAAGGGCGCCCTGATGGTCGGCCCTCCCGGCACCGGTAAGACCCTGCTCGGCCGCGCTGTCGCCGGCGAGGCCGGTGTGCCGTTCTTCTACATCTCCGGTTCCGACTTCGTTGAAATGTTCGTCGGCGTCGGCGCCAGCCGCGTCCGCGACATGTTCGAGCAGGCCAAGAAGAACAGCCCCTGCATCATCTTCATCGACGAAATCGACGCTGTTGGTCGCCATCGTGGCGCCGGCCTTGGCGGTGGTAACGACGAACGTGAACAGACCCTCAACCAGCTGCTGGTCGAGATGGACGGCTTTGACCCGTCGGAAGCGATCATCGTCATCGCCTCGACCAACCGTCCTGACGTGCTCGACCCGGCCCTGCTGCGTCCGGGCCGCTTCGACCGCCAGGTCGTGGTGTCCAATCCCGACATCGGCGGGCGCGAACGTATCCTGCGCGTCCACATGAAGAACGTGCCGCTGGCCGCCGACGTCGATGTGAAGACCATCGCTCGCGGCACGCCCGGCTTCTCCGGCGCCGATCTGGCCAACCTGGTCAACGAGGCCGCCCTGATGGCTGCGCGCAAGAACCGCCGCATGGTCGTTCAGCGTGACTTCGAGGACGCCAAGGACCGCGTCATGATGGGCGCCGAGCGCAAGTCCATGGCCATGACCGAGGACGAAAAGCGCCTCACTGCCTACCACGAGGGCGGCCACGCCCTGATCGCCCTGAACGTCCCGGCCACCGACCCGGTCCACAAGGCCACGATCATTCCGCGCGGCCGCGCCCTGGGCATGGTCATGCAGTTGCCGGAACGCGACCAACTTTCCATGTCCTACGAGCAGATGACCTCCCGTCTGGCCATCCTCATGGGCGGTCGGATGGCCGAGGAGCTGATCTTCGGCAAGGACAAGATCACCTCGGGCGCCTCGTCCGATATCGATCAAGCCACGCGTCTGGCCAAGGCGATGGTCACCAAGTGGGGCTTCTCCGACAAGCTTGGCGTGGTGTCCTATGGCGAGAACCAAGACGAGGTCTTCCTCGGCCACTCGGTCTCGCGCACCCAGAACATCTCCGAAGAGACGGCCAAGCTGATCGACCAGGAGGTCAAGCGTCTGGTCCAGGAGGGCTTCGATGAAGCTCGCCGCATCCTGACCGAGAAGCTCGAGGACCTGCACACCTTGGCCAAGGCTCTTCTCGAATACGAGACCCTGAGCGGGGACGAGATCATCAACGCACTGAAGGGCGTCCCGCCCATCCGCGACGACGCCGACTCCAAGCGCTCCTCGGGGCCTTCGGTAGCGGTGCCGATCTCGCCGCGTCCCGAACTGGCCTAAAGGCCAACTCGTCTCACAAGCTTGACGCCCTCCCGGCCCCGCGCCAGGAGGGCGTTTTGCTGTCAGCTTCAAGGATCGCCATGTCGAACCGCGTGAAGGTCATGGGCGTGGTCAATGTCACGCCGGACAGCTTCTCCGACGGTGGAGAGTTCCTTGTGCCAGGTGCGGCCCTCGCCCATGCCCGCACGCTGATCGATGGCGGCGCCGACATCCTCGACATCGGGGCGGAATCGACCCGGCCGGGCGCCGATCCTGTATCGACGCAGGATGAGATCGCGCGCGCTATCCCATTGATCGCGGCGATCCGCGCGCAGAGCGCCATACCGATCTCGATCGACACCATGAAGCCGGAGGTGGCCAGGGCGGCGGTGGCGGCCGGGGCGAATATCTGGAACGACGTCACCGCGCTCACCCATTCGCCCGATGCGCCTGCGGTGGCGGCCGAGCTGGGCTGCGAGGTGATGCTGATGCACATGCAGGGCGCGCCGCGCACCATGCAGGTCGCCCCGCGCTATGAAGACGTGGTGGCCGAGGTTACCGCGTTTCTGGCCCAGCGCGCCCAGGCTGCAGTCGCGGCCGGGGTCGCGCGCGAAAAGATCTGGCTCGATCCCGGCATCGGCTTCGGCAAGAGCCTGGAGCACAACCTGACCCTGCTCGCCCACCTCGGCGAACTGGTGGAGCTGGGCTTTCCTGTGCTGCTCGGCGTCAGCCGCAAGAGCTTCATCGCCGCGATCGATCCGGGCGTATCGCCCGCCCACCGCTTGCCGGGCTCGCTCACGGCGGCCTTGGCCGGCGCCCAGGCCGGCGTCGCTGCGCTTCGCGTCCACGATGTCGCCGAGACCGTCCAGGCGCTGAAGGTCTGGCGGGCGATCGAGGACGCGCGATAGTCTGGCCAAATCAAGCGTCGCAATCGACTGGAGAAAACATGAAGACCTGGATCGCGGCGACGCTCGGCGCCCTTTGTCTGTTGGGGCCGGCGGCGGCCCTGGCGGCCTCCCCCTTTGACCAGGCGGTGACCGAGGGCGATTTCGCGGTCGCCAACTTCACCTTCAAATCGGGCGAGACCCTGCCTTCGCTGCGGATTCACTATCGCACCTTGGGCAAGCCGGTCCGCGACGCTCAGGGGCGGGTCACCAATGCGGTGATGGTGTTACACGGCACCGGCGGCTCAGGCGCGCAGTTCATCTCGCCTCAGTTCGCCCACGAACTCTACGGCCCTGGTCAGCCGCTCGATATCACCCGCTACTATGTCATCCTGCCGGATGGGATCGGTCATGGCCGGTCGTCCAAACCCAGCGACGGCCTGCGCGCCAAGTTCCCCCACTACGACTATGACGACATGGTCGAGGCCCAGCGGCGCTTGCTGGTCGACGGGCTCAAGGTCGATCGCCTGCGCCTGCTGATGGGCACGTCGATGGGCTGCATGCACGGCTTTGTGTGGGCGCAGACGCATCCCGACTTCGTGCAGGCGATGATGCCGACGGCCTGCCTGCCGGTGGAAATCGCTGGGGTGAACCGGTTCTGGCGCAAGGCGGCGATGGAATCGATCAAGGCCGATCCCGCCTGGAAGGACGGCGACTACACGGCCCAGCCGGCGCTTGGTTTGCGCGGCGCGGTCAACCTGCTGCTGGTCATGGGCGCCGCGCCCCAGGCCTGGCAGGCCATCGCCCCGACGCGGGAGGCGGCGGAGGCCTATTACAAAACCCGGCTGGCGGCCGATCTGCCGAACCGCGACGCCAACGACCTGATCTATCAGCTCGACGCTTCGCGGAACTACGACCCTTCCAAGGGGCTGGAGAAGATCTCCATCCCGGTCACCTGGGTGAATTCCACCGACGACCTGATCAACCCGCCGGACCTGGGTATCGCCGAGCCTGCGGCCAAGCGCCTGAAGAACGGCCGCTTCGTGCTGATCAAGGCGACGCCGGAGACACGCGGCCACGGCACCCACACCTGGGCCAAGTTCTGGAAGCAGGATCTGGTGGAGCTGCTCGCCCGGTCCGAGCGCCCCTAGTTCTCAGCCCCGGCCGACGAACGGCATCTTGGTCGCCATGATCGTCATGGACTGGACGTTGGCGTCCAGCGGTAGGCCAGCCATCATCACCACGGCCTCGGCGACCGCCTTCACGTCCATCAGCGGCTCGGGGGCGAAGGAGCCGTCCGCCTGGGGTACGCCCTTGGCCATGGCGCTGGTCATCTCGGTCGCGGCGTTGCCGATATCGATCTGGCCGCAGGCGATGTCGTAGGGGCGGCCGTCAAGCGAGCTGGAGCGGGTCAGGCCGGTGATGGCGTGCTTCGTCGCGCTATAGGCCACCGAATAGGGCCGGGGCGCGTGGGCGGAGATCGACCCGTTGTTGATGATCCGTCCGCCGCGGGGATCTTGCGCCTTCATCATCCGGAACGCCGCTCGCGTGCAGAGAAAGGCGCCGGTCAGATTGACGTCGACCACGCGCTTCCAGGCCTCCAGCGACAGGTCTTCCAGGCGTCCGCCGGCCGAGGCTCCGGCGTTGTTAAACAGCAGGTCCAGCCGGCCGAACGCCTGCGCCGTCGCTGCGAACAGCGTGTCGACCTGCGCCTCGTCGGTGATGTCGGTCGGGGCGACCAGGGTCCGGCCCGGCGCATGGGCGGCGGTGATCTCCAATTCCTCGGGCCGGCGTCCGGCCAGGACCACACGCCATCCGGCGTCGATCAGGGCGAGGGCGGCGGCGCGTCCGATGCCGGAGCCGGCCCCGGTGACGAGTGCGATCTTGTCGGTCATCTGCGCAACCTAGCAGCGTCGACCGTGAGCGAAAGCTGGTCCGTGCGGCCTTTCCTGTTCGCCATCGGTGGACGCCTTCGCAAATCCCGATGCAATTGCGACGACGGCGCGCTAACTCGAAGACATGAGTGAACCGAAAGGCCGCGTCCTGATCATCGCCGGCTCCGATTCCGGGGGCGGGGCGGGCATTCAGGCTGATATCAAGGCCGTGACCATGCTGGGCGGTTACGCCGCCACTGCGATCACCGCGGTCACGGTGCAGAACACCCTGGGCGTGACCGGCATCCATCCGATCCCGCTGGATATCGTGGAGGCGCAGGCCCGCGCCGTGCTCGACGATATTGGCGCCGATGCGATCAAGACCGGCATGCTCGGCGATATCGCCATGGTCGAGACCGTGGCGCGCATCCTCGACAGCGCTCCTTCGGTTCCCGCAATCATCGATCCGGTGATGGTCGCCAAGGGCGGCTCCAACCTGCTGGCCGCTAGCGCCGTGGATGCGGTGCGCGCGCTGATGATCCCGCGCGCCGGCTTGTTCACACCCAACGCGCCCGAGGCGCAGGTGCTCACCGGACTGCCGGTGCGGACCACCGATGACCTACGCAGGGCAGGCGAAGCGTTGCTGAAGCTGGGCGCGGGCGCCGTGCTGATGAAAGGCGGCCATGTCGAGGGCGAGAGCGTCGTCGACGTGCTTATGACGCCCGCCGGCGAGACCACCTTCGAGGGCGAGCGCATCCATACCCGCCACACCCATGGCACCGGCTGCACCCTCGCCTCGGCCTGCGCCGCCGGGCTCGCTCAGGGATTGCCGCTGGCCGAAGCCGTGGCGCGGGCCTGGGCCTATGTTCACGAAGCCATGCGCCAGGCGCCGGGCTTCGGCGCAGGGCATGGCCCGCTGGATCACGGATGGCCGCTGAGGGGTAAACGGTGAGTGGAGATCTGAAGGCTCGGTTGGAGGAGATCGTCCGCGCCACGCCCAGCCTCATGCATGTGATGGCCGTCGCACGCGATCTGGACCTGCCCGATTGGTTGATCTTCTCGGGCGCGATCTATCAGCCGGTGCTGAACCACCTGACCGGCCGCGACCCCGACTACGGCATCAAGGACTACGACCTCGGCTATTTCGATCCATCCGACACCTCCTACGAGGCGGAGGATGTGGTGATCCGGCGGGTGGCGGCGGCTTTCGCCCAACCCTTCAAGGAGATGGTGGAGGTTCGCAATCAAGCGCGCGTCCACCTGTGGTTCGAGGATAAGTTCCGCGAGCCCTATGCGCCGCTGACTTCGAGCGAAGAGGCGCTATCGCGGTTCACGACGACGGCGTTTTCGGTGGGAGTTCGGCTGGAGGCGGGCGACGCCCTGACGATCCTCGCACCCTTCGGCCTCGAAGATCTGTTCGCCCTGCGTCTGCGGCCCAACCCGACCCGCGCGACGACCGGGTTCACCCGCACGGCCGAAAACGCCGTCCGGCGCTGGCCCGAATTGAGCGTGGTGGCAGGCTAGGCGTAGCCCAGGCTCCGGACCTACGTCCCCTCCTGATGGTGGATGCCGCGATGCTGACATCGAAAAGGGGGCGATCGCCAGGACCGCCCCCTTCCCGCTCTCCTGCCAGGGCGCTCTCCAACCCTGGCCGGATCTAGTGGCTAGCGGCGGCCGTAGCCGGCCCCGTAGCGATCACCGTCGTTCCGCTCCCAGCGGATCCGCGCGGACAGGCCATCGAAACGACGGTCGAGGTCGGCGCGTTCCCAGTTCGACAGGCCGTTGTTCCGATAGCGATTTTCCAGTCGGGCGAGGTCCCGGAACTCGCTGCGCAAGCGGATGGCCTCGTTGCGGGTGATCGAGCCGTTGCGGATGCCTTGGTCGATGCGGCGATCCAGTTGGGCCTGACGCTGGTTGATATTCATCCAGCCGCCGCGGCTGTCGCGCCACTCGCCGCCACGGTCGTAGCGGGCGTCCGCCGCCGGGCGCTGGTTGTTCGAGTTCCAGCCTTGGGCCGAGGCCGCTCCTGCGGAGAGGGCCAGGACGGAGGCGGCGGTCGCGGCGACAATGGTCAGGGTCTTCTTCATGGTGTTCTCCTTGGTCTTCCGTCCGTGGCCCGGAGCAATCTGTTCCGGGTATGGAGAGACATGACCACGCCGCCCCTGACGCCTGTCTGAGCTGCTCGTTGTTTTCGGTTCATCGGCGCTGATGGGCGTCCGAACGCAAAACGCCCCGCTGTGAGCGGGGCGTTGGTTGGGCTCTAGATCGTCGGCCGATCAGGCGGCGACAATGGCTTCCGATGTGGCCGCGCCTGTGGTGGCGGCTTCAGTCAGGGCTCGGCTGATGGCTTCGTAGAGCTTGGCGATCTCGATAGGCTTGGCGACGTGACCGTCCATGCCGGCCGCCAGATATTCCTCGACCTGATGCGAAAGGGCGTTGGCCGTCAGCGCCACGATGGGCGTGCGAGACCGGCCCTGCTCGCGCTCAGCAGCGCGGATGGCGCGGGCGGAGTCGATGCCGTCCATCACCGGCATCTGGATATCCATCAGGATCAGGTCGTAGCAGCCGTCGCGCCAAGCCTCGAAGGCGGCCTTGCCGTCCGAAACAATGTCGATCTCAATGCCCAGCGAGCCCATGACCGCGGCCAGGACCTGCTGGTTCGTGGGGTTGTCCTCGGCGGCCAGCAGGTGCAGCGCGCTTTCGTCGGCGTCTTCGGCAGGTTGCGCCTGAGGCTGGGCCGCGAGGTTCGGGGCCAGTTCGCCTCGTTCGAGCGGCAATTCGACGATGAACAGCGAGCCCTTGCCCTCATGGCTTTCGACGCTGATCAGGCCGCCCATCATCTGGGTCAGCTCGCGGCAGATGGCCAGGCCCAGTCCCGTGCCGCCGAACCGGCGGGTCGCAGAGTTGTCGGCCTGGGTGAATTTCTCGAACAGGCCCGCCTGCTTCTCCACCGCGATGCCGACGCCGGAGTCACGGACCGTCAGCCGAAGCGCGCCGCTGTCGGGCGCGACGTCGAAGTGGGCGGAGACCTCACCGTGCAGCGTGAACTTCACGGCGTTGGAAAGCAGGTTGCCGACAATCTGACGGATGCGATCGGCGTCGCCGCGCCAGGCGCCGCGGGCCTCGGGCGCCACATCGATCTTGAAATCGAGGCCCTTGCCCTGGGCGATCACCGAGAAGCCATCGGCGGTCGGGGCGATGGCGGTCTCCAGATCGAAATCGTCGACCAGCAGTGTGAGCTTGCCGGCCTCGATCTTCGACAGGTCCAGCACGTCGTTCAGCACCGCCAGCAGCAGACCGCCCGACTGGCGGATCACGTCCAGACGCTCGCGTTGCACAGGCGCCAGCTCGCTCATCGACATGACCTCGGCCATGGCCAGCACGCCGTTCAGCGGGGTGCGGATCTCGTGGCTCATATTGGCCAGGAACTGGGACTTCAGCACATTGGCGGCGTTGGCGGCGTCGCGGGCCTCGACCAACTCGCGCAGGCTGCGCTGTAGGGCCTGCTCTCGCTCGTCCAAGTTCGCCAAAAGGTGGTTAAAGCTGGCGGTCAGGCTGCGGAACAGCGGGTCGTCTGCTTCAACCTCCACGGGCGCGAAACTGCCGCTGGCCGCGACGTCATTCATCGCCTCGGACAGCTTCAGGACGGGCGCAATCACCCTGGAGGCGAGTCCGCGGGCCAGGAATAGGGCGACGCCGACGCCGCCGAAGAACAATGCTCCGGTAAGCGCCACGAACTGCGGCAGCAGCGCCGTCAGCGTCGGGGTCTCAAAGGTCATCGACAGTTCGCCGACCTGAGTCCCGTCCGACATCACCGGCGTCTTGATCGTATCCAGGGCGTCGGCATTGGCGGGCTCGGGGCGGGCATAGACGCTCACGGAGCGGCCGCTGGCGTCGTTCAGCCGGGCCTCGGTGACGCTCGAGTCGTTCGAAAGCGTAGCAATGGAGGCCCTTGCAGCGCTGAGATCCTTGGCGGCCAAGGCCGATGCCGAAGCTCCCGCCGTAATGCTTGAGAGCGCGACGTGGGCCTGGTGGTTCTGTTCGCGCGCGACCGCCCATTGCTGGAGCATGAAGGTCAGGCAAGCCGCCACCAGCACCACTACGGTCGTGATCAGCGCGACGCCCGCGACCCGCGCCTGGAAGGACACGTGATGCACGGCGCCGGTCTTGGGAGGCTGGTCTGTCATAGGGCCCGAATTCCCGTCGAGCCCCCTGCTTAAGCCAATTCTACTAACGGTTCGCTTCCGTCCGGCTCGCCCGGAAGGGGAAAGTGTTGCCTTGGCGACACAGGTTCAACCCTCAGGCGATAAAAACTTAGTTAATGGAACATGAATCTTCTAGGTAGAATTTAACCTCTGGTTTACCTTGATTGACATTAGGTTAATTTCCTTTGGAAGGGGTTCCCATGGAAAAGGTGTTTGTCGCGCAACGTGTCGCGACCAAGTTGTTTTCGACGGAAGCGGCTGTTGACCAAGCCATGGTTGAGGCCACCGAACTGCTCGCCGACATGCTGAAGGCTCGCACCGACGTGAATGCGTCGCTGGTGTTCGCCGACGACGTGCAGGTGAAGATGATGGAAGCCCTCAAGGCGCTGGGCGAAGCCCGCACCGCCATGGTCGGCGTCCACGGCGAACTGGCCGAAGCTCAGCTCCGCCTCGGCATCCGCACCAAGCTTGGCTACATGGATAAGCCGCCCGGCCAAATGCGTAAGGCTGAAGCGACGACGATGCGCGAAGTCGGCTAACGCCGGTTGGTTGCAATAGTTTAACTGGTGCTGCGCTCCTAATAAGGATTAGGGGCGCAGCATCATGCCGACATCACCGATTGTAATAGGCTTGATCTCCCTCACCTTGGGGATCGCGCTGTTCGCCCTCCTGAAGGGCGGCCCAGCCGAGCGGTTGGGCGGCGCCATGGTTGGCGCGAACCTTCTGCTGTCCGTTTTTGTCGGAAGCTTTCTCCCGCCCTCGGTCGAGACCCTGTTCCGTCTGACGCTCGACGGCTTGACGGCCCTTGGCCTGCTGATCATCGCCGTTCGCTATGCAAGTTTCTGGCTCGGCGGAGCCATGCTGCTCTATGCGGCGCAGTTCAGTTTGCATGCCTTCTACATGGTCATGTCGCGTCCGGTGGACCTTCTGCACATGCGCATCAACAATCTGAATTTCCTTGGAATTAGCGTCTGCTTGGCTGTCGGCTCACTCGTTGGGTGGCGGCGGCGAGTCGTGAGCCGCAGGTCGGCCGCCTAGCGCTTCGGGGGCAGGCCAAGCGCTGCCGGCCGTCGAAAACTTTCACTTGCGCTCGGGTCGAAACCGGAGTTTCTCCGCTGCGGGCCACACCCCCCCAACGGGGTGCTGCTCATCTGTAAGGATGGGAGACATCGACATGACGACCCTCGCCAAGCCGGCAATGCGTCCGGCGCGCCCTGAGTTTTCTTCCGGACCTTGCGCCAAGCGCCCCGGATGGAATCCCCAAAATCTCCAGAACGCCGTCCTCGGCCGCTCGCATCGTTCGAAGCCGGGCAAGGCTCGCCTGCAAGAGGCGATCGACCGCACGCGCCAAGTGCTAGAAGTTCCCGACGACTTCCTGATCGGCATCGTGCCCGGTTCTGACACCGGCGCCGTCGAAATGGCCTTGTGGTCGATGCTAGGCCCCAAGCCCGTCCAGCTTCTCGCCTTCGAGAGCTTCGGCAAGGATTGGGTGACGGACGTCGTCAAGCAGCTGAAGCTTCCCGCCGAAGTCCTGGATGCGCCGTATGGCGAACTGCCGGACCTCAGCAAGGTGCGCCCCGACGCCGACCTGGTCTTCACCTGGAACGGCACTACCTCGGGCGTCCGCGTCCCGAACGCCGACTTCATCTCCGCCGACCGTGAAGGCATCACCATCTGCGACGCCACCAGCGCCGCCTTCGCCCAGGACCTGGACTGGGCCAAGCTCGATGTCGTGACCTTCTCCTGGCAGAAGGCCCTGGGCGGTGAAGGCGCGCACGGCGTGCTGATCCTGTCGCCCCGCGCCGTCGCCCGTCTTGAGAGCTACACGCCGGCCTGGCCGATGCCCAAGCTCTTCCGGATGACCAAGGCCGGCAAAATCGCCAAGGACATCTTCGAAGGCGCGACCATCAACACGCCGTCCATGCTCTGCGTGGAAGACGCCATCGACGCTCTGAAGTGGGGCGCTTCCATCGGCGGCTTGGTCGAAATGCAGCGCCGGGCCGACGCCAACCTCGCGGCCCTCGCCGCCTGGGTGGAAAAGACCGACTGGGTCGACTTCCTGGCCGCCGACCCGGCCACGCGGTCGAACACCTCGGTCTGCCTGAAGGTGGTCGACGCCCGCATCACCGCCCTGTCCGACGACGCCCAGGCCGACTTCGCCAAGAAGCTGGCCGCCATCCTCGAAAAGGAAGGCGCGGCCCTGGACATCGGCGGCTATCGCGACGCTCCGGCCGGTCTGCGGATCTGGTGCGGCGCTACGGTTGAAACCTCCGACCTGGAGGCCCTGACGCCGTGGCTCGACTGGGCCTTCGCCTCGACTCTCGAAGCGCTCCAAGCCGCCTAAACACCTTTCGCGTCCTCGCGCCTTCACGCCCAAGAACCGCGTGGCGAGGACGGATACCCTTTTATCCGTAAGGACACCCGCCCATGCCCCGCGTATTGATCGCCGACAAGCTCAGCCCCGCCGCCATCGACATCTTCAAGCAACGCGGCGTCGACGCCGATGTGAAGACCGGCCTCTCCAAGGAAGAGTTGCTCAAGATCATCAACGACTATGACGGCCTGGCCGTCCGCTCGGCCACCAAGGCTGACAAGGACGTGATCGCCGCCGCCCCGAACTTGAAGGTCATCGGCCGCGCCGGCATCGGCGTGGACAATGTCGACATCCCCGCCGCGACCTCCAAGGGGATCGTGGTGATGAACACCCCGTTCGGTAACTCGATCACCACCGCCGAGCACGCCATCGCGATGATGTTCGCCCTGGCCCGCCAACTCCCCGCCGCCGACCAGTCGACCCAGGCCGGCAAGTGGGAGAAGAACCGCTTCATGGGTGTGGAGCTGTACGCCAAGACCCTGGGCCTGATCGGCGCCGGCAACATCGGCGGCATCGTCGCGGACCGCGCCAACGGCCTGAAGATGAAGGTCGTGGCCTACGACCCCTTCCTGTCGGCTGAACGCGCCGTCGAGATCGGCGTGGAGAAGGTCGAGCTGGAAGACCTGCTGGCCCGCGCCGACGTCATCACCTTGCACACCCCGCTCACCGACAAGACCCGCAACATCCTGTCGGCCGAGAACCTTGCCAAGGCCAAGAAGGGCGTCCTGATCGTCAACTGCGCCCGCGGCGGCCTGGTTGATGAGGCCGCCCTGCGCGCAGGCCTGGACAGCGGGCACATCGGCGGCGCGGCCTTCGACGTGTTCGTCGAGGAACCGGCGAAGGACAACGTCCTGTTCGGCGCCGAGAACTTCATCGCCACGCCGCACCTGGGCGCTTCCACCATGGAAGCCCAGGAAAACGTCGCCCTGCAGGTGGCCGAGCAGATGAGCGACTATCTGCTCACCGGCGCGGTCTCCAACGCCCTGAACAGCCCGTCGGTCACCGCCGACGAAGCGCCGAAGCTGAAGCCCTTCGTGGCCCTGGCCGAGCGCCTCGGCGCCTTCGCCGGCCAGATGGTCGACGTCGAGGTCAAGGCCGTGGACATCGCCTATGAGGGCGAGGTCGCCAACCTGAACACCCGTCCGCTGACCGCCGCCGCCCTGGCCGGTGTCCTGCGTCCGATGCTGGAAGACGTGAACATGGTTTCGGCCCCCGCCGTCGCCAAGGATCGTGGCATCACCGTCTCGGAAAGCAAGCAGGACGATTCGCCCATCTATGACAGCCTGGTGCGGATCACCGTCACCACGACCCTGGGCAAGCGTTCGTTCGCAGGCACGGTCATGGCCGGCGCGCCGCGCGTGATCGAGGTCAAGGGCATGGACCTGGACGCCCCGTTCGCCTCCACCATGCTCTATGTGAACAACCTGGATAAGCCGGGCTTCATCGGCGCCCTGGGCGCGCTGTTGGCTGAAGCGGGCGTCAACATCGCCACCTTCAACCTCGGCCGCGTCTCGGCCGGCGAAGACGCCATCGCCCTGGTCGGCGTCGACCAGGATCCGGCCGACGAGCTGATCGCCAAGATCCGCGCTCTGCCGCACGTCAAGGAAGCCCGCACCCTGCGGTTCTAAGACTTTACGCCCTCTCTTCCCGTGGGCTTTGCTGCGGGGAGGGAGGACCTATCCATGGCTGACAAATATACGCGCCCCGTCGATGGCGGGCGCGGCCTCTGGTGGACCGAGCGGCTTTGGGCCCTGTCCGCCGAGCTCCCGGTCATCTCGGTGAAGCTCGCTGATATCCCTGAATTCGAACAGGACTGCTGGTTCGTCGGACGCCACGTTCCGACCATCCGCGAAGTCGCAAAGCACGCGCAGCGGATCGCCCAGGCCGACCCAGCCTATCCCGTCATTCTCTGCGCCGACGGCAGGCTGATGGACGGCGGCCATCGTGTGGCCAAGGCCTGGATGGCCGGCCAGGAAGAAATCATCGCCGTGCGATTCCCGGTGACGCCTGAGCCGGACGAGATTTTGCCAGCCTAGCCGCCCGACAGCGCCCCGAAGATCAGCACCTCGTCGCGATCAGTCAGGCTCAGGGCTAAGTCCTGGGCGCGGTCGCCGTTGCGGAAAATCCGCATGTGCCGGCGGATGCGGTCCTGCTCGTCCACCACCCGGAACTTCAACCCCGGAAACCGCGCGTCGAGATCGTCCAGTACCCGCTCGATGCTGTCGCCTGCCGCCTCCAACCGGCTGACGCCGTCGGTGTAGGAGGTGAGCTGCGAGGGAATGAAGACCTGAACCATCAGAGCGGCGCGGCCACGACCGAGTAGATCTCTGGCAAATGCTGGGCGATGGTTCGCCACGAACCGCCTTCGTCATCGCTCATCCACACCTCGCCGTTGGTCGCGCCCAGATAGAGACCGAGCGGCGCAGCGCTGTCGGCGCAGAACGCCTGACGCTTGACGGTGAACCAACCCTGATGGGAGGGAAAGCCGGCGTCCTGGCGTTCCCAGGTCGCCCCGGCGTCACGGGTCCGGTAGACAGCTGGCTTGCCGCCTGGACTGGTGCGCGGCCAGACCTCGGTGCCGTCCATTGGAAACACCCAGGCGGTGTCGGCCTCCCGTGGGTGGGGCACGATGGTGAAGCCGATATCGCCGACCTCGGCTGGCATAGCCTGGCCGATCCGATCCCACCGCTCGCCCGGCCGATCCAGCCGGTAGATGCCGCAGTGGTTCTGCTGCCAGATCCGGTCGGGCATGGTGGGCGCGAGCGCGATGTAGTGGGCGTCCTGACCATATTCCGGATAGGGGTCGGGCATGAAATTGGCCTCGACCCCCTGGTTCAGCGGGCTCCAGTCGGCGCCCTGGTTCAGGCTCTCGAACACGCCGCCGGTCGAGGTGGCGATATACATATGGTTCGGGTCGCGCGGGTCGATCTGGATCTGGTTCAGCAGCGCCCCGTCCGGGGTGCCGCCATCCGCCGGGCACCAGTTCCAGTACATCGGGTGATCGTTGAAGCCCGCGACGCTGTCCCAGGTCGCGCCGCCGTCGGCGCTGCGGAACAGGCCCGGCGGCGAGGTGCCGGCCCACCAGACGCCAGGCTCGCTGGCGTGGCCGGGCTCCAGCCAGAAGCTGTGATCCACCGCGCGGGCCGTGGCGGCGCCATTGGTCGCCGCCTTGGGAAAGGCCGGTGGTTGCTGAGCCTCGGCCCAGGTCACGCCTCCGTCGGTGGAGCGGAAGATGGTCGGACCCAAGTGCCCGGTCGATGCGGCCATCAGCAGCGTCTTCCCATCGCGGGGATCGAGTACCAGATGGTTGACGATGTGGCCCAGGAAGATCGGACCCTGGACCGACCAGGTCTGTCGCTGGGCGTCGCTGCGATAGATCCAGGCGCCCTTGCGGGTGCCGATAAGAAGCTGAACTGCAGTGGACATCGCGTCCTCCCTGTCAGGGTTTTCGGAGATCACTCTACACGAAGGCAGGTCAGTGGAAATCGCGACTACGCACCAGGCGGCCAGTGACGCGGCTGTGGATGCGCGGCGCCGGACCGTCCTCTTCCTTCATTTCCGACAATCGGTGAGAGAGGTCGGTGAAGCGGCGGGCGACCACGTGGACGACATTGCTCTCGCTCTGGACCTGGCCATGGATGACCAGGAAGGACGAGGTCATCACCAGCTTGCGGTTGGCGTCGAAGGCGTCCTTCCAGATCACGATATTGGCGATGCCGGTCTCGTCTTCCAGGGTCAGGAAGGTGACCCCCTTGGCTGTGCCGGGCCGCTGGCGCACCAGCACCAGACCGCCGACGGTGACCAGCTTTCGATCCCGCATCCGCGTCAGTTCGCGAGCCGGAACCGCGCCCAGGCTGTTCAGGCTGCCGCGGAAGAAGCCGACCGGATGGGCCTTCAGCGACAGGCTGGTGGTCCGATAGTCCTCGGTCACCTCTTGGGGCAGGTTCATCAGCGGTAGCTCCACCTGATGTTCGACCACCCCCATGGCGGCCAGCAGGGGCGCGGTCTTCAGGCTGCCGGTTTCGTCGGCCAGCCCCTTCACCGCCCACAGCGCCTGACGCCGGGTCAGGCCGAGGGAGGCGAAGGCGTCGGCCTCGGCCAACAGTTCCAGCGACCGCCGGGACAGGCCCGCGCGGACCGCGAAATCGTCGATACTGCGAACGCCCTCGTCGCGGGCGGCGACCAGGCGCTTGGCTTCATCCTGGCTGAACCCTTTGATCTGCCGCAAACCCAGCCGCACCGCGCGAAACCGTTCGTGATGGGGCGAGGCCTCCAGGGTGCAATCCCAATCACTGGCCAGCACGTCGGGCCCGCGCACCTCCACCCCATGCTGGCGCGCGTCACGCACCAGTTGGGCCGGCTGGTAGAACCCCATCGGCTGGCTGTTTAGCAGCGAGGCCAGGAAAGCGTCCGGCCAGCGCCACTTCACCCAGGCTGAGGCATAGACCAGCAGGGCGAAACTGATCGCATGGCTCTCCGGGAAACCGTAAGAGCCAAAGCCCTCGATCTGCTTGAAGCAGCGCTCGACGAACTCTGGGTCGTAGCCACGGTTCTTCATGCCCTCCAGGAACTGGGTTTCGTAGTCGCCGACGTTGCCGTGATGACGGAAGGTGGCCATCGAGCGCCGCAAGCCATCGGCGTCGTCCTCGGTGAACTGCGCCGCCTCGATGGCGATCCGCATCGCCTGCTCCTGGAAGAGTGGTACGCCCAGAGTTTTCTTGAGAATGCCTTCCAGTTCGTCTTGCGGAAACTCCGAGCCTGGCCGGGGATAGTCGACGAGGTCAGGATCGTTGCGTCGTTTCAAATAGGGATGGACCATGTCGCCTTGGATCGGTCCTGGGCGGACGATCGCCACCTCGACCACCAAGTCGTAGAATTTCTTGGGTCTCAACCGGGGCAGCATCGACATCTGCGCCCGGCTCTCGACCTGGAAAACCCCGACGGAATCGGCCGCACAAAGCATGTCGTAGACGCCCGACTCTCCCTGCGGAATGTGGGCGATGTCGGTGATCTTGCGCCCCACCAGGGGGTCGTCTTCCGGGATCATGTCGAAGCTCTTCTTCAGGGCCGTCAGCATGCCCAGCGCCAGGACATCGACCTTCATCAGGCCGATGGCGTCGATGTCGTCCTTGTCCCATTCGATGAAGGTGCGGTCCTTCATGGCGGCGTTGCCGATCGGCACGGTCTCGTCCAGCCGCCTCTGGGTCAGGACATAGCCGCCCACGTGCTGGGAGAGGTGTCGGGGAAACTTCAAAAGCTCCGTAGCCAAACGTACCGCCCGGTGAATCTCGGGATTGGTCGGGTCCAGGCCGGCCTGGGTGACATAGCTGTCGGGGACTTCCTCGCCCCAGCTTCCCCAGATGGTGTCGGCGAGCGCGGCGGTGACGTCCTCGGTCAAGCCCAGCGCCTTGCCAACCTGGCGGATCGCCATGCGCGGACGATAGTGGATAACGGTGGCCACGATGGCGGCGCGATCCCGGCCATAGCGGCGATAGACGTACTGCATCACCTCCTCGCGGCGGGCGTGCTCGAAGTCCACGTCGATGTCTGGCGGCTCGCCGCGTTGTTTGGAAATGAAGCGCGAGAACAACAGGTCCTGATCCTCCTTGGTCGGATCGACCGCCGTCACCCCCAGGCAGAAGCAGACGCAGGAATTGGCCGCCGATCCTCGGCCCTGGCAGAGGATGTCCTGGCTGCGCGCCCAGGCGACGATGTCGTGGACGGTGAGGAAATAATTGGCGAAGCCCAGTTCCTCGATCAGGTCGAGTTCGTGCTGGATCGTCCGCTGTTCCTTCTCGCCCATCCCTTTCTCGAAGCGCCACTCCGCGCCTTCCCAGGTCAGGTCGCGCAGATGCTGGATTGCGGTCTTGCCGGGCGGGACTGGCTCGTCCGGGTATTCGTACTTGAGTTGCTCAAGGTCGAACTCAACACGCTCGGCGATCTCTACGCTGCGCTCCACCACGCCGGGGAACCGCTTGAAGAGACGCTCCATTTCGGCGGGCGATTTGAGGTGCCGCTCGCCATTGGCCTCCAGCCGCAGGCCGGCGTCATGGATGGTGCAGGTCTCGCGGATGCAGGTCAGCACGTCCTGCAGGTTCCGACGGTCAGGACGGTGATAGAGGACGTCGTTGGTGGCGACCATCGGCGCGCCGGTGGACTCCGCCAGGGCGGCCAGTCGCGAGAGGCGGTTTAGATCGCGCGCACCATAGGGCCTCGATGCCGCAAGCCAGACGTCGCCACGCAGGTCGCCGGCGATCTCGCGTAGCCGGCGTTCAAAGTCGTCATCCAGCTTGGCTGGCGGGACGACGAGGACGAGCTGGCCCTCGGAATGATTAGTGAAGTCGGCCCAGCGAAGGTCGCATTCGCCCTTCTCGGAGCGAAGCTGGCCGACAGTCAGCAACCGGGTCAGCCGGCCATAGGCTTCACGGTCGGTGGGGTAGCAGAGCAGCGACGGCGTGCCGTCTGCGAAGTCCAGCCGACATCCGGTCAGCGCCTTCACCGCCAGCGGCGTCTTGCTCAGCCTCCGCATCTCAGACCAGGCCCGCACCACCCCAGCCAGCGAATTGCGGTCGGTGATCCCAATGGCCTTCATGCCCAACTCGCCGGCCTCCATCACCAGTTCATCCGGATGTGAAGCTCCGCGCAGGAACGAGAAATTGGTGGTGGTCTGGAGCTCGGCGTAGCGGGTCATTGCGCCCCCTCCGTCGCGCTGCGCGCGCCACCTCTCCCAGAGGGGGCGGAACTAAAAGCTAGATGCTCCCCCTTTGGGGGAGCTGTCAGCGAAGCTGACTGAGGGGGCTTGCGCTTCATCCGAACACCCCGTGCAGCCACCAGCGGGTCTCGGCGTCGGCGCTATAGAGGCCTTCGCGGAACACCCAGAAGCGCGCGCCCTCTTGGTCCTCGACCCGGTAGTAGTCGCGGACGTGGCTGATGCTGACCTTGTCGATGTCGGCTCGCCACCATTCTGCGCCGATCCGTTCGGGACCTTCGGCCTGGAGGACGCGGTGGACGCGCTTGCGCCACTGAAACTGGCGGGGGGGATCGTCGGGGGTGAGGGCCATGACATTCTCCAGCGGCTCGGGCTGGCGAAACAGGCGTAGGGGGCGCGGCGCCTCGGGGTTCCAGCCGGCGCCCATCACCGCCTTCAGCGGGGCGGCGTGGCGGGTCGATTGTTCGGGAACATGGCTGGCCACCGGCACGGATTTCCAGACGCGGCCCTCGCCCAGCCGGTTGGTCAGCCGATCGACCAGGGGGGCGAGGCCGTCCTCGACTGCGGCTTCCGCGCCGGTGTCGAGCCGGACTTGGCGGCCGGAAACCGGTTCCACGCCTTCAGCCTCCAGGGTCACCACGTCGATCCCGAACCCCGGGTCGACGGTTTCCAGCTTGGGGGCCAGCAGCTTGGCGATCCGGGTCGGATCGCGGCCGGCCAGCGACAGGCCGATGGCCAGGGGAAAGGCCTTTCCGTCCAGCCGGTGGAAGGCGATGACGAAGCGCTTGGCGCCTTGGCCCTCCTGCTCCAGCCGCGCGCACAGCTTGGCGGAGACGTCGAAGCTGACCCGCTGCAGGTCCTCCAGCGCGCTGATCGGTTCGAAGAAGGCCAGCCGCGCGAACCAGGGATGCGGCGGACGGCGAAAGGTCAGGGCTTCGTCGGCGCGGCCCATGGCCTGGTCCAGCCGGATCAAGGTCTGCTTGCCGAACCGGCGGGCCAGAGGCGCGCGCGGCAGGCCGATGATCTGGAACAGCAGGCGCAGACCCAGCCGCTCCATCTGGGCGGCGGCCTGCGGCTCCAGCCGCAAGGCGGCAGGCGGCAGATAGGCGAGCAGGTCGGCCTGGCCGTTCGGTGGGGCGATGATCTCCATGCCCTTGCCATGGTGGGCCAGGGCCCAGGCCGCGCCGGGCGTGTCGGCGATGGCGCAGCGGAAGTGCAGGCCGTTGGCGGCCAGCCGGGCGCGGAAGTCGGCCATCAGTTCAGCTTCGCCGCCCCACAGGTGCGAGACCCCGGCGATGTCGAGGAACAGGCCGTCGGGCGCATCTGGCGCCACGGCGGGGGAGAACCGTACGGCCCAATCGACCAGGGCGGTGAGGGCGGCGGCGTCAGCCTCCGGCTCGCCCTCGGCGGTGACGAGTTCGGGGACCAAGGCCATGGCGTCGGTGACCTTCTGGCCGGTATAGAGGCCGGCGGCGCGCGCGGCCTTGTCCACCGCCGCCAGCCGGCGCGCGCCCTTCACCGCCTCGATCAGGCCGAAGGGCTCAGGCGGAGAGTCGGATGGGTTCCGCCGGCGCCAGTTGGCGATCGCCCAGTTCGGGGACCAGGCGCAGAGGATACGGGCCATGTCCGGCCTCCCAGGTGAATGCGGTTTGGGCCTCCATCAGCCAGGCGCCGGTTCGGCCTCCCCGGCAGCGTTCCAGTTCGACCCGCCAACGAGGTGGACCGAGACCAAATTCCCCAGGTCCAGGTTCGCTGGCCGCTGGGGCGATCTTCCATCGGGTGGCGGCCGCCGAGCCGGAGGCGGACTTGCGCTCCTGGCCTCCGTAGGGCCGCCGGCGGATCACGAAGCCGGTGGAGCCGCGTTTCTCGCAGGCCAGTTGCAGGCGACGGCCCGCGGTGAGGTCGACGGCTTCGACCTCGGCGAAGACCGCGGCGACGCCGATCGTGGCCAGGGCGTCTTCGGTGATGGCCAGGGCCTCGGCTTCGTCGCGGGCGCAGACCTGGATCAACCGCTCGGCCGGAAAGCCCAGTCCGGCCAGTCCCGGCGCGAACAGGTCGTCGCGCCGCAGCACCCAGACCGCCTCGCCGCGCCGCGCGAGCGGGGCGGCGACGAGGGCGGCGAAGGCGGCCGGTGAGGCGGCGGTCTCCACCTCCATCCCGGCTCCGGTGAACTCGTGCCATTGGCCCAGGGCCAGGCCGCCACCGAGGAAACAGTCGTCGATTTCGGGGGCTCCGAACGGCAGGGATTCAGAGTCCGCCCGTCCGCCCGCCTCAAGGGTGGCGATCTTCGCCTTGAGCGCCGCCAGGCGGTCGTCGCGAAATCCAGACATCGCTTCTAGATCCTTTGTTCTTATTTTGTTCTAGAATTGGGGGCGAAAGAGTCAAGCACCTCACGGTGGAGTCGCCTTGACCTTGGCGCGGGCGCGCCGAATGCTCGCCAGCCTTCGGGTCAGGGGAAACGCCATGCTGCAAATGGGTGCGATCATCGTGGGCGCGCTGTCCTTGGCTTCAGCGGCGCAAGCCCAGGACGTGACCGTGAAGGTCGAGAGCGGCGTGCTGGCTGGCGCGCAGACCGACCGGGCGCGGATCTTCAAGAACGTGCCCTATGCGGCCCCTCCGGTCGGCGACCTACGCTGGGCGCCGCCGCAGAGGCCGCTCGCCTGGAGCGGCGCGCGCGACGCCGCCACCAACGGTCCCTCCTGCCCGCAGCAGATGAAGCCCGACGGGACGCCCAACGAAGGCAGCGCCAACGGGCCGATCAGCGAGGACTGCCTGCAGCTCAACGTCTTTGCCCCGCTAAAGGAAAAACTCGGCGGCAAGGCGCCGGTCATGGTCTGGTTGCATGGCGGCTCTCACCGGACCGGGGCGGGCTGGATCTATGACGGCCAGAACTTCGCCCGCGACGGGGTTGTGCTGGTCTCGATCAATTATCGCCTCGGCCCGCTCGGCTATTTCGCCCATCCCGCTCTGAGCAAGGCCGCGGGCAAGGCGCCTGTCGGAAACTATGGTCTTATGGACCAGATCGCCGCCCTGGAATGGGTCCAGCGCAATATCGCGGCCTTTGGGGGCGATCCGAAAAACGTCACGGTCTTTGGTGAAAGCGCCGGCGGCATGAGTACGCTCGCCATCCTCGCCACGCCCAAGGCCAAGGGGCTGTTCCAGAAAGCGGCCGTGCAGTCAGGCGGCGGCTGGTCGGCGCCCACCACCCTGGCCGACAAGGAAGCCGCCGGTGTCGCCGTGGCCGCCAAGCTGGGTCTGGAAAACGCCGGGGTCGCCGACCTGCGCGCGGTTCCGGCTGAACGCCTGATCGCCGGGACCCTGACGGACGACTACGGACCCTTTGTGGATGGGCGGCTATTGAAGGAGCCTCCATCCCAAGCCTTCGCAGCCGGGCGCGAGATCGATGTGCCCCTGATCATCGGGGCCAATTCCGGCGAGGATTCGCTGATGGGCCGCAGCTTGCCGAACGCCTCGGTCATGGCCGCCGCCATCCCCGCGCCCGCCAAGGCGGCCTATGCCAGCGAGGCCGCCAAGGGCGATGAGGCCCTGGTCCGCGCGGCCTTCGGCGACCGCTTCATGGTCGCCCCCGCCCGCTGGATCGCCGCCGAAGCGGCGAACGGCAAGCCGGCCTGGCTTTATCATTTCTCCTATGTCGGCTCGCGTTTCCGGCCGATGGGCGTGACCAGCGCCGCCCACGCCGCCGAGATCCAGTATGTCTTCGAATACTGGGGCCGGCGCACGCCCGAGAGCATGGTCGCGGCCGACGACAAGGCGATGGCGAAGCTGATGCATGGCTGCTGGGTCGCCTTCGCCAAGACCGGCGCACCGAGCTGCGATATCGCCTGGCCCGCCTACGACCCGGCCAAGGACCAGCTGGTGGAGTTCGGCGCGCAGAGCGGCGTGCGGGACGCCTTCCGCAAGCCCCAACTCGATGTCCAGCAAGCCGCGGTCCTGCCAACCTTGAGTTTGCCAGCGAACTGAATCGCTAGGCTCGGCGTTTCCTGACTCTGATCAGCTCCGCGGAGTCCGGACATGGCCACTCGCCCCACCTGGCAGGGTTATCTGCGCCTGTCGCTCGTAAGCTGCCCCGTGGCCCTTTACACGGCCACGTCTCGCAGCGCCGACGTCTCGTTCAACATGCTGCACAAAGAGACTCACAACCGTATCCGGATGATCCCGACAGACCCGGACACCGGTCCGGTCGAGCGGGCGGACATCGTCAAGGGCTATGAGATTGAGAAGGGCCGCTACGTCGTCGTCACCGACGAGGAGATCAAGAACGTGCGGCTGGAAACCACCCGCACCATCGATATCGAGCGGTTCGTCGATGAGGCCGAGATCGACCGTCTCTACTGGAACGACCCCTACTTCCTGGCGCCAGACGGCGATCTGGCGGTCGAGGCCTTCAGTGTCATTCGCGAGGCGATGAGCGGGGCCGGGAAGGTGGCGCTGGCCCGGGTGGTCATGCACCAGCGCGAACGGGTGATGGCGCTGGAGCCGCGCGACCAGGGGCTGCTGGCCTACACCATTCGCTCCAAGAACGAGGTGCGCGATCCGGCTGATTTCTTCGGAAACATTCCGGACGTGAAGGCCGACGCCAAGATGGTCGCTATCGCCGAGAAGATCATCGACCAGCTCGAAGGCCCGTTCGATCCCAGCGAGTTCACCGACCGCTATGAAACCGCGCTGCGCAAGCTGATCGCGGAGAAGGAAAAGAACCACGGCGTCACCGCGCCGGTCGCCGAGCCCAAGGAGGCCGAGGTCATCGACCTGATGGACGCCTTGCGCCGCAGCCTGGGCGAGGGTGGTACGCGCCGAAAGACGGCGCCGCGCGCGGCGGAGAAGAAGCCCGCAGCAAGAAAAACGCCCGCTCGGAAGCGGGCGTCTTAAGGACTTCTCTTCTCCCTTGGGAGAGGCCGGGTGAGGGGGCGTTGCGCAGCGACGCAGCGGAGCCTCTCACCCAACTCGGCGGGGCTGATAGTCTAGCCCCTCACCTAGCCTCTCCCCAGCGGGGAGAGGAACTCCACTACTGGAACATCCCCACGATGACCGAGGCGACCAGGCCGGTGGCGGCGGCGGTCAGGACCACGTCGTTATCGACGCGGGTGTAGTAATAGCCGCGCGGCGGGGCGCTCAGGCCATAGGTGCGATAATCGACGCGATAGCGTTGATCCCGATAGGCCGGGGGCAGACGGTCGCCGCGGTTCCAATGGCGATAGGCGTAGCCGCTCGGACGCTGATAGGCGGAAGCGCGATACTTGCGCTCGGCCTTGCGGACGTTTCGGTCGTACTTACGCTCGGCCTTGTCCATGCGGCGGTCATATTGCTGCTCGGTGCGGCGGTCGTCGCGGTGATCTCGATGATCGTTGCGGTAGGGCTGGGCGTTCGCCGCTCCAGCGCTGACCAGGACGGACAGGGCGACGGCGGCGGTCAGGATCTTCTTCATGGCGATCTCCTACTCAACTGTTGGAGACATCATGAGGGGCCGCCGCTGAGCCCAAGCTGAACCATCCGGTTTGGGTTAGGTTCATCTTCGCGCCCCAGATGGGGCGAGCTTGTTTCAGCCCAGACGCTTGATGGCGGTTTCCAGTGATCTTTCGCTTTCAGCGTAGTCCGCCCAGGCGGTGGTTTTCTTGAGCAAGGCCGGCGCGGTGCGGATGGTGTAGCGGAGCGGATCAAGGCCCGCCTTCACCTGGCTCCAATTCAGCGGGAAGGAGACGCTGGCTCCCTCCCTGGCCCGCGGCGACAAGGGCG
Organism: bacterium; assembly: GCA_030824495.1. Classification (GTDB taxonomy): domain Bacteria; phylum Pseudomonadota; class Alphaproteobacteria; order Caulobacterales; family Caulobacteraceae; genus Phenylobacterium. The sequence continues at coordinate 56,629 of JAVBXP010000027.1, forward strand.
CCACGGCGGTGGAGAGCCGGTCGTTGCGCAGGTAATCCAGGAAAATCCGCCCATTGCGCAGTTTCTTGGCCATGTTGACCACGTAGCGGTCCGGCTCATCAGCCGCCATCTGCTCGCATAGCTTCTTGGCGAAGGCCTTGGCGATCGGCCAGTCGAGCTTTCCCTTCGGCGGGCTCAGCGGCGTCACGACGTGAAGGCCCTTGCCTCCCGTGGTCTTGCAGAAGGCGGTCAGCCCGACCTCCTCCAGCCGATCGCGCACGTCCCGCGCGGCGGCGACCACGTCGTCGAAGGTCACGCCGGGACCCGGATCGAGATCGAAGACCAATCGGCCGGGGATTTCCGGTTCATGTGGCCGGCAGTTCCACGGGTGGTATTCGGTCGCCCCGATCTGGGCCAGGGCCGCTAGGGCTTCAATCTGATCGACCTGCAGATAGGCGGCATGATCGCCGCTGACTTCGACCTCGTTGATCAGCGGGGATGAGCCCTTGCCTGCATGGCGTTGGAAAAACTGCTCGCCGCCGATGCCGTCCGGCGTGCGGATGATCGAGCAGGGGCGGCCCTCGATGTGCTTCATCATCCACGGACCGATTTCTTCCAGGTACCGCGCCAGTTCGAGCTTTGTCACAGGCTCGGGGGAGTCGGCCGAATTCGGCCAAAGCGCCTTGTCGGGGCTGGAGATGGTCACACCCATGACGACGGGTTCGCCCATGCTGGACTTTCCTTTCCGTGCCGCCGGGCGCGGCGTGGGTTCGGCAAGTTCGATGTCTTCTGCCGGTGCGGGCTTTTCCGCCTCGACCTCCCGGGCGGGTTTGTCTTCGCGAAGGCCCTTGAAGGACGCCTGGCGAATGTTGCCGTCGCCACTGAAGCCGGCGAAGGCGATCTCGGCCACGAGTTCCGGCTTGGCCCAATGCACATTGGCCGCCTTGGGCGGGGCGTTGGCGCCCTTGAACGGGCTCTTGCTGCTCGCCAGGGCCTCCAGTTTCGGCAGCACGCGCGCCACCGTCTCACGTCCAAAGCCGGTGCCGACGCGGCCGACATAGGCGAGCTGGCCGTCGCGATAGATGCCGGCCAGCAGCGAGCGAAGCTGGCCCTTTTCGCCGGTCCAGCCGCCAATCACTACTTCCTCGCCGTTCCGGCACTTGGCCTTGGTCCAGCTTTCGGAGCGGCCTGAACAGTAGGCGGCGTCCAGCCGCTTGGAAATGATGCCTTCGAGGTTGAGCCGGCAGGCCGACTGCCAGACCGCCTCGCCGGAGGTTTCGAAATGCTCGACATAGCGGATCCGGGGATCATCGCCTTGCAGCACCAGCTTCAGGGCCTCCTTGCGCTCGCGAAGCGGTAACTCGCGCAGATCAGCCCCGCCCCCGAACATCAGGTCGAACGCGAAATAGATCAGATCGCCGGTCTTCTCTTCCGCCAGCGCAGCCTGCAGCGCCGAAAAGCTCGGCTGGCCATCGTGGTCCAGAGCGACGGCCTCGCCGTCGAGGATGCAGTCGGGCAGGGCCGAGGCGGCCGCTGCGATCGCGCCAAAACGCTCGGTCCAGTCCAGGCCCTTGCGGGTGCGGACCACGGCTTTGCCGCCTTCGACGCGTAGTTGAAGGCGATATCCGTCGAACTTGACCTCATGGCCCCAGCCGGCTCCGTTCGCCGGTCGTTCAACTGATTTGCAGAGCTGGGGTTCGACGAAACTGGGCAGGGCCGCGGGCCGCAGTTTCGGCGCGGGGGGCGCAGCAAGCGGCTTGGGCGACGCCGTGGCCGATCTAGGCTTGCTCTGCCACACGTCGTCGGCGCGAGCCTTGGTCCTCTTCGCCTTCATGAACGGGGTCGGACCCTTGCCCTTGCCTTCGGCGATGGCCTCCATCGTTCGGCCTGAGGCTACGGAGGTGGCGTTTTTTGTCAGCAAGGCCTCGGCGTCGCCCTCCTTGGCGAACTCGTCGCGATGCTTGATCAGCAGCCAATTGTTGCGCTTGCCGCCGTTGCGATCATGTTTCATCCGTACAAGGACGAAGCCGCCATGCAGGCGATCGCCTTCGAGCACGATCTTCAGGTCGCCCTTTTCCAGCCCTTCATGTGGATCGGTTCCCGGCTCTGGCGCCCAATAGCCGCGGTCCCACAGCATGACCGAGCCGCCGCCGTACTGGTCCTTGGGAATCGTGCCTTCGAAGTCGCCGTAGTCGAGCGGGTGATCCTCGACCTCGACCGCCAGCCTACGATCGTGTGGGTCTAGGGAGGGTCCCTTGGTCACGGCCCAGGACTTGAAGACCCCGTCCAGTTCCAGACGAAAGTCGTAGTGAAGCCGGCTCGCCGCGTGCTTCTGGATCACGTAGCGCAGCTGTTTCGAGGGCTGGGCCTTCTCCCGGCCGCTGGGCTCCGCCGTCCGGGTAAAGTCTCTCATGGACTGATAGCGGGCGAGCTTGTTCGCCATAGAGCGGTCCCTCGGCGGCTTTGCGGTGGGCGCCTGTCCGGATGGCGGCGAGCGCGCCCACATAGGCGTCCCGCCAGGCGGTGACGTCTTCGCGCTGAACATTGTCGAAGAGAGCGCGCCAGCGCGCGATTCGCTCCCCGAGCTCCATGTTGAGCGCCCGGTTCAGGGCCTCGGAGATGTCCTCGGGGCTGTTGGGATTGATCAGCAGCGCCTCGGGCATCTGGTTGGCGGCGCCGGCGAAACGCGACAACACCAACACGCCTGGATCCTCCGGGTCCTGAGCGGCCACGAACTCCTTGGCGACGAGATTCATGCCGTCCCGCAACGGCGTCACCAGCCCCACCTTGGCGGCGCGATAGACGCCGGCCAGCTCGTCGCGGCGGTAGTTGCGGTTCACGTAGCGGACCGGGTTCCAGTCGATGTCGGCATATTCGCCGTTGATGCGCCCCGACAGGGCGTCCAAACGCGCGCGGATCTCCTGATAGGCCTCGACCCCTTCGCGGCTGACCGGAGCGATCTGCAGCATCAGCACCTCGCGGCGCAGATGCGGGTGATCGGCGAGCAAGCGCTCGAAGCCGAGGAACCGTTCCTCCAGCCCCTTGGAATAGTCGAGCCGGTCAACACCGACGATCATCTTCCGGAAGGCGGTGTGGGCGGTCATCACGTCGTAGGTGCGATGAGCGCGCTCGGAATTGACCATCTCGCCGAACTCGGCGGCGTCAATGCCGATGGGGAAGTCGCCGACCTGAACGGTGCGGCCGAAGGCGCGCAGGGTGTTCAGACCCACCGCGACGCCATCGGCTTCGCTCAGCACATATTCCTCGAACGCCTGGCGGTATTCGGGGGTTTGGAAGCCAACCAGGTCGTAAGCGAACAGCGCCTCCACCAGCTTCTTGTGGCGTGGCAAGGTGGTGATCAGCTGGTGCGCCGGCCACGGGATGTGCAGGAAGAAGCCGATCCGGTTTTTGACGCCCAGGCTGCGCAGCTCGCGCGCCAAAGGGATCAGGTGATAGTCGTGGATCCAGATTAGGTCGTCGGGCTCGATCAGCGGTCGTAGCGTCTCGGCGAAACGTCGGTTCACACGCTCATAGCCCTCGTCGAACGAGCGGTCGTAGGCGGTCAGATCCTGGCGATAGTGGAATAGTGGCCACAGCGTCTTGTTGGCGTAGCCGTTATAATATTCGTTGAGGTCGGCCTCCTCGAGGTCGACGGTCGCGACCGTCACGCCCTCGACGCGCTGAAGGTTCAGGTGGCCGGTGAACTCTGGCGTGGTCTTGCCGCTCCAGCCGAACCACAGGCCCGAATATTCCCGCAGGGCCGCGGCGAGCGCCATGGCCAGGCCGCCGACGGTTTCGTCGCCCTTGCCGGTCGGCGGGTTGACGCGATTGGAGACGACGATCAGCCGGCTCATTCTGCGGCCTCCAGCCAGGTAAGGGCCGCTTCGACGCCCTCCATTCGATAGGTGGCGGTGGTCTTTCGCTCGGGGCCGACCAGAATCCCGTAGCCGCCGAGCTGCTTGGCGGCGAAGAACCCATGTTCGTCGGTCAGGTCGTCGCCCAGGAAGATCGGTTGATGGCCGCGGAACGGCTGCTCGGTCATGAAGGCGCGGATCGAGTCGCCCTTGCTGGCGCCGGGCGTGCGCAGTTCGACGACCATGTCGCCGGGTTGCAGGGTGAGACCGGTAAGCGTGGCGATGTGTTCGGCCAGGTCGATGACCTCCCGCGCCCGGTCAGGGGCCTGGCGGTAGTGCATGGTGAGGCTGAGCGCCTTGTCTTCGATAAGCAGTCGCGGATCGCGCGCGGCGAACTCGCGCAGGGCCGTGCGCGCGGTGGTCAGGCCAGGATGGGGCGCGGCCTCGCCGATCACTCCGTGGGCGTCGCGGCGCACCAGGCCATGGATGGCGGCGACGCAGGTCACCCGGCTTTCAAGAATGTGGTCGATTTCGGAAAGCGAGCGGCCGCTGACGACCGCGAGCCGGCCGTCCAGGCGCTTGCCCAGCTTTTGCAGCAGGTCTGTGCGGCGCGGGTCGGGACGGACATCTTCCGGACGCTCGGCGATCGGCGCCAAGGTGCCGTCCAGATCAAGGAACAGTGCGGCGCCGTCCAGCGCCAGCCGTGCGGGGGGCTTGCTCAGCCCGATGCTCAATTCGTCTACGCTCATGTTTACTTTCGCCCGAGAGCCACGAGGAACGCCTGCGGCCCCGGTTCGATCCAATTTCCTCGGTTCAACGGAATGAACCCGTGAGAAGGACTTGACGTTGCATCCGCGAACGCAGCTATGCGCGCTGATAAGTGCAATCTCGCGAAAAGGTGACACCGATGGCAGAGCAGCCTCTTGCCGATGTGATCGTTCTGTTCGGCGGCACGGGCGATCTCGCCCAAAAGATGCTCTTTCCCTCGCTGTACTTCCTGGACGCCGACGGCTTCCTGGCTGACGGGTTCGCCATCATCGCAACCGCCCGCGCCGAGATGAGCCGTGAGGCCTTCATCGCCGAGGTGAAGGAATCTGTCGGCTCACGCGCTGGTCCGGCAGGGCTCGACGCCAAGGCCTGGGCGCGCTTTGAGAAGCGCCTGAACTATGTCGGCGCCGACGCCACGACGCCGGAAGGCGCTGCGGACTTGAAGGCCGCCCTCGGCGAGGCGCGCATTCCGATCTTCTACCTGGCGCTGTCGCCCAGTATCTACGGCCGCGTCTGCGCCGCCCTGTCCCAGGCTGGCCTCGCCACCCCCAAGACGCGGATCGTGCTGGAGAAGCCGATCGGCCGCGACCTTGAGAGTTCTAAGGTCATCAACGGCGCGGTGGCGGAGGTGTTCCCCGAAGACAGCATTTTCCGCATCGACCACTATCTGGGCAAGGAGACGGTCCAGAACCTGCTGGCGCTGCGCTTCGCCAACACCCTGTTCGAGCCGCTGTGGAACAACCTGACCATCGACCACGTGCAGATCACCGTGGCCGAGACCGAGGGCGTCGGCGATCGCTGGCCCTATTACGACGAGTACGGCGCCCTGCGGGACATGGTGCAGAACCATATGCTGCAGCTGCTGTGCCTGGTTGCCATGGAGCCGCCGTCGGACATGGAGCCGGACTCCGTCCGCGACGAAAAGGTCAAGGTGCTGCGCTCGCTGCGACCGGTCACCCGCGCCGACGTTCAGACCGTCAGCGTGCGCGGCCAGTACACGCCCGGCGTGTCGGGCGGGGCTTCGGTGGGCGGCTACGAGGCCGAACGTGGTCAGCCGACCGACACCGAGACATTCGTCGCCCTGCGCGCTGATATCGACAACTGGCGCTGGGCCGGCGTGCCGTTCTTCCTGCGCACCGGCAAGCGCCTGCCCGAGCGGCGCACCCAGATCGCCATCCAGTTCAAACCGGTTCCGCACTCGATCTTCGACGGCGCGGCCAAGGCGGACCTCGCCGCCAACCGCCTCGTCATCGACCTGCAGCCGGACGAGGACATCGAATTGCTGCTCATGAACAAGGCGCCGGGACTTTCCGAGCGCGGCATGCGGCTGCAATCGCTGCCGCTATCGCTGTCGCTGGCGAAAGCCTATTCCGGCCCCAACGCCCGGCGGCGCATCGCCTATGAGCGACTGATCCTCGACGTGATCCAGAACAACCGCACGCTGTTCGTGCGCCGGGACGAGGTCGAGCGCGCCTGGGAATGGATCGACGGCGTGGCGCAGGCCTGGCGCGATTCCGGCATGGCGCCGAAGCCCTATGCGGCTGGCAGCTGGGGTCCGGCCGGCGCCTTCGCCTTGATCGAACGCTCAGACCGCGCCTGGTACGACTGAGGGCTCCGTGGCTGGGGAGGCCATATGCAGAGCGTCAGGAAGACGATTGAATTCACGACGCCGATGATCGCCATCAGCGGTCTCGGATCGAGTGAGGTCGCGACGCCAAGGAGCAGCGCCGTCATCAGGGCCAGTGTTGGGCCCAAGGCTATGGCGAAGGCGAGCGGGAGTGGGACGCCGAGGCTTCGGGCGCGCTTGGCTCCCAATGCGAGGGTCGGCCAGAAATAGAGCGCCAGCGCCGTCATCATGAAGGCCGAGCCGACAGCCACGGTTGTGATCAGAATGGCTAGATCCGAGCCATGCAGATTTCCAAAAAAGGGTGTGACCAACGCGCTCAGCAGCAGCATGAGGCCGAGGATCAAGGCGTGACCCGTCATAAACGCGATCCTGCCAATTTCGCCGCGAAAGCTGAACAGGAGCGCCGGTATCGCAAGCAGTCGTGACATGGAGCGATCATGCTTGGGAGACGTAAATCCATCCCTACGACTCATGGTTGCTGACTTGAGTTCGAGCCACGTTGCTGGCGACCCAACTGCGGCACGGCGCTAAGCTCCCACTTTCGGTTATCAGCGATAACCTATATTGATTTCGGTCAAGGAGCCGAGCCGGGCGGGACGTACCCTTCCGATGAAGCGAAAAGCGGACACAACCGCCAACAACAAAAGAACGGGAACGGATGACCGGGACGGATACGCTTGCCGTGAAGGCGAAGGCCAAGACACAACACTTCGACGTCATCATCGTCGGGGCGGGCATTTCGGGGATCGGCTCAGCCTATCACCTGACCGAGCAAAGCCCGGGAACGAGCTTTACGGTTCTGGAGAGCCAGGAGAGCTTCGGCGGCACCTGGCACACCCACCGCTATCCTGGCATCCGGTCCGACAGCGATCTCTACACTTTCGGATATCGGTTCAAGCCGTGGAAGGGCACGCCCATCGCCACGGCCGAAGAGATCCTGGCCTACATGGGCGAGGTGATCGAAGACCACGATCTGGCCCGTCATATCCAGTACAAGACCAAGATCACTTCAGCCCGGTGGTCCAGCCAGGACAATCTGTGGACGTTGGAGACGGTGCGGACCGACACCGGCGAGGCCGGGTCCTTCACCACCAATTTCCTCTGGATGTGCCAGGGCTACTTCCGCCACTCCGAAGGCTACACACCCGAGTGGCCGGGGATGGAGACCTATAAGGGACTGATCGTCCACCCTCAGACCTGGCCCGAGAACCTCGACTACAAGGGCAAGAAGGTCGTCGTCATCGGCTCGGGCGCCACGGCCGCGACCCTGGTCCCGGCCATCGCCGCCGACGTCGCGCACGTCACCTTGCTGCAGCGCTCGCCGACCTATTTCATCCCGGGGCGCAACGCCAACGAACTGGCCGACACCCTGCGGGAGCTGGAGATCGACGAGAACTGGGTCCACGAGATCGTCCGCAAGAAGATCCTGTTCGACCAGGCGGCCTTCACCCGCCGGGCGCTTGAGGAGCCGGAATCGGTCACCAAGGATCTGCTGGCCGGGGTTCGCGCTTTCCTCGGCGAGGACTATGACGTCGACAAGCACTTCACGCCGCGCTACCGGCCCTGGCGCCAGCGCATCGCCTTCGTGCCGAACGGCGACCTGTTCCAGGGCATCGCCTCGGGCAAGGCCTCGGTGGTCACCGACGAGATCGAACGCTTCACCGAGAACGGCATCCTGCTGAAGTCGGGCGAGACGCTGGAAGCCGACATTATCGTCACGGCGACCGGCTTCGATCTTAATGTGCTAGGCGACATTGACTTCCACATCGACGGCAAGCCGCTCGATTTCTCGCAGACCGTGAACTACCGCGGCATGATGTTCACTGGCGTGCCGAACCTGATCTGGGTGTTCGGTTACTTCCGCGCCAGCTGGACGCTGCGGGCCGATCTGATCGGCGATTTCGTGCCGCGCCTGCTCAATCACATGAAGGCCAAGGGTGCGAAGCGCGTGGTTCCAGCTCTGCGTCCCGAGGACAAGGACATGGTCCTGGAGCCGTGGATCGATCCGGAGAACTTCAACCCCGGCTACCTGATGCGCGGCATGCACCTGCTGCCCAAGAGCGGGAACAAGCCGGAGTGGCGCCATACCCAGGATTACTGGGCGGAGAAGGACGAGCTGCCGGCCATCGATCTCGACGACAAGGCCTTCGTCTACGAGTGATCAGCGCCTCCGCGCCGGCTTGTCCGGCGCGGAGGTTAATCGCACGAACCTGATACGCCGCTGTCCAGGTCCAGGCGGAAGCACTGACGCTCGCCGCTCTCGCAGTCGGTCAGTTGGACCTGGATCTCGCCGTTTTCGTCGGCGTCCGGCCGCCATCGCTCGATGAAGGCGAAGGCCGCGTCTGCGAAGCTCTCGCCATAGACTTCATGCGTCGCCTTGCGATCTTCGTCGGCCGCGTGGGCCTCGAAGCGTCGAAGGACCTCGGTCATGTCTCTCATGGGTCGCCCTTTCAGCGTCACCCACTAGGAATCCATGATTCGGCAAAAGGATTCAGCGCACCGATGACCAGGGCCGCGACAGCATGGTCGCGCAGTTGATCAGGCCGACCAGCGAATAGGTCTGCGGGTAGTTGCCCCAGAGCTCGGCGCCGTCCAGGGCGATGTCCTCCGACAGCAGTCCGGCGGCGGTTCGCCGATCCAGCATTTCCTCGAACAGGGTCCGAGCCTCTTCGGACCGGCCCGACAGGTGCAGGGCCTCGATCAGCCAGAATGTGCAGATGTTGAAGGCCGTCTTCGGCTCGCCGAAGTCATCGGGAATGGCGTAGCGCAGCATATAGGGGCCGCGTCGCAGCCCTTTCTCGACCGCCGCGATGGTCGCGGCCATGCGTGGGTCGTCGGGGCTGACGAAACGCACATCGACCAGTTGCAGCAGGCTGGCGTCCAGTTCGTCGCCCCCGAAGGTGGCGGCGAACCGGCCAAGGTCCTTGTTCCAGGCCTTTTCCTCGATGGTGGCCCGCACCGTGGCGGCGCGATCGTTCCAGAAGGCGGCGCGTTCCGTCAGGCCGAGCTTCGCCGCTGCATTTCCCAGCCGGTCGCAAGCCGCCCAGCACATCACCGCTGAATAGGTGTGGACGTTCTCCCGGCCCCTGAACTCCCAGAGGCTGGCGTCTGGCTGGTCGTGGAGCTCGAAGGCGCGCTCGCCGACCGGCTCCAGACTGCGGAAATCCTCGACCGTCGCCGGCCGGAACAGCCGTTCATCGAAGAAGGCCTGTACGGTCGACAGGATGATCTGTCCGTATACGTCATGTTGCAGGTGCTCGTGCGCCTGATTGCCGACCCGAACCGGTCCCATGCCGCGATAGCCGGGCAAATGTTCGGCGAAGCGCTCGGTCAGCGAGGGCTCCAGCCCGACCCCGTAGAGCGGCTGGACGTGGCCGCCCTTCGAGCGGTCGACGATATTGCGCAGATAGCCGAGATAGTTTTCCAGCATGTCCGCGGCGCCCAGGCGGGTCAGCGCCTGGACCACGTAGTAGGCGTCGCGCAGCCAGCAATAGCGATAGTCCCAGTTGCGTTGGCTGCCCTCGTGCTCGGGGATGGACGTGGTCAGGGCCGCGACGATGGCGCCGGTTTCCTCGTGCGCGCAGAGCTTCAAGGTGATGGCCGACCGGATCACCGCTTGCTGCCACTCCAGCGGCACCGACAGGGTTCGGACCCAGCCGCGCCAATAGGCCGTGGTCTCCTTCAGCATCCGCTCCGTCGTCGCGGTGAGATCGGCGTCGAACCCCTCGTCAGGGCCGAGGAACATCGAGATCGGTTCTTCGAGCCGGAACAGCCGCTCGCCGCTGATGTGCGAGATGGGCGCATCGGTCGTCATGCGCAGGGTCATCTCGCCGCCGACGAAGCGGATATGGTTGGAGCCGGAGGTGCGGTCCGCCGCCCGCTCGCCCCAGTTCACGGTCGGCCGCAGCTTGATGCGGATCTTCGGCACGCCGGCCATCGGCCGGATCAGGCGGATGAAGGCCACCGGCCGATAGACCCGTCCGAACTGCCGATAGCGCGGGCAGAAATCGATCACCTGGGCCACGGCGCCGGACTTGTCGGTGATCTCGGTGACGACGATAGGGGTGTTGCGCAGGTAGCTCTGGCGGACGCTGACCTGATCCTCAAGCTCCACCGCCCAATATCCCTGGGCGTCGGCATGTTCTTCCGGATCGGCGCTCAGCAGGGCCGAAAACACCGGATCGCCATCGACGCGGGGCACGCAGGCCCACACCAATCGGCCGGCTCGGTCGATCAGGCCGCTGGCCGCGCAATTGCCGATGGGGAAGAGGTCAAGACTTTGGGTCATCAGGCTGCAATCCGCGAAGCTGGCTTCGGTTCAGGAAAGAGCCGCTCGAAGGCGGCGGTGTTGGGGCGGTCGGGCGTGATCATGACGCCAATCGGGAAAGGTTCGCCATGTCCTCGCGTTTGACCATATTGGGCTGGCCCGGCCTCGCGTCGGGGGCGAACGGGTATAGACACCGGTTGCCCAGGCACTTCACGGAGGTCAGATGATCCGCGCCCGCCGCGCCCGTATTGTCGCCACGCTCGGCCCCGCCAGCCGCGATGCGTCCAAGGTCATCGAGCTGGCCACGGCCGGGGCCGATGTCTTTCGGGTGAACTTCAGCCATGGGACCCATGAGGACCACGCCCGCACGATCGCCAATGTGCGCGCCGCGGAGGCGGCCCTCGGGCGGCCGCTCGCCGTGCTGGCAGATCTGCAGGGGCCCAAGATCCGGCTGGGCGAATTCGCTGACCGCACCGTACGCCTGAAGGAGGGCCAGGACTTCCGGCTCGACACATCGCCTGAACCGGGCGACGCCTCGCGGGTAGGGGTGCCCCTGGTCGAGGTGTTCGCCGCCCTGGGGCCGGGCTCCGACATCCTGCTGGACGACGGCCGAGTTCGCCTGAAGGTCCGGCGTTGCGGCCCCGACTTCGCCGACACGGTGGTGATTTCCGGCGACCAGCTCTCCAATCACAAGGGGCTCAACCTGCCCGGTCACGCGATCCCGGTGCCGGCGTTGACGCCCAAGGATCGCGAAGACCTCAACTTCGCCCTGCAGGAAGGCGTCGATTGGGTGGCGCTGTCCTTCGTGCAGCGCGCTTCCGACATGGCCGAGCTTCGTCAGATCGTTCAGGGACGGGCGGCGGTGCTGGCCAAGATCGAAAAGCCGGCGGCGCTCGAGGCGCTCGATGAGATCCTCGATCTCTGCGAGGCGGTGATGGTCGCTCGCGGCGACCTCGGCGTAGAGCTGAACCCCGAGGACGTGCCGGTGGTGCAGAAGGCGCTGATCCGCGCCGCCCGCACCCGCGGCATTCCGGTGATCGTTGCGACCCAGATGCTGGAATCGATGATCCACGCCCCGACCCCGACCAGGGCCGAGGCCTCTGATGTCGCCGGGGCGGTCTATGAAGGCGCGGACGCGGTGATGCTGTCGGCCGAGACCGCGGCGGGTGAGTATCCGGTCGAAGCGGTCACCATCATGAACCGTATCCTGACCCGGGTGGAGCGCGACCCTCGCTGGCCTGAACTGATGGCCGCGGAATACCCCGCCGAGAATGCCGACGCCGACGCCCTGGTCGCGGCCGCTCACCGCGCCGCCGAGATCGCCTCGACGGCCTGTATCGCGGCCTTCACGACCACCGGCCAGACCGCCCTGCGGCTGGCGCGCGAGCGGCCGCTGCAGCCGACCCTGGCCCTGACGCCGCATCTGAAGACCGCGCGCAAGCTCGCCCTCGCCTGGGGCGTCGAGGCGCGGGTGGTGCCCGACCTGACCGACCCGGAGGATCTGGCCCGGGTGGCGGTGGAACAGGCCGTCGCGACCGGCCTGGCGACGCCGGGCCAACGGGTGATCATCCTGGCCGGCCTGCCGATGGGATCGCCCGGCGCGGCCAATATCCTGCGGATCGCCCATACGCCTCGTCGATCGGCCTAGCGAACTCGTACCGGGATGCCGGTCGGGCCACGGCCCTGGACGTCGATCCGGCGGCCGGCGTGTTCGAACAAGAGGTCGACCTTCTCGTCGCCGATCCTCAGTCCGTCGATTTCCAGCCGGTCGATGCCGATCGGCAGGCGGGGGTCGGAAACCCGCACTTCGCGGTTCCAGCCGTCAATGGTGACGCCCAGGCAGGCCTGCAGCATCATGAAGATCGAGCCGGCGGCCCAGGCCTGCGGCAGGCAGGCGACCGGATAGGCCACCGGCGGTTCCCCGGCCATGCGCGGGAAGCCGCAGAACAATTCCGGCAGTCGCATCTCGAAGTTGTTGGCGGTCTCGAACAGGCCCGAAGTCAGATTGACCACACCGTCGCGCTCGCCATACCGCGACAGGCCCATGGCGCAGATCGCGGTGTCGTGCGGCCACACCGATCCATTGTGATAGCTCATCGGGTTGTAGCGCGGCTCGCCGGTGGCCAGGGTCCGCACGCCCCAGCCCGAATCGAAGGCTGACGACATCAACTGCTGGGCCACCTTGCGCGCCCGATCGGGGCTGGGCAGGCCGCAGAACAGCAAGTGGCCCGGATTGCTGGTTCGCACGCGGCAGAGCTCGCCGGCGCCGTCGATGGCGATGCCGTAGGTGCCGAGGTCCTCCATCCAGAAGCGGCGTTCCACCGTTTCGCGGATTTGCTCGGCGCGCGCGGCCCAGCGGGCGGCGTTGTCCTGATCACCGCGATGATGGGCCAGCTTGGCCATCGCCCGATAGGCGGCGAAGGCGTAGCCCTGGACCTCGACCAGCGCGATCGGCCCGTTGGGGAAGCGGCCGTCGGCATGGAAGACGCTGTCTTCGCTATCCTTCCAGCCCTGGTTGGAAAGGCCGGAATCTTGGCCCCGCTTGTAGTCGATCAGGCCGTCGCCATCGGAATCGCCGAACTGCTCGATCCAGCGGATCGCGCCGGTCAGGGCAGGCCACAGATCGTCGATCAGGGCCAGGTCGCGCGTGCGCTCGGCATAGGCGCCGGCCAGGGCCACGAACAGCGGCGTGGTGTCGACCCCACCGTAATAGCGGGCAAACGGCACCTCGCCCAAGGCCGGCATCTCGCCCTTGCGGGTCTCGTGCATGATCTTGCCGGGCGCGGAGTCGCGGAAGGCCGAGACCTCCTCGGCCTGGTGCGCCGCCAGATAGGTCAGCACGCCCTTGGCCAGCGACGGTTCGAACCACAGGATCTGCCAGGCGGTGATGATCGCGTCGCGCCCGAAGGCGGTCGAGAACCAGGGAATGCCGGCATAGGGATAAGGGCCGGTCTCCATGCGGGTGGTCAGCAGAGCCAAGTCCGCGCGCGACTTCTCCAGCCATTCATTGAACAGCCGGCCCGAGCTCTTGATCCGCGCGCCATGGCGACGGCGCGCGCGCATGTCCCATCGGGCGCGGGCTGCGGCGTAGCGAAAGCGCTCGCGACTGGGAATGGCGCCGTTGTGGGCGCCGACTTCCAGATAGAGCTCCAGCCTGCCTTCGGGCTGCAGGGAATACATGTAGTCGGCGCGGTGCCCCCCGATCCGGCCAGGCGGGTCGGAGAAAGAGACCACGCTGGTGCGCTCGACCTTGTCCAGCCCCTCATATCGGAACCGGACGCTGCGGCCGTCGACCTCGGGCGGATGAATGAGGCCGCGTTGGGTGCGGCGCATGCCGCGCACCTCGAACATGTCGCGGAAGTCGGCGCCAAACTCGAGCGACAGGGGCAACAAAACCACGTCGCGGCTGTAGTTCATGCAGCAGATGCGCTCGTAGAGCCGTTCCTCCCACAGGAACCGCTTGCGCTCGACATGCAGTACGCCGGGCGGACCGACCGGCCCGCCGGGCGCTGGCAGCGCCTGGTTGGCCCCATGCGAGGTGAAGAAGACGTTGTCCTGGGCGATCGCCGCCGACAGTAGTGACGGCGGTTGCCCGCCCAGCAGCAGGCGGAAGCGCGACAGGATGCGAGTGTCGTTGTGGAACAGTCCGTCGCCCGTACCCACGATGTCGCCAAAGGCGTCGGCCACCACGAAGGTGTCCTTGTCCTTCAGGGCGAAGAGGCGGTGCGGAACGCGGGGCTCGCCCGTCTCTCCCAATTCGATGTGTGCGTCCGGCGCAGGCGCGAGATCGTCCATCCCTGTCCTCAACCGTTAGCCCCGCCCCTAACCATTGGCGACGAGGGCGATGTCGGGTCGGGTCACGCCTTGGTTGGCGTAGAGATCGAGATAGCGCCTGGCCATGGCGGTCGCCGAGAAGCGTTCGTCAAATCTGCGCCTGACGTCCCGGCGGTTCAAGCTTGCGGTGCGGCCGACAGCTGCGACCGCCTCGTCCTCATTGCTGACGATGAAGCCGGTGACGCCATCGTCGATCACCTCGGGAACCGAGCCGCAGCCATAGGCGACCACGGGCGTGCCGCAGGCCATGGCCTCGATCATCACCAGGCCGAACGGCTCGGGCCAGTCGATCGGGAACAGCAGCGCCTGCGCGTCGCCCAGGAAGCCTGACTTGGCCTCGTCGCCGATCTCGCCCACGAACTCGATCAGGTCCTGACCAAGAAGCAGCGGCTCGATCTTCTCCTGGAAATAGCGCGCGTCGGCGGCGTCCACCTTGGCGGCGATTTTCAGCGGAATACCCATGCGCTTGGCGATGGCGATGGCGCGGTCAGGCCGCTTCTCCGGCGAGATCCGTCCCAAGAACGCCAAGTAACGTCCCGGCTCGTAGTTCGGCTTGTAGAGGTCGGCCCGCATGCCGTGGTGCACGGTTCCGGCCCAGTTGGCGAACGGGATGGGCGTGCGCTGGTCGTCGGAGATGGAGACCAACGGGAACTGGTTCCAGCGCCAATAGACGCCGGGCAGATCCTTGAGGTCGAGCCGGCCGTGGAGAGTGGTCAGGGTCTTGGCCGCCATGTCCTCGAAGAACGGGAAGTGCAGCATGTCAGTGTGGAAGTGGATGACGTCAAACTCATGGGCTCGACGTCGCACGTCCCACAGCATCGACATATGGGCCGCCAGGTCGGACTTCAGGAGGGCCGGATCCAGCCGGATCGCCTGATCGCGCACCTTCACCAGTTCAGCCTTGGTTTGCGCCTCGGCGCTGGCGAACAAGGTGACGTCATGGCCCAGCTCCACCAGAGCGTCCGTGAGGTGCGCCACCACACGTTCGGTCCCCCCATAGAACCGCGGAGGCACGGCTTCATAGAGCGGCGGAACTTGAGCGATCCTCATCGAAAGACCTCCTGATTGTGCGGGTAAGCGCGCGCCCAGGGGAGTAGGCGTCGGCGCGGAACCGAGGGGATAGTTCCGACTGGCCGGGATGGTTCCGAACATTGATCTCTTTCCGCGCCTGATCGACGATTCATCGGGGCCTTTGCGCCAGAGCTGCGTTATGGGGCGGGAGATGCTTGAAACCTTCGCAAACCCCACCCTCTTGGCCCAAGCCGCCGCCGCCGCCGTGCAGGCCGCTCTTTCCGCCGCCATCGCCGAACGCGGCGCCGCAGTTCTGGTCGCCACAGGCGGCCGCTCCCCAGCGCCGGTCTACGACCTGCTCGCCCAGGCGCCGCTCGACTGGGGCTCCGTCACGGTGACGCTGTCGGACGACCGGTTCGTGGCGCCGACCTCGCCAGACTCCAACGAACGGCTGGTGCGTGATCGCCTGCTCGTGGCCAAGGCCGCCTCCGCGCAGTTCACGCCGCTCAGCTTCGACGTGGCCAATGTGAAGGAAGCTGCTCTGCGCGCCGAGCCGGAGGTGAAGGCGCTGGCCCCCTATGACGTCATGCTGCTGGGCATGGGCGAGGACGGCCATATTGCGTCGTTGATTCCCGGCAGTCCGGTGATGGACGAGGGCATGAATCCGGCCGGCGAGCGGTTCTGCCTGGGCGTTCCGGCGGGCGTCGGCTCGCCCCCGGTCGCCCGCGTCACCATGACCATGCCGGCCCTGCTTCAGGCTCGCCTGACCCTCGTTCTGATCTCGGGCGAAACCAAGCGCGAGATCATCGAAACCGGCGGTGGTCTTCCCGTGCACGCGCTGCTCGAACAGGCTAAAGCGCCGGTGCGCGTTCTCTGGACCCCGTAACAGTCGGAGCTAGCTTGATGCCCGTCGCCTTGCATCCCGTCACCGCCGCCGTCACCGCCCGCATCATTGAGCGCAGTCGTGAGAGCAGGGCCGACTATCTTCGGCGGATGGAGGCGGCCCGGCACGACGGGCCAGGCCGCGCCAAGCTTTCCTGCGCCAACTGGGCTCACGCCTTCGCCGCTAGTCCGGACGGCGACAAGCAGCGGATGCGCAATCCGACCGCGCCGAACGTGGCCATCGTCTCGGCCTATAACGACATGCTGTCGGCCCACCAGCCGCTGGAGCGGTTCCCGCCGATCATCAAGGCGGCGGCCGAGGAGGTCGGGGCCACCGCCCAGTACGCGGGCGGCGTGCCGGCCATGTGCGATGGCGTCACCCAGGGGCGCCCCGGCATGGAGCTCTCGCTGTTTTCGCGAGATGTGATCGCCATGTCGACCGGGGTCGCCCTTACCCACGACGCCTTCGACGCGGCCCTGATGCTGGGCATCTGTGACAAGATCGTTCCCGGCCTGGTGATCGGGGCGCTGGCCTTCGGACATCTGCCGGTGATCTTCGTCCCCGGCGGCCCAATGAGTTCTGGCCTCTCCAACGCCGAGAAGGCCCGCGTCCGCGGCCTGTTCGCCGAGGGCAAGGCGACCCGCGACGAACTGCTCGAAAGCGAGATGAAGTCCTATCACGGGCCGGGCACCTGCACCTTCTACGGCACCGCCAACTCCAATCAGATGATTATGGAGATGATGGGCCTGCACCTGCCGGGCTCGGCCTTCATCCACCCGAATACGCCGCTGCGCGACGCCCTGGTCGCCGCCGCGCCGAAGCGCGCCATTGAGATCGCGAACGGAACCAACAGCTACACGCCAATGGCCGCGGTGGTGGACGAGAAATCCATCGTCAACGCCCTCGCCGGCCTGCTGGCCACGGGCGGCTCGACCAATCACACGCTGCACCTGGTGGCGATGGCCCGGGCGGCCGGGATCGTCATTGACTGGCAGGACTTCGACGAACTGTCGAAGATCACGCCGCTGCTGGCGCGGGTCTATCCGAACGGCTCGGAGGACGTGAACGCCTTCCATGCGGCGGGCGGCATGGCGTTCGTGGTGCGTGAATTGCTTGATGCGGGCCTGGCCCACGAGGACGTGGTCACGGTCGCCGGCGGCGGCCTGCGGCGCTATCAGCAGGAACCGTTCCTGGAGGACGGCAAGCTGGTTTGGCGCGAGGGGGCGGCCCAGTCACTGAACCTCGACATCCTGCGGCCGGCCACCGATCCCTTCCAGGCCGAAGGCGGCATGCGGCTGCTCAAGGGCGGGCTTGGGCGCGCGGTGATCAAGACCTCTGCGGTCAAGGACGCCAATCTGATCGTCGAGGCCCCCGCCCTGGTGTTCGAAGACCAGGATGACCTGCTGGAAGCCCACAAGCGCGGCGAACTCAACCGCGACTTCATCGCCGTGGTGCGCTTCCAGGGCCCCACCGCTAACGGCATGCCCGAACTGCACAGCCTGACCCCGGTGCTCGGCGTGTTGCAGGACAAGGGCTTCAAGGTGGCCCTGGTCACCGACGGCCGGATGTCGGGCGCTTCGGGCAAGGTTCCCGCGGCCATCCACGTCACGCCGGAGGCCGCTCACGGCGGCCCGCTGGCCTATGTCCGCGAGGGCGACATCATCCGGCTGGACGCCCATGCCGGGGTGTTGGAGATCAAGGTCGACGCCGCCGAACTCGCCGCGCGACCGAGGGCCGTGACGCCGCCCGCCGGTTTCGGCTATGGGCGTGAGTTGTTCGGCTGGATGCGCAAAGCCGCCGGACCTGCAGAACTGGGGGCCAGCGCCCTCTTCGGAGACGCCGCGTGAAGACAGTCTATACCGGCCTGGTCGGTGATGTGGGCGGCACCAACGCCCGGCTCGCCCTGGTGGATTCCGCCGGCCGGATTCGCAATCCCAAAACCTATCCGGCCCAGGAGTACGGCTCGCTGACCGAGGTGATCGGCGAGTACATCGAGACCACGGTCGGCCGCCAGAAACTGCATACCGCGGCCATCGCCGTGGCCGGCCCGGTGGTGGATGGCGAGATAGAGTTCACCAATCTCGACTGGCGGGTTTCCGAAGGCGAGCTGATCGGAACCTTCGAGTTCCACGCCGCGCGCCTGATCAACGATTTCGCGGCCCAGGCCCTGGCCGCGCCTGTGCTGGACGCCGACGATCTGCGGACCATCGGTCCGGTGACGCGCGGCGCGGAAGGCACGCCGATCCTGGCGCTGGGCGCGGGCACCGGGTTTGGCACCGCCATGGTCGTGCGCACCGAGCGCGGCGACATCGCCATTCCCAGCGAGGGCGGCCATGCGGCCTACGCGCCCTATGACGGCGTGGAAGCGGCCATCTGGGCCTCGCTCCGCCGCACCCACGGCCGGGTGTCGATCGAGCGGCTGTTGTCGGGGCCGGGGCTCTATGCTCTCTACCGCGGCCTGGCCGATGTGCGCGGCGTGGCCGCCGATCTGAAGGACGAGAAGGAAGTGATGGCCGCCGGCCAGGCGGGCGGCGACCTGTTGGCCGACGAGGTCCTGGACCGGTTCTGCGAGATCCTAGGTTCGGTGGCCGGCGATATCGCCCTGACCTGCGGCGCACGCGGCGGGGTCTATGTCTCAGGCGGCATGGCGCCGCGCATGGCCGACCGCCTGGCCTCCGGCGGCTTCCGCCGGCGGTTCGAGGACAAGGGGCGGCTTTCCGACTATACCCGCGAGATCCCGACCCACCTCGTCGTCCACCCGTTCGCGGCCCTGGTCGGTGCGGCCCGGGTCCTCGAACAGATGGAAGGGAGCGTCCTTTGACCCTTGCCGAGATCCTGAAGCTGGCGCCCGTGGTGCCGGTGCTGATCATTGAGGACGAGGCGCACGCCGTTCCCCTGGCCAAGGCCCTGGTCGCCGGTGGGCTCTACGCCCTGGAAGTGACCTTGCGTACGCCGGTGGCGGTCGAGTGCATTCGCCGGATCGCAGGCGAAGTCGAGGGCGCGGTGGCCGGCGCCGGGACCATTCTGACCGCCTCGGCTCGCCAGGCGGCGGCCGATGCGGGCGCGAAGTTCGGCGTCAGTCCCGGCCTGATCGAGGGCGAGCGTTTCGATGGTCCGCTGCCGCTGTTGCCGGGCGTGGCGACGGCGACCGAACTGATGGCGGGCCTGCACGCAGGATTTACCCACTTCAAGCTGTTCCCGGCCAATGTCGTCGGCGGCGTCGGCGCGTTGAAGGCGTTCTCCAGCCCGTTTCCGCAGGCGACCTTCTGCCCGACCGGCGGGATTGATGCGAAGAACGCCCCCGATTACCTGGCCCTGCCCAATGTGATCTGTGTCGGCGGCAGCTGGGTGGCCCCCGCCGACGCCGTCCGCGCCGGCGACTGGGACCGGATCACCGAGTTGGCCCGCGCGGCGTCCCAGCTCGGCAAGGCGGCGTAACAGC
>JAVBXP010000043.1 GCA_030824495.1 bacterium
CACCGCCTCCGCCGCCGCCGTTCAGCAGCAGCGGCGGCGGCGGGTCCGGCGGCGGCGGCGGAGCCTCGGGGAGTTGGTAGGCATGCTGAGCGACACTGATCGCGCGCGCATCGAAGCGGCCGTGAAGACCGCCGAGCTCGGCACGACCGGCGAGATCTATTGCGTGGTCGCCGGCGAGTCCTCGGACTACCGCGAAGTCCCGATCGCCTGGGGCGCGATCGCGGCGTTGGCCGGGCCGGCGGTGCTGCTGGCGTTCGGGATCCATGTCACCGCGCCTGACGACTTCGGCCAGGGCTGGTCGGCGGCGCAGATGAGCTCGGCCGCCGAGGCGACCGCGCGCGCCGCGCTCAGCGGGGCGATCATCCTGCAATGCGTGCTGTTCGTTGTGGTGGCGATCCTGACAGCCATCCCGCCCGTGCGGCGGTTGCTGACGCCGAGGCCGCTGAAGCGCGAGCGCGTCCGGCGCCGCGCCCAGGAGCAATTCCTGGCCAAGAACCTGCAGGCGACGCGCGATCGCACCGGGGTGCTGATCTATGTCTCGGCCAGCGAGCACATGGCCGAACTGATCGCCGACGAAGGCATCGCGGCCAAGGTCGACGCCGCCGTCTGGGACGCGGCGATGAAGCAGTTGATGGCGGGGTTCAAGGCGGGCCAGCCGGCGCAGGGTTTCGAGGACGCCATCGCCTCCTGCGGGACGATCCTGGCCCAGCACTTCCCGCCGCGCAAAGACGGCAATCCCAATGAGCTGTCGGACTCGGTCGTGGTGCTGGGCTAGCGCCGGCCATTCCTCTCCCCCGGGAGAGAAGAAGACCTAGCCGTAGCGGGCTTCGAGCAGGTCGATCTCGCGGATCATCTTTCGGGCCGCCTCTTCGTCGAGTTGGCGATGGCGGGCGAGGCGGAAGATTTCGTCGCGCTCGGCGCGCAGGCCCGCCAGGCGTAGCTGGCGCTCGATCTGCTCGACCTTGTGGCTCTGTTCGGCGGCCTCGGGGCTTTGCTGGCGGCTGTCGATCCGCTGGCGATAGAGTTCCATGATCCGGGCCGAGGCGTCGGTGTAGAGGTCGGCGTCGGCGCGGCCTTGCGCCATCACGTGCTGGGCGGTGTCGATGGCGTTGATCGCCGATTGGGCGGCGGCGATGCGGGCCTTGTCGATAGCGGCCTGATGCGAGGGTTCGGGCGGCAGCTCCAGGTTCTTCAGCAGCCGCGGCAGGGCGATGCTGGCGAGCACCAACGAGACGATGATCACCCCGGCCGCCAGGAAGATGGCGAGGTTCCGGGCCGGGAAGGGCGTGCCGTCCGGCAGGGCGAAGGGGATGGTGAGCACGCCGGCCAGGGTGATTGCGCCGCGCACGCCGGCGAAGGACATCGCCGCGACCAGTCGCCAACTCATCGGCGGCGGGGTGACGCCGCGCCGCGCGGCGCGGAACATGTTCCAGCGCAGCGAAACCCACACCCACATGAACCGCAACGCCGCGAGGGCCGCAGTGATGGCCAGCACGTAGACGGCCAGCCACCAGGGTTCCTGGTGGCCGGTGACGCGGACCGTCTCGGCCGCGCGGGCCATGATGCTGGGCATCTGTTCGCCGAGCAGCACGAAGATGATGCCGTTGAGGGCGAACTGGATGGTGTCCCACACAGCGGCGCGGCGCACCCGGGTGACGCCGAGCGCCTGGCCGCCTTGTTCGGTGAAGCTCATCGTCACGCCGGCGGCGACGGCGGCCAGGATGCCGGAGCACTCGAGGTGCTCGGCGAGCAGATAGGCGCCGAACGGGATCAGCAGGCTGATCAGGATCTGGGCGCTGGTGTCTTCGCCCAGCTTGGCGCTGACCCAGTTCTTGGCCTTCGTCACCGACCAGGTGACCCCGATCCCGATGGCCAAGCCGCCGAGCGCCACCCAGAGGAAGGTGCCGAACGCTTCCTGAATGGAGAAGACGCCGGTCATGGCGGCGGCGACCGCAAAGCGCATGCAGACCAGGCCCGAGGCGTCGTTGAGTAACGATTCGCCCTCAAGGATGTGCATCATCCGCTTGGGGATCGGCGCCCGCGAGGCGATGGCGGACACCGCGATCGGGTCGGTGGGCGAGAGAATGGCGGCCAGGGCGAAGGCCACCGGCAGGGGCATGGCCGGGATCAGCCAGTGGATCAGCAGCCCGACCCCGACCACGGTGAACACCACCAGTCCGAGCGCCAGCTCAAGGACGATGGCTCGGTCGCGGAACAGGTCTTCCTTGGGGATCCGCCAGCCGTCGAGGAACAGCAGCGGCGGCAGGAACAGCAGGAAGAATATCGCCGGCTTCAGGTCCACCGTCGGCACGACCGAAATCGCGATCACCGCACCCAGGCCGATCTGAACGAGCGGCAGCGGCAATCGCGTCAGTCGGGCCAGCGCCCCGCTGATGACCACGGCCAGCAGCAGGAACAGAATGGTGCTGATTGAATCCAAACGTCTTCCCGTACGGCGCTGCGGGCCTTAGCCCTTGAAGGTGTCCTTGGCGGCGCGGACGGCGGCGAAGGCTTCGTGGTCCTTGGCGCCTGACAGGCCCATTCGGTCGGCGAGCAGCGGCGCGCGCAGGAACGGGTTGGTCGCCTTTTCGAGCCCGATGGTGGTGGGCACGGTCCACTCGCCGCGTTCGCGGGCGGCGAAGATCGCTTCGGTGCGGGCCTTAACCGCCGGCTCGTCATCGACAGAGAGGGCGAAGCGCGCATTGGCGGCGGTGTACTCGTGGGCGCAGTAGACCTTGGTGTCGTCCGGCAGGGCGGCCAGGCGTTGCAGGCTGTCCCACATCTGCTCCGACGTGCCTTCGAACAGGCGCCCGCAGCCCAGGGCGAACAGGGTGTCGCCGACAAAGGCCACGCGGTCGGCGGCGTCGAAGAAGGCGATATGGCCAAGGGTGTGGCCGCCGCTCTCCAGCACCTCGAACCGGGTTTCGCCCAGGCTGACGCTGTCGCCGCCGGCGACTTCGCGATCAGGCGCCTGGCCGATACGCTCGACTTCCTTGGGGCCGACCACCGTGGCGCCGGTCGCGGCCTTGATCTCCGCATTGCCGCCGGCGTGGTCCGGATGCCAGTGGGTGTTGAGGATCAGGTCGAGCTTCCAGCCCAGGCCGGCCAGTTCGCGCAGGATCGCGCCAGCGTCCGGGGTGTCGATGCAGGCGGCCAGGCCCGTGGCGTCGTCGCGCACCAGGAAGCCATAATTGTCGGAGAGGCAGGGAAACTGATGGACGGTGATCGACACGTATCTCGTCTCCCCTAGGGACTTCTGAAGCCGTTTCCGATTTAAGGTCGGTCTTCAATCAAGTCGAGCATAAGCCAGATGCGTCGCGACGTCCTCGAACTCCGACAGTTTTACGCCTCCCCGCTGGGGCGGGCGGCGCGTGAAATGGTGAGCCGCAAGGTGATCGAAACCTGGGGCGACGCCCGCGAGCTGGATGTGCTGGGTCTTGGCTATGCGACCCCGTTCCTGGGATCGATCCGCCCGTCGGCTCGCCGGGTGGTGGCCGCCATGCCCGCCCAGCAGGGGGTCGAGCTGTGGCCGGCCGAGGCGCGCAATCTCGCCTGCCTCTCCGAAGAGGACGCCCTGCCGTTCCAGAACGCCTTCTTCGACCGCATCCTCGCGGTCCACGCCCTGGAAGAGAGCCGTGATCCGCTGGCGTTGCTGCGCGAGGTCTGGCGCGTGCTGGCGCCGACTGGCCGGGTCGTGGTGGTGACGGCCGCGCGCAACGGGCTTTGGGCCAACGCCGAGAAGACGCCGTTTGGGCATGGCCGGCCCTACACCCGCAGTCAGTTGGCCGACCTGCTGCGCGAGGCCGAGCTGGAGCCGACGGGCTGGACGCGTGCGCTCTATGTGCCGCCCGTGCCCTGGATGGCCGGCTGGGCCGAAGGGTTCGAGCAAGCCGGATCGCGCCTGTGGCCGGGGTTCGCAGGGCTGGTCTTCACCGAGGCGGTGAAAGAGACCTTCGCGGTCAAGGCCAAGACCGCTCGGGTTCGCGCCCCCGCCGTTCGGCCCGGGCTGTCGCCGGTCCCGGCCAATAGGGCGCCTGTTTCTCGGGCGCCAGAACCCTCAGCTTAGCGAAGCACTTGGATGGAACGTCAGTTGGCCCTAGCTTCAAGGTGAAGTCGCCTGGGCGGTGCGCAAACCGCCGGTGTTGGGAGTTGCGCCATGAAGATGATCGTCGCGGTGATCAAGCCGAGCCGTTTGGACGCAGTCCTGGAGGCGGTCACCGAGGCGGGGGCCTCCGGCCTGACCGTCACCGAGGTTCGGGGCTATGGCCGCCAACGCGGCAAGACCGAGGTCTATCGCGGCGCCGAGTACGAGGTGAAGCTGCTGCCGAAGGTGAAGCTCGAGATCGCTGTGCCCTCGGACATCGTCGAGACCGTGATCGAGGCGGTGGCCCGCACGGCGAACACCGGCAAGATCGGCGACGGCAAGGTGTTTGTGATGGACCTGGAGCAGGCTCTGCGCATTCGCACCGGCGACCGCGATTCGGCCGCCATCGCCGGCTAGCCCAGCAGGAAGTCGCCTGACGATGTCGGGCTTGCGTCCGGCGGGACGGGGCCGTGGACGAAGACCAAGGTGGTGTTCGTCAGTTGAGGTACGGCCTTCATGACGGCCTCTGCAAAGGCCGGGACTTTTAGCCCAGGGCCCGCCAGGAACGCGTAGCCGTCCTCGTGGCCGTCGCCATCGATGTCCAGCAGGATCCGCTCGCCAGGTTGCGGCGGCCGCGTGGCCAGCGAGTCGAAGGTCTGCACCCCGTGGCTCCCATCAGGACCGCTGGGGCGACTGAGAACGCCGATCGACTTGCCCTCGGCGTTGACCAGCCGGTCGCCCTGTTCCGCCGAGAAGTCGAAGACCATGCCGAGCAGGCCGCTCGGCGCTGGCCGGTCTTGCAGGATGAAGGTGTCGGCGCCTTCGCCGCCGAACGCGAAGGTGGTCGGGGCAAGGTGGATCTGGTCGTCGCCCGCCCCGCCGTCTAGTACGTCGAACTGCCCGTCAGGCGCGCCGCCGCCGTCGAGGGTGTCGTCGCCGGCGCCGCCATAGAGAAGGTCCGCGCCGCCGCCGCCGGACAGGCTGTCATTGCCCGCCCCGCCGTGCAGCGTGTCGTCGCCCGCGCCGCCGCGCAGAACATCGTCGCCATTCGAGCCCTGAAGCGACAGGCCAGGCGTGCTCTCCGGAGCGGGCGCCGACAGGGCGGCATGGGCGACTTCCTGTTCGACCGGCGCTTCCTGGGTGTCGATTTCAGTGGCGTTGGGCGGCGTGGGGGCCGCCTCGGCGATGGTCGTGTCGGCCTCGGGCGCCAGGCCGAGGGGAGGCGGGGCCTCATCCCTGGGGCCGTGCTGAAGCGCCAGCAGATCCTGGCGTTGCTCTTCGGTGGAAGCCTGGGCGGTCTCGGCCGCGGCGACTGACACCAGGTCGGCGGCAGGGGCCTCGGGCTCAGCCGTCCCGGTGTCGACCGCGGCCTCGGCGTGTTCGACGTCGTAGATAAAGCTTCCGGCGACCACCAGGGCGATGAAGGTCTGGACCTGGCGGGCGCTCAGCGAGACGACCACGTCGTCACGGACCTCGCGCCAGTCGCCGCCAAGCAGGCGGTCACAGGCGCTCCATAGGGTGTCGCCTTCCTGCACGGTGTCGACCGAGGCGTCGTGGATCACGAATTGTCCGTTGATCCGGGCGACGTGGATCAGGACCTCTTCGTTCTCGTCCTTGATCACGCACCACGGGTCGCCCTCGTCGGTCATGCCGTAGACGACCTCGACCTTCGCGCCGCTCGCGGACAGGCGGTCGGCGAGGTCGGAAAGCCGCGCGCGTTCAGCGGCGGTCCAACCGCCGCCGGCGCTTGGCCGTGGCTCGAACGGGACGACGTTGGACATTACGACGCTGGTTCCTCAGCCCCTGCCTGCGAGGCGCGCGACTGGCGCGACCTCAGCGGCTTCCCCGAACAACAACCGGAAGAGCTCCGGCTCGTAGTAGCGCAGCAAGGTGCGTGCGAATTCGGCGGGATTGAGGCCTACGGCCTCCGCCCAAGCGCCTTGCGTCTCAATCGGGACGCGGCCGAGGCCGCTCTCCACCTGCGAGACGAAGGTGTAGTAGCGCAAGCCTACGCGTTCGGCCAGTTCAGCCTGGGTCAGGCCCGCAGCCTCGCGGCTGGCCTTCAACCACCGACCGGCCTCCTGGCGCAGACTCTTGGTGACCGCCGCGCGCGCCGGATCAACCGCGCTTCTTGGCATCTCTCTACTCCTTACGCTCGCGGCGAGGGTGCGCCGCAAAGCCATCTTGCGACACTAGACAGGGATATGTACAGTAATTACGAAACGTATTTATACGCGACGTGTAACACCTCGTCGTCATCATAACATGGACCTGTGGCCGCAAGCTACGTCGTGAGGTCCGACCGGAGTGATCATGCGCCTTCGCCACGTCCTGCTCGCCGCCGCTTCACCGCTTTGCCTCTGGGCTGGCGCGGCGCAGGCCGAGACCGTCATCTCGACGACCACCGCCACCCCGGTCGCCACGGCGACGGCGGCCAACGGCGCCCGCGACGACATCAAGGTGTCCAGCACCGGCGTGCTGGCGCCGACCGCGGCGGGCGCGGCGATCACGTTGAACAGCAACAACAACGTGACCCATGAGGGCACGATCAAGATCCAGGACGTGAGCGACGCCACAGGCATCCTGGTCCTGGGCGGCATGACCGGCGAGGTGAAGACCTCGGGCACGATCACCATCGACGAGAGCGCCGAGCTGAAGGACGCCGATGGCGACGGCGATCTGGACGGACCCTTCGCGACCGGCGCGCGACGGTTCGGCGTGCGCGTCACCGGCCCGGGCGCCTTCCACGGCAACGTGGTCCAGAGCGCTGGCGCGATCACCATCGAGGGCAATGATTCGGCCGGCATCTCGGTCGAGACCGCGATCGACGGCACGGTGCAGACCGCCGGCGCCATTACGGTCACCGGCGATCGATCCTACGGCCTTCACACCGCCAGCACGGTGGGCGGCAATGTCAGCGTCCTCTCCAGCGTGTCGGCCCAGGGCGCGGGCTCGGTCGCGGTCGCAACCGATGACGACATCGGCGGCAAGCTGGTGCTGGGCAATTCGGTGGTCGCCACGGGCTTCCGCTACACGACCCGGCCGGCCGACGCCGCGACCGCCAAGCTTGACGCCGACGACCTGCTGATTGGCGGCCCCGCCGTCCGCGTGCGCGGCGACGTAAAGGGCGGGATCCTAGTCGACGCGCCCCCGGCGGATCTGGATCCCAAGGACACCGACGAGGACAAGGACGGCATCGCCGACGCCAGCGAAACCACCGGCGCCATCACCTCCTTCGGTTCGGCCCCAGGCATGCTGGTCGGTTCGGACAGCCGTGACATCGCGGTCGGTGTCGGCGGGACCGGCGTTGACGCCTACGGCCTCAACATCAAGGGCTCCGTCCAGGGCCAGGGCGTCTATGACGGCGTTGCGGCGAAAGGGATCCAACTCGGCGGCCTGGGCGGCAGGGTCACCATTGATGGCGGCGTTCGCGTCACCGGCACGGTCGCCGCCACGGCGGCCAAGGCCGGCGCGGTCGGCCTGCAATTGGGCGCCGGCGCTACGGCCCCGACGATCTATGTCGATGGCGGGTCGATCAAGGCGACCGCAGCCTCCGCCGATGCGGTCGATGTCCGGGCGATCCAGATCGACAGCGGCGCATCGGTGAACCGCCTCGCCAACTCCGGGACCATCGCGGCCGCGGTCAGCGGCGCGAAGGGTTCGGCGACCGCCGTCCTCGACGCCTCGGGCTCGCTGCGCACGATCGAGAACATCAACGCCATCACTGCGACGGTCACGCCGACCGACGCCTCGGCGGTCACCGGCCGCGCCATCGCCCTGGACCTGCGGGCCAACACCGCCGGCGTCACCGTGCGCCAAAGCGCCAACGCCTCAACGACGATCACCCCGACCATCACCGGCGACGTGCTGTTCGGATCGGGCGCGGCTCGGCTCGATCTGCTGGCCGGGACGTTGAACGGCGCTGTGGCCTTCGGCTCGGGGGCCGACACCCTGGTGATCGACGGCGGCGCGACCATGACCGGGGCGCTGACCGACGCGGGCGGCGGCCTGACCGTCAACATCGCCAAGGGCCGGCTCACGGCGACCAACGCCGACGCCATAAACCTGACCTCGCTCAGCCTTGGGGCGACCGGCGAACTGGTGCTGACCGCCGACGCGGCGGCCGGCAAGGCCACCTTGCTCAACGTGGCTGGCGCGGCCAATCTCGCCACCGGCTCCAAGGTGGGCCTGCGCTTTGCGTCCAAGCTCGACGCGCCGACCACCTTCACCCTGATCAAGGCCGGCACCCTGACCGCCGGCGCGATCGACCAAAGCCTGCTGGGGTCCACGCCCTGGCTGTACAAGGCCGAGCTTCGCGTCGACACCGCGCAGAACTCGCTGCTGGCCGATGTGCGCCGCCGCACCGCGACGGAGGCGGGGCTGAACAGCGCCGAGGCCGCCGCCTATGACGCGGTGTTCGCCAACTTCGACCGCGACTCGACCGTCAGCAACGCCCTGCTGTCCAAGACCGACAGCGCCGGCTTCGCGACCCTCTACGATCAGTTCCTGCCGGACTTCTCCGGCAGCCTGTTCCACACCCTGGCTGCGGCGTCGGACGCCACCGGCCGGGCGATCGACGAAGACAAAGGCGTCATGACCGACGAGGGCGTGCGCATCTGGACTCAGGAGATCGCCTTCCTGGTCAAGCGCGACATCGACCGGTCGGCCAGTTACGACGCCAACGGCTTTGGCCTGGCAGGCGGCGTCGAGGCCCCGAGCACCGACTTTGGCACGCTCGGCCTGATGACCAGTTTCGTGAACGTCAATGTCGACGACAGCTTCGCCGCGGCGGCCGAGTCGCTGGGCGGTCAGGTGTTCTCGGCCGGGGTCTACTGGCGCGACAGCGTCGGCGGGCTGACCGCCAACCTGGGGCTCACTGGCGGCTACGCCTCAATGAAGAGCACCCGGATCGTTTCCGATCCGACCGCCGGCCTCAATCGCGCCGCGCGGTCCGACTGGAACGGCGGCACGTTCTCGGCCCACGGCGGGCTGAGCTACCTGCTGGGCCTGGGCAAGTTCTTCGCCAAGCCGCAGGTCTCGGCCGACTACTTCATGCTGAAGGAAGACGGCCGGACCGAGGACGGCGGCGGGGACGCCGTCAACCTGCGCATCGACAAGCGTTCAAGCGATCAGCTTAGCGCCTTCGCGGGGGTCACCTTCGGGGCCAGATTTGGCGAGGAGAGCGCTTTTGTTTGGATTCCCGAGCTGACCGCCGGATGGCGTCAGGCAGCCGGCGACGGGGCAGGCGTCACGACCGCCAGCTTCGTCGCCGGAGGCCCTGCCTTCAGCCTCGAAGCCCCCGACCTGTCGGGCGGCGGACCGGTGGTGCGCCTGGGCCTTCGCGGCCAGGGCAAATACTTCGACTTCGCGGTCGAAGGTGGTGGTGAGTTCCGCGACGACTACGAGGCCTATGACGGCCGCGTCATCGTCCGGTTCCTGTTCTGACGGAGTAGCTTTCGATGACGATGTTGGCTGGAGGTCTGCTTGCGATCGCCGCGGTCTTGGTGAGCCTCGCACGCCGGACCTACGGTCGGCCGCCCCTCTGGCGCTCGCGCGCGGCCTTGGCCGGCTCGATCGCCTGCCTGGGGCTGGCGGCCGCCCTCGTCGCTTTTGACCCGAGGGCGTTAGTGGAAACGCCGGTCCTGTTCGTGGCCGCGTTCTGCCTCTTCGAAGGGAGCCTGGCGCTCCTCAGCCTGATGGCCGCGGCAGGACGTCCGCAGCCCAAATGGCTCTCGTGACGGTTCAGGCGACTTAAGTCCCCCGCTGCCTGGGCGGTCTAGTCGAAGAGGTCCCCGAGGGGCGGGGCCGGCGCGGGCGCCGGCTCCGCCTTTCGACTCAGCAGGAACAAGGCGGTTTCGGCGCGCCAGTTCTCGATCGGCCGCGACGGGTCGACCATTCGGGCCGGCTTGCCGGGGATCAGCGCCGAACAGGTCTCGATCCGTAGGTCCAGCAGGTCGCAGAGATCGGTGAAGTCGCGCAGCGTGCAGAGATGGATGTTCGGGGTCGACCACCACGGCTCGGGCAGGGATTTGGTCTCGGGCATGCGGCCGGTGGTCAGCAGCGCCCAGCGCACTCGCCAGTGGCCGAAGTTCGGAAGTGACACCACGGCGCGGTCGGCGATCCGCAACAGTTCCGACAACACATGCTTGGGGTCGCGGACCTGCTGCAGGGTCTTGGACAGCACCGCATAGTCGAAGGCCTTGGTCGGGAAGTGGTCGAGGTCGCGGTCGGCGTCCCCCTGCACGACCGCCAGGCCACGCGCCAGGCAGGCGGCGACGCCTTCGCCCGACAACTCAAGCCCCTGGCCGTCGATCTGCTTCTCGCGGGTCAGCAGCTCCAGCAGTTCGCCCTCGCCGCAGCCGACGTCGAGCACGCGCGCGCCTGGGCGCACCAGGCGCAGGATTTCCTTGAAGTCGTCGCGCATCACAGGGCTCACGCCAGTCCCCGCTTTTCGGCCGCCGAGGCCAGGAAGCCGCGCAGCGCCGAGTCGAGCGCCGGTTCGTCGAGGAAGAAGGCGTCGTGCCCCTTGTCGGTCTCGATCTCAGCGAAGCTGGCGCGGCAGCCGGCGGCGTTGAGGGCTCTCACCACGTCGCGGCTCTCGGCGGTGGAATAGAGCCAGTCGGAGGAGAAGGAGAGGACGCAGAAGCGCACGTCTCGGGCGCCGCGGAAGGCTTCGGCCAGCACGCCGCCATGGCTGGCCGCGAGATCGAAATAGTCCAGCGCCCGGGTGATGTAGAGATAGGAGTTGGCGTCGAAGCGATCGACGAAGCTGGCGCCCTGGTGGCGCAGATAGCTCTCCACCTGGAAGTCGGCGTCGAAGCCCCAGGAAAGGCCGTCGCGCTGCAGCTCGCGGCCGAACTTCCGCTGCAGGGCGGTCTCCGACAGATAGGTGATGTGGGCGGCCATCCGGGCGACGGCGAGGCCCTTTTCGGGGCGCACGCCCTGGCCTTCATAGGCGCCCGATCGCCAGTCCGGATCGGCCATGATCGCCTGGCGGCCGACCTCGTGGAAGGCGATGTTCTGGGCTGAATGGCGCGCCGCCGCAGCGATGCAGATCGCCGAGAACAGTTTGTCCGGATAGGAGGTGGCCCATTGCAGGACCTGCATGCCGCCCATGGAGCCGCCGACAACGGCGAACAGGGTCTTGATCCCCAGCGCCTCGATCAGCATCGCCTGGGCCCGCACCATGTCGGCGATGGTGATCATCGGGAAGGTGAGGGCGTAGGGCTGGCCGGTCGCCGGGTTGATCGAGGCCGGCCCGGTGGACCCCATGCAACCGCCCACGACATTGGCGCAGATGATGAAGTGGCGTTCCGGATCGAGCGGCAGTCCTGGCCCCACCACGCGGTTCCACCAGCCCGGCTTGCCGGTCACCGGATGGGTCGAGGCCACGTGCTGGTCGCCGGTCAGGGCATGGCAGACCAGGACCGCATTGGACTTGTCGGCGTTCAATGCGCCGTAGGTCTTGTAGGCGATTTCGAGCGGGCTGAGCAGCGCGCCGGAGTCCAGACGCAGCGGCTGGTCCGCCGGAAAGCGGTGCGTTCCGCCGCCGGATTCGCCTGTCGGGATCGCAATGGCGGTCATCTGTCGCTTGGACCGCCAAGCTCATTCGCTGTCAACCGCTTCGCGTAAGGCTCCTGGCCAGCTATGAGACCTGTGGCGGCGCTTGGGGCGCGTATGAAGCGGGGGCGCGGCGAAGCGTTCATGGATCGGCTTATTCTCTTGCGGCACGGTAAGGCCGAACGCGACTCCGAAAGCGGCGACGACTTCGACCGTAAACTGACCGAGCGCGGCGTCCGCGAATCGGCGGCGACCGCCGCGACCCTGGCCGACATGGGCATGGTTCCTGATCTGGTCCTGGTTTCGTCGTCGGCCCGCACGCGCGGCACCTGGGCCGCGGCGCAGGGCGCGTTTCCGCAGGCCGACTTCCGCTTCGAGCCCAGCCTCTATCACGCCGAGGAGCGCGTCGTGCGCCAACTGGCGGAGGCCGCGGGCCAAAGTTCGGCGACGGTGATGATCGTCGGCCACAATCCGGGCCTGCAGGAGCTGACCATCCGGCTGTTGGCAGAGGGCGGCGCGCCCTCGACCCTGATCGCGCGGGCCCACGCCAACTTCCCGACCGCGACGGCGTCGGTGTTCCTGTTCGACGCCGCGGGCCGCCCGTCCTACGACGGTCTCTTCTTCGCCAAGGGCTGACCGTGAGCCGCATCTACAAGATCCTGCCGCGCACCGAGTGGGCCGCCGCCCAATCCGCCGGCGTCTTCACCGGCTCGGCCGTCGATCTGGCCGATGGCTACATCCACTTTTCAACCGGCCCCCAGGCCGCCGAGACCGCGCGTCGTCACTTCGCCGGCCAGACCGATCTGGTGGTGCTGGAGATCGAGGCCGGCGACCTTGGCGAGGCCCTGGTCTGGGAGCCCTCACGCGGCGGCGACCTATTCCCGCATCTCTACGGACATCTGCCTGTCGCCGCCGTGCTGGCGGTGACGCAGGCGCCGCTGGGCGACGACGGCGTTCCAAACCTTGGGGAACTGGCATGAGCCTTCACGACATCGCCGCGCGAGCCCTGCACGTCCTGGATCCAGAGGACGCCCACCGCTTCACCATTCGCGCGCTGCAGGCCGGCCTTGGCCCGGGCTCAGGCGCTGATGATCCGATCCTGGCGACGGAAGTCGCTGGCCTGCGGCTGCCGAACTGCGTTGGTCTGGCGCCGGGCTTCGACAAGAACGCCGAGGTGTTCGGCCCGATGCGGCGCGCCGGCTTCGGTTTCGTGGAGTGCGGCACCGTCACGCCGCTGGCCCAGGCGGGCAACCCGCGCCCGCGCCTGTTCCGGCTGAGCGAGGACCAGGCGGTGATCAATCGCATGGGCTTCAACAATGAGGGGCTCGAGGCCTTCGCCGGCCGTCTGGCCCGCCGGGGACCGGGGATCGTCGGCGCCAACATCGGCGCCAACAAGGAAGCCGATGACCGGATCGGCGACTATGTCACCGGCCTGACCCGGCTGTGGGGCCTGGCCTCCTACTTCACGATCAACATTTCTTCGCCCAACACGCCGGGCCTGCGCGCGCTGCAGACCAAGGCGGCGCTGGAGGAACTACTGGGCCGGCTGGCGCAGGCGCGCGACAGCCTGCCGGCGGAAGGCCGCGTCCCGATGTTCCTGAAGGTCGCGCCCGACCTCGAGGACGGCGAGGTCGAGGCGATCGTCGAGACGGTGGTCGCCAACGGGCTGCACGGGATCATCGTTTCCAACACCACCATCACCCGGCCGAGCCTGGCGTCGAAGCACGCGGGCGAAGCCGGTGGCTTGTCCGGCGCGCCCCTGACCCAGCTTTCGACCCAGATGCTGGGCCTGTTCCACCATGCCGCCGCAGGCCGCGTGGCGCTGATCGGGGCCGGCGGGATCGGCTCGGGCGAGGACGCCTACGCCAAGCTGCGGGCAGGCGCGTCGGCCGTGCAGCTCTACTCCGCCATGGTTTTCGGTGGGCCGGGTCTGGTCACTCGGATCAAGCGCGATCTGGCGGCCTGTCTGCGGCGCGACGGCTTTGCTTCTGTGGCTGCGGCGGTAGGCGCCAATTGAAGCTCAGGGGCCGATTCCAGTCGCGTCCGGAGCTACGCTGCGTTGCCGAAACGTTCAGCGTGCAGTAACGGGGGAGTCGTCATGGCGGACGCCCCCTCTCCCCCGGCGCCCATAAGGTCGCTCAGGCGCCGCTTCTTCTGGCCGGGCGGCCTGTCCGCGCGTCTGCTGCTTCTCACGGTCCTGTTCGTGGCCGGAGCCGGCGCCTTGGCGCTTCCACCGGCGCTTGCATCCTTCGAAGAGCAATGGCTGTTGGACCGCGTGCGGGCCGCCGAACTCGCCTCGATGGCCACCGAAGCCGCCCCCGACCAGGTGCTGAGCGAGGCCCTGGCCTCCCAGCTTCGCCAGGGCGCAGGCGTCCAGACCGTCGCGATACTCGACAATGACGGCAACCGCTTCCTGAAGGTGCCGGGTCCGAAGCTCGCGCGGCCGCCTTATCTGGTCGATCTGCGTGACCAGGCGCCGGCCTCCTGGCTGTCGGCGCCCTTCCAGACCCTGTTCGGCGGGGGCGGTGAGGGGCGGATGGTCCGGGTGATCGCCGAGCCGCGCTTCTACAAGGCCCAGTTCATCGAGGTCGTGGCGCCTGACGCCGAGCTGAAGGCCGAGCTGAAGGTCTATCTCTGGCGCCTGCTGGCGGTGATGGCTTTCGTCTCGGCCCTGGCCGGCGGCCTGGTCTATCTGTCGCTGAACTACTTCCTGGTCCGGCCGATGCAGCGGATCACGCGTTCGATGGAACGCTTCGCCGCTGATCCCGAGGACGCCGAGGCCCGGATCGCGCCGTCTGGCCGTCGCGACGAGATCGGCCGGGCCGAGGTCCAGCTCGACCGGATGCAGGACGAATTGCGCTCGGCGCTGTCGTCGCGGGCCCGGCTGGCGGCGCTGGGCGAGGCGGTCGCCAAGATCAATCACGACCTGCGCAACATGCTGACCAGCGCTCAGATCGCCTCCGAGCGGCTGGCCGCTCTGAACGACCCGCAGGTCACCCAGGCCATGCCGCGACTGGAGCGCGCCCTGGACCGCGCGGTGAAGCTCGCCACCGGCGTCCTGACCTACGGCAAGACCGAGGAGGCCGCGCCCGACGCCCGGCCTCTGGCGCTCGGCCCTGTGCTCGACGCCGCGGCCGAGGAGGCGCGGTTGTCGCCCGACGGCGTGCGGCTGATCTCGCTGGTCGAGACTGGCGAGCAAGTCAACGCCGACCCCGACCAACTGCATCGCATCCTGGTCAATCTGCTGCGCAACGCCCGCGAGGCGGTCGAGCAGCAGGCAGGCCGCGAGACGCCCGGCGCGATCCAGATTTCGTTGTTCGAGGATGACGGCGTCAGCGTCATTCGCCTCGCCGACAACGGCCCTGGGGTTTCGGAGCGCGCTCGCGAGCGCCTGTTCCAGCCGTTCGCCGGCTCGACCCGGGCCGGCGGCGCCGGGCTTGGCCTGGCCATCGCGCGTGAGCTGGCTCAGGGCCATGGCGGCGACCTGTCGCTGGCCCAGACCGGCCCCGAAGGCTCGGTCTTCGAGCTGCGCCTGCCCGGCGCGCCCGCCAAGCTGGCGTCCGTACGTCGCCGTAAAGCCAAGACCCCTGAGGTCTGACCACTACCTGTCGTCATCCTCTGGCCGTCTGAAAGACGATCCAGGGGACCCAAACGGCCTCACAACGATCTGCGAACTCAGCTTGGGTCCCCCGGATCAGCCTGTGGCTGACCGGAGGATGACGAGCGTGAGGGAAAGCGGTGGGGGCTAGAACCCCTTCACCACGCCTTCGCGGCGTTCGTCGGCGCCGCCTTGCAGGCCTTGCGGCGTCACCATCACGCCGTGCAGGCCCGAGCCTTCGCCGCCGCTGCCGCGGAACACCACGCCCTTGGCCGCCAGCGCCTCAACCACGCCTGGCGCGTAGCGCGCCGGCTCGGACGCGAAATTGTCGCCGCGGGCGATCAGGTTGGGCAGGTTGAAGGCCTCCTGCATCGGCATCTTCCAATCCAGCACCGCGACCAGGGCCTTGAGATTGTAGGCCAGGATCGAGTTGCCGCCCGGCGAGCCGAGCGCCGCGACCAGCTTGCCTTGGCGGTCCAGGACGATGGTCGGGGCCATGGAGGAACGCGGACGCTTGCCCGGCGCCACGGCGTTGGCCGCCTGGGTGCCGTCCTTGTTCTGGGGCGCCCAGGAGAAGTCGGTGAGCTGGTTGTTCAGGAAGAAGCCGCCGACCATCCGGCCGGTGCCGAAGATGCTCTCGACCGTCGTGGTCATGGACACCGCGTTGCCGGCGGCGTCGACGATCACGAAGTGCGAGGTGCCGCCCGGCTCCAGGGTGGCGTCAGGCGCGAGCTTGCCGGCGCCGCGCGGCTTGCCGGGCGCAGGCGCCGGGCCGGCGACCTCGCCGATCAGCTTGGCGCGTTCGGCGGTGTAGGCCGGGTCGAGCAGGCCTTCGATCGGGACGGGCGTGAAGGCCGGGTCGCCGAAGTAACGGTCGCGGTCGGCGTACATCAGCCGGCTGGCCTGGGTGAACAGGAACCAGGCCTGGGGATCGTTCGGCCCGCGATCGGCGATGTCGGTGTGCGAGAGGATGCCGAGCGCTTCCAGCAGCGCCGCGCCGCTGGACGGCGCGTCCGGCACGCAGACGACATAGACGCGGTAGGGGCCGCAGATGGCGTCGCCGACCTTGGGCCGATAGCTCTTCAGGTCGGCCAGGGTGACCGTGCCGGGGCGCGGATCTTCCGACACCTTGGCGACGATGGCCTGCGCCAGCGGTCCCTCAAGGATGGCCTTGGGCCCTTGGGCGGCGATCTTGCGGACCGTGTCGGCATAGGCCGGGTTCTTCAGCAGGTCGCCGGCCTGATAGCGCTCGCCGCCCGCCTTGGTGAAATAGGCCTTGGCGTCGGGGGTGGCGGTCTGCGGGAACGGTCCGGCGATCATGCCAGCCAGGCGCGGGCTGACGACGAAGCCCTGGTCGGCCAGGCGCTCGGCGTCGGCGAACAGGTCCTTCCAGGCCAGCTTGCCGTGCTGGGCCTGGGCCATGGACAGCATGGCCACGGCGGCAGGCACGCCGGTGGCCTTACCGCTGGTCACGGCTTCCGGATAGGAGAGCGGCTTGCCGGACGCATCCAGGAACATGTCGGGGGTCGCGCCGGCCGGGGCGGTCTCGCGGCCGTTATAGGCGATCACCTTCTTGGTCTTGGCGTCGTAATAGGTGAGGAACGCCCCGCCGCCGAGGCCGGAGCTCTGCGGCTCGACCAGGCCCAGCACCGCCTGCACAGCCACCGCTGCGTCGATCGCCGAGCCGCCCTGGCGCAGCACGTTCACGCCGGCTTCGACCGCCAGCGGATTGGCGGCGGAGACCAAGACCTTGGGCCCGGAGGCCGGGGCAGTGACGGAGGCGACGGGGGCTTGCGCAGGAGCCGTGGCGCAGGCGGTGAGGCCGAGCGCAAGGGACAGGGCGGCGAGACGCTGGAGCTGAAACACGAAGTACCACGCGAGGGGAGGTGGGGAGGAGAGCGGCACCATAGCCAAGCGTGCGTGGACAACAAATGCGAAGCCGTGCTTTCCGTATCGATTATGAGCAAAAACCTCGCAGCCGCCCCAGGACCCCGCAATCTGATCACCGATGTGCCGGGCTTGGCCGTGGGGCAGGCGCATGACGCCGCCGCGCGCACCGGCGTGACCGTCATCCTGCCCGACGATAGGGCGGTGGCGGCCTGCGACGTGCGCGGCGGCGGGCCGGGCACCCGCGAGACCGACGCCCTGGCGCCCGAGAACCTGGTCGAGGCGATCGACGCCATCGTGCTGTCGGGCGGCTCGGTCTACGGCCTGGCGGCGGCCGACGGCGTGGTCGCGTGGCTGGGCGCGCAGGGACGGGGCTATGGCCTGGTCTCGACCACCGGCGTGCCGCGCTCGCCGGTCGTGCCCGGGGCGATCCTCTACGACCTCGCCAATGGCGGCGACCGCGCCTGGGGCGAGGACACGCCCTATCGCCGCCTGGGCCGCGAGGCGGTGATCGCCGCGGCGCGCGACTTCCAGCTTGGAACCGCCGGCGCGGGCTACGGCGCGATGGCCGGCCGGCTGAAGGGCGGGACGGGCTCGGCCTCCATCGTCGCCGCCGACGGGATCACGGTCGGCGCGGTGGTCTGCGTCAATTCCTTCGGTTCGGTGGTCGCGCCGGGCGGCCGCACCTTCTGGGCCGCGCCCTATGAGGTCGGCGATGAGTTCGGGGGGCTGGGACCCGCAGGCCTGGCCGCCCAAGGCGACATCTGGGGCCTGGCCAAGGTCGATCCGGCCGAACGGATGAACACCACCATCGCCTGCGTGGCCACGGACGTCGCCCTGACCCCGGCCCAGGCCAAGCGGGTGGCGGTGATGGCCCAGGACGGCCTGGCCCGCGCCATACGTCCGATCCACGCCCCGTTCGACGGCGACGTGGTCTTCGCGATCTCCACCGCCGCCCGGCCGCTAGGCGACGGCGGCGACTTCACCATCGCGCGCATCGGCGCCCTGGCGGCCGACGTTCTGGCGCGGGCGGTGGCGCGCGGGGTCTACGCCGCTCAGCCTTGGCCGGGCGTGAAAGGCTGGCGCGACCTGCCCATTTAGCGACCTGGTCAGTGCAGCGGCGTTTTCGTCGCCCGGCCGGAAGGTTTCGCCGATTTTGCCGAAACCCGCAGTCGAGCTTAGTGTCTTAGAGACCCGTGTTCGATAATTGCAGGAAGGCATACGATGCAGTGGGTGAATAGGGCGGCCCTGGCGGCCGGTGTAGTGGCCGCGGCCGGCGGCGCGCAGGCGCAAACCAAGCAACAGGTGACCGGGCCGGTCGCCACCTACTGGATGAGCGCCCAGACCAGTTCCGGCTTCGGCGGGATGATGGGCGGCGGGGGCAAGGCCCCGTCCGCGGCCTCGATGATGGGTGCCATGATGGGCGGCGGCGGTTCGAACGTCTCCAAGACCTTGGTCCTGCAGCTCGGCTCGGCCCGCAAGCCGGCGGGCGAACCCGCCGCCGAACACCTGCCGCCCCCCGTGCTCCAGGCCGGCCAGA
The DNA here is from genome assembly GCA_030824495.1 of bacterium. Classification (GTDB taxonomy): domain Bacteria; phylum Pseudomonadota; class Alphaproteobacteria; order Caulobacterales; family Caulobacteraceae; genus Phenylobacterium. Next base: position 18,670 of record JAVBXP010000043.1, read on the forward strand.
GCCTGCCGCTGCTGACGCCCCGCGCCCAACCCAGCCAGCGCAGCGACGAGACGCCCAGCGCGATGCCCAAGGACTACAAGCCCAAGGGCCGTATGCTGATCTTCTGGGGCTGCGGCGAGCACGCCAAGTCCGGCCAGCCGATCGTCATCGACTTCGCCAAGATGGCGGCGGGGCAAATGCCGCCGGGCCTGGAGGCCCTGTCGAAGGGGTTGGCCATCACCCCGATGCAGCCGCCCTCGCCCGCCCGCTACGCCACCTATGGCGAATGGCCCAATGAGCGGACGCGGACCAGCGTGCCGGCCGGCGGTTCGCTGATCGGGGATCACCTGATCCGCGGCAACTACAGCCCCGACATCAAGTTCGCCCTGGCCCAGAACCAGGACTTCCTGGGCGCGCTGAACCTCACCACCAATGCGGTGAACCCGACCGGCTCGGGCCAGCTCGCCTGGAACCCGGTCGCCAATGCGCGCGGCTATCTGGCGACCGCGATCGGCGCCGGCGAGAACGACACCATGGTCATGTGGTCGTCGAGCGAGGTCCAGGCCTCGGCCTTCGCGCTGCCCGACTTCCTCAGCGACGCCGACCTGCAGCGGCTGGTGGCCTCCAAGGCGCTGATGGCGCCCAGCACGACCAAGTGCACGATCCCCCAGGAGGTGCTGAAGACCGCGCCCCAGGCCATGGTCCAGTTGGCCGCCTATGGCGGGGAGACCAACATCTCCTATCCGCCGCGCCCGGCCGACCCCAAGACCCCGTGGAACATCGATTGGGCGCTGAAGGTCCGGTACAAATCCCAGACTGGCGCGATGCTCGGAATGGAGATGCCGGGGATGGCCGCCGACGACGAGCGCGGCGCGCCCGGAGCGCCGACTCAATCTGGCCAGCAACCCACCGCGCCGTTCGGCGTCCCGGGCCTCGGCGGAGCGATCCTCAAAGGCCTTGGCGGGCGTCTACCCGGTCTCTGACAAGGGAAAATCGGCGAATGAAAATTTCTCTCACGGGGCGGGTTGCCAATCGCGATCACCCCGACTAGGTTCCGCGCCTTCGCCGAAAGGCACTGCGCGCCCGTAGCTCAGCTGGATAGAGCATCAGACTACGAATCTGAGGGTCGGACGTTCGAATCGTTCCGGGCGCGCCACTTCTTCCCAATGAACTGCGAACCCTAGGTTCGCCGCCTGCGTCGCCGAGAGGCGGGTGCTTTGCGCTGTTCGGTTCTCGGCTTCATGGTCTGTTTTTGCGCGGCAGGTTCCTTCGGAACTCGGGGCGTGGAGGGATGGCATGTCGTTCGCGATCAAGGCTGAGGTGCGCGATCCTTCGGCGGAGACGTTCGCGTTCGTCGGCCAAAAGACGATGTACGGCGGCAAGCTCGTGGCTGTCGGCGACACGGTCTTTGTCTTTGCGAGCGAGAACGAGGGTGGGGCGGGGCTGATCGCGCGCGGTGTGGTCACTGGCGTCGAGGCTGTGGCTAGGCGCCCGGCCGGCGTTCGGCAGACGCCGCGGGTGAGCCTGTCCATCAAGGCCACCGCCCGGGCCAGACGGCCTCTGGGACGAGCGCAGCTCAAGCCCCTCACCGACTGGGCCGACGGCCAGCCTGGGACGGAGCTTAACTTCAAATTCTATCGGCAGGCGACGAACAAGCTCGTCGGTATCTCTGATCAGGCCGCGGCGTTCCTCGGCGAGTTCTTCTAGCGCCTCTATCGTGACGCGCCGTCGCCGTGGGTGACCGGGATGGCTGCAAGCACCGCGGCCGGCAACAGGCGCGCGTTGATCCCCATCTTTTGGCGTTCGCGGTTGGTCGGCGACCAGTGGGTGACGCAGCCGCAGGCGCGGCAGCGGTGGAATCCCAGGCTTTTGTCGCCCCACATATAGATGTCGGTGGGACCATTCTCGGCCGAGAATCCAACGTCTGACGGTCGGTAATAGCCCCACAGCGTTCCGTATCGACGGCAGATCGAGCAGTTGCAGCCGTTGACCTGTTGGGGGGCGGTCTCGACTGAGAACCGAACCGCGCCGCAGTGGCAGGACGCTTCAATCATCGGGAACTCCTTGGCGCGGTGATCGGTCGCGATGCTACCGTGCCGCCATGATCATTCGAAGAGCAACGCCGGACGACGCCCTCGACGTTTTGATCTGGCGAAACGATCCGCTGACCCGGGCGATGTCCCGCACGCCGGACGAGGTTGAACAACAAGCGCATCTCGCTTGGTTCAATCGGGCCTTGGACGATGCGGCCAGCACCTTGCTGATCGGCGAGGTCGGCGGCGAAAAGATCGGCATGGTGCGCCTCGACCACGGCGCGGGGACCGAGGTCTCGATCAATATCAATCCGCTGTGTCGGGGACGAGGCCTTGGCCATGAGCTGCTCTCGGAAGCGCTGACCTGGGCGACCGGCGATCTGTTGGCGGTCATCAAGGACGAGAACCTCACGAGCCGCCGGCTGTTCGAACGCGCGGGCTTCGAGCTTCAAGAGACGACAGACGGATTGGGGCGTTACCTCCGCCGCGCTTAAGGTCTGCGCGGGAGAGTTCGGGCGATTTGCGTGTCTGGGTTGCGGGCCTCTGGGGGGCCGCCTAAGCTCGGCGCAGGACGGCGTTCTGAACGTGGGGCTCTTGCGCGATGTCGATCAAGTCCGAACGCCTGACCGTCTGGGTCGAGAAGATGTCCCTGACCGGACTTTTGCTGGCGACGCTGTTCTTCGCCGCATCGCTCACCCCCAGCCTTATTCCACGGCACTTCGCGCTGCAGGGCGTCCTGTCCGGGCTGTCGTCGGCGGTCGGTTACGGGATCGGCCTGCTGGCCGAGCGGACCTGGGCCTATGTGCAACTTCCCCAGCCGGCCGGGCGCTTGGCGCGGCGGCTGAAACAGGGCGTCGGGCTGGTTTGTCTCGTCGTCGCCATTGTGTTCCTATGGCTGGCGAACGGCTGGCAGAACTCGGTCCGCCAGGCGCTGGACATGCCGCTGGTCACCAGCGCCAACCCTTTCCAGGTGGCGCTGATCGCGTTTCTGACCTTCTGCTTCCTGATGGCCATAGCGCGGCTGGTGCGCTTCACTTTCCGGATCATTTCCCGCTGGCTCAAGCAACGGATGCCGGACCGGGCGGCCTATCTGCTCGGCGCGGTGCTGGCGACCCTGCTGTTCTGGTCGGTGCTGGACGGGGTGATCTTCCGCTCGGCGCTGCACATCGCCGACCGTTCCTATCGCGAACTGGACGCCCGCATTGAGAGCGACATCGCCGCCCCGGTCGATCCGGGCAAGGCCGGCAGCGCCGCCTCGCTGATCCGCTGGCAGGACATGGGACGGCGCGGCCGCGAGTTCGTGGTGGCGGGCCCCTCGAAGGAGTCGATCAGCGCCCTGCTTAAGACGCCGGCCATGGAGCCGATCCGCGTCTATGCTGGGCTGAACAACGCCGACACGCCGAAGGGCCGCGCCAAGCTGGCTCTGGCCGAGTTGAAGCGTGTCGGCGGGTTTGATCGCTCGGTGCTGGTGATCATCATCCCCACGGGCACGGGCTGGGTTGATCCGGCGGGCAGCGATACGGTCGAGTACATCCACCGCGGGGACACCGCGAGCGTGGCGGTGCAGTACTCCTACCTCTCAAGCTGGCTGTCGCTATGGATCGAGCCGGACAACGGATCGGAGACGGCGCTGGCTCTGTTCGACGAGGTCTATGGCTATTGGCGGACCTTGCCGCGCGAGACCCGTCCGAAGCTCTATCTGCATGGGCTCAGCCTGGGGGCGCTCAACTCCCAGCGGTCGGCTGACCTCTTCCGGGTCATCGGCGATCCGTTCGACGGTGCGGTCTGGAGCGGCACGCCGTTCCAGAGCAGCATGTGGCGGACGATGACCGCTGGACGCCGGCCCGGCTCGCCGGCCTGGCTGCCGGTTTCCGGCGACAGCTCGACGGTGCGCTTCACCAACCAGGACAACCATCTCAACATACCCGGCGCCACCTGGGGGCCGATGCGGATCGTGATGCTGCAATACGCCAGCGATCCGATCACCTTCTTCGAGCCGAGCATATTCTACCGCCAGCCCGACTGGATGAAGACGCCGCGCGGGCCGGACGTTTCCCCGGCCTTTCGCTGGATCCCGATCGTCACGGCGCTGCAACTTGGCGTCGACATCATGGTGTCGGGGACAGTGCCGCCCGGACGGGGGCACGTCTTCTCGGCCGCCAACTACGCCGACTCCTGGGTCGCGGTCACCGATCCGCCGAACTGGTCGGACCAGGACACCCAGACCCTGAAGACGGCGATGGCCGGTCGCTGAACCGCGACGCTTTGGCGGCGGGGCTCCCGCGCTAGCGCCGGGAGCCGTCTTCCCAATAGTAGCGGCCGTTCGAGTCTTGGTAATAGTAGCGACCCGCGCGCTCGTCATAATACTGGCGCCGATTGACGTTGTCGGAGCGCTTGGTGGTCACCGCGCCTAGGGTGGCGCCCGCGGCGCCGCCGATCAGCGCGCCAGCCACCGAACCATCCACCGCCGCGCCAAGGGCCGCGCCGGCTAGGCCGCCAGTGGCGGCGCGTTCGGTCGTGGTGGTTCCGCAGGCCGCCAGCAGCAAACCTGCGGTAGATAGGGCGATAAGTCCTCTAGCTTTCATGGCGCGCCTCCTGGGTCATTCCAAAACTTGTCCAGGTTAAACAACTTGACCGGGCGAGGTCGGTTCCCGGGCGCCAATGGCAAGCTCGACATTTTGGGGAATGCAGGGGCGAAACCGCATGCTCCAGACGCAGCGAAGCCCGGCGTTCACTCCCGGAGGGGATCGCGTCGGGCTTCCTGGTCCGAGGAGCCTATTTCTAGTTTCCTGCGGATCGGATCGTGGCTTTCGCCGTCGATCTGAATTGTTGACGAGCGGCCCAGGCGTTCGGTTCCGGCCATACAGGCAGAAATCTTATGCCTGCGATTTGCGCTGGACTGCCGTTACGGCGGGTAGCTGAGTGTGGCGCGGAACGGTCCGGCGCGGCGCTGTGGAGCGCTTCCCGGCCCGGCGACGGATCATTGCACAACAAGGACGAGATCATGCCCGAAGCTCTCATCATCGACGCCTGCCGGACCCCGCGCGGCATCGGCAAGGTCGGCAAAGGCGCGCTGGCCGACTTCCATCCCCAGCATCTCGGCGCGGCGGTCCTGAAGGCCCTGGCCGAGCGGAACAACCTGAACACCGCCGAAGTCGATGACATCATCTGGGGCACCTCCAGCCAGCGCGGCAAGCAGGGCGGCGACCTTGGCCGGATGGCGGCGCTCGACGCCGGCTATGACACTAAGGCCAGCGGCATGACGCTGGATCGCTTCTGCGGCTCGGGCATCACTACGGTGAACCTCGCCGCGGCCCAGATCATGTCGGGCATGGAAGATCTGGTGATCGCCGGCGGCACCGAGATGATGTCCTATACCTCCTCGACGGGCGATCCCTCGACCCCGCCGATGATGGACAGCGGCAACCTGCGCCTGCGCGCGCGGCATCCGCAGACCCAGCAAGGCGTCTGCGCCGACGCCATCGCCACCATGGAAGGCATCGACCGCCGCGCTCTGGACGAACTGGCCCTGCTCAGCCAGCAACGCGCCGACGCCGCGATCAAGGGCGGCCATTTCGACAAGTCGCTGATCCCGGTCTATCGCGAGGACGGCAGCCTGGCCCTGGACCGCGAGGAATTCCCGCGTCCGCAGACCACCATGGAGGGCCTTTCGGGCCTGAAGCCGGCGTTCGAGATGCTGGCCAATGTGCCGGTCGACGACAAGGGGACGACCTATGGCGACCTGATCCGCCAAGTCTATCCGGACCTGAAGATCACCCACATGCACCATGCGGGTAACTCCTCGGGCGTGGTCGACGGCGCCGCCGCCATCCTGCTGGCCTCGCCGGCCTATGCCGCGAAGAACGGCCTGAAAGCCCGCGGCCGCGTCGTGGCCATGGCCAATATGGGCGACAGCCCCACCCTGATGCTGAACGCCCCGGTCCCGGCCGCTCAGAAGGTCCTGGCCAAGGCTGGCCTCACCGTCGACGACATCGACCTGTTCGAGATCAACGAAGCCTTCGCAGTGGTGGCCGAGAAGTTCATCCGCGACCTGAAGCTCGACCGCGACAAGGTCAATGTGAACGGCGGCGCCATGGCGCTGGGCCACCCGATCGGCGCCACCGGCTCGATCCTGATCGGCACCATCCTTGATGAACTGGAACGCCGCGACCTGAAGCGCGGCCTGGTCACCATGTGCGCCGCCGGCGGCATGGCGCCGGCGATCATTGTCGAGCGGATCTAGAGACGCCTAAAGCCCTGGCCTCACTGGCCGGGGCGATAGGTCCCCGTTTCGGCCGCAGGCCGAAGACCGGGACCCATGAACACCTGATCGTGCAAGCTGTGGCGGCGCCTCGCCAGCTTCCGTATGCGCGGCGCGAATGGGTCCCGGCCTTCCGCTACGCTCCAGCCGGGATGACACGCGTTTGCGGCCTCACTGGCCGGGGCGATAGGTCCGCTGGGTATGGCGGGCCACGTCCTCGGGATAGAAGAACACCTCGCGCAGCTTGCCTTGCGAATAGAGCAGGGCCTGGTCGGCGAAGTGCGGCGAGGTCGGATCGCCGCTCTCGCCCCCGGCGGAAACAGCGACAGCCTTGATCCTCGGGCCGAACTCGACGGCGGCGACGAAGCTGTTGCCGCTGGTCCCGTAGTAGCGCTTCGTGCCCTCGTAGCGCTTGGCGCCGAACGAGGCGAGCGAGCCCCATTGGGCCGAGGTGAAGGCGACGGGAAGGCTGGGCTTGGCGTCGTCGAACGTCTGGACGATATCCCCATTGATCCGCTGATAGCGGTTGATCTGCCCCCACGGCGTGCGCCAGTCGCCGAAGTCGGCGGTCAGGCGGTCCGAGGCTTCTGCGAGCGCCGCCAGCTTCTGGTCGGGGCTCGAGGACGTGGTCATGTAATCGTAGACCGAGACGCTGGCGCGCTTGGCCTTGGGCCCGGCGTCGGCCCACAGGGCCTCGCCCCAGAACACCGCCAGCGAGGTCGGGACCGAGGTTTCCGACCACTTGTAGTCCCAGCTCCGCAGCGCCTCGATGGGGCCGGCCAGTTTGGCCCGGCGCGGGTCGGCGGCGGGCAGGGCGTCATAGGCGGCGGTCAAGGTCGGCAGCAGCTGGGCGAAGGCCGGCAGGTAGGGATCGTAGGCCGCGCTCACCAGGGCAGGCAGGGTGAAGTCCTTGCGGTCCTTCAGCACCAGGGTGGCGTGGGTCCCGCGCGGATTGGGGCCGGCGCTATCCATGTAGCGTGGATAGTCCTGGCGCTTGGGGCTGTGCTCGCCGGCGGCCGAATAGGGCCAGTCGTTGGTGTTGAAGATCCAGCCGTTGGCGGGTGTCAGCAGGTGGGGCGCTTCGTTCAGCGCATGCAGCCCCTGCCAATCGGTCGCCGGGTCCGAGCCGTCCACCGGCTTAGTGTAGTCGAACCGGTTGTCGCGCCGTGGAATGAACTGCGGGTGCAGATAGGCGATCTGGCCCTTGGTGTCGGCGAAGATGGTGTTGTTCGAGGAGTTGGCCCGCAGTTCGGCGACCTTCAGGAACGAGGCGTAGTCCTTGGTCTTGGTGCGCAGGAACGATTGGCTCAGCGCCTCGACCGGCTTTTGCATCAGGGCTATCGCGATCCACTTGCCGTCGGCCTTCCGGACGATCGGGCCGTGGTGGGTGCGGTAGACGGTGAAGCTCTTGCTCGCCATTTCGCCGCTCGCGGCGCGGTAGGGCACGGCGATGGTGGAGACGGTGACCGGGCGTTCCTCGGCCCCGTAACGATAGAACAGCTTGCCGTCCTTCTCCACGATGGTCTCGGCGAACTCGTCCACCACATCGACGCCGCTGGAGGTGTGCATCCAGCCGGCGTGTTCGTTGAAGCCTTGGTAGATGAAGAACTGGCCCCAGGTCACTGCGCCATAGGCGTTCAGTCCCTGGTCGCTGGTCGCCTGCAGTTCGGAGCGGAAGAAGAACGAGGTGTGCGGATTGATCAGTAGCAGGGCATGACCATCCTTGGTGTTGGACGGGGCGATGGCGAAGCCGTTGGAACCGGTCGGCTCCTTGAACCGGACGTCGGCGTCGGGATCCAGCATCGCGGTCTGTGTGGTTCCATAGAAGGCCTCCAGCTCGCCGAGCGACACCCGCTCGATGTCGCCGCCGATGCTGCCCTCGCTGAAGCTCAAGGCCATCCAGGGCTCGAACTTGGTGATCACCCGCGGTTTCACCTCCGGGTGGGTGGCGAGGTAGAAGTTCAGGCCGTCGGCCCAGGCGTTCATCAGGCTCTTCAGCCAAGCCGGGCTGGCGGCGTACTTGGCCTTCAGGTCCACCGGGTCGATGAACAGCTTCATCCGCAGGTCGCGGTAGATCGCTGTTTCGCCCTCGGCTTCGGCCAGCCGTCCCAGGGCGTTGATGTAGTTGGTCTCGACCCGGTTGAAGTCGTCCTCGGCCTGGGCGTAGGCCATCCCGAACACCGCGTCGGCGTCGGTCTTGCCGTGGATGTGGGCGATGCCCCAGGTGTCCCGGGCGATGCTGACCTTGGCGGCTTGCTGCTTCAGGCGGCCCATCTCGTCGGCCCCGGCCGGAGAGCTGGCGACGAGTGCGCCGACGAACAGGGTCAAGGCCAGATGACGCACGCTGATCTCCACTACCGAATTGGCCGCGCGGGAACACCCCGGCAATCTCTGCGTCTCTATAGCGAAGCTGGGGTGGTTTTGCCGCGAGACGTTAGGGCGCAGGTCAGATTTCCCTGATTTTGCTAGGGTGGCGCTAGTTCAGCCTGTTGAGCGCTCGTTTTCGCCTCTTGGCGAGGTCAAGGCGCGCGTACGGAAGGGTTTGTCGTGAAGTTGCTTGCGTTGGGATTGACTTTGTCTCTGGCGGCTTGTGCGAGCCCGCGGGGCCCCGAGGTCGCCTACCACGGTGCGCTACAGCCGGGTTCCGGCACCTATTCGTTCGTTGGCGGTGATCGCGGGCCGGAGCGCGCCGAGATTGAAGCCGCCGTCGGCCGACAACTCGCCGCCGATGGCTACCGGCAGGTCGAGCGCTCGCCGGACTACGTCGTCGAGGTCCTGTTCAGCGCCCGTCCGGCCAAGGTCGGAGCCTATGAGAAGCTGGCCGCCGAGACGCCAGAGTGGAAGGTCGCTCCGGTCAAGACGCCGTGGTGGCGGCTGCGCAAGCCCACGGTGGGCGAGGTGACGATCCGGTTTGTCGAGGCCAAGTCCGGGGTCGAAACCTATCGCGCGACGGCCACCACCGGACGAGCGGACTTGGGCAAGACCGCCGCCCAGGCGGCCGCGAAATTCGATGAACTGGCTCACGCCGCGGCGCGGCCGCCGGTCACCTGACACCAGACCTAATAATCCTCGTGCGCCCAGGCTTCGTCCTGCTCGGCGCGGGGCAGGGTGAGGGTGAAGCGCGTGCCTTCGCCCAGAGCGCTGTCGCAGCTTATCTGACCGCCGTGCCGTAAGATCACCGTCTGTACGAAGGTGAGGCCAAGCCCTACGCCGCTGACCTGTCGTCCCCCGGCCGGCGTCGAGCGCTGGAAACGTTCGAACAGGTGGGCGAGGCTCTCGGGCGACATGCCCCGGCCCTGGTCCTGGATAGTGCAAACCACCTTCGCATCGACGCCGTCGCCCACGCTGGCGATGCGGCATTCGACCTTGGTTGCGGGCTCGCTGTACTTGAGGGCGTTGTCGATCAGATTGATCAGGGCGCGGGTCAGCAGCGTGCGGTCGGCCAAGACCAGATGCTCCTCCTCGCAGCCCTCGGCCTGAACCTCGATCGCGCGTGACCGCGATTGAGGCCAGAGGTCGTCGATAGCGTCGAGCAGGATGTCGGAGAGGTTGACGGTCTCCAGGGTGTATCGCTCGCTCTCAGCTCGGGCGAGGCTCACGAAGTTGTCGGCCAGGGCCAGGGTGCGCCGCGCATAGGCCTCCACCCGTTGAACCGTGCCTTGAGATATGCCTTTGCCCTGGTCCTCGGCCAGCAGGGCGAGAATGGAAGCCTGAGGCGAGCGCATGTCATGCGACAGCAGTTCCAGAACCTGTTCACGCTGGCGCGCAGCGGTCTTGATGGCCGTGATGTCGCTGAACCGCGCGATCCAGCCGGTGAAGGCGCCGGTGGAATCTGCGAAGGCGCTGAAGCGCAGGTGATAGGTCGAGCCATCCGGGGCGTCGACTTCGCCTTCCACCCCGCCTTCGTCGGCGGTCGGGATATGGAACACCTCGATGACGTGCGCCATCGCCCGGCCCACCGGATCTGGCGCGTTCAGGCGGCTGAACAGGTCTTGGGCCGCGGTGTTGGCGATCAGAACGTGGCCGCCGGCGTCCGCGACCAGGGTGGCGTCGGGCAGACCGTCCAGAGAGTCGGACATGAACCGGCGCAGGTCGCGCAGGTTGCGCACCGCCTGGTGCATCAGGGCCACCTGGCGGCCGATGACGTCGTCCGCCGCGAGCGACAGCGCCGGCGGGGATTGCGGCAGGATGCTGGGCTCCTGGGTCAGGGCGTCCAGCTCATCGACCATGTAGGCGCTGGCGGCCTCCAGCCGTCGCCAACTCCAGATCGGGTAGACCAGCGCCAGGCCCGCGATCGCCGCAGCGGGCGGCGCCCAGATCCGCATGACCAGCAGCAGGCCGGCGGAAACGGCCAGGGTCGAGGCGATCAGCGCCAGACCAAGCACCATGTTGGCGCGCGGCCGAAGTCTCAGAAGGCCGGCCATCAGCACCGCCAACGGCGTCAGCGATAGCGCCAGGACCCAGCCGACGGAGGCGGGGTGGATCGCGCGCCCAGTCAGCAAGGCGTCCAGGATGTTGGCCTGGAGTTCGACGCCCGACATCACCTCGGTCTCGCTGGTCAGCGGTGTCGGATAGCGGTCGCCAAGTCCCTCACCGGTGGCGCCGATGAGCACCAGGCGACCCTCGAAGATCTCTGGTGGAACCTCCCCGCGCACGACGTCGGCGAAGGGGACCGTCCGGAAGTGGCCCGGCGGACCGGCGAACGGGATCAGCATTCGCTCGTCACGCGTGAGGGTTGCCAGAGTTGCACGCCCCTTCCCCTCAGCGGTCGGCGCGGGAATAGCCAAGCCCAAGGCTTGGCGCCGCATCAGCTCCATCAGGTGCAGCCAACTGCGCTCGCCGCTGCTTTCGCCCATGAAAATGCTGCGCGCCACGCCGTCGCGATCGAAGTGCAGATTGACCTGGCCGATCCCCGCCGCGGCGGCCTTCAGCGGGCCGGCTGGCTCCAGCGCTTCGGCCGCTGCCCCGTTCGGTCCGGGGACCGAAATCAGCAAGGGCAGGAACACCGGCCCCGCTGCTTGCATCGCCGCAGCCAAGGCCAAGTCGGCCTTGGGGTCTGCGTCCGGTTCGACGAACAGGACGTCGTAGGCGATGGCCTTGGGCTTGGCCTCCGCCAGGACGTTCAACAGATCGGCGTGCCGGGTTCGCGGCCAGGGCCAGCGTCCCAGTTCCTGCAGGCTGGGATTGTCGATCGCGATGATGACGATGTCGTCCAACGGCGGGCGCTGACCCAGTTGCATCAGTGCGTCGTAGATCGCCGTGTCGGCGCGATCGAGGGTCTCGTTCACCACCATGTAGCCGACGATCGATGCGGCGAGCACTGCGGTCAGCGCCCACTCGATAAACACGCGGCGCCTGGAGGGGCCGCGGCCGGGACGTCTGGCGCGAGGGGCGGCTGCGGTGGTCAGCCGCCGATCCTGAACTGCTGGACGGGCGACCACTTTTCAAACCGTTGGCCGTCTCGGACCACGACCGACTGAACCCGCCAGTAGTACGTCCCGTCGGGCAGGTCGGTGACGGTCATGCGCCCCTCCGACAGCCCAGCCTGGTCCACCAGCGGGACGCCTTCCGCCTTGTCGGAGATTTGGAAGCGATAGGCGTGTTGGCCTTCGCCCTCGGGCTCCCACTGAAACAGCCAATGATCGCCGGCGGCGGTCGGCGCTGTCAGCTTCAATCCGTGTCTGTAGCGGGAGAAGCCGTAGGTATTGGGCATGCCTTCCAGACCATCAGCGTCCAGCGCGGTCACCTGCACAAACATGGCGCCGTTCCCGACGTCCTTGAAGCTGGCGTACGGCCGGTCGACCGTCACTTCGTCAAGGATGTCCAGCAGGCCGGCGTCGGCCGCCAGTCGGGCGCGGTATTTCGCGGCGCCTGGCACGGGGGTCAGGTCGAACGCCACGTCGGGGTCATCCTGGACGCGACCGGGTGCGGCCACGCTGGTGGGCGGTAGCAGCGGGGCAGGCGTGGTCACCCCTTGGCGCGAAGCCTTCACGCCAAAAGCTTCGGGGGTCACTGAGGCTGAACTGTCGACAGCCGAGGCGACCTTCACCGTGCCGTCGACGACTTCGGTCCAGGCGCGTTCGGCCTCTGCGTCGTAGATCACCCGGAACATCGTGCCGCGCACGGCGGTGACGGACAGCGGCGTGCGGATGGTGAAGCCGTCGCGCGGCTTGGTCATCGGCTTCACGGTCGCTTCGCTGCGCCCGGCCTCCAGCGAGAACGTTCGTTCCACCGAGTCGGTCAGGGGGGTGTGGCGCAGCACCTCGATGCGGATGCGGCTTTGCGAGGGCAGGGCGACCTGTGAACCATCATTCAAGGCCAGCCGCACGGAGGCGTTTGGGCCGGTGGTGACGATGCTGCCCTCGGACAGCATCATGCCCCGGGTGATGGCGATGGTGCGCCCCTGGACGATGGCGCTGGCCTCGCCGCGGTAGCTGGCCACGCGCGCCTCGGTGGGGGTGGTGCGCAACAGGGCGACCGGAATTTCAAGCTTGGCCCCGATGGGCAGGCGGCGGGGGTTTGCGATACGGTTGCGGCGCTGGACGACGGCGTAGTCGCTGGTGCGCAGCAAGTAGTTGGCTGCCAGATCGTACAGCGTGTCGCCTCGGCGCACGACATAGACGACGGTCTCAACCTTGGCTTTCGGCTTTGGCGCGGCCCAAGCGGCCGCGGGCGCGACCACGGCCGCCGCGCCAAGGCTCGCAACAGCGGCGAGCCGGCTCAACTTACTCATGAGACCGCGTATTCCTCCGCCTCGTCGACAAGCCGCTCCAGGCGATAACCGTAGCTGTAGACCGGAGCCAGGCGGAACCCGTGTTCGGGCCGCAGGCGCAGCTTGGTGCGGACCCGTGAGACATGCATGTCGAGCGTGCGCGTCGGCAGGTCGGGGTTCCGCCCCCAGACCGCTTCTAGAATGTGGCTGCGCGAGAGCGCCCGGTGGGTGTTGCGGAACAGCAGCAAGGCCAGGGTGAACTCCTTGGCCGTCAGGTTCACCACCTCTTCATTGATGGTGACCGTCTTGGCCGGGACGTTGAAACTGAAGTCGGCGAACTGCTCGATGGGACCTGATCCCTGGGCGGGGTAGGTCCTACGCAACAGGGCGTTGACGCGCGCCACTAGCACCGCGGGTTGGACGGGCTTGACGATGTAGTCGTCAGCGCCGGCGTCCAGGCCCGCGACCACGTCCTCCTCCGCTGACCGCGCGGTCAGCAGCAACATCGGCGGCGGCGGTTCCAGGTTCTGACGCACCCAATTGATGACCTCGACCCCGGTCAGATCCGGCAGGTTCCAGTCGAGCACGAGCAGGTCGAAGGTCTCTTGGCGCAAGGCGCTGATCAACGGGCGCGCGGCGCGGAACGACCAGCAGACGTGCCCCTCATCCGTCAGCAGACGGGAGATGGCCTGGGTCTGGGCGTCGTCATCGTCGAGTGTTGCGATTCTCATGACCAAAAGGTTCAATTCTCTATGTGCTCGAACATCTTAGATGTTGTTGGCGCTAGGAAAATATCCAATCGGTCAAAACGTCGCCGGCGGGTGTAAACAAATGCAAACTTTACAGTTTGTGGCGTGATTTCCCTGAGGTTTTGATGCGCTTGGACCTCGGTGGTCGGCGCGGTTCGGCTTGGCTCGGAGGTCATCCGGTCCTGGTTGGGAAGCGCTTTGGTTGCGTTGTAGGCATCCGACGCATCCGTGAGATGCGGCTCCACTGAGTGTTTTTGCGGGGGCGCAGCTTGATGTACGCGATCCTTCCAGGCGTGGCGACGCTGGGCGCGGCGGGTCTATTGGCCTTCATGGTTGCTCATTCAGCGGTTCGGCGCCGCCAAGCCGCTCACCTTCCGGCGGGCGCCGGTTTGGCGATGGCGGCGGGTGGAATGACCTGGGCGGCGAGCGAGGCGACACGGCCGCGATTGGTGGTGACGAAGTTCGGCGCCGAGCCGGCGGCGCGGCCTGCCATGGGCGCTGACGAGAACGTGGCGGTTCGACTGGACCGCTTGCGCCAAGCCTTGGACCAGCTGACGGGCCTGCTGCTGATTGGGACGGCGGGGGAGGATGGCCAGGCGAATTTCCTTGCCAGCCTTGGAGATAGCGGCGGTCTGGTCGAGCGCGAAGTGGCCGCCTCGGCGATCGCGATGCGGCGGCTTGGAACCTTGATGCTGAGCGCGGGCGGGGGGGAAGCCTTCCTCGTGGCGCGGTCGGCGACGGGGGCGGCGAGCGGCGAGCAGCAAGACGCGCGGGCGATTTGGTCGGACTTCCTCGCGGCGCTCGCCTTCCTGACCGGCGCCTGCCAGCGCCGCAACTCGACGATCCATCTGGAAGAGGTCGAGGATACGGCTCTCGCCATTGAGGGGCTGTGTTTCTCGCTGGCCCGGACCGCGCGCCTGCAGCGTCTGCTGGGCGCCTGACCTCACCGCTTGCGCCTGTCGGGGCGGGCGCGTGCCGGAAAAGACATCGCCTAGACGCTCGCCTGGAGGCGTAGGGTCGAGGCCATTGTATTATACTGTAAAGTTGCATTCGTTTACTTGCGCTGTAGCGGCGGGCATCCGCACAATTCAGGCAAGTTGAGATAAAATCCGACTTGGCTGGAAGCGCTCCAGAACACGTTGGATCAGTAGTCGGCTGCGGCTTGGTCGTAGCCCCAAAGCCCCGGTGGGGCGCCAGGAGACTCGCCGCCAACCCAGCCCCCCGACGCCAAACGGCGCGGTGGCGAGTCTCCGGCGAGTCCTGGGTCAGTAGGATTTTGTTGCATGATCATCGTCGTCGCCTGGGCCCTCGTCATCTGGCTTGTCATCCTGCTCGCCTTCGGGCCCGATCTGCTTAAGACCGTCACAGGCCGAAAGTCAGCGGAACCGGCGAAGGTAAAGTCGGCGAACTCCCGGAAGCACAAGACGGTCGCGCGCTAGCATAATCGCCAGCCATTGCGCCGAGCCGCGAAATCCCCAATTTCCGCTAGATGTATCGCGCGGCGGGGGATGTTGAGATCGAAGACTTGAAGGACTGCGTTGGGCGCGATGGCTTCGCCCGGGTTTCCGCAGCCGCGATGAGGGAACTGGTCGGCGCATCAGCGCTTGCCGATTGGGCCGCCTATGCGGCGACCTGGAACGACCTTGCGCAGGACGCCTACATGGCTGACGGTGGTCGCTACCGCCGTAGGCGCTTCGCCGCGTTCGAGATCGCCCCCGGCGCCTTCGCGCGACTGCCGCACCAACCGCACTTTCAAAGCCTCGACTACAATCGCCTGAACGGCGGTGTGGAGCGCTGGTTCGAGCCAGTTACGACCGCTGTCGCCGAACACCCCCTGACCCGCCAGATCATGGACTTGGCGCTGGAGGTGTTCGGAGGGCTTTCGCCCGAGCCAGGCTTCCCATGGCGCGCCGAATTCCACCAGTTCCGCATCGAGGCGCGGGCCGGTGAGGATGCTCAGCCCACTCCTGAAGGCGTCCATCGCGACGGCGTCGACTGGGTGATCGTGATGTTGGTCGCGCGTGAGAACGTGGCGGCCGGGGTGACCAGCATCTTCGATCCCGCCGGCGCGTCCCTGGGGGCTTTCACCCTGACCCAGCCGCTGGACGCCGTCTTCATCGACGACAACCGCGTCTTCCACGGCGTCACCGCGATCGAGCCGGTCGACCCGAGCAAGCCGGCCTATCGCGACGTGCTCGTCGTGACCTTCCGCAAGAGCAGCTAGTCGCGCTGTTCATCACTCGCGCTGTGGGGGCGATCTCGGCTAAAGCTGGGCTGTCCCTTCCAGTCGATCCGAGAAGTGCCTTGTCGAACCGCATTGCCCTCTATCACCCGTCCGCCGGCGTGCAGCCCAAGGCCAATCCGTTTGGCAAGGACGTGGCGAATGTGGAGCTGTTCCGGGCCGTGCTGCGGCATGGTGATTACGAGCAGATCGACTTCATGGTCGGCGGGAACGTGTCGGCCCAAGCCTTGGTCAGCGGGCTGTTGGGCCAGGAGCCGGCGCGTCCGCGTGTGGCGGTCGCCAACCTGCTCGACCAGCGGCCGGCTGCGGCCGGGGGCGCGCTGGTCCGCGGCCATCCGGACTTGGCGGACATGGCCTGGTATCGGCGCAATGCCGGGCTGGAGCATGCCTACAGCATGCTGGGCATGGTCCACACGCTTGCGCCGCCCTTCATGCGCGAGACCATCGCCAAGGCGGCCATCGCGCCCGTTCAGCCTTGGGATGCCCTGATCTGCACCTCGCCCACGGTGCAGGACGCGCTGGGGACGATGTTCGACGACTGGACGGACTATCTCGCTGACCGCTACGGCGGCCAGACGAGGATCAAGCCGCATCTGCCGCTGCTTCCTTTGGGCGTCGACGGCAAGGCGTTCGCCGACCTTGCCGACCGACCGGACGCGCGAGAGGCGATGCGGGCCGAGCTTGGCGCGGCGCCGGAAGACATTGTCGTGCTGTGGGTCGGGCGGCTTTCGTTCTTCGAGAAGGCCTTCCCCCAGCCGATGTTCCGCGCCGCCGAAGAGGCCGCCCGCGCCACAGGCGCCAAGGTCCATTTCGCCATGGTCGGCTGGTTCCCCGATGAGCGCGACCGGGCGTGGTATCGCGAGGCCGCCCAGGCCTACTCCCCCTCGGTGGTCACGCACTTCCTGGACGGCAACGACCGCAATGTCGTCGGCGGCATGTGGGCGGCGGGCGACATTTTTCTGTCCTTGGTCGACAACATCCAGGAGACCTTTGGCATCACGCCGCTCGAAGCCATGGCCGCGGGCCTGCCGGTCGTGGTCAGCGACTGGGACGGTTACCGCTACACGGTGCGGGACGGCGTGGACGGCTTTCTGGTCCGTTCGCTGGGCGGGCCCGTCGGCGCCGGGCAGGGCATGATTAACCGTCATACTTTGGGCGGCTTGGCCTACCAGGCCTATGTCGGGGCCGTGGCCCAGCACACAGCGATCGATGTAGGCGACGCCGCCGCCCGGATCGCTGAGCTGATCGCCTCACCGGAACTGCGGGCCAAGATGCGCGACGCCGGCCGCAAACGGATCGCCGAGACCTTCGACTGGCCAGTGGTGGTGCGCGGGTTGCAGAACCTAACCAAGGAACTGGACGCCATTCGCGCGGCGGCGACACCGGGACCGATCAAACACCAGTTCAATCCGGTGAAGCGGGAGCCCTTTGGCGCATTCGCTGGTTTCCCGAACTCGGCGCTGAACACCGGAACCCGGGTCTGGCTGCGCGAGGGGGTGACACCGGCCGATCTCGAAGCGACGCGTAAGCTCAATCTCGATCAGTTCGCCAGCGGGTGGCGCGCCAGCCATGAAGAATCGGCGATGATAATGACCATGCTCGCCGAGCGCGGCCCGCTGACGGTCGGGGAACTGGTCCAGGCCGCCGGAGTGGGCCGCAGACAGCTCTTTGCGCTCGCCATCGTCTGGATGTGCAAGCTCGGCCTTTTGGACTGGAGCGCGGCCTAGGCCTATTCGGCTGCGGTCTTCAGGCCAGCCGGCATTCTGGAGCGGTGATAGGGCCGGTCGCCCAGCACCGTCGCGCGGTTCATGATCCGGCGGTGCGGCAGGTAGTCGTTCACCGCGTAGTGCTGGGTCACGCGATTGTCCCAGAAGGCGATGGCGTTTTCCTTCCAGCGCCAGCGCACCAGGAACTCCGGCTTCTGGATGTGCTCGAACAGCATGTTCAGGATCGCATCGCTCTCCTTGCGCCGCAGACCCTTGATGCGGTCGGTGAAGCCGAAATTGACGAACAGGCCATCCTCGCCGGTCTCTGGATGGGTGCGGATCACCGGGTGCAGCACCGGCGGGTTATCAGCCACGGCCTTGGCGTGCTTCTCCGCCCCCGCTCCCGCCGCTACGATGCCTCTCTGTGGGAACCCGCGCGCGAAGTCGTGGACGCCGTCGAGACTGGAGAGGAATTCGCGAAATGGCGGCGACAGCGCCTCATAGGCGGCCCGCATGTTCGACCAGATGGTGTCGCCGCCTTCCGGCGGCAGCAGCTTGGCGTAGAGGATCGAGGCCATCGGCGGCGTCTGAATAAACGTGACGTCGGTGTGCCAGCTGTCGTTGTCGGTCGGATTGTCCTTGTGGTTGTCGAGGATGAACAGTTCGGGCGCCTCGGGAACGCCCGGATAAAGCGGATGGGTGTGCAGGGCGCCGAACCGGGCGGCGAAGTCGCGGTGCTGAACCGGGGTGATGTGCTGGTCTTCGAAGAAGATCACCTGATGCTTGAGCAGCGCCTGGTGAATTTCCTCGAACTGTTCGGCGTCCAGCGGCTTCGATAGATCGACGCCTTCCACCACCGCGCCGATGGTTGGCGTCAGGGTCGTCACTTGGAACTTGGCCATGTCTAGTGCTCCGCTTGGGTATCGCATCTAAGCGCGGAAACGCCGCCCTCGCCAGAGCCGTGACGTCGTTCTGCGAGTTCGAGGGAAATTCGGCCTCGTCCATCTAGGGCGCAGACGGAATCATGCGATCTAGCGGCCATGCCCAGCCCGCCCGGATTGCCTGAGTTCGACCTCCCGATGATCTTCGGGGATAAGATGGCTGGACTGGGATACCAGGCGGGCGTTTGCCGGCTGGCGTTCTCCGCCAACACCGCCGACGAGGCTGGCAAGGAAGAGATGGTCAAGACCGGCTACCTGATCCTGACGCCCGGCTGCATGCTCGAGCTGCGCAGCCAGATCGACCAGATCCTCACCGAACTTGAACGCCAAGGCGTGATCAGCTTCACACCCGACAAGCTCGACGGTTAGTGAGCGCGGTATAGTTCGTAGAAGCCATCGCCAAGGCGAACCTGCGCCGAACCTGTGAGATGTACGCCATCGGTGGGTTGCCGTGGGAATGGGTCGGTATCGACAAGGTCGACACGCGGGATTTTAGTCGCCGCGACGGCCTGCGCCTCTCGCACTTCTTCCCAGCCCTTCGATCCGGGCGGCCGATCAATTTGGCCGACATATATTTTGGTGGCCCCGTCGCCCCAGCGCTGGCGGATACGCATGACGAGATCGGTGAAGTTTTGGCGATAGGCCGGCGCCTTTGTATCATCTTGTGCATCCGTCTCGCCCTGCATCCAAAACACAGCGTCCACGCGAGGCGCTGGCCCTCCGTCTTTTAACGCCGTCTTGGCGGCGTCGATCTCGGACGTCGCCATCGCCCAGGTCTCTCCTCGTGACGATGGCGACCAGTCGCGATCATCGGGGTCGGCGGCGAGACCCGTTTCGCCTCTGGCGTACTTCACAACATACAGGTCACCGCAGGGATGCTCTTGGCTCCAGCGATACGAGAGCTGCGCTTCAGGGCCCCAATTTGCGGGGTTATTCGGCGATCCGGTGTTCACGCCCGGCTGTAGCGCGGCGAACGCCCGAAGCGTCGGATCCCAGATCTGCACCCTGGCGATTGGCTTGCGCAGATGAGGCGGCAGGTCATCGACGCCGAGCGTGAAGCCCAGGGCGTTTGACTGTCCGGCGACGATGACCAGTACCGGAGCGCAAGCGGCGGCTCCCTCGTAGTTCGCACTGTCCAAGGTCGACTCCCTCGCCTACGTGCCAGCGTCACGACTGATCGCGCGGGACGATCGCGTCAAGCCGAACATCAACCCTGGCGCTGACGGGGCTGTCCGGTTCAGATGCCGCCGTTAGTTCGGGGGAATCAAAAACATGGCCAAGGCCATCGGGGGGCGGCTCGCTCCAGGCTTCATCGTAGCCATCTGTTTCGGCATCGCGGCGCTGGAAGGCTATGACATCCAGGCCTTTGGCGTGGCTGCGCCGCATATGGCGCCTGAACTGGGCCTGGGGCCGGCTGAGCTGGGCTGGGCGGGAAGCGCGGCCATGTTCGGCCTGGTCGTCGGCGCGCTCTCAGGCGGCTGGTTGGCCGATCGGTTTGGCCGCCGGCCGGTGCTGACCGTCTCGGTGGCGCTGTTCGGGATATTCTCTGTCGTCACCGCCCTGGCTCATAATTTCGAGATCCTGACCCTGGCGCGCCTGGCTACCGGAATCGGCTTCGGCGGCGCCATGCCCAACCTCATCGCCATCGCCACCGAGATCAGCCCGCCAAATCGCCGGGCGATGACCACCACCAGCATGTTCTGCGGCCTGCCCGCCGGCGGGGCGGTGGTGGCCTTGCTGGCCCAGTTCGGCGGGGAGTCGCTGGATTGGCGGATGATCTTCCTGATCGGTGGAGCCCTGCCGATCCTGCTGGCGCCGGTAGTGTTCTTCTTCCTGCCGGAAACCCGTCCCGCGCCGAGCGAGGACCTGGATCGCCGGGTGATGCGCGGGCTGTTCGCCGAAGGGCGAGCGACGGCGACCCTGTTGATCTGGGTGATCTTCGCTCTCGACCTGTTGGTGACCTACCTGCTGCTGAACTGGCTGCCGACCCTGGTGGTCGCCAAGGGCTTCACCGCCGTCGAAGGAGCCTCGGCGTCGTTCTGGATGAATATCGCCAGTGTCGGCGGGGCCTTGCTGCTGGGCTGGACGGCCGACCGTTTCGGCTATCGCTGGCTGCTGGTCAGCGTCTATGCGGGCCTGGCCGTCGCGCTCTATGTGCTGGCCCAGGCGACCGGGATGGCCGCCGTGATCGCGGGCTCGGCCGCGGCCGGGCTGACCGTGGTCGGCGGGCTCTACGTGCTCTACGCGCTCGCACCTTCCTATTACCCGCCGCATATCCGCGCGGCGGGGGCCGGCGCGGCGATCGCCGTAGGCCGGCTCGGCTCGATCGGCGGGCCGTTGATCGCTGGCGAGCTACGGGCGGCCGGCTACGGTCCGGGCGATGTGCTGATGGCGCTGATCCCTGCGGTGCTGCTGACGACGGCGTGCGTCTGGGCGCTCACCACCTTCTGCAAGCCTCACCCGGAGGCTTGAGCCGCCTTGCGCGAGGCGCGGGTGGCGGCCATCGCCGCCCGTTGCACGCCATCGGGCAAGGTCGTGAACCAGGCCTGCGGCGATAGGCGTTCGGCGACGCGCTTGCGACCGGCTTCGACGAGGCGCGCCGCCAGGTCCGGCTCGGCGCGCAGGCGCTGAAGGGCCTTGGCGGCGGCCAGCAGGTCCGGCTCTGCCCAGCTCTGCCCACGATAGATGCCCTGCGGATCCTCCACCGCGATCGGGCTCGACGGCACCACCATGGCGCAGGTCTCGTCCATGAAGTCGGCGTTGCCCGACCAGCCGGTGGCGACCACCGGCGTGCCCAGGGCCATGGCTTCGGCCATGGTCAGGCCGAACCCTTCGGCTCGGTGCAGCGAAATCAGCACGTCGGCGGCCGCGATCAGCGACTTCACCTCGCCATAGGGCCAAACCTCGTCGACGACGGTGACATTGGACGGCGCGGAGGCCTTGAGTTTGGCTAGCAGGTCGGGGAACAGCTCCCCCCGCTGGGTCTTGATGACCAGTCGCGCGCTCGGGTCGTTCGGGAACGCCTGGGCGAAGGCCTTGATCACGCCCTCGGGGTTCTTGCGCGCCGCCGAGGAGTTGAAGTCGAATAGGGTGACCGCCAGGAAGCCCGGGCCGCGCGGGGCGGGGATTACGCCGCGATAGTCTTCGATGAACAGCGGATGGGGCACGACCCGCACCGGGGCGGCCGCGCCGCGCAGGGCGTCGGCGGTATAGGTGCTGGGCGCCCAGACCCCGTCGAGCAGCGCCGCGTCCTTCAGCCAGGATTTCGGAGCCTTGGGCAGCTCCCACGCCCAGTAGCCGTAGCGCGGGCCACGGACGTTCTTGGGGCCGAGGAAGGCCAGGGCGGCGAGGATTTCCGGGGCGTTGATGTGAAAGATCCAGGCGCCCGGTGAGCGGGCCGCCTCGGAGGCGCCGATCCAGTCGAGGCGAGCCCCTGAGACGTCGACCTGTTCGACCGGCACGCCCAGCGCCTCGAAGGCGCGGGCAGCCAGCTTGGCCGAGGCGGCGATGCCGTAGGACCCGCCGAAATCGCCGACCACCCGGATCGGGCCGGAGAAGTCGTCGGCGGCGTGAGGCTTGCGCGCCTGGCGCCGGACATAGGCTTCCAGCGCAGGACCCAGGATCGGTTGGGCCAGTCGCCGGACTGGCTCAGGCGTTAGGCTACGCCAGACGCCGCGCGTGGTGGAAAGCAGGCTCATGCGCTGGCCGATCCCCAGGTGACGCCTTGGCTCAGCAAGGCGATGGCGTCAGCAGGGATCAGACCGCGGTCGGTGCGATAGACCAGCTTGTCGACCTTGGCCGGCGCCGGGGCGGGGGCGCCTTCCGGAGTGCGGAAGCGGCTGGACGCCGCGTCGAACACCAGGGCGTCGCCGCCAGCGGCCCCTGGCGTCCAGCGTTCCAGGACCAGCAGGGTGTTGATTGCGCCGGTCGCCGGCTGGCGAAGTTCGACGCCGGGCACGCGCCGGACGCTGAGCCGCGCCATCTCGAACACCGGGTGGCTGTCGACATTGGGCGGCAGCGCGGCGACGTCGATGCCGTACTCGGCGAGGCCCCCGCCGATCAACCAGCGGAGGAAGGCGAAGCGCTCGGAGAACCTGCCGAGCGGGAAGAGCCGCTGCAGGTCGCCTCGGCTCTCCCAGATCGATAGGAACAGGCGCGGGAAGGGGTGACCGCGCGCTAGCTCACGCACAGGGGAGTTGAAGCTTGAGCGCAGGCCGCTGGAGACGTGGCTGGGCCAGTCGGCGCGGTGGGCCAGGCCATAGGCGGCCAGCCGGAGTTTGGCGTCGGACGTCTCATTGCCGAGCTGACGCGCCGCCCGCAGCGCCAGGTCAGGATCGGAGAACGCGTCTTGCGGCGCCAGCCGCGCCGAGAACCGCCCATCGAGCGACTCCGGCCCCAGCAACCAGGCCTTTAGTCCAGCCTCGTCACCGGCGAAGCGGTCCCGCAGGTCGCGGCGCGCGGCCTGCATGGCGGTGATCGCTGGCGCGGTCTGATCGGCCACCAGCCACCGAGTCAACTCGGCCGAACTGGCCAGCCAGTCGCCATCGGGCGGTGCGATGGGATCGCGGATGATCTCGCCCGGACGGATATCGGCCCAGGCTTCCGCGGCCGGCGTCAGTCCGCCCCCAAAATCCTCGCCTGCCCTGGCGGCGGCCAGCATCCGGCGGCGGGTGTCCTTGGCGATCGGTTTGCCCGACGGGAAGTTGCGGTGGCCATAGGGGATGGCCGAGGCCTCGGCGTGGCCGTTGCGCAGCAGGGCGCCGGCATAGTCCCTCATCAGCGCGGCCAGGGGCGAGCCCGGCTGCACGCGAATCCGGTCTTGGTGCTTGGACAGCAGCTCCGGGCGCGCCGGATCGAAGCCCGAGAAGTGGAAGAAGGTCAGCGGCTCGCCGTCCACGCTCCAGCCGCCTTGCGGACCGGCGACGTCGCGGCCCTCCAGGTTCCAGTAGGCGAGGTTGAGGCTGGGGCTTCGCAGCAGGGCCAGGTCGCTGACGAAGCCGGGGGCCAGGTCCATCCACTTCTGGTCGGTGAACAGGCCGTTGGCGAAATCGACGCGGCAGTCGAAGCGCAGCTTTTCGGCCCACCAGTCGAGCAGCGCCACGATCTGCGGCTCGGCGCGCGCGGCCATGAAGCCGAGATTGTAGGCCCCCGAGGTCAGGATCACGTGGTCGTTGGGATTGGCCTGACCGAGCAATGGCCGCGTAGTGTGCGGCGTCAGGGCCAGTGGCGCGCGGGCCAGACCCTCGCGCACCATGTCCAGCGGACGATAGACCCAGATGTCCGGATCGAGATAGGCGCCGGCGCTTACGCCGTCCTCGGCCAATAGCGCCTTGAAGGCGTGCGGCTTGACTGCGGTGTTCAGTTCCAGCGCGTCGTAATAGGCGCACATCGCCGCAAAATCGGGGACCAGGGTCGCGGCGTCGATCGTGCGAATGCCGGGGTCCTGGAAGGCGATCGGACCATCGGTGGTCACCACCACGCGGCGAACGCCGGGCTCGACGCGGCCCAAGCTCTCCATCAGGCAGGCGGCCTGGGCGCCGTAATTGCGCGAAACGATGGTGAAGATGACGTCCACTGGCGCCCTGTAGCCCCCGACTTGGTTTCGACTCCCGACTTGGCTGCGTGCGATGTCAGGCGGCGGCGAGCAGTTCGTCCAGCTTCTTGACGTCCATGATCGGCGAGGCGACCCCGCTTTCGATCCGCATGACCTTGTTGCAGTAGAGCCGGATCAGCTCCAGGTCGTGGGAGGCGAGCACCAGGATGCCGGCCCGTTCCATCAGTTCCAGGATCCGCTTGTGGGCGATCTTCTGGAAGTCGGCGTCGCCGACTGCGATCCATTCGTCCATCAGGATGACGTCGGCGTGGACGGCGGTGGCGACCGCGAAGGCCAGGCGCGCCTGCATGCCCGCCGAATAGGTCTTCAGCGGCATGGCCAGGAACGGGCCAAGACCGGTGAAGTCGGCGATCTCGTCCATCCGATCCTCGATCTCCTTGGCGGTCAGGCCGGCGATGCGGCCTCGCAGCCGGATGTTGTCGAGGCCGGTGGCCGAGGGATCGATGCCCAGGCTGAGGTCGAGCATGGCCGCGATCTGGCCGTGCACGTCGATGGTGCCTTCGTCGGGCTCATAGGCGCCGGCCAGAGCGCGCAACAGCGTGGTCTTGCCAGAGCCGTTGTGGCCGATAAGCCCCAGGCGGTCGCCCGACCTGAGCTGGAGGTTGATGTTCGAAAGCGCGGTGACTTCCGTCGCGCCCATACCCGTGCGCCCGAGCTTTCCGCCGACCGTGATGCGCGCCAGGTGCTTTTTGAGCGACTTGGCGTCCACGCCATAGACGGGGAAGCGCAGGGACAGGTCGGTGACCGTGATCGAAACCTGGGGACCCTTCATAGGTAGTGCACAATCCTGCGACGAATGAGGGCGAAGGTGGTGAAGGTCGCGGCCCAGCCGACGATGGCCAGCACGCTGAGGAAGATATAGGTCGTAGCGCTGACACTCTGGCCCAGCAGCGGGGCCCGGACCACATCCAGCAGGTGGTAGAATGGATTAAACAGCAGGACCGCATGGTCCAGCAGCCGTCCGCCCGGCAACCAGAATACCGGCGTCATGAACATCGCGAACTGGATGACCGAGCCGACGATCTGCGGAATGTCGCGGAAGCGCGCCGAGGCCATGCCGGCGGCCAGGCTGACCCACGAGACGTTCACCATCAGCAGGAGCAGGCCGATCAGGCCCATACCCAGATTGGTTTGGCGCCAGTGGTCGTAATAGATCAGCACGCCGACGATGATCACAGCGTGGTGCATCAGATTGATCACGTTGCGCATGATCGTGCGCCACACGAAGGTGAACATCGGCAGCGAGGTCTGGCTGAGAATGCCCGAGGCCTGGACGAACGTCCCACAACCTTCGATGATCACATTGGACATCAATCCCCAGAAGACGATGCCCAGGGCGACATAGGGGATGAACTCGTTGACCGGCACCTTGAACAGGTTCGCGTAGAGGAACCCGATCCCGGCCACCATCAGGCCCATGGACAGGGTGATCCAGAACGGACCCAGCATCGAGCCGCGATAGCGGGAAACGATATCGTGCCAGGCTAGCGACCAGGCCAGTCCTATCCGCTGGGTCGACGCGCGTAGATCGGCGAACGCCATGCTGAACTCGTGCATGGGCCCGCGCCGTCCGGTGCGCACCATGTGTTGTACGGATTGCATCTAGTCTCCCGACCAAGAGCTTGAAGGCGGAAAAAGGCGGTCCCGCCGAAGTCGCTCGCGCCGGTGGGTAACAGGTCGCATTTTGCGGCGCAAGCATGGCGCCGACCCAGTAATCCAAAGGAAAAACCGGGTCGGGGCTTGGATCGGCGTTATCGAACGAGGCTATGTCCTCGAATGGCGGCGACTAGCGGACGATCCAGGACTCGGCGCCGACATTGGTGAACCGGGCGGCCTGGGCGGCGCCTCCGAAGGTTGAGAGCAGGCGCTTCAGGCCCTCGCGCTGGGTCGGATCGACCAGGAACATCATGAAGCCGCCGCCGCCCGCGCCCGAGACCTTGCCGCCGAAAACGCCAAAGGCCTTGGCCGCGTCATAGACCTTGTCGATGTCGGACGAGGAGATGTTGTGGGCCAGCTTCTTCTTCGAGCTCCAGCCCGCATCGAGCAGGGCGCCGAAGCCTGGCACGTCGCCGGCCAGCAGGGCGTCGCGCATCTCGAACGCGCCTGCCTTCAGGGCGTGCAGCCCCTCCAGCGGTCGGGTCGAGTGGCTTTTCATGTTGGCGCGCTGCTCGTCGATGATCGCCGCCGATTCGCGGCTGACCCCGGTGAAGTAGAGGACGAGCGAGGCCTCAAGCTCCTTCATGACGTGATCGGCTGACGCCACCGGTTCCACCGAGGCGCGGCAATCGGCCATGAAGTGCATCATGTTCAGGCCGCCGAACGCAGCGGCGTAGTGATCCTGCGCGCCGCCGGCGAGCCCGAGCTCGCGGCGTTCGATGTCGAAGGCGAGGCGGGCGATGGCGTGGGCGTCCATCTCCAGACCCATGAACCTGCGCATGGCCTCGACCATCGCGACCACCAGGGCCGAGGACGAGCCCAGGCCCGAGCCGGGCGGGCAGTCGGCGTAGGACACCATGGTCAGCGGGATGGCGACGCCGCCGGCGTAGTCGGCCATGAAGCGGTTATAGACGCCCTTCAGCAGGCGCAGCGGCTCGTCGGTGGGCAGCGGCGCGTTGGCCGGCGCCTGCCACGACTGATCGCGATCGGCCGCGACCAGCAGCACCTGATCGTCGTCGCGCTTCTGGACGCTGACGTGTGCGAACAGGTCGATAGCCGCGTTCAGGACCACGCCGCCATACTCGTCGCAATAGGGCGAGACGTCGGTCCCGCCGCCGCCAAAGCCCAGCCGCAGGGGGGCGCGAGCGCGCACCAGTTCGTGACTCATAGCCGGCCTGTGGGTCCTTGGGCCCGGTTCCCGAAGTCAGGCGGGGTTAGTGGCCGTCGCCTCGATTGGCAACCTTGATCGGGATTTTCGGGCGTGCGGCCTAGCGGCGGCGCCTTGGCCTATCTATGTGGCTCAAGCGCCCCTGCTTGCAGCCGGCGCCTGGTTGTCCGGAGCATGCGTATGTCGGCCCACCTGCTTCGCGCGGGCGTCCTTTCCCTGATGTTGATGTTATCGGCCTGCGACCGGCCGGCGCCGTGGGCGCGCGCGGCCGTGGCCCCGCCCCAGACCCTAGTCGCCACCAAGCCCCGCGCCCAGGCCATCATGTGGAACGAGGGAAAGGACGCTTTCGAGATCGCTGGGAAGCCATTGAAGGCTGGCCGGCTTTGGACCTTCGATGGCTCGACCGAAGGCTTCGTATTGACCGGCGGAGCGGCCTTGCCGGGCGCGCCGGTGGGGTTGGAGATACAGAACGAGCGCTCAGATCCGATGCTGCGTTCGCCCACCGGCCTGGCGCTTGATGGGCGGCGTTTCTCGGTGGTGCTGGTGCGGATGACTCGCACGCGGCCCGGAGCGGCGTGGGATGGTGCGATCTTCTACCGCACCGCCAATCACGGCGAGTCCGGCGAGTTCCAGGCCAAGCCTGTCGATGGCGCGGACCCGGCCGTCAATGAAACCGTGGTGGTGGTCTACGACATGTCCCGCCTGAAGAGCGGCGGCGACGATTGGCAAACCTCGCAGATCGACCAGATCCGCCTGGACACCGACGACCAGGCCGGCGGCGGCTTCGTGATCCATCAGATCGCGGTGACCGAGAACCCCGGTCCTGAGGCGTTGACGACGGCGTCGGCCCAGCCGACGACGCTCGCCGCGCGCTGATCAGGCGCGCGCGGCCAATTCTTCCAGCCTGGCGGTGTAGCGCAGACCGATGGCGCGGGTGCTGAAGTGGGTGTGCATGTGGCGACGTGCGCGCTGGCCCAGGGCCCGGGTTTCGGCCGGATCGTCCATCAGCTCGCCGATCAGCTTGACGGCGTGGTCCACCGACGGGTCGGCCCAGACCTGACCCTCGCCGAACAGATAGGCGCCGTCGGCCACAGGGATCAGCTTGTAGTCCACCAGCCGGCTGGTCTCGGGGGTCATGAATTCCAGATTGCCGGAATAGTTGGTCGCCACGGCGGCCCGACCCATGATCATCGCCTCGGCCGGCCCACGGCCAAAGCCTTCGGCGCGATGCAGCGACACGAAGACGTCGGCGCAACGGACCAGGTTCTTGATCTCGTTGTCGGACAGTTCGCGGGTGATCGACTGCACGCGGCTGCCCAGGGCGCGAAGCCGCGCCTCCAGCGCCTTGCGGTCGGGGTTCTGATCGTCGCCGCCCTTGTATTTCACCACGGCATGCAGGGCCGAGTGGGGTCGTTCGGCCACCAGCTTCTCGAACGCCTCCAGCATCGCAAAGGGGTTCTTGCGCTCGGCGTAGGACGAGAAGTCGAAATAGAAGAGGCAGACGAAGGCGTCTTCCGGAATGCCGAAGTGACGGCGGCCGAGCAGCGCCGACACCGTCAGCTCCACCGCCTGCGGCATGTGGATCACCGGCAGCTTGATGGTCGGTTCGATGGCCTCGAGGATGAACTGGGACGGCGCCCAGACTTCGTCAAAGCGCTCGAGAATTCGCGACCACGGTTCGGGGTACTTCGAGAGCTCCCAGGCCGGATAGATGATGTTGTAGGCGCGCTCGAAGGCCGGGCCGGATCCTTGGTGCTCAAGCACACCCATGGCCTGATCGACCTCGTTGGCGTTCAAGCAGAAGAAATTGACCTTCTCGCTCAGCTTCGGAACGACATGGCTGGCGAACTCGCGCTCGAAATCGGGGTCCTTGCCCCGGTCCATGCCGTAGACGTCGAGCAGGCCCGGCGTGACGCCGGCCGCCTTGAAGGCGCGCCAGGCCGACCGGGCGTGCTCGGCCATGCCGATGGCCGAGAAGGGGTGGCCGATGAGGACGAGATCGGGATTGCTCATGACGGGTCCAACAGGTCGGCGTCGGCGGCGTTCTTGACGGCTTCCAGCCAGGCGTGACCGAAGCGCTGATCGGGCTCGAGGTGCGCGCCCTCGCCCCATTCGTTCCAGGCGTTGATGAAGACGATTCGTTCCTCGCCGAAGTTCTGACGGCGGGTTTCTTCGAACATCGCCTGGGTCCAGGCCTGGAAGGCGCCGGGTGTGGCGTGCTGGTAGTTCCAGCCGGCGTCCTGGCGCCTCGGCGTGTTGTCCCAGGACGGCATCACGCCCCGGAACCGCTTGTGGGCGGGCGTGGCCGCGCCGAGGTAGTGGCGGACCATCTGGCGATAGTCGTTCACACGGCCCTCGAAGCGGGCGTTGTAGAGCGGGCCGGGCGGATGGATGAGCGCCCCGGCGCCGGCCGGGGGGAACTCCACCGAGGCGTCGAAGCCCAGGCTCTCCGGATCGGTCTTGCCGCCGGCCTTCTCCAGGCTCTCGACGAAGGCGAGATAGATCTCGCCTATGCCGGCCTCGCGGCAATGCTTGCGCCAGGCCTCGGCCCAGGCCTTGGCGTCGGGCAACAGGCCGGGACGATAGATCAACACCAGCGGCTTGCCGTTGATGCGGATGTAGTTGGGCTGGGTGAGATAGGGCTCCATCGCGGCGATGGAATCCTCGGCGTCGCCGGGCTCGTAGGTCTGGGCCAGCAGCACGTCGCGTTCCTGGCCGTCCCAGGTGCGGGTCCAGTTCTCGTTGGCCCAGCAAAGGCAGAACGGAAAGTCGCTGGCCGTGCTTTGCAGCAGCGGCTCCAGTGGCTTTTCCAGGATGCGCCGGCCGCCGGTGAACCAATAGAAGTAGTGGCAGAAGCCGCCGATCCCGTACCGCGCGGCCAGGGCGGCCTGGCGCTTCATCGTCTCGGGATTGGAGAGGTCGTAGAATCCGAGGTCGGCCGGGACGTGCGGCTGATAGTGACCGCGATAATTGGGCAGAGCGCGGCTGACATTGGTCCACTCGGTGAACCCTGGCCCCCACCAGCGGTCGTTCTCCGGCACGGTGTGGAACTGCGGCAGGTGGAAGGCGATCGTCCGCACCTGGTTCAGGGCTTCCAGCTGCTCGCCCCAGCGCTCGACAAAGACCTGCTGGTTCTTGACGGCCAGCCGCTGTTTGAACCCGGCGTCGATCGAGTTGGAGGTGATGCTCAGGTGGTGGACGATCTCCGAGGTCGGCTCGTAGATTACCCGCAGGCCGCGCTCGCGCAGGCGGAAGCAGAGGTCGGCATCTTCGCTGTAGGCCGGCGCGAAGGCGATATCGAAACCGCCCAGTTCATTGAACATCTCGCGGCGGACGGCCAGGCAAGCGCCCGAGGCGTAATCCACCTCGCGTCGCACGTTCCAGCGCGGCAGGCTCGGATCCTCGAACAGGCCGATCATCTCGGCCTTCCCATCGACCGCGATCCGGGCGCCGGCTTCCTGCAGGCGGCCATCGGGGAACAGCATCTTCGGCGCGGTGGCCCCGACGTCCTTCTCCTCGCTGAACGGGGCCAGAAGGGCTGGCAACCAGCCGCGCCGAACCTGGACGTCGTTGTTCAGGAAGATCACGAACTCGCCTCGCGCGGCCTGGGCGGCGCGATTGCAGGTGCGGATGAAGCCGAGGTTCTCGGGATTGGTGATCAGCGTCAGGCCGGCGATCTTGGCCAGGACCTGGCTGGTGGTGTCGCTGGAGGCGTCATCGATGACGATGACCTCGCTGGTCTCCAGGTCGCCGCCGGCCTTCAGGGCCGCCAGGCATTCCAGCGTGAAGGTCAGGTTGTTGAAGGCCGGAATGATGATCGAGGCGACCGGCTTGGCGACGACGTCGAAGGCCAGGTCGGCGGCGGCCTTGTCGATTTCGCGCTCGGTGACCTTGATCAGGTCCAGCGGCTTGACCTTCACCCCGCCGATCTCGCGTTCGCGGATGCGCTGCTTGGCGGCGGTGAGATCGCGATAGGCCTGGAGGTCGTAGGCGCCTGGATCCCTGGCGCGGCCGGCGTTGCGAAGCTGTTCAAATAGGCCCGCGTCGCCCGACATGCGCGCGCCTGACGGCGTCGGCTCCGGCTTGGGCGTGCGCGACAGCACCCAGTGCTCCAGCGACGAAATCGGCTGCTCGGCGGCGGCCGGGTTCTCGATCAGGTAGCTGAGTTCGTTGAAGTCGGCGGCCGGCGAAACGCCCTCGAATGCGCCCTCGGTCAGATAGTGGACGACGGGATGCACACCGTCCGGGGTCTGGCCCTGCTGCTCGAGATAGAAGGCGGTGTCGAAATGGATGCTGGGATCGCGGCGCTCTTGCGTGCCATTGGTCAGGAAGTAGGCGAGGGGGCTGCTGCCGAGCGGGGCCGCGTCGCGATAGCGGTCCATATACCATCCGGCGTCGAACAGCGGATGCGGGCTGCGGCCCTCGGCGGCGCCGCTGGCGACGTAGTGGAGCAGGGGTGCCGCGTCGGTTTCGGCGACGTCGGGATTGGTCGCCAGATACCAGCGCCCGGAGAACAGCGGGTGGGGCTCATAGCCCTTGCGCCAGCCCTCGCGCAGATAGTGGACCAGCGGGTTTTCGCCGGAGGCGGCGACTTCCTCGGCCTGGCCGACATAGTAACGGACGTCGAAGAGCGGATGGGGATCAAAGCCCTCGATCGCGCCCTTATGGACGAAGTGCTGCAGGGCCGAGAGGCCGGTGGCGGCGATCTTCACCGCGTGGCGGCTGCGATAGTCCTTCAGGTCGAACAGCGGGTGCGGATCGCGCCCTTCCTTGTCGCCGGCCACCAGATAGTGGGCCAGCGGCGCCCAGCGCGAGCCGATCAGGTCGGTGTTCTTTTCCAGGTACCAGGCCTGGTCGAAGAGAGCCTTGGGATTGACGCTCGCGTCCGGGCCGGCGCGCACATAGGAGATAAGGCCGCTGACGCCGCCGCCATCGCGGCCGATGCCCCGGTTCAACCGGAAATCCCACAGGCCCGAACGCGCGAGCAGCGCCGCGCGACCTGGCCACTTGCCGCGGGCCAGCATGATGTCGAAGCGTTGTTCGGCAGGGCCCTTCTCGGACAGCCCGACCCGGCGCGCCGCAGCCTTGCGGAAGCGGTTCCAGCGATCCTCGGCGGCCACCCGGCGGGCGCGATGCAGGTCGCGCCGCTTGGCCAACAGGAGATCGGCGAGCGAGTCTTGCTCGGGAGTTTGGGTGTCGTTTGCCAAGGCTTTAAATCTCAGGGGGCTGACTAGCGTCCGGCCAGGGCCGTGTCGACCACGGCCTCTATGCGCGCGCGTTCCTGACGCAGGAGAGCGAGTTCGCTTTCCAGGGCTTCCATGCGCTTGCGCTCCACCTCGGCGAGCTGGCGCTCATAGAGGAGCTCGGCGCGGGTGGAGTCGAGCGCGCTGGTCACGGGGGAGACGAAGACGCCCATCTGGGCCTTCATTTCCGCGATCTGGGCCGCGGCGCGATCAAGCACCGCGTGGTCCGGCGATTGGCCTGCGGCGGCGGCGTTGAACCAGTCCAGCACGCTTTGAGCCAGGGTCCCGACCAGCGGGACCGAGGCGAGGTTCCCATCGCCGTCGTTGTGGCGCAGGTCTTTGGTGAGGAAGCCGTCGATCTGCTCGGCGGCGCGCGCGCTCATGCGCGGCAGCGGCGCGCCATGGGCCTTTTCGAGGGCGGCGACTTCGGCGCGCCAGTCGGTCAGCAGCCCGTCATAGGAGACGAATGCGCGCGGCAGGTCGCGGGTGTGGGCCTCGGCCGCCAGCATGTAGATCGTCCAGAGCAGGACCGACTTCTCGACCGGGAAGGCGTCGCGCCGGGACAGCGAACCGGCGACTGCGAGCGGGCCGCGCACCGGGATCACCACACGGGCCGGCATCTGGGCCGCGTCCAGCACCTCGCGCCACATCGGCAGCAGGACCGAAACGCGAGGATCCTTCAGCAGCGGATGCAGGGCCTCGCCGAACTCGGCGCGGAACAGCGCCACCGCACGCTCGCGCCAGGCCGCTTCGTCCTGCGGCGCCAGGGGCGAATAGGGCAGGTTGAAGGGGTCGTCCCAGGCCGTGCCGCCGGCGCGCAGGCGCTGGTCGTTGAAGACTGAGATCTTCCAGGGTTCGAAGTAGCCCTTGGCGTTGTGCTCGTCGCCCGGCATCACATTGTCGGGCAGTTCGGCCCCGGCCAGCGCCAGCAATTGCGCCGTCGCAGAGGTGCCGGACCGGTGCATGCCCAGGACGAGATAGGCTGATCGCTCGGAGGTGGTTTGCATCTTCGCTGCTCTCGCCGTCCCGCCCCCGCGGCCCATTCGCCGCCCCGCTGTATGGCCGCTCGCGCCCTGCCGCAAGGGCGGGACCATTGATCAGGCCGTTCTTCTGATGCAAACCACGCCTCGGGCTTGGCGTCGCACGGGAACATCACAGCATGGCCGCCGTGGCCACACCAGATCGCGTCAACTATGTGCTCGCCTTGGCGGTGGACGCTGATTTCTACAAGCAAACCAACCCTGGCCTGGGCCTGGCCGACGTCGATCCGGTCTTGCACTACGGCGAGGCTGGGTGGCTCGAGGGCCGCGACCCAGCGCCCTGGTTCTCCACCCGCGACTATCTGGCGCGCTATCCCGATGTGGCCGCTGCGGGCGCCAATCCGCTGGTCCACTACCTGACCGCCGGCTATCGCGAGGGGCGGGAGATCGTCGCCTCGGCGCAGGCCGCGGCCTATCACGCCATGACCGAGGCCGACCGCCGGGCGGTCGCCGCAGGGATCATCAGCCACGAGGAGCGGGCGCTCGCCGCCCAGTTCTTCGATCCGCAATACTATCTGACCATGTACCCCGATGTGGCGGCCTCGGGCGGCGACCCGCTGGACCATTTCCTGAGCCACGGTTGGCGCGAGGGGCGTGATCCGAGCAACGACTTCTCGGTGTCCGACTACTTCGAGCTCAACCCTGATGTCGCCGCCAGCGGCGTCCACCCGTTCCTGCACTATGTCACCACGGGGCGCGGGGAGGGACGGCTGGCCAGGGCGCGGCTGGGTTTCCGTCACGATGTGCTGGCCAACCTAAAAACGTTCGAAACCCGCTTGGCCGATTCGACCGCCTGGGCGCAGCCGATGGAACTGTCGCCGGTCAGCGAGCTGATCGCCGCGATGGGCAAGGCGTATCCGCGCGGACTGCACGTGACCTTCAGCCAGGACGACTACAGCCGTTCGGTCGGCGGCTCGCAGCTCTGCGTGCAGCGCGAGTCTGCCGAGTTCGCCTTGCTGGGCCGCAACCATCTGCATGTTCATCCCGCCAACGGCTGGCCCATCGTTCGCAACGGCCCGACCCAGACCCCGATGGGCGTACTGTGGAATGGCGAGAGCGTCGGGGTGTTCACGCCGCCCGCCATTGTCGAGGCGATGAAGGCCTGGGATCAGCATGGCGAACCGCGTAGCTTCGCCATCCACAACATGCTCGGCCACTCCAGCCGTGACGTGATCGACATCGTCCGGGCCGGGGGCATGAACGCCGGCTATTTCTGGCTGCACGACATGGGCAGTCTTTGCGTCGGCATCCATCTGCTTCGCAACGACGTGGAAAATTGCGGCGCGCCCCCCGCCGGCAGCCCTGCCTGCTCGATCTGCGTCTATGGCGATTGGCGTCGCGCCCAGGTGCGCGAGCATCAGCTGCTGTTCGATCGCCTCGAGCTCACCGTCGCTTCGCCATCAGCCGTGGCGCTGGAAACCTGGCGCGCCGGCGGCTCGCTCGACGCCCAGGCCGAGATCGTGGCGCCGCTCGCAAAGCTGGTTCCGACCGCCCGGGTCGGAGCGTCGCCAGAGCCGGACGGGGTGTTCCGCTTCGCCTTCCCCGGCACTCCGTCGGTCCACAAAGGGTGGCCGATCTTCCGCGATCTGGCGGCCCGGTTCGCCCATGACCCCCGTTACGCCTTCATCCACCTGGCCAGCACGCCGGTGGCAGAATCCCTCGCCCAGCATCACCCGGTCACTGTGACGGCCGACCGCCCCTTCGCCATGCGGCAAGCCCTGGAAGAGCTTTCCATCGACGCCGCCATGGTCTGGTCGCTGTGCCTGGAAACCTTCTCCTTCGTGTCATACGAGGCCGCCTCCGCGGGCGTGGCGGTGGTCACCGGCCCCGACAGCGGAAATGTCGCGGTGTTCGCTAGCCAAGGTGAATACGGCGTCGTCCTGCCCGACGAGCATCAGCTCGAAGCCTGGTTCGAAAGCGGGGAAATCCTGAAGCTCGCGAGGGTGCACCGGAACCCGAAGATCTACGACCTGAACTTCAGCAAACTCACGGCCGAACTTGTGGAGGCCGCGTGAAGGTCACCTGCTTTTCCAGCTTCACCTTCGCCTATCTGAACCGGGCGCGCGTGCTCTATTCGACCCTGCGCAAATTCCACCCTGATTGGAATTTGGTCGCCCTGATCACCGATGAGCCCCCGCCCGGCTTCCGCTTCGACCCCGCCAGCGAACCCTTCGACCAGGTGGTCTACGCCCAGGACCTCGGCATCCCTGATTTCAAGGCCTGGCTGTTCAAGCATGACGTCGTCGAAGTCTGCACCGCGGTGAAGGGGCCGTTCCTGCATCAGGCCTGCGCCACGGACGCCGACGTCGTGATCTATCTCGATCCGGATACGGCGCTGTTTTCCAGTCTCTCGCCGCTGCTTGAGCTGCTGGCGGCCAACGACATCCTGCTGACCCCGCATCTGGTGGACGCCAATACCGACCACCAGGCGATCTTCGACAATGATCTCTCGGCCTCGCGGACCGGAATTTTCAATCTGGGCTTCGTCGCGGTGAAGGCCGGAGGGGAGGGCGCTCGGTTCGGCCAGTGGTGGAACGATCGGCTGCTGGAGTTCTGCTATGACGACATTCCGACGGGATTGTTCGTCGACCAGAAATGGTGCGACCACGTCCCGGCCCTGTTCGACAAGGTCAAGGTCGTCCGCGATCCCGGGTACAATGTCGCCAGTTGGAACCTGAGCCAGCGGCAGGTGGCGATCGGTCGTGACGGGGCGATCACCGTCAACGGCTCGCCCCTGCGCTTCTGGCACTTCACCAAGCTCGGCCCCACGGGCGATGCGATGACCAAGCGCTACGCCGGCGACAACCACGCGGTCTATGAGATCTGGCGCTGGTATAAGGAGCAGGTCGCCGCGGCGAGCGAGCCGGCCATCCCGGAGCGCTACTGGGCCTACGGCGTCTATGGCGACGGGACGCCTATCGCCAAGGCCCATCGGCTGACTTGGCGTGACCGCGCCGATCTGCGCGCGCGCTTCCCCGACCCCTTCAGTGTGGCCGGCGGCGGCTATCTGGGCTGGCTGATGGACGAAGGCGTGGCCGAGCGGCCGGCCGCTTGACAGCGCTTGGCCCGCGCCCGACACGAGGCGAGTAATATCAAGGAGGGCCCGGCCATCATGGCGGCCGATAATCTGGCCCAGCAGGCCGAGGGGGAAGCAGCCCCCGCGCTCATCGACAAGCTTGAAGTCCTGGCGCGGCGCTACACCGCCGCGCGTGGCGACTTCCAGCGTTCGGAGGTCGATGAGGCCCTGAACCGAACCCGTCTTGGCGTGGCGCTCGCCGACGCCATGCTGGCGCGGGCTCAGATCGAGCGAGAAGCTCGGGAGATCGCCTTGGTCGGCTATCGCGCGGCTGCTGCGAAGCTTGCGCGTCCCAGGCGCCGCAATCGCGCGGCGCGGGCGATCGACCGCGCCCTGGACCTTGGCCGTTCGTCCGGCCGTGCCATGGTCATTGCGCGCTCAGGCGTCTGGGAAGGGGGCGATTTGCGCGCCATGGCCGCCTATGCGCGGCGCGGCGCCGACCCGGCCGTCCAGCCGTCAGCGATCTTCGACCAGGCTTGGTACTTGAAGGGGCGGGCTGATCTGGCCGGCTCACGCAACAGTCCGCTGGTCCACTATCTGCTGCATGGCGGCGCGGAGGGCGCGAGCCCGCACCCACTGTTCGACTCCGGCTACTATGCGAGCCGCAACGCCG
This sequence comes from bacterium, assembly GCA_030824495.1. Lineage (GTDB taxonomy): Bacteria > Pseudomonadota > Alphaproteobacteria > Caulobacterales > Caulobacteraceae > Phenylobacterium. The sequence continues at coordinate 55,703 of JAVBXP010000043.1, forward strand.
CCGACTTGGCCGCGACCGGCCTTACGCCCCTGGAGCACTTCGTGCGTGTCGGAGCCGCCGAAGGCCGCGATCCGCATCCGCTGTTCAGCATCGGCCATTATGTTCGCCAGGCGCCGGACCTGATCGCCTCAGGCGGCAACCCGATCACCCACTATCTGCAAGTGGGCTGGCGCCGCGGCCTCAGCCCGCACCCACTATTTGCGGCGGACTTCTACGCGGCCCAGATCGGCGCCGGCGGACCCGAGGTCGCACCGCTGGTTCACTATCTGACTGAGGGCGTGTTCAACGGTCTTCGTCCCCATCCGCTCTTCGATCCAGCTTGGTATCGCGACCAGAACCCGGACGTGATCGACGGCGGCTTCGAACCGCTAAGCCACTACGCGGCGGCGGGCGGGGCCGAAGGGCGTCATCCGAGCCCGTGGTTCGATGCGCATCGCTATGGCGCCCAGCGCGGCGGGGATCTGCCGCCTGGCGTCAATCTGCTGGTGGACTATCTGCAGGGCGGAGCCTGGAGCATCGGCGAGCCGTGGCCAGGCAAGACCACCATCGCCTTCCTGGCGGCCGCTTCGGAGCTGGCGCTCTCGGGCATGACCCCGCTGGAGCATTGGGCCCGGCAGGGTGATCTTCAGACTCCCAGCGCCTTAAGCCCGGTCCAGACCTCGCGGTAGTAGTCGTCGACATAGTGGAAGGGGCTGAGGCCCCATCGGTGATCGACACTCGCCAGCTGTAGCTCGCGCGGCGCCGCGACGCTCACCGCCTTGGGAAGGCGAGCGCGAAACGCCGGTTGGTACAGGGCCAGCATCGCGTTGTGGTCATCTATGGCGGCCGGCTTGCCCTGGAAAATCTCGACCTCGTCGGTGAAGTCCTGAACGGCGCCGGCAGTGTCGCGATACTGAGTGGCCCATTGGGCTTCGTGCACGATAACGGTGGCGTCTCGCAGCGGCGTCGATTCAATGAAAGCCGCCATTTCGTCGGCCGCTTGCAGCCAGAGCAGTTCGCATGCCGGTGAGGTGCGTGCGATCGTCGCGGAGCCCTCAAAGGCGGGCTGGCTCAGATAACCGCTGACATCCAACTCCCAGCTATGGGTGACGATTGTCCCACCGACGGACAGCAGGTCCAGCCGTTCATCGATGAAGTCGAAAATGATGTGGGTGGGCTGGTGGGCGATCAGCGCCGTCAGCGCGCGCTTCTTCAGGTCGATGACCATCGCGCGGTGCGGGAACGCGCCAAGGCCGGGCGGCGGTTCCTGCGCGGTCTCCACCCCTTCGAGCGGCCGGGCGAACAGGCTCGGCAGGCTGGTGCGGGAAATATAGAGCAGGTCTGAGGGCTCAGCGCCTACGATCGGCCACAAGTCTCTGGTTATGCAACTGCCGACAATGGCGACCTTGGACAAGACGGGTTCCTTGCGGCACGGAATGGCTGGACAGTCGAGGTTTAACACGCGGTGCGCGAATCGGCGCCCTTGCGTGCGCCATTGACATCGTTAAGAGGCCCGATCATGTCTCCCGCGTTTTCGGCGCACTCAGCCTCGGACTTCGAGCAGCAAATTCGGCGACGGTCGCTCAGGCTGTCCTCATCGAGCATCCACGGAACAGCGCGGCGCGCATGAAGATTTTTAATCCGCTGGCGGATCAGCCCGACAATCCACTGACGCGCGCGATCAAGGAGGGCTACACCCCTCTGGCGTTCGCCGGCTTGTTCAGTCTGGTCTCGAACCTGCTGTACCTGGCGCTTCCGATCTACACCTTCCAGATCTACGGCCGGGTGATGACCAGCTACAGCGTGCCGACGCTGTTGGTGATCACCTTCGGCGTGCTGCTGGCTTTCGTCATCTCAGGCGTGATCGACGACTATCGCGCCCGGGTGATGGTGAACTTTGGCGTGGTCATGGACCAGCGCGTCTCCGGGCGGGTGTTCTCGGCGCTGTTCGATACTGTCATTCGCGGCAATCCGGCGGCCCGCTCCCAGGCCCTGCGCGACCTGGACGGCTTCCGGCAGATGCTGACCGGCCCGGCCTTTGGCACGTTCTTCGATCTGCCGTGGATGCCGGTCTTCATGCTGGTTCTGTTCATCATCGACCCGATTATCGGCGTCGTGACGATCATCGGCGCCGGCCTGCTGTTCGGCATCGCCCTCCTACAGGATCGCGCCACCCGTCCGGCTCTCCAGGAGGCGAACGAAGCGGCCCTGCGCAGTTACGCCTTCACCGACGCGGCGCTTCGCAACGGCGAAGTGGTCCGGGCCATGGGGATGATCGAGCCTCTAGGCGCCCGTTGGGCCGGCTTCCGCGCCATCACCATGGAGCGGAGTGCGGCGGCCAGCGAGCGCGCCAGCGTGCTGAGCAACATCAGCAAGTTCACCCGCCAAGCCATCCAGGTCCTGATTATCGCCATCGGCGCCTATCTGGTTGTGAAGGGCAAAATCCACTCGGGCCTGCTGTTCGCCAACATGATCTTGGCGGCGCGCGCGCTGCAGCCCATCGAGCGCCTGGTCAGTTCCTGGGACGCCCTGACCAACGGCTATCGCTCCTATGAGCGCCTGAACGCCCTGTTTGGCGACTACAAGCCGTCTAAGCCCCTTACAACCTTGCCGAAGCCGCTCGGTCAGCTCTCGGTCGAGGGCGTGAACTTCGCGCCCGTGGGCGCGACCCGGTTTGTCCTGCAAGGCATCAGCCTGAAGATCGAGCCCGGCGAGATGCTTGGCGTCATTGGCCCGTCCGGCGCGGGTAAGTCCTCGCTCGCCCGTTTGATGGTCGGGATTTGGCAGCCGAATTCCGGTCACGTGCGCCTCGACGGCGCTGATGTCTACACCTGGGAGCGCACTGACTTTGGCCGTCATGTCGGCTACCTGCCGCAGGACACCGAGCTGTTTTCCGGCAGCATTCGCGACAACATCGCGCGCTTCCGCTCAGACGTGGATGACGAGCAGGTCGTGCGCGCCGCCCAGGTCGCCGGCGTGCATCAGCTGATCCTGCGGCTGCCGAACGGCTACGACACCGAACTTGGCGAAACCGGCCATGTCCTGTCCGCTGGCCAGCGACAGCGGGTCGGCTTGGCGCGGGCCCTGTTGGGCGCGCCCCGACTGCTGGTCCTCGACGAACCGAACGCCGCCCTCGACGCCGAGGGCGAAGAGGCCCTCGTCACCGCACTGGATGCTCTGAAGGCTGGCGGCTCCACCATCGTCATCGTCTCCCACAAGCCGAGCGTCTTCCGGTCGGCGGACAAGATGCTGATGCTCCGCGACGGCAGGATCGAGATGTTCGGGCCGCGAGAACAAGTCATGGCCCGGGTCGTTCAGCCCGCTACCCCGCGCGTGATCGAGGCTGGCCGATGAAACTGGATTTCAACGCCCCCAAAGCCTACGAGGCGCCAAGCTTTGGCGATAAGGACCTGGTTCCGCTCGACGGGGCCATGGACCGGCGCATCAAGCGGCCGATCATCGTCGGCAGCGCCGTGGTCGGCGTCTTCGTTGTCGGCCTAATGCTTTTCGCTGGGGTGGCTAAGATCGATAGCGCCGTCGTGGCGCCAGGCACTGTCCGGGTCGAGGACAACCGCAAGACCATTCGCCACCGCGAGGGCGGAACGGTGAAGGCGATCCTGGTCAAGGAAGGCCAGCGCGTTAAGCAGAACCAGGTGCTGTTGACCTTCGATGAGGTCCAGTCGAAGTCGACGACCGACGTTCTGCAGAATCAGTATGACGCCCTGTTGGCGCAGACTGGGCGGCTCCAGGCGGAGGCGACCGGCCAGCGCGTCGTGACGTTCGCGCCGGAACTTACCGCCCGGGCCGCGACCGATCCCCGAGTGGCAGGGATTATCCGAGACCAGGAGTTCTTGTTCTCGACTCGGCAGGCCTTCTTCGAGACCCAGGGCGCCGTGCTGGCCCAAAAGCTCCAGCAGCTTGAGACCCAGATCGGCGGTGTCCAGGCCCAGGTCGATGCGGTGAGGGAATCCGACGAACTCACCCGCGAGGAACTGGCCGGGTACCAGACGCTCTATGAGAAGGGCTACGCGCCCAAGACGCTGATCCTGCGCTACAAGCGCACCTTGGCCGACCTTGCCGGGCGTCGCGGTCAGTTGATCGCCGAGATCACGCGCTTACGCGAGCAGATTGGCGAAACGCGCCTACAGATCACCACTCTGCGCGAGCAGCGCATCAGTCAAGCGGCAGAAGGTCTGCGTCAGATGCAGACCGGTCTGGCCGATGTCACGCCAAAACTCACAGCGGCCCGGCAGACGTTGAACTCTGCGACCGTGCGCTCGCCGTCCGACGGCTATGTGCTCGATCTTACCCAGTTTACGGTTGGCGGCGTCGCAGCGCCCGGGGAGCGGCTTCTGAGCGTCGTTCCGGCTGACGCACCTCTGATCGTCACCGCGCGAATCAGGCCGCAGGACATCGATAGCGTGCATGAGGGAATGAGCGCTCGTGTCCGGCTTTCGGCCTTCAATGCGCGCACCGCGCCGCCGGTGAACGCCGAGGTCGTAACTGTCTCGGCCGACCAACTGGTCGATGAGAAGACCGGCGTCGGTTACTACCGCACCGACCTGCGCATACCGCCGGTCGAGCTCGCCAAGCTTCCGAAGGGCTCGAAATTGGTGCCCGGTATGCCTGCGGACGCCATGATCGTCACCGGCCGCCGCTCGATTTTGTCCTATGTCGTGAGTCCGCTCACGGACACCATCCGCGACGCCCTGCGCGAAGACTAGCTTACGGAATTCTTACCTTTTCAAGTCCTCGCCATAGCGTCGGTTTCTACCCTTTTTTGCTGTTGCGTATCGCCTGTGGTTCCGATACCTCTTCCACGGGCTCGTTTAACCTTCGCCACGATCCTGTTGTGGCGCAAGAATAGGACCGCTGGGACCGCTCCATTGGAAAATGGTGGCCAGGCGTTTCGGGGGTCCATGTGACACTGACTGGAGAGAAACATGGCTAGCTATTTCTTTGAGACCATCACGGCAGCGCAGGCCATTGGCTTTGCCGCCGCGACGGACAACCTGATCTTCACGACGGCCTCGGCCTCGGCCTCGGCAGTGACCGTGACCGTCAACGCCGCGACCGCGACGACGCCTGAAACGCTCTCGCTGAGCTTTGCCGGCCGTACTGTCGTGTTCGGCACCGGCTTCTACGGCGAAACCCCGGTCTTCCCGGACGGTTCGGTGTTCTTCCTCGGCAACCCTGCCGTGGCGACCAGTGAAACGGTGTCGGGCAGCGCGCTCGGTGACGTGATCTGGGGCGGCGACGGCATTGATTCGCTGGCTGGTGGGGCGGGTAATGACTACCTGCACGGCAACAAGGGCGACGACACCCTGGCTGGCGCTGGCGGCAATGACACCCTGCTGGGCGGTCAAGGCAACGACACCATCAGCGACACTGGCGGTTCGAACTTCATCCACGGCAACCAAGGCAATGACAGCATCACCGGGGGTTCGTCGGCGGACCTGATCTATGGCGGTCAAGGCACTGACTCCATCTCGGGCGGCGCTGGCGCCGACACCGTTTACGCCGACGCGGGCGTTGACAGCGTCGCTGGTGGCGACGGCAACGACGTCATCTACGGCCTGGCCGGCCTCGACACGCTGAGCGGCGAAGCTGGCGATGACAGCATCGACGGCGGTGATGACATCGACACCATCTCCGGTGGCGACGGCAACGACACCCTGTTCGGTGGTCAAGGCGCTGACAACATCGACGGTGGTCTGGGCAACGACCTGATCAACGGCAACCAAGGCGACGACATCATCGTCGGTGGTGATGGCAACAACACCATCTCCGGTGGCCAGGACAGCGACACCATCACCGTGGGCGCCGGCAGCCATTGGCTCCATGGCAACATGGGCGATGACAACGTTACCGGCGGTACGGGCGCTGACACGATCTACGGCGGTCAAGGCAACGACACGCTCGATGGTGGCGATGGCGCAAACCAGATCTTTGGTGACCTGGGCAACGACAACATCACCGGTGGCTCTAACGCTGACACCATCTACGGCGGTGCCGGCAATGACACCGTCGTCGGTGGCGCTGGCAATAATTTCGTCGACGGTGGCGACGGTTCTGACACCATTTCCGTTGGAAACGGCAACAACACTGTTGCGGGTGGTGCTTCCGACGACACGATCAATGTCGGCACGGGCGCTAACAATGTTGACGGTGGCGACGGCGACGACTCCATCACGGTGGCGGGCGGCGGCACTGCCGCCAACACGCTGAACGGTGGCGCTGGCAAGGACATCATCGTTGGCGGTGCGGCTGGTGACACCATCTCGGGTGGCGACGGCGACGACAATCTGAGCGGTGGCGCCGGCAACGACGTCATCGGCGGTGGACCCGGCGATGACATCATCACTGGTGGTGCGGGCGTTGACACCCTGACGGGCGGCGCTGGCAACGACACCTTCATCTTCGGCGCGACGGACTCGAGCCCGATCGCCGGCCAACTCGACCAAATCAACGGTTGGGAAGTCGGTGATAAGCTGGACCTGACCGTCGGCGTGACCGCTGGCACCTACACCGAAATCACGTCGGCTGATTATGCGACGGCTAAGGCTACCGCCGACGCCCTGCTGAACGGCGCCATCACTGCGGTGTCGGCTCAGATCGGCAACGACGTGGTTGTCTTCGTCAGCACCGCCGCTGGCGGTGGCGCTGAATCGGCGATCGCTCTGGTGGGTGCGAACCTGTCCAACATCAGCGACACCAACTTCATCTAGGGTCTACAAACCTTAGAAGACTAAGGGCCGCCCTTCGGGCGGCCCTTTTTTATGCGCTCAGGGTGACCGGCGGAGAATCCATCGCCTGAGCGTGGTCAGTACGTGAGACACGGTCAGATGAAACACCAGTACCTATCCAGTCTTTTCTTCGGTCTCAGCGATGTTCCGAAGTTCTTCGCCGGCATTAATCAGGCGCTCGCCAGCCTGAAGTCGACAACGGGCGCCTTCACCGGCGACAACCTCTTCACCTACTCTCGCAATCTGAGCTTCCTGACCGACGACGAGTTCATGAGCGCCTACAAAGCGCACGTTACGACCGACGTTGAGAAGGGCATCATATGGCGCATCGCCGTTGTGGCTTGGGCCGCCCGCAACGGCATGCGCCTCCAGGGCGATTTCGTCGAATGCGCATGTTACAAGGGCATCACTGCCCGGATCGTCTGCGACTATGTGAACTTCGGGGCCGACCCTGATCGCAATTACTATCTCTACGATCTGTTTGAGCACGACGCCTCGATGCCCCACCACAATATGCCGGAGCACGGAAAGACCCTCTTCGACGAGGTCAAGGGTCGCTTCGCACATCTGCCCAACGTGGTCGTGACCCAGGGCCGCGTCCCCGATAGCTTCGCGCAGGCCGCCCCCGATCGCATCGCCTTCATGCACCTCGATCTCAACAATGCGGACGCCGAGATCGGTGCGCTGGAGGTCCTGTTCGACCGTATGGTCCCAGGCGCGATCATGGTGCTCGATGACTATGGCTGGCTCGGCTACCGCGCTCAGAAGCTTGCGGAAGATCCGTGGTTGGAAAAGCGCGGATACCGCGTCCTGGAGCTTCCCACCGGACAGGGCCTTCTCGTCAAGTAACGACGCCGCGCACGGCAATCGTCAAAAAAGGGCGGCGAAGCAGATGCCTCGCCGCCCAATCAATGCGACACAGCCTTGGAGAGCAAGGCTGACATGCAAGTGTAGATGATCGAGAATCTCGGTCAAAGAAACTCTGGGGCCAAAGCCCCATCTAACGGTTTTGTGAGCAGACACTCGGCGTCTTCGCGACTAGCCGCCCGCGCCAGGGGGCATGGCGCTAGAGCGCGGCGCGATTTGCTGGAAGCGGAATTCCCAAAACGGGGTTCAGATTTCAGGCTGGGCGAGCAGGTCCGCTTGCATGACGGCCCCATTCCTTGGATCTTCGTGAGCGGGCGCTGGCGCGCAAGGCAGGCGGCTAGACGAACCGGCGCCCTAGAGCCTCATTGAGAACTGCCTCGTGATCACCGGCTTGCCGCCGCGGCGGACAGTATAGGTTCCCAGGTACTCACCCGGCCGCCAGCGGTCTCCCGTCAGGCGCTTGCCCGTGAAGAACATGTACTGAGCCTTGGCGCGGTCGAGCGGCGCCTGGTCGCCGGTAGCGAGGATCGTGCCATCAGGGGCCTTGATCGTCAGTTCCTGGACGTCGCTGCCCTGCAGGTTAATCGCCCTGACGTACGCCAAAAGCATCCCTGACGTCGCGGTCGGCAACGGTATCGCCCCGGCCTCAATCGCCTCCATTGTCACGGGAGCTGCCGCGAAGCCGGAGTTGAGGACGGCGCTGGGCTTGTAGGCCATGGCCTTGGCGGCCTCTGGCGTCCACATCCCACCGCCGGCTCCGCCGCCCGTCGAGCAAGCGCCGGCCGGCAGGTTCGGCGCGAAGGGATCGACCATCACGCCCGCCTTGCGCACGGTGAGGTGTAGGTGCGGGTACTCAGTGTTCCCGGAAAGGCCGATGCGGGCCAATGGTTGGCCGGCGGCGACCGGGTCGCCCTGTTTCACCACAACACTACCTTGCGCCAAGTGACAGTACTGGGTCTCCCAGCCGTCGCCGTGATCGACGACCACGCCATTTCCGCACTCCTGCCCTGCGACCGAGGCGGCTCCGTTCGATTTCACCGAGATATCGGCTACACCATCTCGTAGCCGGACGACGCGTCCCGGCGCGGCGGCCAGGACGTTCACTCCGGCGGCCTGTGCGGCCATGTCGTGCAAGCGAATATCGATGCCGCCATGGTCCTGATAGGTTTGCGTCCCACACTGATAGTCCTTGGCGCCCGGTCCGGGATCGCGGTCCACGAAGTTCTGCACTTCGCAGGTCTTGCCAATCTCGCATGCGACAGGGAATGCGAGCTTGGGGCCGCTGGCCGAAGGCGGGGTGGTCGCCGCCGCCGACGTGACGGGCGCTTGGACTGCCTCTGCGTTTGAATCGCCAGCGGGTGCGCAACCGCTCACGAGGCCGGCCACGACCAGGGGGAAAATCTTCATCGGAATCTCCTGCATCTGGTGAGCGTGGACAGGTCGGCGGCCCAAAGTGTGGCGAGCCTAGCGGAACTCAATACCCGTAAGGGCTTTCAGGCGTTGCATGTCTCGGGCGTAAAGCCCGCGAAGGTAGTCGATGTCCTCGGCGGCAAGCTTAGCCCCAACCTCACGGCCGACATGCACCTCTCGGTGCATAGTGGCCTCGCGCCTTGGCGTTCCCAAGAAATCGGCCACCTGGCCAAGAACAGCGCCGGGGTCGGCGCGCAGGCCGTCCGCCGTAAGAACCAAGACCTGGTCCTGGGGGAGGAGCGAGAACAGCCGCTCAATTTGCTCGCCATAGAAGCCACGTTCCACATAGGAAAACTCCCGGTGAACACCCCACGGCTGGGCGTCCAACAGCCGCTGCCGCCCCTCGCGAATACACCACGAAAAGGGGTGCGTTTCGACGCCGCGCGAGTACTCCATCCGCCAATGCGACCAAGCGCGCTCGACCGGATCGCGCAGCATGACGATCAGGCGGATGTCGGGATTATAGGCCGCGATCCGTTCAAGAGCGTTCGGCCAATAGAGATAGATCGGCGTCGCCTCGCCGCGCACGCCGGGGGCCACCAGATCGAACTGCGCGTGGTAGCGGCCATAGTCCGGCGCCTGCCAGTCGATCGATTCGTCGTCGAAGAAGTGAACCTCCTTGATCGTCGACAAGGTCACCGCCGGATCTTCGGTCAAGTAGTCGTAGAGCGCCGTCGTGCCGGCTTTCTGCACGCCCGCAATGATGAAATTGACCAGCGGCCGCACCGCGCCAGCTCCGTTCTCGATAAATTTGCGACATCCCGCCGCTTCGAGTCACTGGATACGGCTTCATCGCGCAAACAACACGCGATAATAGAGGGGCCAATTCGTCGGCGGGGGCGAGGCGAGCGCGCCCAACCCTGCCGCATCCATCTAAAGGGCGACATCCTTGATCACCACCATCGACGAAGAGCGCGGCGAAGTCATCGTGCGGGACGGCGAGACCGAAACCCGTCACAGCTTGGCGAGCGCCGAAGGCTTCGCCGCCGCCTCTAAGGCGTGGCTGCGCGCGACATGGGATTCGAAATACGTCTACTCCTTCGCTTGGATGGGCCGGCCGATCATTCAGCTCCCTGAGGACATGGTGCGTCTCCAAGAGGTGATCTACGCCCTGAAGCCGGACGTCCTGGTCGAGACCGGCGTCGCGCACGGTGGATCGCTGATCTTCTACGCCTCGCTGTTCGAAGCGATGGGCAAGGGCCGAGTGATCGGCGTGGATATTGAGATCCGCGAACACAACCGCCAGGCTATCGAAGCGCACGAGATGAAAAAGCGCATCGAGTTGATCGTTGGATCCTCGACGGCGCCTGACGTGCTGGACCAGGTCAAGGCCCAGATTAAGCCAGGCGAGAAGGTCCTCGTCGTGCTCGACTCCAACCACACCCGCGATCACGTGTTGGACGAACTGCGGGCCTATGGCGAACTGATCGAGGTTGGCTCCTACGTGGTCGCCACCGACGGCATCATGGCGCAGGTCAAGGGCGGCCCGCGAACCGGCGAAGACTGGGATTGGAATAATCCGCAGCGCGCGGTGCATGACTTCGTCGCCGAGGATAAGCGCTTCATAGTCGAAGAGCCGGCCTTCCCTTTCAATGAAGGGGTAGTGAAGGAGCGGGTGACCTACTGGCCCGACGCCTTCGTGAAGCGGATCGCCTAGATGAAGGTCGTCCTACTCTGCGGCGGTCTGGGCACGCGGATCTCAGAAGAAAGCCACCTGAAGCCCAAGCCGATGATTGAAATCGGCGGTCGGCCGATCGTCTGGCACATCATGAAGCTGTTCTCGCACTACGGCTTCAACGACTTCGTCCTGTGCCTTGGCTACAAGGGCTATGTGGTGAAGGAGTACTTCGCCAACTACGTGCTGCATAACGCCGACCTGACCGTTGATCTGGCCAAGGGGGCCGTCGAGTACCACGCCACCAACCACGAGCCGTGGCGGGTGACCTTGGTGGACACGGGCGCCGACAGCATGACAGGCGGCCGTCTGAAGCGCGTTGCGCAATATCTCGACCCGAACGAGCCGTTCTTCATGAGCTATGGCGACGGCGTCGCCGATATCGATCTTCAGGCCCTGCTGGAGTTCCACAAGGCTCACGGCAAGCAGGCGACGGTCAGCGCGGTCTCGCCGCCCGGCCGCTTCGGCGCTCTGGACATCGTGGATGGCGCGGTGAAGCGCTTCATCGAAAAGCCGCCTGGCGACAACGGTCTGATCAACGGCGGCTTCTTTGTCCTGCAGCCGGACGTGATCGATCGGATCACCGACGATTCCACTGTCTGGGAGTTGGAGCCGTTGGAAGGGCTGGCGCGTGAGGGGCAACTGATGGCGCGCCCGCACGAGGGCTTCTGGGCCGCCATGGACACCCTGCGCGACAAGAATAATTTGGAGGCGCTTTGGGCCTCCGGCGATGCGCCGTGGCATCTCTGGAAATGACGCGGCCCAACCCTGACTTCTGGTCGGGCAAGCGCGTGCTGCTGACCGGCCACACCGGCTTCAAGGGCTCGTGGGCGGCGATATGGCTGTCGGCCATGGGCGCAAAGGTCACCGGCCTGGCGCTCGCGCCAGATCAGGCCCCGGCGCTGTTCGAGCTCGCGGGCGTCGGCGGACTTGTCGATTCGCGCATTGCGGACTTGCGAGATCAGGCTGCGGTCGAGCGCGCGCTGCAGGGCGAGACCTTCGATCTCGCCCTGCACATGGCGGCCCAGCCGATCGTGCGGACCTCGATCGAGGACCCGGTGGCGACCTTCTCGGGCAATGTTCTGGGTACGGCGCATCTGCTGCAGGCGTTGCGTCGCCAGCCGGCCTTGCAGGCCGTGCTCGTGATCACCTCCGACAAGGTCTACGCCAACAACGAGCAAGGCCGCGCTTTTCAGGAAGGCGACGCACTGGGTGGCAAAGATCCCTATTCGGCCTCCAAGGCGGCCGCCGAGATCGTCACCCAGAGCTTCGCGCGCAGCTTCTTCGACAAGGCCAGCGTACCGGTCGCCACCGCCCGCGGCGGCAATGTGATTGGCGGCGGGGACTATGCGCGCGACCGTTTAGTGGCTGACATCGTGCGCGCTGGTCAGGCTCAAGACGTCACCGTCCTGCGCCACCCAGAGGCGACCCGGCCATGGCAGCATGTACTCGACTGTGTCGCGGGTTACCTCGTCTATCTCGAACGATTGGCCACCGATCCGAAAGCCCCGCGCGCGCTGAACTTCGGGCCCAAGTCCGGCGGGCCGGAAGTCACGGTCGGCGAGCTGGCCACCCGCGCCACCCAGGCCCTGGACGCCAAACCTTGGCGTTATGAACCGGATCCCCATTCCCTGGAGGCCAAGGCGCTGGGCATCGACGCTAGCCTGGCTCGCCACGTGCTCGGCTTCGAGAGCCGCCTGGACGCTCCGGCGGCCGTCGAGTGGACCATGGACTGGTACCGCGCCCAGGCCGATGGGGACGCCGCGCTGGCCCTCGTCCAAGACCAGATCAAGCGATACGAAAGCCTTTGATGACCGTCCCCGCCTGCCGTTTCTGCCGCGCCCCGCTCACTCAAACCTTCTTGGACCTGGGGGACCAGCCCTTGGCCAACTCGTACCTGACCAAGGCGCAGCTCGACGCCGGGACGGAAGGCTTCTATCCGCTGCATACACGTGTCTGCGGAACCTGCTTTCTGGTGCAGGCCGACGATCCGGTGGCGGCCGACGCCATCTTTGACGACGGCTACGCCTATTTCTCCGCCTATTCGGAAAGCTGGGTAGCGCACGCCAAGCGCTACGCCGACGCGATGGCCGGGCGTTTCGGGCTTGGCGCGGACTCGCTGGTGATCGAGGTGGCCTCCAACGACGGCTACCTGTTGCAGCACTTCAAGGCCATGGGCGTGCCGGTGTTGGGTATCGAGCCGACCGCCAATACCGCGCAGGTGGCGATCAAGGAGCGGGGGATCCCGACCGAGGTCACCTTCTTCAATGCAGCGACAGGTCGTGATCTGGCCGCGCGCGAGATCGCCGCTGACCTGATGGCGGGCAACAACGTCCTGGCCCACGTGCCTGACATCGGCGATTTCGTGGCCGGCTTCCAGCACGTGCTGAAGCCGGAAGGCGTGCTGACCTTCGAGTTCCCGCACCTGCTGAACCTGATCGAGAAGGTCCAGTTCGATACGATCTATCACGAGCACTACTCCTACCTGTCGCTGCTGGCGGTGGAGAAGGTGCTGCTGGCCCACGGCCTACGTCCGTTCGACGTCGAGCTGCTGCCGACCCACGGCGGTTCGTTGCGGCTGTTCTGCGCGCACCAGGCCTCGAGCCATCAGGAGACGCCGGCGTTGAAGGCCCTGCGGGCTCGCGAACAGGCCGCCGACCTCGACAAGCTGTCGGGCTACGAGGGCTTTACAGCCCGGGTCGAAGAAGTCCGCCGCGGTTTCCTCGCCTTCCTCGCCAAGGCGAAAGCTGACGGCAAGAGCGTCGCGGCCTATGGCGCGGCGGCCAAGGGCAACACCTTCCTGAACTATGCCGGCGTCACGCCAGACGACATCGTGGCGGTGTTCGACGCCAACCCGCACAAGCAGGACCGCTTCCTGCCCGGAACCCACATCCCGACCTACGCCCCGGCGCGCATCGGGGATTTCAAGCCGGACTATCTGGTCATCCTGCCCTGGAACCTGAAAGACGAGATCATGGGCCAACTGGCCCACATCTCCGAGTGGGGCGGCCAGTTCGTCACCGCCGCCCCGGATACGAAGGTCGTCGGCTGATGCGGTTTACCACGACCCACATTGAAGGCGTCGTGATCGTCGACCTGGACGTGGTCAGCGATGAGCGCGGGTCGTTCTCGCGCCTGCACTGTCCCGAGGAGTTCGCCGCAGCCGGACATCCGTTCGTACCAGCGCAGACCAGTTTGTCGCGCAACGCCGAGGCCCGCACCCTGCGCGGCATGCACTATGAAGCTGCCCCCCATGCAGAGACCAAGCTGGTTCGCGCGACCCGCGGCTCTATCTTTGACGTGGCCATTGATCTGCGTACGGACAGTCCAACCTATCTAGGTTGGACCGGGACCGAGCTCTCAGCGACGAACGGCCGCGCCCTGCTGATCGGCAAGGGCATGGCCCACGGCTTCATCACCCTTGAGGACGACACCGACGTCCTCTACCAAATCGACCGCATGTTCGAATCCGGCCACGGGCGAGGCGTGCGTTGGAACGACCCGGCCTTCGGGATTGTGTGGCCGACCGATCCGCTAGTGATCTCCGAGCGCGACGCCGCCTATCGCAATCACGGCGCCGACGGCTAGACTGGTCCTATGCTCGAAATCGACCCCACGGCAAAGATCTCCAGCCTCGCCGATATCGAGCCTTCGGCGCGCGGAACCCTGATGAAGATTGGGGCGCGCACGATGGTCGACGCCTTCGTCAAGATTAAGCCGGCGGGCGGCGTGGGCGAGCTCGTGATCGGTGACGACTGCGCGATCAACTCCGGGGTGGTGATCTATACCGGCAACGGCGTGCGGATCGGCGACGCCGTGCTTATCGCCGCCAACTGCACACTGGCGCCCACCAATCACGCGTTCGGCGACGTCGGGCGCCGGATCCGCGACCAGGGCTTCTTACCGTCCAAGGGCGGGATCGTCATCGGCGACGACGTTTGGCTGGGCGCCAATGTTGTGGTGTTGGACGGCGCGGACATCGGGCAGGGCTGCGTCGTCGCTGCGGGCTCGGTCGTGCGTGGGAGACTCGAACCCTATTCGATCTACTCCGGCGCGCCGGCGAAGCGCGTGGGCGCTCGAGGCCAATGAGCCGCTACACAGTCATCGGCGCAAGCGGCTTCATCGGCGGCCGGATGGTCGACGCGTTGCGGGCGCGAGGCGACGATATTTTCGCCCCGACGCGCGGCGATCCGGAGCTGTTCAGCCGCGATCTTGGCCGGGTGTTCTACTGCGCGGGTCTCACCGGCGACTTCATGGTTCGCCCCTTCGACACCGTCGAGGCCCATGTCGGCCTGCTGTTCCAGGTGTTGCGCGACGCCACGTTCGAGCGGCTGATCTATCTCTCGTCGACCCGCCTCTACGACAGCCTGGGCGCACGCGGCGGCCATGAAGGCGACGTTCTTGAGTTCGACGTCACCGCGCCGCGTAATGTCTACGACCTCTCCAAGGCGCTCGGCGAAAACCTTTGCCTGGCGCGGTCGGACGGCCGGGCTGCCGTAGCGAGGCTGGCCAACGTCTTCGATTGGAGCGATGCGGCGGGGGGCTTTCTCTCAGAGCTCCTGAAGCGAGCTCGCAGCGAGCGCACCATCACCCTGGCCTCCTCGCCGCAGTCGGGCCGGGACTACATCCACGCTGATGACGTCGTCGAGGCCCTGCTGGCGATGAGCGACCAAAACGCAGCAGGCGTAATCAATGTCGCGCGCGGAGAGGCGGTGTCCAACGCCGAACTGGCCGCGCTGTTCGCCGCCGCCGGCTGGACCCTGACCCTGACCGGCGTCGACGCCCCGCCGCACGCCCCGGTCTGCAGCACCGCGCGGCTTGCGGGCCTGGGTATAAAACCCAGGGACGCGCGCCAGGTGATCTCCCAGGCCCTGCAATCCCCAGGATTCTTCCAGGGCTAGACGGCGGTGGGGATCTTTCCGGCCGCCTTCGCCCGGACGACAGCACCGCTAATCATTTCGTAGAAGTCGGCTGCGAACTGGTCGGTTTGGCCAAGCGGGCTGGCTTTCAGCATCGAGCGTAGGTTGGTGCGCAGATGTTGGCGACGCGCTGGGTCGGCGGCTAGCTTGAGCGCGATCTGCACGTACTCCCCCGGGGTCGAGGCGCACAAGTCGGCAAGCCCGCTATTGGTGAGGATCGAATAGCTCAGGCGTTCGAACATCGCCTCGCCGACCAGCGTGATCACCGGCACGCCCATCCACAGGGCCTCACAGGTGGTGGTGCCGCCGGTTTGCGGGAAGGTGTCCAGCGAGATGTCGATATCATTGTAGAACGGCATATGAGCGCCGCGGATGTCTTCGAAGCGCAGCCGGTCGAGGCCGACGCCTTCTTTGGCAAAGATCGCCGCGATGTTCTTGCGGAATGACGGCGAGCCGCCTTCCGGACGCACGAACATGAAGCGCGCGTTCTCTACTGAGGCGGTCACGCGCGCCCAAGTCTGCACCATCTCGTAGCTGTACTTGTAGGGGTTATTTGCGGTGCCGAACGTGAGGAAGCCGTTGCGTTGCTCCGGCGTGCCTTCCGTGATCGGACGCTCGGGGAATGCGCGCTCGCCCATGGCGATCCAGCTATGGGGCATCAGCATGGGATCTTCCACCAGCAGGTCCCTGTTGGGTGGGGCGACGAAGGGGTCGAGGATCAGATAGTCGATCGCTTCGATACCGGCCGAGTGAGGATAGCCAAGCCAGCTCGCCTGCACGGGCGCAGGCTTGAAGGCCATGACGCCGAGCTTGTTCATGTGGGTGGAGCCGCCGAGTTCGATCAGGATGTCGAGCTGATCGTCAGCGATCATCTGGGCAGCGTCGTGCTCGTTGATGTCCTTGATCCACCGGAAGCCGTCGACTCGGCCGGCGATCCACTCCTGCGTCGCATCGGCCTTGTCACCCTGATAGTACGAGTAGCAGAAGACCTCGAAGCGGCTTCTGTCGAGCTGCTTAAACAGCGGCATCGCGAAATAGGCGACAGGATGGTTGCGCAGGTCCGAGGACATGAAGCCGATGCGGATTTTGCCGTTGCTTGTCCGCGCCGGAAGCGGGCGTAGCGGGAAGCGGTTGGCGGCCTTGGCGACGGCACGGCCCCAGATTCGGTGCATCTCCAGCAGCTCAGTGCGATCTTCGGGCGCTTTCACCCGCGCCAGGTGACCGAGCAACGCGGTGTGTTTGCCGTCTTCAGCCCATCGCCGTCCGACCTCGGAGAAAGTCCCCAGCTTGTCCGCAGCCTCATAGTCCGCCAGCCGGACCAGGACCTCCGAAGCAACCTTCAGGGCCGAGGAGGGGAGTTCGAGGTCGGGCTTCAGGGCTTCGTTGAGAATGGAGTAGGCCCGCTCCAGGTTCTCCGACTCATCGCCGTACCGCGACCGCGCCAGGCTTTCGACAAGCGCGATGTGGTAGTCGAAATTGTCAGGGGAAAGGTCGAGCGCCCGTTCCATATGGGCGTTGCCGCGGTGGCGGTCGTAGTCGCTGATGACGCCGCCGAGCTGGTAGTGCAGCCAGGCTTCGTCGTCATAGCGGTCGCGCAGCGAAGTGAGATAGGCTTCGGCGTCGCGCAGCCGGCCCGAGCGTCGCAGCGAGGTGACGCGCGCCTCGTGCAGGCGAACCGCTTCGGGATTCGCAGCCAGCGCCTGGTCAAGGATCAGCAGCGCTTCGGGAAAGCCCTTCTTTTCGGAGGTCACCGCCGCGAGGTCGAGCCAGGCGTCCACCATGTCCGGCTTCAGTTTGATCGCGAGGTTCAGGCGCATGAGCGCTTTCTCCAGATCGCCTGAGAACCAGAACGCCCGGCCCAGGCCGCGCTGGAAGTCCGCCGAGGTGGGTTGTAGGCGGACGAGCTTGGTGAAGATCTCGGCCGCAGTCCGCCCGTCCTTCATGTCGTTGTGCACATTGCCGCGATTGCTGATCGCCGAGGTGTTCTTCGGATTGATTTTCTCGGCCTGCTTCAGCGACCTGATGGCGCTGTCGAATTTCTTCAGGCGACGCTGGGCCACGCCCAGAATGTTCCAGATGTCGTAGTCCTTGGGGTGAAGAACCGTCCCGGCGCTCGCCCACTGTTCAGTCTGCTCATAGGCTTTTTGCCGGAACAGAATCGAGGCGAAATTCCTGTAAATCGCCGCCGAAGCCTCGGGATCGCGCTCAAGTTCCGCCGTGATCAGGCGAATTCCTTCGTCGGTGTCCCCCGCCTTCAAAGCGGCTTCGGCGGCGGCGAATCTGTCGATCGACATCAAGACTTCCTGTCGCGCGCAGGGGGCGGCTGGGCCGGGGTTCCACGCGCTGGGGTTTTAGGGCGCGGGGGTTTCCGCGGATCGGCGGCAATCTAGTGGCGCCTCGCCCTGGCGCCAACTATGGCGCGATTATCCGTCGCGGAAACGCCATTTAAGCGCCAGGATCACGGCCGAGAGAACCAGGCAGATGGCGTTCGACGCCACGATCGGCCAGCTCTGAGTCAGGGCTCCGTAGGCGATCCACAGCGCAAAGCCGGTGACCGTCACCACATACATCCGCAGGCTGACGGACGAGGCGTCGCGTTCGCGCCAGATCTTGACGATCTGCGGCGTGAAGCTGGTCATTGAGCAGATGGCCGCGGCGGTTCCGACCAGGTCCGGCGTCGAGAGGTTCATGGAGCCTTCAACGGGCCCGCGGCGGCCAAGGTTGCGGCGGGCAAGGAAAAGGCGCGGAGCAACCAGCTCCGCGCCTCTTGTCAGCTACGCGCCCGGGGAGGACTAGCGCGGCTTGTAGATGCGGTCGAACACCCCGCCGTCACCAAAGTGATAGGCCTGGGCCTTCTTCCAGCCGCCGAAGGTGTCGTCGATGGTGACCAGCGGGATCTTGGGGAACTTCTTGGCCCACTTGGCGGCCGCTTCGGGATTGCGCGGGCGGTAATGGTTCTTGCCGATCAGGTCCTGGGCGATGGGGCTGTAGAGGAAGTTCAGATAGCCCTCGGCCACCGTGCGGGTCTTCTTGCGATCGACCACCTTGTCGACCAGGGCGACGGGCGGTTCGGCCAGGATCGACATCGACGGATAGACGATGTCCACCTTGCCGGGTCCGAGTTCCTCGATCGCCAGATAGGCCTCGTTCTCCCAAGACAGCAGGACATCGCCGATGCCGCGTTGGACGAAGGTGGTGGTCGAGCCGCGCGCCCCGGTGTCGAGCACCGGCACGTGCTTGAAGAGTTCGCCGACAAAGGCCTCGGCCTTGGCCGCGTTGCCGCCCGGCTGGCGCAGCGCCCAGGCCCACGCGGCCAGATAGTTCCAGCGCGCGCCGCCGGAGGTCTTCGGGTTCGGCGTGATCACGTCGATGCCCGGCTTGATGAGGTCGCCCCAGTCCTTGATCTTCCAGGGATTGCCCTTGCGGACCAGGAACACGATTGTCGAGGTGTAGGGGGTCGAGTTGTTGGGCAGGCGCGACTGCCAATTGGCCGGCAGCAGCTTGGCCTTGGCGGCGATCTCGTCGATGTCGCTGGCCAGCGCCAGGGTGACGACATCGGCCTGCAGGCCGTCGATCACCGAGCGGGCCTGTTTGCCCGAACCGCCATGGCTTTGGTTGATCACGATGTCCTGCCCGACTTTGGTCTTCCAGTACTTCGCGTAGGCGACGTTGATGTCCTTGTAGAGCTCACGCGTCGGGTCATAGCTGACGTTCAGCAGGGTCAGCGCCTTGCCCTGGGCGGCGGCCGGTCCGGCCAGCAGGGCCGGCGCGGCGACGGCCGCGGCTCCGGCGGTCCCAGCCACGAGCACGCCACGGCGGGACGGGGTCTTCAGGTTTTGGCTCATGGTTCGAGGTCCTTGTTCTTAGGCTCGGTTGTCTGGGGACGCGGATCGGGGAACGCGGGGTCGGGGCGGCCGCATGGGCCGCCCCGCCGTCGTCAGAACGCGTACTGAGTTCGCAGCGAGTAGATGTTGAAGTCCTGGCCGACCTGGGCTCCGGCCGGCGGCGTCGCCGTTCCGGCTCCGAAGGCCGTGCCGCCGGGCGACAGGCGGTCCACTGAGACGTCCTGATAGGCCGCCTGGAAGCGCAACACGTTGTTGACGTACCAGTTGAGGCCCACGGTGAAGATCTCCTGCTCGCCACCGCGGATGGCCGAGGCGACCGGAGCGGTCCCGGCGGCGCCCGCGAGGTAGTTGAGGTCCAGCTTGGAATAACGCAGGCCAAGCTCCCAAG
>JAVBXP010000046.1 GCA_030824495.1 bacterium
GCGGCCGACACCTCCAAGCTGATCCTCTCGCCGATGCCGGGCCTGGTCGTCACCCTCGACGTCGTCCCTGGCCAGGCGGTGCGGGCCGGACAGGCCGTCGCCGTGGTCGAGGCCATGAAAATGCAGAACATCATCCGCGCCGAACGCGACGGCCTGGTCAAAACCGTCGGCGCCAAGCCCGGTGACTCCGTCGCCGCAGACGAAGTCCTCGTGGAGTTCGCGTGATGTGGACCGGGACGCACGCCAGCGACGTCACCTTGAAGGGCGTCACCGCTCAGTTCGGCCTGACCGCACGCGCAGTGCGCTATTATGAAGAGGTCGGGCTGATCGTCACGCGCCGAGACCCCGGCAATCGCAGGCGGTTCGACCCACGCGCGGTTTCTCAGCTGGGCATCATCGCCGAGCTGCGGCGAGCGGGCCTGGGCATCGACGATATCCGGGTCGCCCTGCAGTCGCGACCGGAGGCCGGCGACGCCCGGCTGGACGTCAGCTATGCGGTCAGCCGACTGCATGAGCGCCTGGCCAATCTGGAGCAGGAGCGCCGGACGGTAGAGGCGACGCTGGAGGCCCTGACGTCCACTGCGGGCGCGAGCTAGAGCCGCCTCCAGATGTGTCTCGATACGGTTCGCCGGGCCTGCCCGATCGAGGGCCCCGTCGCGCTTACGCCCTAGGTCGATTAGCGCTCGGAAAGCCGCAAGACTGGCGATAGATCAAGGGTCTAGCCCTGCTTGAGCGGATTCGACCCATGACCATCACCATCTACGGCATCAAGGCCTGCGACACGATGAAGAAGGCCCGAACCTGGCTGGATGAGCAGGGGGTGGCCTATGACTTTCATGACTACAAATTGGTCGGCATAGATCGCGCCCGGCTGGAGCGGTGGGTCGGCGAGGCCGGCTGGGAGACCGTGCTGAACCGGGCCGGGACCACGTTCCGCAAGCTGCCTGATGCGGACAAGACGGGCCTCGACGCCGAGAAGGCCATTGGCCTGATGCTGGCGCAGCCCTCGATGATCAAGCGTCCCGTCCTCGACCTCGGTGATCGGTTGATCGTGGGCTTCAAGCCCGACGTCTATCAGGCCGCGTGCGGCTGACCTGACGACGGCCCGGTCGCCGCTCGGCGATCATGACGAACATTTCATGCGTGCCATTGCATCTGTACGCATAGGTCGGCGCCTCTTCCTTTCAGAACGGGGCTGATAGGCCCAACCAAAGGAGAACGGGGAAGTAGATGGAAATACTCATTCCATTGGCGTTTTTCGCCATGATCGCGGCGATTGTCATCGTCCCGCGATACCTGAAGAGCATTGAGCGCCAGAAGCTGCAGGACACTCTGCGTGCTTCGATCGAGAAGGGGGCAGAGTTGCCGCCTGAGGTGATCGCGGCCCTCACCAGCGATGTGAAGCCGCGACCCTCGCCCTATCGCGATCTGCGCACAGGGGTGATCTGGCTCGGCGTTGCGGTTGCCTTCGTCGCCCTCGGCGCGGCGGTGAGTTTCGAGGAGCCGGATGCGCTCTATCCGTTGCTCGGTATCGCGGCCTTCCCGGGTTTCATCGGCTTGGCCCTGATCGGGCTCTCGTTCGTGCAACGCGGACGGCATTGAGCGCGGGAAAGGGTGGGGGAAACGCCCCTGATGTCGGGCTCTCAAAACACTAGGCTGGCCAATCTCCACGATGTGGAGCTAGCCGCTCTCGCAGCGGCCGGCGATCGTGCGGCCTTTGGGGAACTCGTCCGCCGACATGGCTCGGCGGTGCGCGGCCTGCTGCGCCGGATGGGCGCGGCTCCGGCAGAGGCCGACGACGTGGCGCAAGATGCTTTCCTGGTGGCCTTTGAGAGAATTTCAGAATTCCGGGGACAGGGCGCATTCGTCGCCTGGGTGAAGAAGATTTCGGCGCGCCAGTATCTGCGCCGGTTGCAGCGCGAGCGACGGCTCGCCAGCGCTGCCGTGGAAGCCGAGGAACAGGCCGATGTCGCCCCTTCGCGCGACACCGGCGACCGCATCGACCTGGACGAGGCCTTGAAGTCCTTGGGCGCGGTCGAGCGGATCTGCGTCTCGATGTGCTACGGGGCGGGCCTCTCCCATGCAGAGGCCGCCGACGCCTTGAATCTGCCGCTTGGAACGGTCAAATCCCATGTCAAACGTGGTGTGGAGAAGCTCAGAGCGCGACTGGCGCCGCCCGCTGACGCCGCACTGGAAGGTAGGCGCGACAATGGCTGAGCTCGAATTCGAGCGCCGACTCGAACGTCTTTTCAGTGAACCGCCGGCCTTCTCAGATGAGAAGGCTTTCGCCGTTTCGGTCGAACAGAAGCTGGATCGCGGCTGGACCCTGCGCCGCTGGATCATTGGCGCGGCCGGGCTGGTCGGCGGGGTGGTCGGCGCTAGCCAACTGATCATGTCCAATTTCATCGAGCGGGTCGAAACCGCCTCGCAGGGCTCGACCCGGCTGATCGAGGCTGGATTTTCGCAGTGGACGCCGCGCCTGGAAATGTTGTCGGCGCTGCCGGCGGGGTCATCCGTGGTATGGATCGCCGGAGGCATGGCCGTGTTGGCCATTGGCTTCGTCGTGACCCGTGTTCTCGAGGAGTTCTAGCCATGTCGGCTCAGCGTCAGGAAACTGTGAAGCGCATCTCCGCGCCGGATATCGCCGCGCGTAAGGGGGGTGTCCCTATCGTCTGCCTGACCGCCTATACCGCGCCGGTCGCCGAGATCCTGGACGAGCATTGCGACCTGCTGCTGGTCGGCGATTCAGTCGGCATGGTCGTCCATGGCCTGCCCAATACGGTCGGCGTGACGCTTGAGATGATGATCATGCATGGCCAGGCGGTGATGCGCACCGCGCGCCGCGCGATGGTCGTGGTCGATATGCCGTTCGGCTCCTACGAGGGCTCGCCGGAAATCGCCTATGCCAACGCCGCCCGCATGATGAAGGAGACCGGCGCTCAGGCCATCAAGGTCGAAAGCGGACCGACCGTCGTCGACACCATCGAATATCTGGTCAAGCGCGGCATCCCGGTGATGGGCCATGTCGGCCTGCGGCCCCAGGCGGTGCTGGTCGATGGCGGCTTCAAGGCCAAGGGCAAGGGCGCCGACGAGCGCGCGCAAATCCTGGCCGAGGCCAAGGCCACCGCCGAGGCCGGGGCGTTCGCCTTGGTCGTCGAAGGGGTGGCCGAAGGCCTCGCCCGCGAGATCACCGAAGCGGTCTCCGTCCCTACCATTGGGATTGGCGCCTCGGCCGGCTGCGACGGCCAGATCCTGGTGACGGACGACATGCTGGGCCTGTTCGACTGGACCCCAAAGTTCGTGCGTCGCTACGGCGATCTTCGCGGCGAGATCAGCAGGGCGGTCGCCGGCTATGCCGAGGACGTCCGGGCGCGCAAGTTCCCTGGACCGGCCGAAATCTACTTCGCCAAGGCTGGCTAGGGCTCGCTGAGTTGAACTAGGCGCGCCTCCAGGAAGCGGCGTTCGGCGGGCTGGCGAGCCAGTTCCAGCGCTCGCCGGTAGGAGGCGCGCGCCTCATCGGTCAGGCCGAGCCGGCGCTGCATGTCGGCGCGGGCGGCGTGGGCCAGATGGTAGTTGTCCAGTTGGCCCTGTCCCAGCACCGCCTCGATGGCGGCAAGACCGGCCTGAGGTCCGTCACGCATCCCGACGGCTGCCGCCCGGTTGAGCGCCACGACCGGGGAGGAGCCTAGGCGCTGCAAGACGTCATAGAGCGCGACGATCTGCGGCCAGTCGGTGTCGCCAGCGCTGGGCGCCTCGGCGTGGAGGGCTGCGATCGCGGCCTGAAGCAGGTAGGGGCCCGCACGTTGCGATGTCAGGGCCTGGTCGATCAGGGCTTGTGCCTCGGCGATCAGGCGACGGTCCCACAGGGCGCGATCCTGATCGTCCAGCAAGACGATGTCGCCGGCGGCGTCGATGCGCGCGGCGCGCCTGGCCTCGTGCATCAGCATCAGGGCCAGCAGGCCCAGCGCTTCCGGTTCGGCGATAAGGTCCGCCACCAGCCGCCCGAGCCGGATGGCTTCGGCGGAGAGGTCGGCCCTGGTCAGGGTGGGACCGTCCGTGGCGGTGTAGGCTTCATTGAAGATCAGGTAGATCACTTGCAGCGCGCTATCGAGCCGGGCGGGGAGATCTGCGCGAGCCGGAACCTCGTAGGGGATCGCCTCGTCCCGGATCTTGTTCTTCGCCCGAACGATGCGCTGGGCGATGGTCGGGGCGGGGACAAGATAGGCCCTCGCGATTTCCTCCGTCGTCAGTCCGCCGACCTCGCGAAGGGTGAGCGCCGCCCGCGCGTCGGGCGACAGCGCCGGGTGACAGCAGATGAAGATCAGCCGCAGTTCGTCGTCCTGGATGAGGTGGGTTGCAGGCGCTTCGTCGTCGTCCGCGAGCCTAGCGAGTTCGGGCAGGATCTCGGCGAGGCGGGCCTGCCGCCGCCAACGATCGATGGTTCGAAATCGTCCGGTCGAGACCAGCCAGGCATATGGGTTCGCCGGAACCCCGTCCCGCGGCCATTGGATCGCCGCGGCTGCGAAGGCCTCATGGAGCGCGTCTTCGGCCGCCTCGAACCCGCCCAGCAGCCGGATCAGGGTCGCCAGCACGCGCCGCTTTTCGGTGCGATAGGCGGCTTCCAAGGCATAGCGTGCGTTGTTGACGTCGCCATTCGCCATGAGCGCAACTTCTCTCGAAACCTGCTTGGACAGCGCTCGGCTAGAGCGGCCGGATTCTTGAGATGTCTATCGTGGTCTCGAAAACAATGCGCGGCGAGACATGCAGGGCGGTGGTCAGGGCGTGCAGTTGCGCGGAGTCGAGCCTTAGTCGGCCATGTTCGGCCATGGACAGCTCTGCTTGGCTCAGCCGAATTTCGTCGGCCAGCTGTTGGAGGCCCAGACCACGGGCCTCGCGGATAGCTCTTAATCTCCGGCCCACGGCTTCCAGGTCCGTGTTCACCGGAGGTAGCGAGATGATCATCGCCATCCCTCCCGCCGCCATTGCAAATATGCGGCGACGTCGAAGTCTAGGTCCAAGCCGGGATATCGCCAATACTCAATGGTAGGCGCGCGCTAGCCGCCCAACGGTGAGCAAGGCGCCTGCCGGCAGGGCGGAATTGGTTCGCAATTTCAAACAGGCGGAAAACAGGTTCCAACTTTGGACGTCCTGGCACTAGGTTCACGCAATGGCGAAGCTACTTAGAGCGTTCCGTTTCGTCGGCGCGCAACCGACCTTGCGGATACTGCTCAGTCTGGTGGCTGGACTGTGCATGGGCGCAGCCTTGGCGGGGCACCCGGGGATGACCCGTGTCCTGGCGGTGGCCGATCCGGTCGGCGGCATGTGGCTCGACGCCTTGCGCATGACGATCGTGCCCTTGGTGTTCTCGCTCTTGGTCGTCGGGGTCGCTTCGGCCGCGGGGACGGCCGCGGCGGGGGGAACCGCCGCGCGGGCGCTCGGATTGTTCGCCTTGCTGCTGCTGGGGTCGGCAACCTTCGCGGCGGTCGGGGTCACTGGCGTTCTTGCCGTTTGGCCTGCGCCGGCCGAGGCGGTGGCGGGTTTGCGGAACGCCGCGGGGCATTCGACGGAGAAGTTGCCGGACTTCCCCGCGATGAGCGCCTGGCTGCGGGCCTTCATTCCGACCAATCCCATCCAGGCCGCGGCTGAGACCAGCATAGCGCCGATGGTGGTGTTCGCCCTGTTGTTCGGCTTGGCTGTGACGCGGATAAAGTCCGAGCTCAAGACCACCTTGCTCCAGGTCTTCGACGGCATTGTCGAGGCCATGCTGGTTCTGGTTCACTGGGTGTTGCTGCTGGCCCCCATTGGTGTTTTCGCCCTGGCCTTGATGGTGGGGGCGAAGGCGGGTTTCGGGGCCGCCGGCGCGCTGGGACACTACATCGTGCTGCTTTCGGGCGTCTGCATCGCGGTCGGCCTGCTGGCCTATCTCATCGCGCTGCTGGCGGGCGTGTCGCTGTTTTCCTTCGCCCGCGCGGTCGCGCCGGCTCAGGCGGTCGCCTTTTCGACCCAGTCCTCGATCGCCTCACTGCCGGCGATGATCGAGGGAACCCAGCAGTTGGGCATACCCGAACACATCCGCAGCGTGGTGCTGCCGCTGGCCGTATCGCTCTTCCGCATAACGAGCCCGGCTGCGAACCTGAGCGTCGCGATCTACTGCGCCCATGTCTACGGGGTGCATCTGAACCCCGCCGTGATGGTGGCGGGGATCGCGGTCGCAGCGGTCATCAGTCTGGCCTCTGTCGGTTTGCCGGGGCAGATCACCTTCTTCACGACAACTGGGCCGATCTGCCTTGTCATGGGGGTGCCGCTGGATCTGCTGCCGATCCTGCTGGCGGTGGAAACCATTCCTGACATTTTCCGGACCGTCGCCAATGTGACGGCCGACGTCGCCGTCACCTGTTTGGCCAAGGGCGCCGAGGATGACGACGCATGAGCCCGGCCGCGTCGCCGCTGTCGATCGGACGCGGGCGTCGTCGAAAGGGGGAGGGCGCGGATCTGCGCGCGGTGATCCTGGACGCCGCCGAACTGTTGTTCGCCGGCCATGGCTTCTACGGTGTCACAACGCGTCAGGTCGGAGCCGAAGCCGGCGTCGATGCCGCATTGATCCACTACTATTTCGACACCAAGCGCGGACTGTTCGACGCGGTCTTCGCGCGCCGGGCCGAGATCTTGAACGTCGAGCGTCTGGAGGCGATGGCCGCCTATGAGGCCGCTCAACCGGGCGCCATGACCACGCGCGGCGTGGTGGAGGCGTTCATTGGTCCGCTGATCGAGCGTTCGCTGACCGGCGAGGCCGGTTGGAAAAACTACTTCCGTCTCGTGGCGCTGGTGAACAACACGCCGGCCTGGGGCGGGGAGACGATGAATCGCTTCTTCGATCCGGTGGTGCACGAGCTTATCTCGCTCCTCAAGCGCACCATGCCGGAGGCGGATCTGCGTGATCTCTACTGGGGCTATCAATTCCTGACGGGCTCGATGATGCTGGCGCTCTCGGAAACCGGACGGATCGACCAACTCTCCGGGGGGCTTTGTCGCTCGACGGATCTCGAAGCGGTCAGGGCGCGGCTGTTCGACTATTGCGCGGCCGGGTTCGAGGCCATCGTCAAGCCTACGCCCTAGTTCGGGACGGCGGCGTTGAAATGTGCGATCTAGCTCAAGCTGGATTCTATCTGTTGAGCGCCTCGCTCTTCGATGCCGCGGCCACCGTGATCAAGCGCGACCGGAACGAATGACCGGGAGCGTTGCAGCCACGGCTCCGCCGCTATAGGTTCCGCCGCTCTGAACCCAAACGCCCATTCGCGCGGAGTCCCCTTACGTGGTTGATGTCTTTGAAGAGGTCGAGGAGCAACTCCGCACCGACCGCTACAAGGCGCTTGCGCTGAAAATCCTGCCCGTGGTCGGTGGCCTGCTGGTCATCGCCTTGGTCATCGCGCTGGCTGTCTGGGGCTACCAGCACTTCCGAACGCAGGCTGCGGCCAAGGCGTCGGAGCAGTACGCGCAGGCGATTGAATCCTTCAACGCCGGGCGCACCGACGAGGCGATCCGCCTGTGGAGCGAGGTAAGCCAAGGCTCGTCCAAGGCCTATAAGGCGCTGTCGCTGCAGCACCTTGGCGGCCTGAAGTTGGCCGACAACAAGACCGCCGAAGCGGTGAAGCTGTTCGACGAGGCCGCCGAGGCTGCGCCCAACGACATTCTGGGCGATTCGGCTCGCCTCAAATCCGCCTTCGCCTTGCTGGACACGGCTCCTTACAAGGATATGGAGGCGCGCCTGACGCCGCTCACCAAAGAAGGCCGTCCCTATCGCGCTGAAGCTCGCGAAGCGCTCGCCTTTTCCAAGTTGATGGCCGGGGATCTCGCCGGCGCCCGCAGCGACTTCAGCCTGATTACGCTGATGGCCGATGCTGGCGAGGCCGCTCGCGCTCGCGCTCAGGCCGCTCAGGCCCTGATCGACTCCGGCTCGGCCAAGGCCCTGCCGGCCGCCGTGAAGAGCGCCTTGGCCCTGCCGCCGCCGATCCAGCTTCCGCCCGGCGCTGTGCCGCCCGGCGCGCCCCAATCCGCCCCGCCTGCGCAACAACAGCCAGCCCCCGGACCCCAATGACGCATATGCGCCGTAACAGCCTGCTTGCTCTCCTTCTCACGGCCAGTGTCGCCGTGAGCGGCTGCTCGACGATCGGCAAGATGAACCCCTTCAACAAGGGTGACGACGGTCCTCAGGAGATGGCCGCCGAGGGCGAACGCATCGCCATCGTGGCCGCCGACCAAACCCTGGAAGTGGCCGAGGCCCTGAAGGGCGCCGACTTCTTCCTGCCCACTCCTGAGACCAACGCCAGTTGGGCTCAGCCGGGCGGCACGCCCGATCAGGCGATCACCCATCCGGAAGCGGGCGGCTCGCTGAGCATCGCCTGGAAGCGCGGCTTCGGCGAGGGTTCCAACCGCGGATCCCATGTCACCGCGCCGCCAGTGGCGGCCGACGGCAAGATCTTCGTGATGGACGGCGGGGCCGCGGTCTCGGCGATCGACGGTCAAACCGGCTCGGTGCTCTGGAAGGCCGACCTGCGTCCCGGCTCGCGTCGCGACAAGGAAGCCTTCGGGGGCGGCTTAGCCTTCGCCGACGGCAAACTCTATGTGACATCAGGCTACCGCTTCGCCGCCCAGCTCGACGCTGGCACCGGCGCGGTGCTGTGGAAGACGACCACAGAACAACCGCTGCATGCGGCGCCGACAGTGTCGGGCGGCCGTCTGTTTGTTGTTGCGATCGACAACACCCTGATGACCTTCGATACCGCCACCGGCGTCGCCGGTTGGAACTATCAGGCGCTGTCCGAACCGGCCCGCATCCTTGCGGCGTCGAGCCCCGCGGTGCAGGGCGACACGGTCGTGGCGTCGTTCGGTTCGGGTGAACTGGTCGCGCTGCGTGCGGCCAATGGCAACGACCTGTGGAACGAGGCGCTGAGCCGCGCCAACCGCAACAACGCCTTGTCAGAAATCCGCGATATCGCCGGTCGTCCGGTCATCTACCAAGGCGACGTGTTCGCGGTGAGCCACTCGGGGGTCTTCGCGGCCACCGACCTGCGCACCGGCCAGGCGCGTTGGAGCCTGCCGGTCACCGGCATCACCACCCCATGGCCCGCGGGCGACGTCGTGTACGTCGTCTCCAAGGCCGGCGAAGTGATCTGCGTCGCTCGTGAAAGCGGCCAGATCTACTGGATCCGCGACCTGGGCGAGGGCCGTGAAAAGCGCGCCGGCGGCTTCATGGGCGTCGGCAAAAAGAACTTCACCACCCGGCCGATCTGGTCGAGCCCGTTGCTGGCGTCCAACCGTGTCATCGTGGCCGGTCAGACCGGCGAACTGGTGGCGATGAATGCGCGGACCGGCGAAGTCGAGAAGACCGTGAACCTCGGAGGTCCGACTTTGATCGGGCCGATCGCGGCCAACGGAACCATCTATGTCGTGACGGATGAGGCTCAACTCATCGCGCTGCGCTAAACTAGACAGAGCGTGACGCCATGCCCATGCGGCTTGCAATTGTAGGGCGTCCAAACGTCGGTAAGTCGACGCTGTTCAACCGACTGGCCGGGCGCAAGCTCGCGATCGTCGATGACCAGCCCGGCGTTACCCGCGACCGGCGCTTCGGCACCGGTCGAATCGGCGACCTGGACCTTGAACTGATCGACACCGCCGGCTTCGAGGACGTCACCGACGACAGCCTCGAATCCCGCATGCGTCAGCAGACGATCCTGGCCATCGAAGAGGCCGACGTCGCCTTGTTCGTGGTGGACGCCCGTGATGGCGTGACGCCGATGGACGAGGTGTTCGCCGAGATCCTGCGCCGCCACGACAAGCCGGTGATCCTTGCGGCCAACAAGGCCGAGAGCAAGGCCAGCAATGACGGCGTGAACGAGGCCTTCGGCCTTGGCCTCGGCGAGCCGATCGCCATCTCCGCCGAGCATGGCGAGGGCATGGCCGATCTCTATCAGGCGCTGCTGGCGGTCTGGCCCGAGATCGATGAGGAAGAAGACGAGGAGGGCGAGAAGCCCATCCGCATCGCGATTGTCGGCCGCCCGAACGCCGGCAAGTCGACCCTCGTCAACAAGCTGATCGGCGAGGACCGCCTGCTGACCGGCCCCGAGGCCGGCATCACGCGCGACGCCATTCCGGTCGACTGGACCTGGGACGACCGCGCCGTGCGGTTGGTCGACACCGCCGGCCTGCGCCGGAAGGCCAAGGTTCAGGAGAAGCTCGAGAAGCTTTCGACGGGCGATACGATCCGGGCGATCACCTTCGCCGAGATTGTGATCCTGGTGATGGACGCTACGCACCCGTTCGAAATCCAGGACCTGCAGATCGCCGATCTGGTCGAGCGCGAAGGCCGTGGCCTGGTGTTCTGCCTGGCCAAGTGGGACCTGATCGAGGATCAGGGCGCGACCCTGAAGGAGATCACCGAGGAGGCCGGCCGCCTGCTGCCGCAGCTTCGCGGATCGCCGGTTATTGCGCTCTCGGCCGAGACCGGGCGACACCTCGACCGGCTGATGCCGGCGGTGTTCAAGGTTCACAACGACTGGTCCACCAAGGTTAAGACCCGCGACCTCAACGACTGGCTGAAGATGGCGCTGGAGCGCCACCCGCCGCCCGCCGTCAGTGGCCGTCGGGTCAAGCCGAAGTACATGGCCCAGACCAAGGCGCGCCCGCCGACCTTCGTGATGTTCGCCAGCCGCGCCGACCAACTGCCGGACCACTATCGCCGCTATCTGATCAACTCGTTGCGCGAGAGCTTCGAGATGCCAGGCGTGCCGATGCGTCTGACCGTGAAGTCGACCAAGAACCCCTATGCCGAGGGCGAGGAAAAGGGCGGACCCGCACCGCGTTCGCGCGTTCCGAACTTCGCGCCCAAGCTTGGCAAGAAGGTCGCTGAACCCAAGGGCGTCGCACGTGCGCGCCTAGGCATGGCGCCGCTCGCCGAACCGGTCGTCGAGGCCGCTGAGAAGGTCAAGGCTAAGCCGAAGCCCAAGGTGAAGCCGCGGAGCAAGCTGCTCTCGCCTGGCAAGCTGAAGGTGGGCGCGGGCCCCACGCCGAAGGGCCGCGCGCAGAAGCTGGCCCGCCCCGGCGTTAAGCCGAAGCGAGCTTCCCGGCCGCTTTCCAATCGGAAAAACGGACGTTGACCTTGGGCAGGCCCAGGTCCGCCTGAGCCAGCTCGACGATCAGCGGCCCGATTTCCGAAGGGTCGGTCTGGGTCTCAGGATCCTCGCCCGGCATGGCCTCGGCGCGCATCTTCGTCCGCATCGTGCCAGGATCGAGCAGGGTCGCGCGGATGTTGGTGTTCTCAAGCTCGTCGGCCCAGGTGCGGACCAGGTGCTCCAGCGCGGCCTTTGACGCGCCATAGGGACCCCAGAACGCCTTCGGGCGTTCGACGCGGCCAGTCGTGAAGAAGATGCCGCGGCCAGCGGAGGACTCACGCAGCAGGCGCTCGGTCGAGCGGATCAGCCGGTAGCTCGCCGTGACATTGGTGGCGAACACCTTGTCCCACATGCTCGGATCGATATGCGAAACCGGCGTCAGGCCGCCGAGAATGGCGGCGGCGTGGACCAGGATGTCCAGTCGCTGGAACCGCTGGTGGATCGCCAAGCCAAGCGCGTCGATGTCGTCGCCCTTGTTCAGGTCGAGCGGAACCAAGGTCGCCGCCTTGCCGGTGGCGGTCTTGATCTCGTCGTCCAGTTCCTCGAGAGCGCCTTGGCTGCGGCCGACCGCGACGACGTGCGCGCCGGCATTGGCCAGCGCCAGAGCGCTGGCGCGGCCAATGCCGCGGGTGGCGCCGGTGACCAGGGCGATGCGGCCGTCGAGGGGAAGGGTCTCAGTCATGACTTTGCTCTTGAAGCGGGCGTTTAGCGTAGCGCTGCGCCAGGGCGGCGCAGACCATGAGTTGGAACTGGTGATAGAGCATCACCGGCAGAAGCACGAACCCAACTGTCGCAGCAGGGAACAGCACGCCGGCCATCGGCACGCCGGCCGCCAGGCTCTTGTTGCAGCCGGCGAAAGCGATGGCGATTTCGTCTTCCGTCGAGAAGCCGCGCGTTCGCGCCACCCAGATCATGAAGCCGAGCGACAGGGCCAGCAGCGCCAGGCAGATCATCACGATGCGCGCCAGGTCCCAGGCCGAAACCTGGCTCCAGATGCCGGCGACGACGGCGCCGGAAAAGGCGTTGTAGACGACCAGCAGGATCGAGCCGCGATCCGTCAGGCTGAGCGGCTTGGCGTATTTCTGGATCCATTCGAGGATCCAGCGGCGCAGGACCTGGCCGGCGATGAATGGGACCAGCAGTTGCAGCAAGATCGCCTCAAGCGACGACAACGATAGCGAACCGCCCTCCGCCCCCAGCAGCAGCCCGACCAGCAGCGGCGTGAGGAACATGCCGAGCAGATTGGAGACCGAGGCCCCGCAGACGGCGGCCGGGACGCTGCCGCGCCCGATCGCCGTGAAGCTGATCGCCGACTGGATCGTGGAGGGCAGGCAGGCGAGGTAGACCAAGCCAGGCGCCAGCGCAGCCGGGACGATCCAGCCTGGAAGCGAGGCGGTCCCCAGGCCGACGATCGGCCAGAGTACAAAGGTGGTGGCGAGCACCAGGCCATGCAGGCGCCAGTGCAGCAGGCCCTTGAGGACGGCGTCAGGGCTGAGCTTGGCGCCATGCAGGAAGAAGACCAGCGCGATGCTGATCTTCGTCAGGTTGGAGACCAGATGCGCGGCATCTCCACGCGCCGGCAGGACGGAGGCGAGCACCACCATCCCCACGATCGCGGCGATGTACCAATCGAGGCCTAGCTTCTTGAGCCAGGCCGCCGGCCTTGAACTCACGCGTCGACCAGGAACGACAGTTGGCGGTCGGCGCCGTCGTTGCGGCCCTCGGCGATCTCACGGTCCAGCAGGCGGGTCGGATAGTCGCCGGTGAAGTAGTGATCGGTGAACTGCGGATTGACCGGGTCGCGGGCCTCGGACTGCATGGCCGCATAGAGTCCATCGACCGAGAGGTAGCCCATCGAGTCGACGTCGAGGATCTTGGCGATTTCCTCGACCGACTTGTTGGCCGCCAGCAGGTGCTCGCGGTCAGGCATGTCGATGCCGTAATAGTCTGGCCACATGATCGGCGGAGAGGCCGAACGCAGGTGAACCTCGGCGGCGCCGGCTTCGCGCACCATGCGGACGACGCGAACCGAGTTGGTGCCGCGAACGATCGAGTCGTCGATCAGCATTACGCGCTTGCCGGCCAGAACGTTGCGGTTCGGCGAGAGCTTCATGCGCACACCCAGTTCGCGGGCGCCCTGGGTCGGCTGGATGAAGGTCCGGCCGACATAGTGGTTGCGGATGATGCCCATTTCGAAGGGCACGCCGGTTTCTTGCGAGTAGCCCAGCGCGGCCGGAACGCCGGAGTCCGGCACCGGGACGACCACGTCGACCGGTACATGGCTTTCCTGCGCCAGGCGGCGGCCCATGCGCTTGCGCACGTCGTAGACCGAGCGGCCGTTCACCACCGAGTCCGGGCGGGCGAAATAGACGTATTCGAAGATGCAGGGGCGGGCGCGGGCGGCCGGGAAGGGCTTCAGGCTGCGGATGCCCTTATGGTCGATCACGACCATCTCGCCGTGCTCGATGTCGCGGACGAACTTCGCGCCGATCATGTCGAGCGCGCAGGTCTCCGAGGCCAGGACCGCCTTACCGTCGAGATCGCCGAGCACCAACGGACGGATGCCCAGCGGGTCGCGGACGCCGATCAGCTTCTTGTTCGTGAGGGCCACCAGGGCGTAGCCGCCCTCGATCTTGGACAGGGCGTCGATGAAGCGATCGACGAACTTGGCCTTCCGCGAGCGCGCCAACAGGTGAAGGATCACTTCGGAGTCTGACGTCGACTGGAAGATCGCGCCCTCGGCGACCAATTGCTCGCGCAGGGTGAGGAAGTTGGTGAGGTTGCCGTTGTGGGCTAGGGCCACGCCCCCGGCTTCCAGATCGGCGAACATCGGCTGAACGTTGCGGATGAAACTGCCGCCGGCGGTCGAGTAGCGCGTGTGACCGATGGCCGAATGGCCGGGCAGGCGGTCCACAAGATCGGAGCCGGCGAAGGCGTCGCCAACGTGGCCCATGTGGCGTTCGGTGTGGAAGCGCTGGCCGTCGAAGACCGCGATGCCGCAGGCCTCTTGGCCGCGATGCTGTAGCGCGTGCAGGCCGAGCGCCGTAATGGCTGCGGCCGCCGCCGTGTCGTGAACGCCGAACACGCCGCACTCAAGGCGGGGAGTGTCGTCGTCAGGATCCCGGAAGGTCGGCTCGCGCCATCGATCTTGATCCTGAGTCATCGGGATTTCTCCACCAGATCGTCTAGCCCGCGTCGTTCGCGGGGGTCATAGCCTTGGGCGTCACGAGAGTCACGTTGATCGGTCGCCGAACCTTCACGCACCGCATCCTCAAGGGCCGGTGCGAACTTGTCGGCCATGTCTAAGCCCTTGGGCGCGAAGGCTTTTAGGATTTCGCCTGACGCCTTGGTCAGTGGGTAAAACGCCGCACCTGTCATCCATTTCGGAACCCGGTCCGGCGGCGTCGCGGCATTGAAGGCCAAATGCAATGCTCCGAGCACCACTAGCGCGCGTAGAAGTCCGAATCCCAATCCGACCGTGCGGTCCAGGATGCCGAGGACTTGGGTGCTCTGTATGCCCCGGGCAAGGCCGCCGCCGGTGATCCGAAGTGCGGCATAAACGACCACGAAGACGATCACTCCGGCCAAGACCGTGCCGCCCCAGTCGGGGTCGACCAGGTCGCGGCCGATGGGGCCGGTCCAACGCAGGCCATAGATGGCGATGACTGCGGCCAGGACGAACGATAGAGCGCGCACCATCTCGCGCGTAGCGCCGCTGACAAAGCCGAACACGGCTGAGATCAGGAGGATCGCCAGGACGACGATATCGAACCAGGGCAAGCCGTTCATTCCCATCGGCTTTCACCAATACGCGCGATGGCGTCGGCCAGGCGCGTCACGCCATGTATCTTCATGGAGCCGCCCTCCAGGTCCTGGGGACCGAGGACGCGTTTGAAGCCGAGCTTGGCGGCTTCCTTCATACGGCTTTCCATGCGGCTGACCGGACGGATGTCCCCGGACAGACTGATTTCGCCGAACACCACGCAGTCCTGGGGCAAGGCCTCGTCCAGCGCTGAGGAAGCCAGGGCGGCGGCGGCGGCGAGGTCGGCGGCCGGCTCGCTTACGCGCAGGCCACCGGCGACATTCAGATAGACGTCGCGATTGCCCAGCGAGAGCCCGCAGCGGGACTCGAGCACCGCCAGCACCATGGCCAGCCGTCCGGAATCCCAGCCGACCACGGCGCGCCGGGGCGTGCCATAGGCCGAGGGCGCGACGAGAGCCTGGAATTCGACCAGCACCGGGCGCGAACCCTCGATGCCCGCGAACACCGCCGCGCCCGCCGCACGTTCGCCCGATGTGTCGAGGAACAGGGCCGAGGGGTTGGTCACCTCGCCCAGTCCGGCGTCACCCATCTCGAACACCCCGATCTCGTCGGTGGCGCCGAAGCGGTTCTTGGTCCCGCGCAAAATCCGGAACGGATAGCCCCGCTCGCCCTCGAACGAGAGGACGGCGTCGACCATGTGCTCGATCACCCTGGGACCGGCGATTGTGCCCTCCTTGGTGACGTGGCCGACCAGGATCACGGCGACGCCGTGCTTCTTGGCCAAACGGACCAGTTCGCCGGTCGCTGCGCGCACCTGGGTCACCGAACCGGGCGCGGCCTCATGGGCGTCGCTCCACATGGTCTGGATCGAGTCGATGACGACGAGGTCGAACTTCTCGCGCTTCAGGCTCTCGAGAATGTCGCGAAGCGAGGTTTCGGTCGCCAGGCGAACCGGCGCGTCGGCCAGCCCCATCCGTTGGGCGCGGCCCCGCACCTGCTCGATGGCTTCCTCGCCGGAGATGTAGGCGCAGCGCACGCCGCGGCGGGCCGCGCTGGCGGCGACCTGCAACAGCAAGGTCGATTTCCCGACGCCGGGGTCGCCGCCCAGCAGGATCGCCGAGCCGGGCACGACGCCGCCGCCGCAGACCCGGTCAAACTCGTCCACCCCCGTCGAGATGCGGGGCGGGGCAGGTGTCGATTCGTCCAGGCCTTGGAACGCCAGCCCGCGCCCCCGGGCGCTGCGGCTAGGCGCGAGGGCGCCGGGTGGTCGCGTCTGGAGTTCTTCCACGAGGGAGTTCCAGGCGTTGCAGGCGGGGCACTGGCCAGCCCACTTGGTCTGCGTGGCTCCGCAGGACTGGCAGACATAGACGGCGCCGTCGCGGGCCATGCGAACTCTCTGATTCGGGTAAAGCAGCAGTCTAGCGGGCTGCGCGGGCCAAGTCCGTCGCGGTGAAGTTGTTGCTCGTCGCAGCGCATGGGATAGATTCACATGACGCGGTTACGAAGCCGACTTTCAAGGGCGGGACAATATGAGCGCAGTAGAACCGGGATCGGCCACGT
This sequence comes from bacterium, assembly GCA_030824495.1. Lineage (GTDB taxonomy): Bacteria > Pseudomonadota > Alphaproteobacteria > Caulobacterales > Caulobacteraceae > Phenylobacterium. The sequence goes on from JAVBXP010000046.1 coordinate 16,495, forward strand.
CGGGCCTCGTCGAACGGGTGAAATCCATCCTTCTAAAGCCGGCGCCCACTTGGGACGTCATTGACGTCGAGCCGGCGACGACGTCGGGATTGTTCAAGAACTACGCCATGATACTGGCGGCCATTCCCGCGATTTGCGGCCTGATCGGGGGCGCGGTCATCGGGATTGCTGGTTTCCGGACGCCGCTTCTCGGCGGGATCATCGGCGCCATCGTCGGCTACGTCCTGTCGCTGGTCATGGTCTATGTGCTGGCCTTGATCATCGATGCGCTCGCGCCGAGCTTCGATGGCCAGCGCGATAAGATCCAGGCGCTCAAGGTCGCGGTCTATTCCAGCACGGCAGGCTGGGTGGCGGGGATTTTCTCGCTGATCCCGATGCTGGGGATTTTGGCCGTCCTGGGGGCCCTCTATGGCCTCTATCTCCTCTATCTTGGGCTGCCGAAGCTGATGAAGGCGCCGCAGGAAAAGGCGCTGGGCTACACGGTGGTCACCGTGATCGTCGCCGTCATACTTTCGATCGTGGTCGGCGCGGTCACCGCCGCTGTGGCGGGCCTTGGCATGATAGGCGGCGGGATTGGAGCCATGGGGGCGGCCAGCGCGCTCAACGGCGGTTCGGTCAAGGTGGGCGACCATTCGGTCGACCTCGCCAAGCTCGAGGCGGCGTCCAAGCAGGTGCAAGCCGCCGCCGAGCAGATCGAGAACGGCGAGGGGCCAGCTCCCACCAATCCCGATGTCTTGAAAACCTATCTGCCTGAGAACATCGCCGGCTATTCCCGGACTGAGCTCACAACCGGCTCAGGCGGCGTCGCCGGCATGAGCGGATCCCAGGCGGAGGGCGCCTACGCCAAGGGACCTGTCACCTTCCGCCTGACCATCGTGGACATGGGCGCGGCAGGCGCGCTGGCCGGCATGGCGGGCGCCTTCAACGTCCAGTCCTCCAGTGAGAGCGACGGCAAGTACGAGAAGATCGGCAAGGTTGATGGCCGTATGACCCAGGAGTCCTACGACACGGCCTCAAAGCACGGCGAGTACAGCGTGCTGGTCGGCGACCGGTTCATGGTCGCGGCCAAGGGCGATGGGGTCAGCATCGACGAACTCAAGGCCGCCGCGTCCGCGGTAGGCCTGGCGCGTCTCGAGGCCCTGGCCAAGGCCGGCTAGACCTCTCCGAGATAGATCCGCTCAGCCCGGGTGCTGAGGCGCACGAGGCATTCGTGCGCCACGGTGCCCGCGGCGGTGGCGATGTCGTCCAGCAGGACGTTGGGCCCCAGAAGTTCCACCCAGTCGCCGATCTGCGCCTGGGCCGGGCCGATGTCGAGGGCGATCAGGTCCATGGTCACGATGATGACCGGCCGCCGCTCGCCCGCCAGCCAGCCATAGCCGCCGTTGCGCGAGGCGCGAATGATGCCGTCGGCGTAACCGGCGCCGACTACCGCGACGCGGGTCGGCTTGTCGATCACCGTATTGGAGCCGTAGCCGATCAGTTCGCCGGGCTCGACATTGCGGATGTAGAGGATCGGCGCCTCGAACTTGGCGACGGCCTGCAGCCGCGCGTCCGGCCGTTCCTCGGGGCCGCCGCCATAGAGACTGATGCCTGGGCGGATCAGGTCGTTGCGGTAGTCCGGGCCGAGCATGATGCCGGCGGAGGCCGCGAAGCTGGTGCGCACGCCGGGGAACAGGCGGCGGACCTGGGCGAACCGTCCCAACTGCAGTGGGTTGCGCGGATCGTCGGGGCTGGTCGCCGAGCCAAGGTGGCTCATGAGCAGGACAATATCGAGCCCGCGAAGCCGATCGCCTGATTGCGCGACCGCCGCAGCCTCGGACAAGGTCAGGCCCTGGCGGTTCATTCCGGTGTCGACCTGCAGGGCGACGCTCAGCGCTTGCCCCGAGGCGGCGGCGAAGGTGGTGGCGGCCTCGATCTGCGGCAGGCTGGAGAGCACTGGTGTCAGGCGCGCGGCTGCCAGGCGGGGGCCTGAGCCGGCCAGGAAGCCGTCGAGAACATAGATGGTCGCCGGATGCTCGGCGCCGAGCGCCGCCCTGAGGCTCTCACCCTCCGACAGCCGCGCCACGAAGAAGCCTTGGGCGCCCTCGGCCCACAGCCGGCGCGCCACCTGGGCCGCGCCAAGACCGTAGCCGTCGGCCTTGATCACCGGCGCGGCATCAGCCCCGGCGGCTTGCGCGCGCAGCACTGCGAAGTTGCGCGCGAGCGCGTCGAGATCGATGGTGAGGCGCGCGGAGGTCGGAAGAGACATTGCCGGTCCCATAGCCGAGCAGGCGGCCCTAGGCGACGTCTTACTCGTCGGGAGCGAAGAACTGGCTGTGCGCCAGGTTGCCGAACTTGGTGATGTCTTCGTTGAAGGAGAGCCGCACGGTGCCGATGGGACCGTGACGTTGCTTGGCGATGATGACGTCGGCGGTGCCCCGCACCTTGTCCATGTCTTCTTGCCAGGTCAGGTGTTCGGGCGTGCCTTCGCGCGGCTCGGAACGGCCGAGATAATAGCTCTCCCGGTAGATGAACATGACCATGTCGGCGTCCTGTTCGATCGAGCCCGATTCACGCAGGTCGGAAAGCTGCGGGCGTTTGTCTTCGCGGTTTTCCACTTGGCGGGAGAGCTGGGACAGCGCGATGACCGGCACCGAGAGCTCCTTGGCCAGGGCCTTCATCGACTGGGTGATCATCGAAACTTCCTGCACCCGGTTGTCGCTCTTGCCTTCGCCGCCGGTGACCAGCTGCAGGTAGTCGATGACGATCAGGTCAAGGCCGTGGGTCCGCTTCAGACGCCGCGCGCGGGCGGTCAGCTTGGCGATGGTGATGCCGCCGGTGGCGTCGATGAACAGCGGCGCATCCTGGATTTCCAGGGCCGCGTCACGCAGCCGGCCAAACTCCAGGGCGTCGATCTCGCCCTTACGCAGACGGTCGCCGGAAACCCCGGATACTTCGGCCAGCAGACGCATGGCCAACTGCTCGGCGGACATTTCCAGCGAGAAGAACGCGACGACGCCGCCGGACACGGTCTTCTTGGTGCCGTCCGGCTGGGGTTCCCAGGCGTAGTTCCGGGCGACGTCGAAGGCCACGTTACAGGCCAGCGAGGTCTTACCCATCGACGGACGGGCCGCCAGGATCAGCAAGTCGGAGGGATGCAGGCCGCCGATCTTGCGGTCGAGGTCGAGCAGGCCGGTTGAAATCCCCGCCAAGCCGCCGTCGCGGGCGTGGGCCTCGGCCGCCATGGTGACGGCGCCGTGCAGGGCGTCAGCGAAGGGCACGAAACCCTGATTGCTGCCGCCGGCCTCGGCCAGGGTGAAAAGCTGGGCTTCGGCGGCCTCGATCTGGTCGCGGGCTGACCGGTCGGCGTCGCCCTGGGCGGCCTGCTGGGCGATCTCGCCGCCGATCCGGATCAGGTCGCGGCGCAGGGCCAGGTCATAGACGGCGCGCGAATAGTCGGGCGCGTTGGCGGCGGGCGGGGCCCGGTCCACGAGGTCGGCGAGGTAGCGGATGCCGCCCAGTTCCTCGAAAGCCGCGTCGCGGTTGAACTGCTCGGCCAGCAGGATCGGCTCGGCCAATTGGCCCTTACGGACCGCGCTCTCGATCGACGAGTAGAGGCGCTGGTGGAAGGGTTCGTAGAAGTGGCGGGCCTGGAGAAAGTCGCCGATCCGCTCGAAGGCGGCGTTGTCGTAGAGCAGGGCGCCTAGCAGCGCCTGTTCAGCCTCAATGTTGGCTGGAGCGTGCGGGATCGCAACGTCGTTCTGAGCGGGGCGGAGGTCTAGGGCGGGCACGATCGACATGCATTCACAGATAGCTAACCCGGCAAGGTCCGGCTTTGCCGATCTGATGGAACTCACAGGAAGTTCCGCGACCTGTGGACAGATCGTGGAACAGAAACGGCGCGGGGCTTGTAGCCCCGCGCCGCGTCAGTCTCGGTCGTATAGTCGATTTACTACCAGTTGTAGGCCAGTCGGCCGTACACGAAGCGGCCGCTGAAGCCGAACGGCGAGAACGACGAGAACGGCGAGGCCGAGGTCGTGTTCTGCGACGGGATGATCTGGCGCGGATAGACGTCAAAGACGTTGTCGGCGCCGACCGAGGCGGTCAGGCCCACCGGGAAGGTGTAGCGCGCTTCCAGATCGACCAGCCCACGGTTGCCGGTGCTGTTGTCGGCGCTGCCATCAGCCAGCGTGCCGGGCGAGAGGACGTCGCCATAGAAGGTGGTGCGCACGGTCGCGCCCCAGGCTTCCTTCTTCCAGTCGCCTTGCAGGGTCAGCTTCTGCTTCGGCGTGCCTTCCTCGAACCGCAGGCGCGCCTGACGGGCGAACAGCGAGGTCGGGGTCGGCAGGGTGGTGGTCACCGGAGTACGCTTGACCTCGATGTCGTTGATGTTGCCCGCGGCGGTCAGGTCGAAGACGCCAGCTTGCTCATCGACGATGCGGTAGCGAGCCACCACGTCCACGCCGACGGTATCGGTGTCGACGCCGTTGATGAAGAAGCGGGCGGCGGTGGCGCCGTAGGGGGCGAGCAGGTCGTAGATCACGCGGGCGTTGGTGCCCGGCGCAGCGGTGGGACTGCCCTGCAGGGTCTCGGACAGAACGATCCGGTCCTTCACGTCGATCTTGTAGCCATCGACGGTGAGTTCGAAGGCGCCGCGACGGAAGACGAAGCCCAGAGCGTAGTTGTCTGAGGTTTCAGCCTTCAGCGGCTGGGCGCCCAGGGCGGCGGCGACGTTGCTGGTCGCCGGATAGGTGCCGGTCTCGAAGGGCACGTTGTCGATGTAGAGGATCGAGGTCGACGTGTAGTACTGCTGTTGCAGCGCCGGCGCGCGGAAGCCGGTGGAGACCGCGCCGCGGATGGCGAATTCCGGCGTGAAGTCATAGCGAGCGGCGAGCTTGCCGGTCGTGGTGTCGCCGAAGTCCGAATAGTCCTCGTAGCGCACGGCGGCCGACAGGGTCAGTTGCTCGGTGACCTTGCCTTCCAGGTCGATATAGACGCCGACATTGTTGCGATCGACGTCGACTTCGTTGGACGGGGTGAAGCCGGTGAAGCCGCGCGAGCCGAAGGCGACATTGGTGATCGGACCGCGGGCGTAGGATTCATATTGGCCCTGGTTGATCTTGTAGGTCTCTTGGCGAGCCTCGAGGCCGAAGGCGACGTTCAGGGGGCCAGCCAGGCCGACCTCGAATTCGCGGCTGAAGTCCGCGCCGAAGACGAGCTGGTCATAGGTCAGGCCGCCGGCTTGGAACGAGGTCGGCGAAGCGGCGCCGAACGACGGATTGATCGTGTTCTGGACGCCGAAATCGATGTCGTTCTTGCCGTAGACGACGTTGAAGTCGGCGGTGAACCCGGCGATCTCGCCACGGATGCCGAGGCCCGCGCTGTTGTCCTCGGTGTCGGTCGTCAGGAACGGCAGGTAGCCGTTCGGATAGACCGAGAGAACGTTCTGCTGGGTGTCGGTCGGCAGTCGGAACGTCGCGGCGCTGGAGGCGTCGCGATGTTGATAGCCGTACCAGCCATAGAGATCCCAGGTGTCGTTCAGCGACTTGCCGGCGTTGGCGTAGAACAACAGGTCTTCCACATCGGCGTCGCCGAAGCGCGAGGTGATGCGGTTGGGCGTGACGCGCTTGTCGATGTCGCTGCGGTTGGTGTTCTCGCGGTTGCGATACTCAGCCGACAGGGTCAGGAAGCCGTCGCCCAGGAAGCTCAGGCCTTGCCAACCCGAAACGGTCGTCGTGGCGCCGTCGGTGATGTCGTCGTTGCGGCCGTAGAAGCCGTCGAAGCTGGTGACGTTCGAGCCGTAGGTGACCGACAGGCCGCCGCCGCTGGCCGCTTCGCGCAGGCGCAGGTTGATCACGCCGGCGATGGCGTCCGAGCCATACTGCGCCGAGGCGCCGTCACGCAGGACTTCGATGCGGTCGATGGCGGTCGACGGAATGGCGTTCAGATCGACGGCGGCCGAGCCGCGGCCGACGGAGCCGTTGGTGTTGACCAGGGCGGTGGCGTGGCGGCGCGTGCCGTTCACCAGCACCAGGGTCTGGTCCGGGCCTTGGCCGCGCAGCGTGGCGGGGCGGATGGCGTCGGTGCCGTCGGTGTTCGACGGACGCGGGAAGGTGATGGACGGCACGCTGGTCGCGAGCGCGGTGGCCAGTTCGGTGCTGCCGCGTTGTTGCAGCGCATCGGCGCTGATGACGTCGACAGGCGCCAGGGTCTCAAGACGCGAACGACCCTCGGTGCGAGTGCCGGTGACGACCAGTTCCTCTACGTCTGCTCCGGTCTGAGCAAACGCCACGCCGGATGTAAGACTCGCAGCGGACGCCGCCGCGAGTAGAAACACGCGATACTTCATTGATATTCCCCAATTATTTTCCGTCATGAGAGACGTCAGGCTTAAGCCTTGGCGGAACCTATGAACTTGGGGCTCTGGGGGGAATGACATGGGCGCCACATCTGCGGGAAAACGCCCGTTTGAGTGGTGCAAACCGCGCAACCCCAAGGCGCGCGGGCCTCACTATGAGGCGTGGCAGAAAAACTATGAGGTATCTGGCGCGTGAACGCGGGCTGATGCGGCGGCGCTGCGCGCACGAAAAACGGCGCGGACCGTGAGGTCCGCGCCGTTCTCTAGGCCCGAAAGGACCAGATAGGTTTAGCGGTCGGCGCCGAAGTCGACTTCGTGCGAACCAGCTCCACCGGCCACCATGTCGGCGGCGGCTTCTTCGTCCGCGAGACGATCTTCCTCGTATTGCGAGGCGATCACGTTCTCACCACGGGCTTGGCGCTCGGCCTCGTCCTGGCTGCGGGCGATGTTGATGTTGATGCTGACGACCACTTCGGAGTGAAGGCGAACCTTCACGGGGTGGACGCCCAGCGTCTTCAGCGGCTTGTCGAGAACGACCATGGAGCGGTCGAGCTTGCCACCGGCGCCGTTGACGATGTCGGCGACGTCGCGACCGGAGACCGAACCGTAAAGCTGACCGGTTTCGCCAGCCTGACGGATCAGGATGTACGAAGTGCCGTCCAGGTTATCGCCGGATTTCGCGGCAACTTCCTTGGCCTTCAGGTTGCGGGCTTCGATGTCGGCGCGTTGGCCTTCAAAGATCTTCAGGTTGGCGCTGTTGGCGCGCAGGGCCTTGTGACGGGGCAGGAGGAAGTTACGGGCATAGCCGTCCTTCACCGTGACCACGTCGCCGAGGCCGCCACGACCTTCGACTCGTTCGAGCAGAATAACTTTCATGTGCCTGGTCTCCCTACTTCACGACGTAGGGCAGGAGGGCGAGGAAGCGAGCGCGCTTGATGGCCTTGGCCAGTTCGCGTTGCTTCTTGGCCGACACCGCGGTGATGCGCGAAGGGACGATCTTGCCACGCTCGGAGACGTAACGCTGAAGCAGCTTCACGTCCTTGTAGTCGATCTTCGGAGCGTTGGCGCCGGAGAACGGGCAGACCTTGCGGCGGCGGAAGAACGGGCGGCGAGCGCCGCCGGCGGCGGCGGCCGCGGGGGCCGAAGCGGTTTCGTCAGTCATTAGAAGCCACCTTCCTTCGGAGCAAAGCCACCACCTTCTTTGGCGCCGAAGTCGTCGCGGCGCGGCTCACGCTCGCGTTCACGATCGCGACGGGCCAGAACCGGCGAGAGTTCCAGGTCGAGTTCCTCGACGCGGACAGTCAGGGTGCGCAGAACGTCTTCGTTCAGACCCAGCTGACGTTCCATTTCCTTCACGGCCGCCGGCGGGGCGTCGAGCGAAAGAAGGGAATAGTGGCCCTTGCGGTTCTTCTTGATGCGGTAGGTGAGGTTGCGAAGACCCCAGTACTCGATCTTGGCGACGGTGCCGCCGCCTTCTTCGATCAGAGCCTTGATCTGGTCGTTCAGGGCTTCAGCCTGTTGCGGCGAGATATCCTGCCGCGAAATAACAACGTGCTCGTAGAGCGCCATTTTTTCCTTTTCCCATTTGGAAGGCGGCGCGTCCTGCGGCGGGTGACCGCGGGAAGCGATGGATCTCAGGCGCGGCGACCGGGATGTTCCCGATCCTTTCGCGTTCCGGCTTGAGACCGCCTTCCGTGAAGAGGCGCGCTAATACGGGAAAAGTGGTTGTAGGGCAAGGGTTGTCGCTGGCCGTGCCCCCTCCGCCCGAAGGGAAGGGGGCCGGCGGCGCGCCTATTTCTTCTTCGGGTGGCTGGCGTTCCAGGCCTTCACGGCGGTCATGGTCTCGGTGACGTGGTCGTTGGCCTTCATGTCGGAATAGGCGTGGATGACTTGGCCGGACGGCGAAATCACATAGGACGTGCGGCTCGACCAGCCCGGGCGCACCGCCATCGTGGCGTCGTAACTGGCGGCAATCTTGGCGCTGGGGTCGGCGGCGACCGGGAATTTGCCCGAGCACTTCTCAGTATCGGCCGAGAACGAGGCCAGCTTGTCGAGGTTGCCTGAGGTGACGCCGATGACGGTCGCGCCCTGCTTTTTGAAATCGTCGGTCGCCTCGGCGAACAGCCGGGCTTCCAGGTTGCAGCCGGCGGTCTCGGCGGCGGGGAAGAAGTAGAGCACGACGGGACCCTTCTTGCGGGCCTCGGCCATGGAGAAGGTGATGGGCTTGCCGGCCTGATAGCCCTGGGCGGTGAAGTCGGGGGCCTTGGCGCCTTCCTTCAGCGCCGCGAAGGCGGGCGTGGCGGCCAGGGTGGCGAGAGCGGCGGCGAGGGCGAGGCGGCGCATGCGGTATTCCTCCGTGTTGTGGAGACTATACGGAGCGAGGACCGCTTTGTCTTCGCGGTGCTTGAGGTTCGCGGCGGGGGCTGGCCTGACCGCCGGAATAGGCTAGAGAGCCTGCTCCTGGTTTCGGCGCGGATCACCTCCATGGACAAGACGGCCCTTACGCGGCACGCCCATCGCGTTCTGCGCGACGCGATCATTCCTGAATTGCCCAGCCCGTATTTCGGCAAGGTGCGCGACAATTATGATCTGCCCGATGGCCGGCGGATCATCATCGCCAGCGACCGGATCAGCGCCTTTGACCGTATCCTGGCGGCGATCCCCTTCAAGGGCCAGGTGCTGACCCAGACCGCGCGGTTCTGGTTCGAGAAGACCGCCGACATCTGCCCCAATCACGTCCTCAGCTACCCGGACCCGAATGTCGTGATCGGCCGCCGGCTGGACATCCTGCCGGTTGAGATCGTGGTGCGCGACTACCTCGCCGGCACGACCGGCACCTCGATCCTGACCCTCTACAAGCAGGGCCAGCGCGAGATGTACGGCCACACGCTGCCTGACGGCCTGGCCGACAATCAGAAGCTGCCGACGCCGATCATCACCCCGACCTCGAAGGCGTTCGACGGCGGCCACGACGAACCGCTGACGCCCGAGCAGATCGTGGCGCAGGGCCTGCTGACCGCCGAGCAGTGGGAGACTCTCTCGACCTACGCGCTCGCCCTGTTCGCGCGCGGACAAGAGATCGCGGCCGAGCGCGGGCTGATCCTGGTCGACACAAAGTACGAGTTTGGAACCGACGCCGATGGCCAGATCATCCTGGCCGACGAAATCCACACGCCCGACTCCAGCCGCTACTGGTTTGCGCAAAGCTATCCGGAGCGGTTTGCTGCAGGGCAGCGGCCCGAGAGCTTCGACAAGGACTTCGTCCGCTCGTGGGTGGCTGAGCGCTGCGATCCCTACAAGGATCCAATCCCGGAAATTCCGGCGGAGATGCTGGTCGAGACGGCAGCCGTCTATATCCAGGCCTTCGAGACGATCACGGGCCAGGCCTTTGTGATCGAAGAGAGCGACGAACCCGTCCTGGAACGGATTCGCCGCAATCTCGCGCAGTTCTTCTAGAGGCCCGTCTTCTAGAAGGTCTGGCGGAAGGTCACGCCGATCGTGCGTGGTTGGTTGGTCTGATAGCCGTAGCGTGCGCGCAGGCCGCGTTCGCGGTCGATCGAGAGCAGGGCGCGTTCGTCGGTGAGGTTCTGGACAAACAGCGCCAGCTCGAAGTCGCGATAGCGAAGACCGCCCCGCAGGTTGACGATCTGGTAGTCAGGCAGTTCCAGCGGGAAGCTCAGCGTGGAAACCGTGGGCGCGCCGATCCCGAACAGTGCGACATCGCGCGGATTGTCCTCCTGGTCGGAAACCTGCGTGAACCGGTCGCCGACATACTGCCAGGTCAGGTTGCCGAACGGCGTCCATTCCCCCCATTGATCCCCGACATAGTTGAGGCTGAAGGCGGCCTGGAATTCCGGCACGGTCGGCAAGCGATTCCCGTCCCGCAGGCCCTGGATCGGGACACCGGCGGCGTCCTCCACGCTCGAGGTCAGCTCGGCGTTGTTGTACGAGGCCGAGGCGGCGACATCGAAGTTGCTGTTGAAGCTGTAGGATAGTTCAGCCTCAACTCCCGCCGACTTGGCCTTGGGCACGTTGACGATGACGCGCGAGGAACAACTGCCGGCGTCGATGGTGGCCTGCAGGTTTTCAATGTCGGAATAGAAAGCGGCGAAGGTCAGGGAGCCGCGCCGGTCCGCGAACTCGGCCTTCACGCCGGCCTCGTAGTTCCAGACGGTCTCATTGTCGAAGCTGGGCGTGGACAGGGCGTTGAAGGTGGCGAAATCGGCCGGCGTGCAGAGCGGCCGATTGAGTGGGTCGTTGATGCCGCCAAGCCGGAAGCCCTTAGAGGCCTGGGCGTTCAAGGTGATATCGTCGGTGGCCTTGTAAGCGACGATGACGCGGGGCGCGAAGTCGTCCGCGTCGGTGTCGCCGGGCACGTCGATGGTGCGTTCGGCGAAGATGCCGTCGAAGGTCAGCGTGCGGGTTTCCTCATAGCTCGACCAACGCAGGCCCGCGGTGATGTCGAGCCGTTCGTTGACTGACCAGGTCCCCTCGCCGAACAGGGCGTACTGGTTCTGATCGTAGGGCACGACGGAGTAGTAGAGCGCGTCCCGAGGCGCGGCGGGCCCAGCCGTGGGAATGCCGGTCAGGGCTTCAAAACCCCGGACGTCCAGGATCTGGGAATAGTCGCGTTTCACGTCGCTGTAGAAGCCGCCGATCACCCAGGCGAAGGGGCCGTCATCGGTATTGGCCAGCCTGATTTCCTGGGTGAAGGACTTCACCTTGGTGGTGTCGTTGAGCGGGGCGTTCAGGGTGTAGACCGGTTCCGGCAGGCCGATGCTGCCGCCGGTGATCGAACCGGTCAGGGCGGTCGCGTCGCGGATCACTAGGACATCGCGATCCTGGTAGGTCGAGATCGAAGTCAGAGCCAGGGGGCCGAAGTCATATTGGATCGTCAGGTCGGCCAGCAGCAGCTCGTCCTCGAACTTCTCCCGAAGCTGGGTGAACTGCTCGAGATCGCCCAGCGTCACCGCCGGACGCGTCGTCGTGTAGGGATTGGCCAGGATGTTGAAGAGGTCGACCCGGTTGAAGCCGTCCACGTCGATCTTCTGATACAGCACACGCGGGGTGATGCTGAGCTGGTCGGTGGGCTGGATCAGTAGGGCGGCGCGGACGCCGGCGCGGGTCCCGCCATTCACGTCCTGGTCCACCCAGCCGCCCGGCTGAACCGCATCAATGAAGCCGGCATAGTCGGTCGCGTAGCCAACGATGCGCAGGGCGACCTTGTCGCTGAACGGCACATTGACCATGGCCTTGATCTCGGCGCCGGTCTGGCCGTCCTTGACGCCGCTCAGCGTGGCTTCGACTGCACCTTCCATACCGGCTGTGGTCGGCTGGTTGGTGATGTAGCGGACGGTTCCGGACAATGATCCTGAGCCGTAAAGCGTCCCCTGCGGACCGCGCAGGACCTCGACCCGGTTGAGGTCGAAGAGGTCGATGTCGGGGGTGAAAAGCGAGAGCGAGATCACCGACTCGTCGAGATAGACCCCGACCTGTTCCTTCACGCCGGGCTGGTCACGAACGATCTGGCCGGCGGAGATGCCGCGGATCGCGACCTGGCTTTGGCCAGGGCCCAGGTTCTGGACCGTGAAGTTGGCGATGTTTCGCGAGAGCTCTTCGATATTGGTCGCGCCGCGCTCGCGCATCTTGGTCTCGCTGAGCGCGTTGATCGAGAACGGCACGTCGATCAGCGCCTCGTCGCGCTTACGCGCCGTGACGAGAAGTTCTTCGACGGTGGATTGCGCCAGGGCCTGACCGGCCGGCAGCGCCATGATGAGAGCAAGCAGACTCACTTGAGCCGCGGAACCGCGGTGATACGCCATGATGTCCTCCCTCTGTCCCTATGCTCGGCGATCTCTGGCGAGGCGCACGGCATGGGTGTTCTGAGAGGAAGGGTAATCCCTTAGCGCCAGTCGCTGTCTAGCGCCGTTCTAGGGCTGGAAAATGCAGCTTGAACAATGGTCTAGCTAGATTTTCGCGCCGCGCGATCACGCAAACCCTTAGCGGGGGCGGGTTGGCGGCGATTGGTGGTCTCATCGCTCGGGTCACAGCGCCTGTGGCGCCGATCGCACAGTGGGCGGAGCATCGACACGCGCAGGCCCGACTGGTCCTGCGCGGTCTGATTTCGTAGGGCTTTTAGCCGAGGTCGAGTTTGCTGACGTCAACGCCGCCGGCCACCACCTTCACCTGCAACAGGCGCATTTCGCCGCCCGTAAAGCTTAGGTCCTGAACCGGGATCTCACCGTCGCGCCGGATGTTGGATGCATCGCGGAGCGTGAGGCGCAACGTCATGGCCTCTCTTTCGACCCCGGCCAGCAGAGCAGCTTCGATTTCGCCGCAGAACTTGGTGGCTAGCGACCCGCGGGGCGGGACGGGGCGGCGGACGGGTGTCTCGGGGTTCATTTCGAAGGCTCCGGTTAGATGAGCCGAACCACGGGACCCCCGCGCCTAGGCTGGTGGGTGGGTGTTATGCGGAAGCGAAGAAGCCGTGCTCGCCAGTGACCCGCACTTGGCATGGCCGGCCTGCGTCCTGCGCAGCGCGAGCGCGCTTGTTCGCGGCGGCCTTGGCTTCTTCCTTGTCGATGGTGTGGTCGAAATACTCGCCGCCGTGTTCAACGGCCCAACGGCCGTCGTGGCGCGCCACGGTGAAAATGGAACGATCGGCTGAATCTCTAATGGCCATGCGGATAACTCCTTCTGTCCACGCCGGCGCATCGTCGGGCGCGACGGCGGCAAAGTCCCACGCCGCGGGGCGCGCGCGGATGCGCGACTCCTGGAGCGTCGGGGCGAATGACGTTTATCTATAGGTAATACGCGCAGAAGTCTGCGTATTTCGGCCAAGCGATGTTCGATCTCGTCGGCTGCGAGGAAAATCTCGCTGAATCCACCACTGGTCGTGGCCTCGAATTCACGTGTTGATTTGCGTGTTGAAATCCTGCGGATCAGCTCATTTCGATTTGGCTCATATCGACGAAAACTGATCCGCAGTTACTGAAGATTATTCGCGACGTCTTGGCTTCAGGCCGCGAGTTGCTCTTCCACCTGGCCGAGCCGTTCCTTGCCGAAGAAGATCTCGTCCCCGACGAAGAAGGTGGGGATTCCGAACGCGCCCCGTGCCGCGGCGGCCTCGGTGTTAGCGATGAGCTCGGCCTTCACTTCGGGGTCCTGGGTGGCGTCCAGCAGGGCGCGAGCGTCGAGCCCCGCCTCGGTCAGCACTTCGGCCACCACGGCGGGGTCATCCATTTTCAGGCCTCGCTCCCACATTCCCGCGAAGACCGCGCGGGTATATGCGCCTTCGACCCCCATACGGCGGGCGGCGATCAGGCCGCGCATGATCAGCAGGGTGTTGATCGGGAAATGGGGGTTGTGCCGATACTGGCTCAGGCCGTGCTTCTCGATGAATCGGCGGGTTTCGAGCGCCTCATAGGCCAGCTTTCCCTTAATCTCGCCAAAGGCCGTCATGGGCGCCTGATTGCCGGTGAGCTTGAAGATGCCGCCCAACAGGCAAGGGGTGACCTTGATGTCAGCGTCGGTTCGCCGCGCAATGTCGGGCAGGATGCAGTGGGCGAGATAGGCGTTGGGGCTCGCGAAATCGAAGATGAACTCTACGGTCTTTCCCATGGGATTTTCCTCACCAGCTTTCCGACCAGGGGCGCAAATCGAGTTCGTGCGTCCAGGCCGAGCGTTGTTGTTTGTGGAGCCAGACGTAGTTGCTGGCGATTTCCTCGGGCTTGAGGATGTCGTCGCGATCGACCCGCTCCTGGCGGTCGGGAATGTTGGTTCGGGCGAAGACGCCGTCGATCGCGCCGTCAACCACCACATGGGCCACATGGATGCCGCGGGGGCCCAGTTCCTTGGCCGCCGACTGGGCGACAGCCCTCAGCGCCTGCTTGGCGGCGGAGAAGGCCGAGAAGCCCTGCCGACCGCGCAGAGAGGCCGAGGCGCCGGTGAACAGGATCGTGCCCGCCCCCCGGGGCAGCATCACTCGGGCCGCCTCCCGACCGGTCAGGAAGCCCGCGAAGCAGGCCATTTCCCAGACCTTCTGGAAGACCCGGCTGGTCGTCTCTGTCAGCTCGAAGCGGACATTGGCTCCGATGTTGAAGACCACCACCTCAAGCGGTCCGACCTCGCGCTCGATGCGGTCGAACAGGGCGATCATCTCGTCCTCGGAGCGGGCGTCGACGCCGTAGGCATGAGCCTTGCCGCCATCGTCGCGGATCGACTGCGCCAGTTCTTCGAGTTGGTCGATATTGCGGGCTCGGCGCGTGATGCAGACCTCGAGCCCCTCCTTGCCGAAGGCGCGGGCTATCGCCCCGCCAACGCCGTCTCCGGCTCCGACCACCAGACAGACGCCCATGGCTCATCTCCCGTCAGTTTATTTTCTGGACGGACCATGGTATCGAATCTGGACCGGGTCAACAGGGTCTGAGCGAGGTGTGCGATGAAGTGGGAAGATCTGGCGCAGGAGCCGTGCTCCGTGGCGCGTTCGGTCGCGGTCATCGGTGATCGGTGGACCCTGATGATCCTGCGCGACTGCTTCCTGGGCGTGCGCCGCTTCGAGGCTTTTCAGGAGCGGCTGGGGATCTCGCGCACCATCATCGCCGACCGCCTGAAGCATCTGACGGAGGAGGGCGTACTGAGGCGCGTGGCCTATCAGGAGCACCCGGTCCGCCATGAGTACCGGCTGACCGACAAGGGCCTGGACCTGCATCCGGTCGTCATGGCCATCGTGCACTGGGGCGACCGCCACTATGCGGGCGAGGCGGGGCCGCCGCTGCTGCACCGGCACAAGACTTGTGGCTGCGATTTCCATCCGGTGCAGACCTGCTCGGAATGCGGCGAACCGGTGGACGCCCGGGCGGTCGAGACGCGCCCGGGCCTCTAGGTCGCCTCAGTCCATCAACTGCTGCGTCAGATAGGTGTATTCCAGCGCCTGACGCTTGGCCGTCTCGTTGAGATTGGCGGCCGCAGCGTGACCGCCGTCGATGTTCTCATAATAGAGGTAGTCGTAGCCCAGCTCCTTCAGGCGGGCGGCGGCCTTGCGGGCATGGGCCGGATGGACCCGGTCGTCCTTGGTCGAGGTCTCCAGGAACACGCGCGGATAGGGCTTGCCCTTTGCGAGCTTCTGATAGGGCGAGTAGGTGTCGATCACCGCACGCTCGGCGGGATTGGCCGGGTCGCCGTATTCGCCGACCCAGGAGGCGCCGGCGCCGATGTGGGTGTAGCCGATCATGTCGAATAGCGGCACCTGGATGACCACGGCGTTGTAGAGCTCCGGCCGCTGGGTCAGGGCCACGCCCATCAGCAGCCCGCCGTTCGAACCGCCCATGATTCCGAGCTTCTTGGGATTGGTGACCTTGCGGGCGATCAGGTCCTCAGAGACGGCGAAGAAGTCGTCATAGACCCGTTGGCGGTTGAGCTTCAGGCCGGCCTCGTGCCAGCGCGGCCCGAACTCCCCGCCGCCGCGGATGTTGGCGATGGCGTAGACGCCGCCGCGCTCCAGCCACAGCTTACCGACGCTCGCCGCGTATCCCGGGGTCTGGGACACCTGGAACCCGCCATAAGCGTAGAGCAGGGTCGGCGCAGAACCATCCAGCGTCAGGTCCTTTGGCCGCACCAGGAAGTAGGGGACTTTTGTCCCGTCCTTGGATGTCGCCCAGTGCTGCTCGACCACGTGCTTGGATGCGTCGAACCGCGCCGGCATGGTCCGCAAGGTGTCGGCCTGGCCAGACGCCGCGTCGGCCAGAACCTGGGCCGAGGGGGTGAGGAACCCGGCGATGTGCAAGATCAGGCTGTCGTCGTGGTCCGACGCTGATGCGATCCCGACCGAGATGTCTTTCGGCAGATCGAGCCGGGTCGAGGTCCAGCCCGTGGGGCCGTGCTGGAAGCTGAGGATGCCGCCCTTCACATTGTCATAGAGCGCCACGACCAGCCGGTTGCGGGTGGTCGCCACCTGTTCCACCGCCTGGCTGACGGTCGGGCGGAGAACCAGCACCGGCTTCACAGAGGCGGCTTCGGCCTTCAGGCCCGCCAGGTCCATCGCCAGCAGGTCGCCGGATTTGCCGTCAGCCGCGGCCCAATCCTCCTCAAGGGTGAGGATCATCTGGCCGTCGATCAGGCCCTGGACCGAGGAGCGCAACGGGAGGGGTAGCTTGGTCGCGCCCGCCGGGCCGATCAGGTGATGCTCGGCGTTGAAGGTGTCGAGCGGTCGGTGGGCGATCAGCGCCTGCAGCTTGCCGTCGGCGTCGCGTAGGGCGATCGGCGAGACGCCGTAGCCGCCGTCGTCAGCCTTGCCGCGGAAGACTTCCTGGGCGTCCGCCAGGGCTTGGCCGCGCTTCAGCAGCTTGATCACATAGGGATAGCCCGAGGTCGTGACCTCGCCCTTGGTCCACTCTGTGGCGACGGCCAGGGTGTCGGCGTCGACCCAGGTGAAGCGGTGCTTGCCCTCGGGCAGCAGGAAGCCGCCTTTGAGGAACTGGCCGGTCTGCATGTCGAATTCGCGGACCTCGACGGCGTCCTTGCCGCCATCCGACAGCGAGACCAGGCAATAGCGGTCTTCCGGCGCCAGGCAGTCGGCGCCTTTCCAGACCCAGTTCTTGCCCTCGGCCTTGGCCAAGGCGTCGATGTCCAGGATCGTCCGCCACTCGGGCTGGCCGGTGCGGTAGCTCGCAAGCGTGGTGGATCGGAGGACGCCCCGTACATGTTGGGCGTCCTGCCAGAAGTTGCGCAGGGTCTGGTCGCCGGCGAAGCCGACGGCGGTGATCCGGTCCTTGGCCGTCGCGATAGCCAGCGCGTCAGCATAGAGCGCGGCATAGCGCGGGTCGTTCTGCAGTTGCGGCAGGGAGCGGTCGTTCTCGGCCGTGGCGAAGGCCATGGCGCGGGGGCCTTCGATCTCCTCCATATAGACATACGGATCGTTCGAATCGGGCAGGGCGGCGGCGGGGAATGCGGTCATGCCGCTCAACATGGCGCCGATGGCCAATTTTCCAAGGAACGGGACGCGCATGAAGAGGCTGCCTGGGGATTGTTTCACGAAATTCAGGTTCTGACAGGGCCGGCTTGGGCGCGCAAACCGAGAGCCATGAAGCAACCTGGGCGCGTCTGGATGGCGCAGGCGGGCGTCCCGATCTACGAAATGGCGAAGCTGAACCTGCGGTCTAGTTCGCTGAGCAGGAATCCGTCATGTTCCCGCGCCATGACAAACGAACCCTTTTTCAAACGGGACGGTCAATATTTCGTCCCAACCTCCGCCTGCCGTGGTCCCTGGAATCCGAAATCCCTGCATGGCCGGGTGATCATCGGCCTTTTGGGCTTCGAACTTGAACAGCGACATGGTGATCCGGAATTTCTGCCGGCGCGCCTGACGGTCGATATGTACAAGCTGCCCGGCTTCGATCCGATCGAGATCACGACCAAGGTCGTCCGTGAGGGCAACCGCATTCGGGTCGTCGACGCCGAGTTCATTTCCGGCGGCGTCAGCATGGGACGGGCCACCTGCCAATTTCTGAAGCGCACCGAGAATCCTGAAGGCGTGATCTGGAAGCCGCTGGCCTGGGACGTTCCCAAGCCCGCCGATATCGAGCCTCCGCCCGAGCGGCCGATGGGCGGCATGTGGGCGACGCGGCAGATCAGCGGCGGCTTCGCTTCAAGCGAGCAACGCCGGATGTGGATGAGCGAAGTGCGTGAGGTGGTGGAAGGCACGCCGCTGACCCCGTTCCAGCGCGCCGCCGTCGCCTGCGACTTCGCCAGCCCCGCCGCCCACGTCAGCGACCAGGGCCTGGGCTACATCAACTCCGACGTGACCCTCTATCTGCACCGCCTGCCGGCGACCGAGTGGATCGGCTTCGAGACCACCTATCATGATGCCGACGACGGCGTGGCGGTCGGCGAATGCCGGCTCTATGACGAGCAAGGTCCGATCGGCCTGGCGAGTTGCGCGGCCTTGGCCCAGCGGCGCCTGCCGCCTCCGCCGCCGCCCAAACCTGCGAGCTGAGCAATGACCGGCCATCTGCTGTTCGTCACCCATTCCGAGGTGGTGATCGATCCGGATCAGCCGATCCCGGATTGGCCGCTGTCAGAGGTGGGGCGGGCGCGGATGGCCCGGTTCGCCGAGGCGCTGGCCACGGGCGACATGCCTGTGGCGAGCGTCTGGTCGAGCGACGAGCGCAAGGCCCGCGACAGCGCCGAGATCATCGCCGCGCGCCTGGGGCTCGAACCCCATATCGAGCACGGCCTCCATGAGAACGACCGCAGCGCCACCGGCTATATCGCGCCGCCGGAGTTCTGGGAGGTGGTGGCCCAGTTCTTCGGCCGCCCCGACGAGAGCGTCCGGGGATGGGAGACCGCCAGGGCCGCCCAAGCTCGGGTTGTTCAATCTGTTGAGCAGGTGTTGGCGGCCGAGACCGCGCCCGGCCTCATCGTCGTCGTCTCCCATGGCGGCGTGGGGCAATTGCTGACGGCGCACTTGCAGGGCGTGGAAATTGGCCAGGAAGACCGTCCTGGCAATCCTGGCGGTGGGTGCTGGATCGCCATTGATCGCCAGGATCTCAGGCTCGTCGGCGCGTGGCGGGATATCGAGGCCTACGAACCCGTCTCGTCCCCACCTTAAGTCGAACGCGACCCGAGGCGTTGTTCCCCGCTAGGATGGGCTCCATGTCCGATACGCCGCCGGTTCTGAAAATCGCAGCCCTGAAGAAGTCGGTCCCCGGCGGCCGGGTCCTGTTCGAAAACCTGAACCTTGAACTTCAGGCCGGCGAGTTCGTGGCGATCATGGGCGAATCCGGCGTCGGAAAATCGACGTTTCTCAATCTCATCGCAGGACTCGATCAGGCCGACGCTGGAGCCATCGCTATCGACGGCGTCGATCTGGCGGGCCTGAATGATGATGCTCGGACCTTGCTTCGGCGCGACCGGATCGGGTTCGTATTCCAGGCCTTTCACATCCTGCCGCATCTCACCTTGGGCCAGAACGTGGCCTTGCCGTTGGTGCTGCAACAGGCGCCCGGCGAAGAGGCGCTGACCAAGGCGCGGGAGATGATGGAGGCCGTGGGGCTGGGCGGCCGCGCCGAAGACTATCCGCGTCAGCTTTCCGGCGGTGAACTGCAGCGGGTCGCCATCGCGCGCGCGTTGGTGCATCGGCCGGGCCTGCTGCTCGCCGATGAGCCGACCGGCAATCTCGATCCTGAAACCGCGACCCGGGTTCTGGCTGTCTTCGCCGATCAGGTCCGGCGCTCGGGTGCTGCGGCGGTGCTGGTTACGCACTCCGAGGTCGCCGCTGCGGTGGCCGACCGCACCCTGACCCTGGCGCGTTCGGGCCTGGTGGAGCGCCATGGCCGCTAAGGGAGCCGGCCTCGCCGCGCGATGGATGATCCTGGGCGAGTGGCGGGCCCATCCAATGCGGGTGGTGACGGCCGGGGTGGCCATCGCCATCGGGGTCGCGCTGGGCTTGGCCGTTCACCTGGTCAACGCCTCGGCGCTCAGCGAATTCTCGCGGGCGGTCAGCACCGTGAACGGCGACGCCGAACTACAGGTCAGGTCCGCCGCCCCCGCCGGATTTGACGAGCAGCTCTATCCACGTCTGGCTCGGTTGCCCGGCGTGAGCGCGGCCAGCCCCGTCATCGAGTTGAAGGCCACCACCGGACGTGCCGACGAGCAAATCACAGTGCTGGGTCTTGATGTCCTGCGCGCCGCGGCCGTTACGCCCAGCCTGCTTGGTCGCCCGGTGGCGGCGGAGGGTGAAGGAGCGCATGGCCCGACAAACGACGCGCCGTTCGACGAGGATGCAATTTTCCTGTCGGAGGGTGCGCTTGAGGGCAGGGCGGTCGGGCAAGTGATCGTCCTGACGGCCGGCGGGCGGACGGCGAGGTTCAGGATCGCCGGCGTCGCCGCGGGCATCGGCGAGGGACGCAAGGTGGCGGTGCTCGACATCGCCGCGGCGCAGTGGCGGCTTGGCGAGATCGGCCGGCTCCAACGGATCGACCTGAAGCTTGCCGAGGGCGCTGACGAGACCCGGATGCGGGATGTCATCGCAGCGGCGCTTCCCGCCGACGCTCAGCTGGTGACGCGTGACAGCGAGGCCCGCCGCAGCGACAGCCTGAGCCGGGCCTATCGGGTCAATCTCGACATGCTGGCCTTGATGGCGCTGCTGACCGGCGGCTTCCTAGTCTATTCGGCCCAGTCGCTATCGGTGGCGCGGCGGCGTCCTCAATTTGCGTTGCTGCGGGTGCTTGGCGTGCGTCGCAAGGCGCTGCTGGCGCAGGTGCTGGTCGAGGGGATCAGCGTCGGCCTGGTGGGCGGGCTGGCCGGCCTGACCCTGGGTTTTGGACTTGCGAGCGGCGCCCTGCGCCTGCTCGGCGGCGATCTCGGCGGCGGCTATTTCGGCGACACCCGGCCCGAACTAGTGTTTTCGCCGCTCGCGGGCTTGGTGTTCCTGGTGCTTGGCCTGCTGACGGCGATCGTCGGCAGTCTGGCCCCGGCGCGCGAGGCCGCGCGGGCTCAGCCCGCGGTCGCTCTGAAGAATGCGGGCGACGCGGTCGATCCACGTGTGTCCCCTCCGATCTGGCCCGCGGTGGTCCTGTTGGTCGCGGGCGGAGCGGCGGCGCTCGCCCCGGCTGTCGGCGGCATCCCGCTGCTGGGCTACGCGTCCATGGCGCTGCTGCTGGCGGGCGGGGTTGCGGCCATGCCCTGGATCGCCAGGACGTTGCTCGGACCCGTGCAGCATCTCAGCCTGCGGTGGGCGGCCGTGGACCTGGCGTTCAAGCGGCTGTGGGGCGCGCCGTCGCAGGCGGCCGTCGCTCTTTGCGGCATTGTCGCCAGCACAAGCTTGATGGTCGCCATGGCGGTGATGGTCTCCAGCTTCCGCGGGTCCGTCGATGACTGGCTGCAACAGCTCTTGCCGGCTGATCTCTATATGCGGGTCGATGGCGCGGGCGTTGGCGGCGGCTTCGATCCGAAGGCGCAGGCTGCATTGGCCGCCACGCCGGGGGTGGCGACCATCGTCTTCCAGAAGACCACCAGTTTGATGCTGGCCGCCGATCAACCGCCGCTGGCCATCGTGGTTCGCCCGATGAGAGGGCCCGAGGCCGCTAATCGTCCCCCGGTCATCGGCCGCGAGTTGACGCCGCCACCCGGGCAGACGCCGGTCTGGGTTTCCGAGCCCGCGGCATGGCTCTACGGCTGGAAGCCCGGCCAGCAGATCGTGCTGCCCATCGCCGGCGCGCAGCCCTTCTTCGTGGTCGGCGTCTGGCGCGACTATTCGCGTCAGCACGGCGCGGTGACGCTCGACGCTGCCGACTACACCCGGCTGACTGGGGACCAGTGGCGAACAGAGGCCTCGGTCGATGTCGCCGAAGGCCGCTCATCCAATGAGGTTATGGAAGCTCTCCGTGCCAAGCTACCGTCCGATGTCGCGCCGCGCGTGACCTTCGCCGAACCTGCGACGCTACGGGCCTTCGCCCTTCGGATTTTCGACCGCAGCTTTGCGGTGACCTATGGCCTTGAGGCCATCGCCATCTTGGTCGGGCTGGCAGGCGTCGCCGCCACAGTGTCGGCCCAGACCCTGGCGCGGACCAAGGAGTTCGGCATGTTGCGGCATCTGGGCGTCACCCAGCGACAGATCGTAGCCATGCTGGTGACCGAGGGCGCGCTGCTGGGCGCGGTCGGTGTTGTGGCTGGGATTGGGCTGGGACTGGTCATGAGCCAGGTGTTGATCCATGTGGTCAATCCGCAGTCGTTCCACTGGACGATGGAGACCAAGCTTCCTTGGGCTCTCTTGGCCGGCGTCGCCGTCGCCCTGGTGGCGTCGGCCGCTGGAACCGCTCTGCTGGCTGGCCGGCGCGCGCTATCGGCTGACGCCGTTCGCGCCGTGCGGGAGGATTGGTGATGGCGCGGTTCCTGGCCCTGCTGGCGGCGATGCTGGTCCTGGCGAGCCCGGCCGCCACGCAGCCAAAGTCGGCTGTGCGGCTGCCCGTCTTTCCTGCGGTGGAGCCGGGGACGGCGTTGCGGTTCCCGGCAGACCACGGCGCGCATCCGGAGTTCAGAACCGAGTGGTGGTACGTCACCGGCTGGCTCGACGCGGGCGACGGCCAACAGATCGGCTTCCAGGTGACCTTCTTCCGATCGCGCCCGTCGATCGATCAGCGCAATCCGAGCGCGTTCGCGCCCAAGCAGATCCTGTTCGCGCATGCGGCGCTTTCGGATCCCAAGCTTGGCAAGTTGCTGCACGACCAGCGGGCGGCGAGGGCGGGCTTTGGACTGGCCGAGGCCGCGACCGGCGACGCTGATATCGTCATCGACGACTGGCGCTTTCATCGAACCGCCGATGGTCGCTTCAAGGCCAAGGCGGGCGGCAAGGCCTTCATGCTCGACCTGGGCTTCGTGCCGACCCAGCCGATCCTGCTGCAGGGGGAGGGCGGCTATAGCCGCAAGGGACCAAAGCCCGGTCAGGCCAGCCACTACTACAGCATCCCGCAGCTCAAGGTTTCGGGGACGGTGACGCGGAACGGGAAGGCGGTTACCGTAAAGGGGTCGGCATGGCTGGATCGCGAATGGTCATCGACCTTGCTGGATCCGAAGGCGGTCGGCTGGGATTGGGTCGGGCTCAATCTGGATGACGGCGGGGCCTTGATGGCGTTCCAGGTGCGCGACGCCGCGGGCCAGCCCTTGTGGGCCGGAGGCTCGCTGCGCGGTCCAGACGGAACCGTCACGCGTTTCACGCCGGGCATGGTGCGCTTCGGCGCCGAGCGCATCTGGCGTTCGCCTCGCACGGGGGGGCGATACCCCGTCGAACGCTCGCTCACGATCGCCCTGCCGCAAGGCGAGCGGCGCTGGAATTTGAAGCCGTTGTTTGACGACCAGGAACTCGACAGTCGCGCCGCGGGCGGCCCCATCTATTGGGAGGGGGCGGTGTCGACCGATGGCGGGCGCGGCTATCTGGAGCTGACTGGTTATGTCAGCCCCATGAAGCTCTAGGCGGCGGCCCACGCATCCGCGACGGCCAGGAATTCTCTGGCGAGGCGCGGCTCGCCGAGTTGGTGCAGCAGCAATCCGGTCGAGACCCGTTCGATGAAGCCCCATTGCCAGATGGGCTCGGGGTCCACGCCGGTCAGGCGGGCGAGCAACTCGCAACGGCGCCGCCCGAGTTCGAGCGGATTCCCGGCCAGGAGTTCCTCGCCCCACTCCCGCATGGGGATCGCCAGGTCGTAGGCGCGCTCGATGAAGAGGCTGTCCGGGTCGATGAACTTGAAACGGGCCTCGTCGCCGGGAACGGCCAGGGTATTGGCGGCATGGGCGTCGCCGTGGGCCAGCACGCAGGTGTCTGGATCGAAGGCTTTGCGGCGCAACGCCGCGAAGTCATAGGCGAGATCGACCGCCCGCTGTGAGCAAACGCCTTCGAACTCGCGCCACAGCTCAGCGATGAAGGTCGCCAGACTGTCGGCCTTCTCGGCGCCGGTCATGAACCCGCCAGCGTCCGGAGCTGCCGACCAGGTTTGGCGCAAGGTCGCGCAAATTGCCTCGATCTGGGCGCTCACCGGCAGGCCCAGTTCGCTGAGTTGCGGGCCGAGCTTTTCCATCAGGATCGCATTGCGGTCTGGATCGTGGCGGAGCACCGTCACGTAGCCCCGGCCGCTGAAGGCCAGCAGCGCTCGGACCTGATCGTTCCCAGGCCCCGGCATCATCACCTTCAGCACGACCTCCTGGCGATCACGGGTTCGGCACGACACCACCAGGGCGTCCGTGCCGCCGGTGAGTACGCCGATGGTCGCCAGATCCCACTCGTGCGCCAGGCTGGCGGCCACGGCGGGCAGGTCGTCGAGCCAGCGCCGGCCTTCCTCGCCGCGAAGCAAGGCCCGCGCCCGCACGATCTCCGGAACCTGGAGTTCGCGCACGCCGCTAGCGCAGGTCCGGCTGGACCAGGATCTTCACGTGAGCTTCGGGGTCGCCAAGGTCCTTGAAGGCCTGGGCCACGCCGTCGAGACCGACCGCGCCGGTGACGACGCCGCTGACGTCAATGACGCCCTGGGCGATGTTGTGCAGAGTCTCGGCGAACTCCTCGGGCGTGTAGCCAAACACGAAGGTGAGCTCGATCTCCTTGGTGATGGCGATCGCCGGCTCGATCCGGTCGGTTTCCATGCAGACGCCCGCCACGACGATCTGCGCGCCGGCGGGGGAGGCCTCGATCAGGCTCTGAACCACGCCGGGCGAGCCGACGCACTCGAACACGACCGGACGGCCGAACGAACCGCCCATCATGCGGACCATGTTCTGCGCCGCGCGAGCCGTGGGAACCCCAAAGCCTTCCCAGCGGGTGTGGGGGCTCTCGACCGCTGGGTCGATGACCACGTCTGCGCCAAGCATTTCGGCCGCCGCGCGGCGACGCGGGGAGTAGTCGGCCGCGATCACCGGCCCATGTCCCTTGGCCTTCAACCCGGCGATGACGGCCAGACCAACCGGCCCGCAGCCGACCACGAGGGCGACACTGTTCGGGTCGAGCCTGGCCTTGGCCACCGCGTGCGCGCCGACGGCGAACGGCTCGGTCAGGGCGGCCTTGTCGGTCGGCAAGCCGTTGGGGACTTCTAGCAGCAGAGCCTCGGACAGGATCATCTGTTCGGCGAAGCCGCCCGGCAGGTTGTTGGAAAAGCCGAGCATCTCGACGCCGCCTGCCGGGGTCAGGGTGGCGGGGATCGAGACGATACGTGCGCCGGCCTTCAAGGTCTTGAGCGTGCCTGGACCGTGATCCAGGATTTCGGCGCAGAACTCGTGACCAAATACGGTGTCGGCGGTGGGATCGAAGCCATTGGTCATGCCGCCGTTGGCGCGGCTGGTCAGGTCGATCATGTGCTCCATGTGATGCAGGGCGTGGAGGTCGGAGCCGCAGATTCCGCAGGCGAGCGTTCGGACGAGGACCTGGCCTTGATCCGGCTTCAGATCGGCGATTTCGTCACAGACCAACTGCTTGTCGCGCCGGATGACCGCCCGCATTGCTCTCTCCCGTCCTTGATCGCCCACCTTGCCGGGGCTTGGCATATCCCCTAACCCTCCCGGCTCGGAATCGTAAGTGCGTGGGAGACGCGCAATGAGCCTCGCCTTTCTTTTTCCTGGTCAGGGCAGCCAAGCTGTCGGCATGGGCGCCGACCTCGCAGAGGCCTTCGCCTCAGCCAGGGAAGTGTTCCAGGAAGTCGACGACGCCTTGGGCCAAAAGCTGTTCGCGCTGATGCGCGAGGGGCCGGAAGATCAACTAACCCTGACCGAGAACGCTCAGCCCGCCCTGATGGCTGTTTCGCTGGCGGTCACCCGGACCCTGGAGAAGGAGTTCGGCGTCGGGATTGAGCGAGCCGCGTTCGTCGCGGGCCACTCGCTGGGTGAATATTCGGCGCTGGCCGCCTCTGGCGCGATCAGCCTGGCCGACACTGCGCGGCTGCTGAAGCTGCGCGGCCAGGCCATGCAGCGGGCAGTTCCGGTCGGGGCCGGGGCCATGGCCTCGCTGATCGGACCCAAGACTGACGTCGCCCTGGCCGAAGCCGCGGCCGAAGCTGGTTCGGCTGCTGGCGTTTGCGTTGTCGCCAACGACAACAACAACGGCAATGTGGTGATCTCGGGAGACAAGGCCGCGGTCGATCTGGCCATCGAGAAGGCCAAGGAACTCGGTGCCCGCGCCATTCCGCTGAACGTTTCGGCGCCGTTCCACTGCCCGCTGATGCAACCAGCCGCCGACGAGATGGCGCAGGCGCTGGCCAGCGCCACCATCCTGGCCCCGCGCGCGCCGCTGGTCGCCAATGTCACGGCGCGTCCGACCCTGGATCCGGAAGAGATCCGCCGTCTGCTGGTCGAACAGGTCACTGGCCGCGTCCGGTGGCGCGAGAGCATGATCTGGCTGGCGGGCGAGGGCGGGGTGACCCGCTTCGCCGAAGCTGGCGCCGGCAAGGTGCTGTCGGGGATGGCCAAGCGCATCGCCCCGGACGCCGAGGCCACGCCGCTGAACACGCCTGCTGACCTCGAAGCCTTTGCGAAGGGACTCTGAGATGTTCGATCTGACCGGAAAGACGGCCCTGGTCACCGGGGCGACCGGCGGCATCGGCGGCGAGATCGCCAAGGCGATGCATGCAGCCGGCGCACATGTCGTCCTGTCGGGGACCCGTGAGGCGGCTCTGCAGGACCTTGCGCAGGTCCTGGGCGAGCGCACATCGGCGGTGGCGGCGAACCTTTCGGACGCCGAATCTGTGGATGGATTGGTCGCTCGCGCCGAAGAAGCAGCCGGCGCCGGCCTCGATATTCTCGTCGCCAACGCCGGAATCACCCGCGACGGGCTGCTGATGCGGATGAAGGACGAGGACTGGGACGCGGTCCTGAAGGTCAATCTCGAGAGCTATTTCCGCCTCAGCCGCGCGGCGATGCGCGGCATGATGAAGCGTCGTTCCGGCCGAATCATCGGCATCACTTCGGTGGTCGGCGTGATGGGCAATCCGGGCCAAGCCAACTATGCGGCGTCGAAGGCGGGCATGATCGGCTTCTCGAAAGCCTTGGCTCAAGAGGTCGCAACACGCGGGATCACTGTAAATTGCGTCGCGCCGGGCTTTATCGAGAGCCCGATGACTGACGCGCTGAATGAGCAGCAGAAGGCGCAAATCCTAGGCACTATCCCGGCTGGCCGTCTCGGTTCAGGCGGTGACGTGGCCGCGGCATGCGTTTATCTGGCAAGTGATGAAGCCGGCTACATGACGGGACAAACCCTGCATGTGAACGGCGGCATGGCCATGATCTGAGCCCGCTGGCGTGGCCGTAGCGAACATGCTACGTCGCCGCCCGAACCGGCGAGGCGAAGGTCTCAACCTGTATGTTTGCAACGGTTGACATCCTGTCAGTCGTCGCAGATGGATTTAGAAACAAAGGGACTTAAGCGAATGTCCGACATCCTCGAGCGCGTGCGTAAGATCGTCATCGAACATCTCGACGCCGATCCTGAGAAGGTCACCGAGAAGGCGAGCTTCATCGACGACCTGGGCGCTGACAGCCTCGACAACGTCGAACTGGTTATGGCCTTCGAAGAAGAATTCGATATCGAAATCCCCGACGACGCTGCGGAGCATATTCAAACCGTTGGCGACGCGGTGAAGTTCATCGGTGAGCGCCTGGGCGCCTAAGGCAACCCACGGAATTCATTGACTATTCGACCGCCGCGAAGCTCTTCGGAGTTCGCGGCGGTCTGCGTTTTGGAGGCCCCCACGCATGCGTCGCGTCGTCGTCACCGGTATCGGTCTACTCACCCCTCTCGGCCAAGGCGCCGAACTTAGCTGGCAAGCCATTTTGGCCGGCAAGTCGGGTGCGGGACGGATCACCACTTTCGACCCCACGGACTACGCCTGCCAGGTGGCCTGCGAGATTCCCCGCGTCGATGGACGCGGCGGCGGTGGCGCAGGCGTCCCGGGATCGTTCAACCCGGACGACACCATGGCCCCCAAGGACCAGCGCCGAGTCGACGATTTCATCCTCTATGCCATCGCCGCGGCTGACGAGGCCGTGAAGGATTCTGGTTGGGTTCCCGAGTCCGACGAGGACAAGGAGCGCACCGGGGTCATTATCGGATCGGGAATTGGCGGCCTGGCCACCATCGAGAAGACCTCGATCGAGCTCTACGAGAAGGGCCCGCGCCGGGTCAGCCCGTTTTTCATTCCCTCGGCCCTGATCAACCTCGCCTCGGGCCAGGTCTCGATCCGCCACGGGTTCAAGGGGCCGAACCACTCGGTGGTGACGGCTTGCGCGACCGGCGCTCACGCCATCGGCGACGCCGCGCGGATGATCAAGTACGGCGACGCCGACGTCATGGTGGCGGGCGGCGCCGAGGCGGCGATCTGCCCCGTGGGCGTGGCAGGCTTCATCGCCTGCCGGGCGATGTCGACCGGCTTCAACGATGCTCCCGAGAAAGCCAGCCGCCCCTATGACAAGGACCGCGACGGGTTCGTGATGGGCGAGGGCGCGGGCGTCCTGGTCCTGGAAGAATACGAACACGCCAAGGCGCGTGGCGCGAAGATCTACGCCGAGGTGGCCGGCTATGGCCTGGCTGGCGACGCCTATCACATCACCGCTCCGGCCGAGGACGGCGACGGCGGCTTCCGCGCCATGAAGGCGGCGATCAAGGACGCCGGCATCGACCCGTCCGAGATCGACTACATCAACGCTCACGGCACCTCGACGCCGCTTGGCGACGAGATTGAACTGGGCGCCGTCACGCGCCTGCTGGGCGATGCGGCCAAGGGCATGACGATGTCGTCCACCAAGTCGGCGACCGGTCACCTTCTGGGCGCGGCCGGGGCCATCGAGTCGGCCTTCGCGGTGCTCGCCATCCGCGACCAGATCGCGCCGCCGACGATCAATCTCGACAATCCCTCGGTTGAAACCGAGATCGACCTGGTTCCGAACAAGGCCAAGCCGATGAAGATCGACATCGCGCTGTCCAACAGCTTCGGCTTCGGCGGCACCAACGCGTCCGTGGTCTTCAAGAAGGTCTCGTGAGCCGCAAACCTCGCAAAGCCAAAGGCAAGGGACGTCGGGCCGCAGGTCTCTCGCCCATGCGCCGGTTGATCATCATGCTCGGCAGCGCCGCGGCGACGCTGGGCGTTGTCGTGGCCCTCGTCCTGGCCTGGGGGCTTTGGTCCTACCAAGGGCCCGGCCCGGCGACCGACGGCGGCGAGCCGCGCGTGGTTATGCTGCGCAAGGGCGCGGGCCTGACCGAGATCGCCTCGACCCTGGAGCGCGACGGAGCGATCCGTTCAAAGGCGATGTTCGCGGCGGCCGCCCAGGTGACCGGCGCGGCCAAGTCGCTGAAGGCCGGCGAGTACGAATTCAAAAGCCGCGCCTCGATGGCCAGCATCCTGCGCGATATCCGCGACGGCAAGATCGTGGTCCATCAGGTGACGATCCCCGAGGGCATGACCTCGCAGGCGGCGGTTGAACTACTGATGGCGCGCCCGGACCTTACCGGCGACGTCGCCGCGCCTCCTGAAGGGGCGATCCTGCCGGAAACCTATCAGTACGAACGCGGCGAAGACCGCGCCGCGGTGCTGAAGCGGATGATGGACGCCCGCGACGAACTGCTCGTGCTGCTCTGGGACAAGCGCCAGCCCGGCCTGCCGATCACCACGCCGCAGGAGGCCGTGACCCTGGCCTCGATCGTCGAGAAGGAAACCGGCATCGCCAGTGAGCGGCCGCAGGTCGCCTCGGTGTTCGTGAACCGTCTGCGCGCCGGCATGCGGCTGGAGAGCGATCCGACGATCATCTACGGCCTGACCGGCGGCAAGCCGCTGGGCCGCGGTCTGCGGGCCTCGGAGCTGGCTGTCCCGAACCCGTACAACACCTATCAGATCGACCGGCTGCCCCCGACGCCGATCGCCAATCCGGGCCGTGCGGCCCTGGCGGCGGTGCTCGATCCGCCCAAGAGCGACGCGCTGTTCTTTGTCGCCGACGGCACCGGCGGCCACGTCTTTGCTCCGACCTACGAAGAGCACCTGAAGAACGTCGCCAAGTGGCGCGCCGTCGAGCGGGAACGCGAGGCCAAGGCGCTGCAGGACAAGGCCGCCGAGCTGAAAGCTGGGCGGTGAGCCATCGCCGGGTGTGACCGGCTTGCCCATTGAACGGGCGGAGAATTCTGATGCCGCTATCTGGAATGACGGGCTTTGGTCGGGCCGAAGGTTCGGCCGCCGAGTGGAGCTGGGCGGTCGAGGCGCGCTCGGTGAACGGTCGCAATCTGGAGATCCGCTTTCGAGGACCTCCCGGCTTCGATCAGCTTGACCGCGCCGCACGTGAAGGCGCGCAGAGCCGGTTTGCGCGTGGGCAGGTGAGCGTCGGCGTGCAGGCCAAGAAGGCCGAGGCCGGCGTCCAGGTGCGGGTCAATCAGGAGCAACTGGACCGATATCTGGACCTCGGCGCGCCGTTGATCGCCGCCGGCCGGGCTGGGCCGCCGAGCCTCGACGGCCTGCTCGCGCTGCGCGGTGTCCTCGAAGTCGTGGACACCGAGGATGATCCGGAGGCCCAGGCGAGGCTCGAGGCCGCGATGGCGCTTTCGGTCGGCGCTGCGCTGGACGCCTTGGCCGCCTCACGGCGCGAGGAGGGGCTGGCCCTTACCGCAGTGCTGGTGGCGTTGGTCGATCGGATCGAGATGCTGGTGGCCCAGGCCCACGCCTTGGCGGAGGGCCAGCCGGCCGCGATCAAGGAGCGTTTCGAGCGCCGGATGGCCGAACTGATCGGCGAGGCCGCGCCCGCCGACAAGATCGTCACCGAGGCGGCCGCCATGGCCGTGAAGGCCGACGTCCGTGAGGAGTTGGACCGGCTGCGGGCTCACGTGGACGCTGCGCGCGGGCACATCGTCGGCGAGGGGCCGCAAGGCCGCCGCCTGGATTTCCTGACCCAGGAATTCATGCGCGAGGCCAACACCCTGTGTTCCAAGTCGGCGCTCAGCGCGATGACGACGGTTGGGCTGGACCTGAAGGCCACGATCGAACAGTTCCGCGAGCAAGTGCAGAACGTGGAGTAGTCACCATTGGTGACAGCTCCCCTCAAGGGGGAGCATCTAAGTGCGACCGCTCCCTGGCTGGGAGCATCTGGAAGAGATTGATGACCGACGACCACGCCAAGCCCTGGGAAACCACCCGTCGCGGCCTTCTCCTGCTGGTCTCCAGCCCGGCCGGAGCGGGCAAGACCTCGCTTTCGCGCCGGCTGGTCTCCGACCATGCCGACCTGACGCTGTCGATATCCTGGACGACGCGGGCGCCACGGCCAGGCGAGGAGGAGGGCCGCGAGTACTTCTTCGTCGATCGGCCCGCCTTTGAGGCGATGATCGCCAAGGGCGGGTTCCTGGAGTGGGCCGAGGTGAACGGCAATCTCTACGGCACGCCGATGGCGGCGGTGATGTCCGCTCTCGACGAGGGCAAGGACGTCCTCTTCGACATCGACTGGCAGGGCGCCAAGCAGATCGCCGAGAAGGCCCCCAACGATAGCGTGCGCGTCTTCATCCTGCCGCCGTCGTGGGAAGACCTGTCGCGCCGCCTGCACGCGCGCGCGCAGGACAGCGAAGAGGTGATCAACCAGCGCTTGGCTCTGGGCAAGGAAGAGATCGCCCACTGGCGGCTCTACGACTACGTCATCGTGAACAAGAATTTCGACCGAGCCTATGCCGACCTTGGCCATATCTATCGCTCGGAACGGATGAAGCCCGGCCGCAACTCCTGGCTGCCCGAGTTCGTGGACGGCCTGTTGGCGGAGTAGTCCGCTCAAGATCAGCACGACCCTGGGGATAACAGCCGAAAACAACCAGAACTGAGTCGCTCAAGTCCCATTGTTCTGTCTTTGTTCTAGCCATGGAGGTGCTCATGGCTAGACGGGACGGGCCGCCCTTGCTGGCGTGCGTTGGGATGGACCGGCATCTGGTGGCGCGCTGCGCTTCGCCCGGGTGCGAGCGAGCGGGCCCATGCGATCCGACGATCTGGGTGGCGCAGGGGCTTGGCGGGCTGCCGCTGGGCGCGTTTTCCGAGCGACTGCGCTGCGTTTGCGGATCTCGC
This sequence comes from bacterium, assembly GCA_030824495.1. GTDB lineage: Bacteria > Pseudomonadota > Alphaproteobacteria > Caulobacterales > Caulobacteraceae > Phenylobacterium. The sequence goes on from JAVBXP010000046.1 coordinate 48,379, forward strand.
CGAGGGCGGCTGCAAATTGAAAGCGGCCCGTTCCCGGATGTGCAGGCGGGCGGCGGTCTCTACGTCTTCCGATGAGGTGCGCAAACGGCCATCCAGCCAAGCTTGGACTGTTGCTGCGCCCGCATGCTGCTATCGTTGCGGTGAGGGGCGGAGAACAGATCAAATGCTCAAGCCGGCCAGGACGAAGGCGCTCTACGCAGGATCGTTTGATCCGGTGACGCGCGGGCATCTGGATATCATCAGCAAGGCTCTGATGACCTTCGACGCGGTGCATGTGGCCATTGGAACCAATGTCCGGAAAGCGCGGACTTTCGACGTGGCGGAAAGTCAGGCGCTTATTGCCCGCTCGATCATCGAATTCTGGCCCGAAGCGGCCGACGGAGAGGATCCGCAACGAGGCGAGACGCTGTTCGGCGGCGCGCTGGAGATCGGCGAGTTCACCAACCAAAGCCTTATCGGCTATGCCCGTAAGATCGGAGCCACGCACATCGCGCGGGGCCTTCGGGAGGCGAGCGACTTCAACGACGAGTTCAACCTCCACGGTGTGGCAGGGCGGATAGATCCGTCCATCCCGATGGTGCATTTCATCTGTGAGTCGCAATACCTTCACGTGTCGTCGAGCACCGCCAAGGAGTTGGCGGTGATGGGCGAACAGGTCGGCTGGTTGGTCATGCCGTGCGTGGAGGCTGCCTTCGAGGCGCGCCGCAAGTAGGCATCCTGTGCGTGTTTAGATTGGCGTAGAAGGTTCAGGTTGTTAGGCTTCCGATAGGCGCACGACCGCGCCAATCTGGAGCGTCTCATGGACATTCCTTGCGCGATCCTGATCGCCGCCTTCTGCCTGCCGGACTCGAACTTCAGGCTGGAGGTGAAGTCGGGACCCGATGGCGCTGTCGCCATTGTCACGTCCGGCGAAGTTCGCGCCAACATCCTGCTCTCGGACGACGACGGAGCGCCCCCGACCCAGATGGACAAGCAGCTCTGCTATGGAGGGGTCTGCGTCGACTATTCAGCGCGGCTCCGGGACGACGCCTCATCCATCGAGCTGCTCATCGCGGCGGACCGAGGGCGGGAGCGGTTCATACAACTTCGCGGTCCGCTCCAGCCGGTGACGGATTTCTCGGCTCAAATGAGCTACGTGATCGACACCCGCGATGGCTGGGTGCGGATTCCGCTCAGCGAATTCCTGCCGGCTGTCGATACGCCGGTCGATGAACCGCCGTGGCCCTATCGCTACTGACAGTCGTAGGGAGAAGAAATGCGATCACCTGTGAACGTGCTCGTTCTGCCGTTTCGGGGAACGCGGAAGGATGGATTTAGCTACGCGGTCTTTCGACGTTCGGATGGCGATGCAGCGTCTTGGCAAGCCGTCGCTGGTGGAGTCGAAGATGGGGAAACGCCTCTGGAGGCGGCGCAGCGCGAGCTTGAGGAAGAGACAGGCCTGTCTCCCAATCGGCGATGGGTGGAGCTGGATGCGCACGCCACCGTTCCCGCGCGTTTGTTTCGCGATTGGGCAAGTTGGGGGCCGGATGTGTACGTCGTCCGCGAACTGGCGTTCGGGGCCGAGGTGGCCATGGGCGAGACCATTCGGCTGTCTGATGAACATGCAGACGTGAGGTGGCTCAGCTATTCCGACGCCCGCGAATTGCTCCGCTGGGACAGCAATCGCACCGCGCTTTGGGAACTGCATACGCGGCTTACCGAGGGCGCGCTGGCGCCAGCCGGGTTGGACTGAGGGTACTAATCCTGTAGGAGGCGCGCTTCACCACATCTGTGACGGCCTCTTTCGGGTTTCCGGCCGCCACTGACATCCGAGCCCGCTGCTGGAGAAATCCCATGGCGTGGCTCGCGCTCAGCATTGCCGTCGTAACCGAAATCATCTGGGCGTTAAGCCTGAAATGGGCGGGCGTTCAGGCGACCTGGCAATCGGCGACGGTCCCGATTGCGCTGAGCTTTGTGAATATGGGCCTGCTGGCCTTCGCCATGCGCGGTTTGCCGGCCAGCACCGCCTATGCGATCTGGACCGGCCTGGGTGCGGTCGGTGTCGGCATCTGCGGCGCCTTGCTGTTCGGCGAGAAGCTGTCCATGGCCCAGATCGGCTTCATGGGCATGATCGTGCTCGGGGTCGTCGGTATGAAGCTGGTCTCCCAGGCGTGAGAGACCGAGGGAGTAGGCGCTAAATGTCGCGTTCGCAGGTCATCGTGCTCAATGGGGTCGGCAGCGTCGGCAAAAGTTCGACGGCGCGGGCGCTGCAGGAGATCGCCGCCCGCCCTTTCCTGCACGTGGCGATGGACACGTTTCTGGAGATGCTGCCGCCCAGCATGATGGGGGATCCGGACGGGCTCATATTTGAGCCCGGCGTCGAGAATGGCCACCCCTCCATTGCGATCCGGACCGGCCGGGTGCTGAACCGCGCCATGCAAGGCATGCGTCACGCGATCGCGGCGATGGCCGAGCAGGGCAATCACCTCGTCGTTGACGAGGTGATGCTGGGGCAGGGCGAAGCGCTAGCCTATCGCGAGCTGCTCTCTGGCCATGACTTGCGGATCGTCGGCCTGTTCGCCCCGCTTGAGGTGCTGGAACGACGCGAGCGCGAGCGGGGAGACCGTGAGCTCGGACTGGCGCGATGGCAGTTCGGACGCGTTCATCGCGACGTGGTCTACGATCTGGAGATCGACGCCACGGCCGCGACGCCGGCGGCGAATGCGCAGAAGATTTGCGAAGCGTTCGGGCTGTAGCCCAAATGTGAAAACGCCCCGGCCTTGGGTGAGGACGGGGCGTTTTGTAGCGAGGTCTGGCAGGCCGGTTACTTGGCGAGCATCGCCTTGAGTTCAGCCTGGGTGGCGTTGATCGTCGCCGAACCGTCAGCAATGGCGAGCTTGTCGGTCTCCACCGCGAAGGTATCGGTTCCCATCTTGATGGTCGCCACCTGCTTGCCGGTCGGATCCGGCTTCACGGCGGTCACCTGGCCGATTGAAGTGCCGGTCTTGTCCTTGACCGTGGCGCCGACCGCCAGGGTCGCCGCCGTTGCGCTAGCGTCCGCGCCCGACGGGCTGCTGGCCGCCGGCGCCGCTTCCGTGGCTTCATCCGACTGGGCCGCGCTTTGAGCCATGGCCGGAGCGGAGGTGATCGCAAGAGCAAGGGCCGCGGCCCCGAAGGTGAGAATTGAACGCATGAGGTCTCCCGAAATGATTGAGGCCTCCCCCGACGAATGTTTAGGCTGGAGGGGCTTTGCGGTCATCAATGGACCGTGATGGGGCGATATCTTGGCTTGGCTGTAGCGCGCCCGACCTTGCGGACGTGGCGAAAAGACCCGAGACCGTGGCTCGTGGCCAAGCCGGTCGGTGGGCGGATGCTTGAATGACAGTGCTCTACTATGCGCTCGCGGCGGTGGCTGAGATCGCCGGATGTTTCGCGTTCTGGGCGTGGCTGCGGCTGGACCGCTCGGTGTGGTGGGTGGCCCCTGGGATAGCGTCGCTGGCCCTGTTCGCCTTCCTGCTGACGCGGGTCGACAGCGATGCGGCGGGGCGGGCCTATGCGGCCTATGGCGGCGTATACATCGTCGCCTCGATTGGCTGGCTGTGGCTGGTGGAGCAGCGGGCTCCAGACCGTTGGGACCTGCTGGGGGCCGCGATCTGCCTGGTTGGCGCGGCGGTGATCCTGCTGGGGCCGCGCAGCGCCTAGGCGTTGACAGGCGAGGCTCGGCGTCTCTAGCTGACGCATGGCCTGAGATAGGCATTCGGGGCGCGTTTCGCGCTCCCTCCTAAGCGCTCCGCGGCGTTCGCCGTGCTGGGCTCCCCGATCACGCGCCACCGACACATTCCCATGAGCACCGCTCCGGTCGCCATCCGCCGAATCTGCGCACAGGACCTGAACCAGATCGGCCGGTTCGCCTTCACCGTGTCTATAACCGAACCGCTGACCGAAGCTGCTCGGCTCGGCCAGGCGTTCGAGAACACCGGCTTCTGGCAGGAGGAGGCGGGCGCCTTCGCGATTGTCGAGGCAGCCAGCGGACGACTGCTAGGCACCGCGCAATTCTACCGTTCCGGACCGTGCATTCATGGGTTGGAGCTGGGCTACATCATCCACGATCCGTCCGACCGCGGCAGGGGCTACGCTGCGCCCGCTGTGGCGATGTTCGCCGACCTGTTGTTCGAGCAACGGCCGGGCGTTCACCGACTGCAACTGATGATCGAGGTGTGGAACACCGCGTCCTGGAGGCTGGCGGAGCGCTGCGGATTCGTCCGCGAGGGACTCGTGCGCAGTTCGGGGTTTGGCGAGAGCGACCCCGGCGACAGCTTCCTTTACGCCCGAACCCGAAAGGACTGGCGTGAACAGCGCCAGACCAAGGTCGGAGGCTAGGCGAGCCGGTTCCTGGCCAGTGTGCGAGTGACGCCGACGCAGATCAGGGTCTGGCCGCAGAAATAGAGCCCCCAGATGGCCAGGCCGATCCAGGCTGCGTGTTCGAGTGCGCCCGCCCGGGCGAAGATCAACAGGTCGGACACCACGAACATCAACGCGCCCGCGCCGACCACCGCGCGGGGAAAGCGGCTGGTCCAGGCCATCGCCGCCATCACCGCAAGGCTCATGGAATAGAGGGTGGCCGCTGCCGCCAGAGCGCGGTCCGTGGGCAACAGGAAGGCAATTATCCCTGTCGCCGGGACCAGGAGGATAGCGAACAGCATCTGGCTGCGGGTTACGGCGCGTCGGCGATTTCGCAGGTAGAGCCAGATGGCGATGAGATGGCCGACCAGGAAAGCCACTGCGCCAACCGTCAGGCCGGCGGCCTCCAGCAGCATGTCGCCGAGCGCGCCGAAAGCCATCACAGCACAGATCAGCCAGCCGTCGAGGCTGCGCGCCTTGAGGCCTGCGTAAAGGGCCAGAAGGCTGACGCCGGCGCCCTTCCAAAGCATGCTGGCGAGGGGCGGGATATCCAGGTCCCAGGAGGCCACATAGCTGACACCAGCGGCTATGGCGCAGGCCAGCACCAGGTACGGCGCAAGGTTGCGTCGATCCATTCTTGTCTCCCCCCAAGGCGCTTAGGCGCTCGGCCTTCAATAGAGCCGGTGGCGGGGGAGGGCGGCAAGTCCTTTGCTACCAGACCTTCCACCACTGATCGGACGCCACGGAGGCGTCACCGGGACGGACCTCCTGCTGTCCCCAGGAGAAGACCATGAACAGGGTGTGGCTGCGGATCTTGGCGGTTCCGGCCATGCGTGCCCCCAGCGCTATCGGACGCCCCGAGTGGGTGTCGTAGGCGAAGGCGGAAAACTCGGCCACGCCAGTCCGGTCCCGGCGGGAATAGGCTGAAAGCTCTGGAATGGTGGCGTTGGTCAGGTTGGAGGAGATCGGCAGGGTCAGGCGCGGAATGCCGACCACCCGCTGCATCTTGTCGATCGATAGTGCGCCGAGACGGATCTCGACAACGATATCGGAGTCGGCCTTGGTCGGGCTGAGCCGGTTTCCCCGGGAGACCAGCGCCTCGCGCACCGCGCTGGCGGCATATTCCGAGCCCTCGCCCCGGAAGTTGGAGGTGTCGAGAAACACGCGCGCGTCCGCCGGCAGGGCGAGAGAGAACTCGCTCGCCGCACGCTCGGCGGCGTGGGCGACCAGCAGTTGCTCGGTGGCGGTGCGGGCCGGCGCGGTCTCGTTGGCGCTGGCGCAGGCGGCGAGAATGGAGCCGCAGATCGCGACGGCGCAGTACCCAACTAACTTCACTATATCGCTCCGGCCGTGACGGAAGGGGGCCAGAGGCTTCTGATTCGCGGCATCAATGGGGCGGCGCCCACATTCGGTAGCAGGCTGTAAACGCTCGCTGCTACACTTTCTGCGGGCAGTTAGGGGGGTAACCATGGTGAAGCGATGGGTCTTGGCGGCGTTGGTGGCCGCAAGCTGGGCCGGGACGGCGATGGCCGCGACAATCAGGATCGAGCCGGTCGAAACCCTGGGATCGATGGTGGAGTTTCGCGACGGCATGGCGGGCGCGCGCTCCAGCTTGGCGCGAAGCGACGCCGCCCTGCTGGTGCAGCGGGCGACCCACGATGAGAAGGATATGCCGGCGCTGGTGATCGCCGTCGAAAATCACAGCCAGGCTCCGTTCAACCTGACGCCCTCAAGTGTGATCGTGACCACTCAGAGCGGCGACCAGGTGGCCGTCTTCACCCGCGATGAGATGATGGCCAGCCTCGAAATCCGGGCGAGGAAACGCGCGAAGTGGGCGCAGATCGCCGCGGCGATGGACGGCGCCGGCGCGGCGGCTCGCGACCGGCCCACGCCGACGAACCCACGACTCCAGAATGGCCCGGCCCGTGTCGAGGCGGAGAACCAGGCCATGATGGCCGCGGCGGAGGGCCTGGGCTTCGTGGCTCAGACCGTCCAGCCAGGCGAGAAACATATGACCGATTTGGGTCTCGGTCCGTTGCCTAAGGACACCAGCGAGCTGACGGTGACGGTCACTCTGGCGGGCGAGGCGCACCGCTTCCCGTTGAAGGTGACGCGCTATCGATAGGCGGTGAAAATCCGGCCGCCGAACGCCGTCGGCCGGTCAGGGCCCTAGTCGAAAATATCGAAGATCGAGCGCTTCTTGCGATAGCCGCCATAGCCTTGGCCGTACTCGCCGCGCTCACCGTATTCTCCTCGCTCACCGCGTTCGCCATACTCGCCACGTTCTCCCCGCTCGCCATAGCCGGCGTTCCAGGGTGTCGACGATTGAGGCGGCGGGGCGACGGGGCTAGGAGCAGCAGCCTGTCCGGCTGGCGGGGCGGAGGCTTGGGCCCCCGCCGCCATCAGTTTCTCCAACTCACCGCGATCAAGCCAAACGCCACGGCAGGTGGGGCACATGTCAAATTGAACGCCGGCACGGTCCACGGTCTGCATGGAGGTGTTGTCGTTGGGGCATAGGAGCAGCGGCATCAGGGCTTCCTTCTGAACGATGGAGGCGCGACAGCTTCGGGCCGGCCTCACGTGGTGACGTGATGCGTCCGACATCATAACCCCCGGCAGAGCCGGCGGTTACCAGAGGGGCCCGGTCCGCGCGCAGAAGATGGGAGTTCGCCCTACTCCCGGCAAGCCCCCGGCTTGCCGTAACGCGTCGGCGCCGTGAAAAGGGATGCTGGACGCGGGCCGGTGCTCCGCATGTCCGGGAGGAGGCGTAGGTTGATCGTTCCAGACGTGCTGAACCCACAGCAACTCCTCGCCATCCAAGATGGCTTGAAGAGCGCGCCGTTCCGCGACGGGCGGGCGACCGCGGGGGCGGCGGCCGAGCAGGTGAAGCGCAACGAGCAGGCCCGTGGCGACGACCCCGGCGTGATCGACCTTGCCCGGAAGGTGCGGCTCGCGCTCGAAGCCCACCCAATATTCCGCACCCTGGTTCGGCCGGCGCGTTGGTCCAGCCTTATGTTTTCGCGCTATGGACCTGGCCAGCAGTACGGTCTGCATGCCGACAACGCCTCGATGTACGACGTGCACGTCTGGCCCCTGCGGACCGACCTCAGCTTCACCATCTTTCTCTCAGACCCGGAAACCTATGAGGGCGGGGCGTTGCTGCTTCGCGACCTTGCCGGCGATCGCGAGTTTCGGCCAGCGGCCGGCTCAGCGGTCCTCTATCCGACCGGCCAGCTGCACCGTGTCACGCCGGTCACGCGCGGCGTTAGGTTGGCCTGTGTCGGATGGGTGCAGAGCACGATCCGCCGCGCCGACCAGCGAGAGTTGCTGTTCGATCTAGAACGCGTCCGGCAGGGTCAGGACGGGCAGGAGGCGGCCCTGCTTCTGGACAAGACTATCGGGAACCTGCTGCGGATGTGGTGCGAGGACTGACGGCGCCTTGGACAACCGCGTCGGCCATCAGGGTCTGGGTGGTGGCCTGAAGGGCGGGCGCTTTCTCGGAGAGCAGTTGGACCATGCCGACGAACAGCAGGTCGTTCTCCGGATCTACCCAGAACCAGGTCCCCGCCGCGCCGTCCCAGTGATAGGTCCCGACGCCGACGGGAATGCCGGCCGCTTGCGGGTCAGTGAACACCACGCCGTTGAAACCGTAGCCGAAACCGGGGCGGATCTGCTGGTGCCCGACGCCCCAGCCCTGGGCCAGCATTTCGCCTGACAGTTGGTTGGTCATCATCAGGCGCGCCGCCTGCTCGCTGATGATCCGCCGGCCATCAAGTTCGCCGCGGTTCAGCAGCATCTGTGCGAAACGGGCGTAGTCCCCGACCGTTGAGACCAGCCCGCCGCCGCCGGAGGCCAGCGCCGGCGGCGTCTCATGGTCCGGCAGCAGCGGATTGACGGGGAGCGGAACGAGGCCGCGGCTGGAACTGGAGCGGTAGAGGGTGGCAAGCCGCGAGCGTTTCTCCGGCGGGGTATGGAAGGCCGTGTCGATCATGCCTAGCGGCGCGAATATTTCGTCGCGCATGAAGTCGGGTAGGCTTTTGCCGCTCAGCTTCTCGATGATCGCGCCCTGGACATCCATCGCCAGGCCGTAGATCCACTTGGTTCCAGGCTGGTAGGCCAGGGGCAGGGCGCCCAGCCGCGCGGCCATGTCGGTCAGGTCGGCCGAGCCCCAGACATTGGCGACTTCGTAGAGCGCTTCCAAGCCGCCCATCGGCTCACGGCCATAGGTCAGGCCGGCGGTATGGGTCAGAAGTTCACGCAAAGTCGGTTCATGATTGGCGGCGGTCAGGATCGGCGCGCCGTGCCCGTCCAGCCCGCCAAACACCCTGGCGCCTGCAAAGGCCGGCAGATGCTTGGCGATGGGATCATCAGGAGACCACAGCCCGCGGTCATGCAGGATCATCATCGCCACGGCCGTCACCGGCTTGGTCATCGAGAAGATGCGGAAAATGGTGTCGAGAGCCATGGGCTCGCCGGTCGCAAGGTCCTTTTGGCCGAGGGTGCTGGTGTGAGCGATCTTGCCGTGGCGAGCGGTCAGGGTGACCATTCCGGCGACAACGCCCTTGTCGATCCAGCCCTGAAGGTAGCGGTCGATGGTCGCCAGGCCAGCCTCGCTCAGCCCTACATCCACTGGCGCGGCGCGTGAGAGATCGTGCATCCTAGGTCGCTCCCTGGCCTCTGTCGGGCCTAGGAAAGGAGAGTATCTGGCAAACGCCGGTACGCCAGCCTCGTTCGCTGTTGCAGAGTGACTGGAACCTTCTCCCATGGTGCAGGTTTGGCTCACATGTCCATTCTCATCCTCATCCTCGTTGTCGTCATCCTCCTGGCCCTGGCGCTGTACGCCGTTCAGAAGATGCCGATCCCATCGCCCTTGAATTGGATCATCCAGGTGGTGCTGATCGTCATCGCCATCGCGGTCATCGGCCAACGCGCCGGCCTCTTCTAGCCGCCGCATTAGCGGCTCATGTCCCTCACCGAGCATCTCGATCTTCGGGGCGGCGCCGTGTGCTGGCCCGAACCTGCCTCGGATCTTCCCGTGGCCTCACCGCCCGCTGACCTCGTCGATGTAGCCATCGTCGGAGCCGGCGTGATGGGCGCCATGTTGGCGGAGCGGATCAGCGGGCAGGGGCGAAGTGTAGTCGTTCTCGACCGCCGCCCTCCGGCGTGGGGCGCCACGGCGGCGTCCACCGCCTTGGTGATGTGGGGTGCCGACACGCCGCTCAGTCATCTTGCCCGCACTCTAGGAGCGGCTGAAGCCGCGCGCCGGTGGCGATGCGTGTTCGCGGCGGTGGGCGAACTTGACGATCGCATACGGCGTCTGGCCATCGATTGCGGTTGGCGAGCACGGCCGGAAGTCTATCTAGCAGGGACCTTGCTCGATGAAGCGGGGCTGCAAGCTGAGGCGAAAGCGCGCCAAGCGGCCGGACTCCCGTCTCAGTTCTTGGGCAGCAAGGCCTTGGCTGAGAGGTTCGGGCTCCCGCCGCGCGCGGGCCTGATCTCTGACCTGGCCTTTGAGGTCGATCCCGTCGCGCTGACGCTCGGACTATTGAAGTGTGCCGTCGGCAGGGGCGCGAAGCTCATATGGCCAGCCGATGTCGTCGCCATCGCATGCAATGAGACCGGGGTCTCGCTGGCGTTGTCGGACGGAAACGCCATTCTTGCGCGCCAAGCCGTGCTCGCGACCGGATATGAGGCCGCCCGCGCCTATCTCCCGCCCGCCTTCGAGTTGGGCTCAAGCTTCGCTATCGCTTCGGCGCCGGGCCTGGCGCCGCTTTGGCGTGAAAATGCGCTGATCTGGGAGGCCTCGGATCCTTACCTCTATGCCCGCACGACACGTGATGGGCGGGTGATCATCGGCGGCACCGATGAGGATTTTGCCGACGCCGAGCGTCGCGACGCCTTGCTGGACGCCAAGCGCCAGACCCTCACCGCTCAATCTGGCGATCTTCTGGGACGTGAGGGCGTGGTGGCCGAATGCACCTGGGCCGCGACGTTCGGTAGTTCGCCGGATGGCTTGCCGGCCATCGGACGCGCGCCGGGCTTTGACGCGCTTTGGCTGGCCAGCGGATTTGGCGGAAACGGCGTCAGCTTCGCGAGCATGGCGGCGTCCCTCATCTGCGCCAGTCTGGACGGCGTTCCGGCTCCCGATCTTGATTGCTTTGCGCCGGATCGCTTCGAGACGTGATCGCCGGCTGGGCTAGCGCGCAAGCCGAACCTCGGGGATAAGTCTGACGAAGCCGGGGCAACCGGCCAGGCGGGGGAGTTGAGCCATGGAACTGATCCTCATTCGGCACGGTCTGCCGGTGCGCAATGACGAGAGCTCCGATCCGGACCTTTCGCAGGAAGGCCACGATCAGGCCCGCAAAGTCGCCGGCTGGCTCGCTCACGAAGGCGCGGACGCCGTGTGGTCCAGCCCAATGCGCCGGGCCGTGCAGACGGCGCGGCCCTTCGCCGCCCATCTTGGCCACGACATTCGCCAGCACGAAGGCGTGGCGGAGTTCGATCGCGACTCCGGCTCCTACATCCCGATGGAGGTTCTGAAGCGCGAGAATTACGAGGCGTGGCTGGCCCTTGCGAAGGGCGAACATGCGATGGACATCAATGCCTTCAACGCCGCCGTGGTCAGCGCGCTGGAAGAAGTCATCGCCGCCCATCCTGGCCAGCGCGTCGCGGTTTTCTGCCACGGCGGGGTCATCAATGTCTGGACGGCGCATGTGCTGGGCATGGCGCCGCGGCTGTTCTTTGAGCCAGGCTATACCAGCGTGCACCGCTATATGTGCGCGCGCGGCGGTCAGCGCGCTGTGATGGCGCTGAACGAACGCGCCCACCTGCGCGAGACGGTGGGTTAGGGGCGGTCGCGCGGCCGCAACGCCTCGACCTCGGCCGGGGTCAGCAGTGTTACCCGATGAACCTGGCAGCGCTGCTGCCCGCTCACGCCGCGGCTGATGAGGGTGGTTCCAAATCCGGTCCCTGTGCAGATCGACGAGCCGGTCCGCGAGGCTAGGCTCAGCCGGTTGTTCCAGTTCACGTTCCGGCACGAACTCATCAGGTCCAGCCGGTAGACGTCTGAGCCGACCCGAATGTTGACGGTGCTGGCGTCTACAGCGGTGAAGTTGCTGACGTTGCCAGCGAAGAAACACTGCTGACCGGGGTTCGAGGCGCGCGGTCTGTCCGGATCTTGGCTGGCGCAGCCGGAGACTATCAGGACGGCGACCATCGTAGCCCAGGCTGCAGTGCGTGACATGCTCGACTCCCCTGACGCGTTTTCAGCCAGATTGCTCGGATAGGGCGAGGTTGTGGTGTCGGGCCTGACCGCGCAAGTGCAAAACATCGACGGTTTGCAGCTCTTGCGCTGAATGCCGGCCTTGGCGCCCGGTCGCGATTGGACCAACTTGCTCGTCCGCCCGTTTTGAATCGCCAAGCCGGACTGGCGTCCACTGTCGTGGATGCACATGCAGCGAGCTGGCGCCTGGAGCCCGACAAGATGACCGACACACCGGAATACACGCCGCCGAAGGTCTGGACCTGGAACAAGGAAAACGGAGGCCGGTTCGCCAGCATCAACCGGCCGATCGCTGGGCCGACGCATGACAAGGAGTTGCCGGTCGGCCGCCATCCGTTCCAGCTCTACTCGCTGGCCACGCCGAACGGCATCAAGGTCACGGTGATGCTGGAGGAGCTGCTCGCGCTCGGCCATAGCGGTGCGGAATACGACGCCTGGCTGATCAATATCGGCAATGGCGATCAGTTCGGCAGCGGGTTCGTCTCGGTGAACCCCAACTCCAAGATCCCGGCGCTGATGGACCGCAGCGGACCGACTCCGATCCGCATCTTCGAATCCGGCGCGATCCTGGTTCACCTGGCCGAGAAGTTCGGCGAGTTCTTGCCTACCGACCCGGCCAAGCGCGCCGAGTGCATGTCGTGGCTGTTCTGGCAGATGGGCAGCGCGCCCTATCTGGGCGGCGGCCTGGGCCACTTCTACGCCTATGCGCCCACCAAGATCGAATACGCCATCGACCGCTTCGCGATGGAGGTGAAGCGTCAGCTGGACGTGCTCGACCGCCAGCTGGCGGATAACCGCTATATCGCCGGCGACGAGTACACCATCGCCGACATGGCGATCTGGCCCTGGTACGGCGGGCTGGCCAAGGGCGTGCTCTATGACGCCGGCGAGTTCCTGTCGGTGCAGGATTACAAGCATGTCCAGCGCTGGGCCGACGCCCTGGCCGAGCGACCGGGCGTCCAACGTGGCCGCATGGTCAACCGCACCTGGGGCGAGCCCTCGACCCAGCTCTATGAGCGCCACGACGCCAGCGACTTCGAGCTGAAGACCCAGGACCGTGTGGCGGCGAAGTAGGATCGATCATGACCTTTGAGACGACACTATCGCTGGTAGGTCCCCTGCGGCGTCCCCGGCAGATGCTGGGCGATCAGGAGTATGGCGGGCACGCCTCGATCCACGACGATGAGATGGCCGAGAAGCTGGGCTTCCGGGCCGGGCCGATCGAGGGGCCGACCCACTTCAGCCTGTTCCCGCCGCTGCTCGAAAAGATCTGGGGCAAGGCGTGGTTCGAACAGGGCTGCATCTCGTCCCACTACTTGAACATGGTGGTCGAGGGCGAAGAGGTCCGCGCCTTCGCTGAGATCCCGGCCGACGGCGCGACCATGACCCGCGTCTGGGCCGAAAAGGCCGACGGTACGCCGGTGCTGGAGGCGAGCGCCAGCATCGGTCCCGCCGCCGGCCCGACGCTGCTGGAGCGCCGCATGGCGGCGCTGCGTCCGCCCGAGAAACTGCTGATCCTGGAAGACCTGCATGTCGGGATGACGGGGGCGGTGGACGAGCATGTCCGCATGGACGCCGACCAGCACATGGGCGCGCTCTATCCGTTCAGCTTGAACCAGAAGCTGGCGGCGATCACCGAGACTTCGTCCTGGTACTCGGATGGAGCGGCCTCGCCCTGGGGCCGGCCGATTATCCCCCTGGAGATGATCAGCGTCCTGGCTGAGCATTCGAGCCGGCTAGCGGGTTTCCCGGTCAAGGGGCCGGCCGTGGGCCTGTTCGCCGACCAAGAGATCCGCCTGATCGATGGGCCGCTGTTCGTGGGCGAGGACTATGTGCTGCGCCGTGAGATCGTGGCTCTGGCCGAGAGCAAGCGCACCGAGTCCTATTGGGTGCGGACCCGCATCTTCGACGCCAGTGGCGAGCGGCAGGTGGCCGAGATGCTGCTGAACCACGCGACGCTCAAACATTCATTCGCCGGATACGCCGACGCGGGCTGAAGCCTGCGGGTAGGGGAGATCAAGACATGGACGTGAAAGACAAGGTCGTCGTCGTCACCGGCGCCGCCGATGGGATCGGCGCGGCCCTGGCTCGGCGCTTCGCCAAGGCTGGCGCGGCCCAGGTGGTTGTGGTCGACCGCAACGGCGAGGGTGCGGCGGCGGTCGCCAAGGAAATCGGCGGCGAAGCGGTGACGCTCGATGTCACCGACGGCGAGGCGATGTCTGCGATGGTCGCTGATGTCGAAGCCCGCCACGGGCGGATCGACCTGTTCGTCTCGAACGCCGGGGTCGGCGATGGCGACCCGGACCGCAGCAATGCGGCCTCATCGCCTGATGCGGTATGGCAGCGGGCCTGGAGCGTGAACGTCATGGCCCACGTCCATGCCGCGCGCGCGGTGACGCCGGGCATGGCGGCGCGGGGCGGCGGCTACATCTTGAACACAGTGTCGGCCGCTGGCCTGCTCTCGCAGATCGGTGGGGCGGTCTATTCGACCACCAAGCACGCGGCGGTGGGTTTCGCAGAGTCGTTGGCGATCACCCACGGCGATCAGGGGATCAAGGTCTCGATCCTATGTCCCCAGGGCGTCGATACGGCGATGTTGCGCCAAGGCGGATCGGGCTCGCCCCAGAGCCTGGATGGAGTGCTGACGCCGGACGAGGTGGCCGAGAGCGTCATCGCCGGGCTGGCGGAAGAGAAATTCCTGATCCTGCCGCATGCCGAGGTGCTGACCTACATGCAGCGCAAGGCCGGCGACTATGACCGCTGGCTGGGCGGCATGCGCCGGCTTCGGGCCAAGGTGATGGGCGGCTGAGGCCACTAGCTGGGGGCAAAGCGGCTCGTCAGGTCGGTTGTTGGCGGCAGGCGCGCGTGCATCGTGCAGATGAAGCCGCTCGCCGGGTATTCCATGACCGCCGAGCCGCGGAGTTCCCCGCGCAGGCTGCGCTCGATAAGGCGCGAGCCGAAGCCCTTGTGTGGGGTGGCGATCACGGGCGGGCCTCCGCTCTCGGCCCAGATCATGTCTAGCTGGTCGCTGGTCGCCTCGAACGTCCAGGTCAGGTCTATGCGGCCCATATCGGCTGAGAGCGCGCCGTATTTCACGGCGTTGGTGGCGAGTTCGTGGAAGACCAGAGCCATCGACAGCGCGGCGTCAGGCTGTAGCCACACCTCGGGTCCCTTGATCTCGATCTGATGCGACGACTGGTTGGCGAAGGGGCCGAGCGCGCGCTCGGCGACCTCTCGCAAGACTGCGCCGTGCCAGCGTTCGCGCGTCAGCACGTCGTGGACTTGGGACAGACTAAGGAGGCGCGCCTCGAACTTCTGATAGGCCACCAGAGGATCGGGCTCGCTGCGCATGGTGCGCGCCGCCATCGACTGCACCGTGGCCAGGGTGTTCTTCACCCGGTGGTTCAACTCGTGGATCATCAAACGAAGCTGGCTCTGGTACTGGCGTTGCTCGGCCTCGACCTGCTTGCGGGCGGTGATGTCCTCGACGATCGCGATAAAGTAGGCGGGTTCTTCGGCGGCGTTCCTCACCAAGGAAACAGTCAGGCTGGCCCAGATGGCGTCGCCCGTCTTTGGCAGATAGCGCTTTTCCATGGAGAAGGTGGCGATCTCACCGTCGAGCATCGCGGCGAGCTTGGCGCGGTCGGATCCCAGGTCGTCCGGATGGGTGATCGTCTGGAAGCGCATGTCGCGCAGTTCGTCGTGGCTGTAGCCGGTGATCGCGCACAGCCTGTCGTTGACCTCAAGGAACCGGCCGTCGATCGAGACCCGGGCCACGCCCATGGCGGCTTGGTCGAACACCGCGCGGTACTGAGCCTCTGCGCCTTCGAGATGCAGCCGCGCCTCGACGCTCGGTGTCACCACCTCGGTGTAGAGCACCAGTCCACCGATGGCGCCGGTATCGGTTCGCCAGGGTTTGACAGACCAGCGGATCCAATCGACCTGACCGTCCTCGCGCAGGAAGGGATCGGCGGGATGGCTGAGTTCCCTCCCGTCCTGAAGAGCTGCTGCATGGATTGCGCGCCAGCGCGGCGGGATCTGGGGGAAGACCTCATAGTGGAAGCGGCCGACAAGCGGCGTGTCGCCGGGTAGTCCTTGATCGGTGAGAAACTGGGCCGAGGCGACGAGGTATCGCATCTCGCGATCGAAGATCGCTACGCCAAGCGGCGCCTGCTTCAAGGCTGTGAGTACGCCCGACACCGCCGCGGCTTGGTTGTCATCATCGTCGTCTTTGATACCCGACCGGCGAACAGCCACACTTTCCCCTGATGCGTGAGTGGGAATATAGTTCCACTAAGGATTGAGGGGCGCCGTAGCTGGCCGGTCAAGTGCGGGTTATGGCTTAGAAACAACTCAGTCGGACGGTGTGTCTTAGAGACCCCACGCAAACCTCAGATCGGCAGTTCACGGCTCGACTTCTATTTTGGGTTGTTGTCAGTTCTCTGGCTCTCAATCTCACAGAGGGACGACATGGCCGATCGATTGTTCGCCAACACCACATTGGCCGCGCTGTACGACCCCTTTTGACCTAGAGAGCTGCGCGAGGACTTTGATTTCTACATGCCCATGGTGATGACGGCGGAGGCGGTGCTCGACGTCGGGCCGCGGCGTCGGCGCGATGAACGCCGAGCCGCGAGCGCCGCGCTACTGCCGGGCTAGCGCAATGCGGATCGCCTCGTCGGCCGAGACCAGATGGTCAAAGCTTTCGCTGGCTTCATCAATGGCGATCTCGACGCCCCTGATTTGGCCGTTGAAGGCGTTGCCGTGGGGACCATAGTCCTGCGACACCGGCGCGCCTGTGTCGCGACCGACATCGCAGCCGTCGTCGGCCGAGAAGATCATGGCGGCGGTGGCCGCGATATGGCCGCTGCCGACCTTCTTGCCGTCGACATAGAGGGTCGCGGATCCGCCCTTGCCTGGCCCGCCGCCGTCATAGGCGAACTCCATGCGGACTTGGTGATCGCCGGGGGAAAGGGCGCTATCGGCCTCGACGTAGAAGTACTGAATGCCCATCAGATTGTAGCAGTACTTGAGCTTGCCGTCCTTGGCGTACAGGGACCAGCCGCCGATGTTCCCGCCCTGGGCGATGATGACGCCCTCCGCGCCGCCGGCGGGAACGGTCAGGCCGGCTGTCACGGCATGCGACTTGTTCTTGATGTTGACGACCGAGTTCTCCGACAGCCGCCCCATGCCGCCGAACAGGACCTGGGTCTTGCCCTTGATGAGGACAGGGCGTCCGGCAAGATCGGAGTTGAGACGATTGCCCACGTCATCATCCAGCGGCAGCACGTTGTAGCGGACCGCCTCGATCAGCCACAGCCGCTGCAGGTCGTGCAGCTTTTGGGGCATTTCCTTCGAAAGGTCCTTGGCCTGCGACCAGTCCTTGGTGGTGTCGTAGAGCTCCCAGACGTCGTCGTCGAAGGCCGGAACATCCTCGCCGACTAGCAGCCACGGGGTCTTGTGACGGGTCACCGCGGTCCAACCCTTGTGGTAGATGCCTCGGTTGCCGAACATTTCGAAATACTGGGTCTCGTGTCGGTCCGGTGCGGCGGCGTCGTTGAACGAGTAGGCCATGCTGACCCCCTCGATCGGGATCTGCTGCACACCGTTCACCGAGAGGGGCTCAGGGATGCCAGCCGCCTCCAACAAGGTGGCGGCTACGTCGATCACATGGTGGAACTGGGTGCGGATCTCGCCCTGGCCTTTAATGCTGGAGGGCCAGTGGACAATCGTCCCGTTGCGGGTGCCGCCAAAGTGCGATGCGACCTGCTTGGTCCATTGGTAGGGTGTATTCATCGCGTGCGCCCAGCCCACGGCGAAGTGGTTGTAGGATTCCGGCCCGCCCAGCTTGTCGATGCGGTCCATCAGGAACTGCGGCGTCTCCAGCGCCGCGGCCCCGTTGAAATTGATCATCTCGTTGAAGGTGCCGTTCAAGGTGCCTTCGGCCGAACCCCCGTTGTCGCCGATGATGTAGTAGATCAGCGTATCGTCGAGCAGTTGAAGCTGCTCAAGGCTGTCGATCAGCCGGCCGACATGGTGGTCGGCATATTCCAGGAATCCGGCATAGACCTCCATCTGCCGACGCAGGACCGGCTTCAACTCTTCAGGCATGTCGTCCCAAGCGGGGATTTCTTTGTGCCGGGCTGTTAGTTCGCAGTCCTTGGGAATGACGCCCAGCGCCTTTTGCCGCGCGAAGGTCTCTTCGCGGACCTTGTCCCAGCCACCGTCGAACTTGCCCTTGTACTTGTCGGCCCATTCGCTGGGGACGTGGTGCGGGGCGTGGGTGGCGCCCGGCGCGAAGTACATGAAGAACGGCTTATCGGGGATCAGCGCCTGCTGCTGACCGACCCAGGCGATGGCCTTGTCGGTCATGTCGGCCATTAAGTGATAGCCCTCTTCAGGCGTCTTCTCGACCTCGATTGGGGTCGTGCCTTCATAGAGCGAGGGGTACCATTGGTGGGCCTCGCCCCCAATGAAGCCGTAGAAGTATTCAAACCCTCCACCGCCGGTCGGCCAGGCGTCGAAGGGGCCGGCGGGACTGGTCTCCCAGACCGGGACCTCGTGGCACTTGCCGAACTGCGCTGTGGCGTAGCCGTTTAATTTCAGGGTTCGAGCGATCGGCGAGGCCGTGTTCGGTAGGATCGAATTGTAGCCAGGTGCGCCGGTGGCGATCTCGGTGACGCCGCCCATGCCGACCGAGTGGTGGTTGCGGCCGGTGAGCAAAGCCTGGCGGGTCGGCGAGCACAGGGCGGTGGTGTGGAAGCGGTTGTACTTCAGTCCCCGGGCCGCCAAGCGTTCCGCGGTGAGCGTCTGGCAGGGTCCACCGAACGCGCTGGCTGCGCCGAAGCCCACATCGTCGAGCAACACGATCAGGATATTCGGGGCGCCTTTCGGGGGGCGCAGTTGCATGATTGGCGGATACTTGGTGTCCGGATCCTTGGCGTCATAGGTGACCAACCCTGTCCGGGAGCGGGCGGGGATCGGCAGAACTGTACGCGAGATGTCGTGCGAGGCGCTCATATCGGCGTCCTTCCCGGGGGGGCGGGCGAGGGCCAGAGGGCACGCTCGCTTCGGATACGCTGAAGCTAATGGGCGGTGTAACCTCGGTATATCGGGCCTAACCCTTAGGCCGGCGGTCGTCGGTTGTCGGTTGTCGGTTGTCGGTAGTCAGGATTTAGGTTCGGCGCCGGCAGCATAGTCGGCGGCTCTGAGCACCAGAATTCGGTGTTCGCTCGCCTCGAGTTTCATCTGTCCTCCAGCCCCCTTGCGCTCATGACCGTAAACCTGATCCAGGCTTCCGCGCAGCAGGAGCCGATCCTCCAGAACCTGATGCAGTTCTACACCCACGATTTTTCGGAATTCTGGGCGGGGACGTCCAGGGGCGACTTGACCGCTGACGGCAGGTTCGCGGCCTATCCCCTGGCGGATTACTGGAGTCTGCCGGCTTGGTCGGCGCAGTTCATCTGGCGAGACGGCGTGTTGGCCGGGTTCGCGCTCGTCAACGATCAAGCCCACGCCGGCCCGCCGGTGCAGAGCAGTGTCGCCGAGTTCTTCATCCTGCGAAAACATCGTGGCGGGGGCTTGGGGCGCGAGGCGGCCGAGATGATCTTCTCGCAGCGGCCGGGCTCGTGGGAGGTGGCGGTGGCGCGCAAGAACGTTCGTGCCTTGGCCTTCTGGCGGCGGACCGTACGGGAGACGAGCAGGGCGAGCGGGATCTCCGAAACCGAGGTTGACGACGCGCGATGGAACGGCCCGATCCTGCGCTTCACCTGGTCCGAGGCATGAACCTAAGCACTAGACGCTGACCGCCGACCGGACACGACCGGCGTCGCCGAACACACGCAGATAGCGGGCGATCTCCGCCGGATCCCCGGTCGCCTTTTCGGGATTGTCCGACAGCTTCACGGCCGGACGGCCGTTGGCGCTGGTGACCTTGCAGACCAGGGAGATCGGGGTGAGGGCGTCGCCGTTCCCGTGGCCATTGCTTGGCAGACAGCCCTTGAAGTCGTTCGTCAGGTTGGTGCCCCAGCCAAAGCTGGTCCGCACGCGGCCGGCGAAATGGGCGTGGGCCTGCTCGATGGTGTCGATCTCCATGCCGTCGGAGAACACAAGCAGCTTGGACCTCGGATCGACACCCTTGGACCGCCACCACGCGATGATTTCCTCGCCGCCTTCGATTGGTGGGGCGCTATCGGGGCGAAAGCCGGTCCAGTCGGCGACCCAATCAGGGGCGTCCTTGAGGAACGCACGGGTGCCGTAGGCGTCGGGCAGGGCGATCAACAGATTGCCGCCATAGGTGCGCCGCCATTCGTCGAGCACGCGGTAGGGCGCCTGGCGAAGCTCGTCCTCGGTGTTTGCTAGGGCCGCGGCGACCATTGGCAGCTCGTGGGCGTTGGTGCCGATGGCCTCCAGGTCGTTGTTCATGGCCAGCAGCACGTTAGAGGTGCCGAGCAGCGCCCCGCCGACGCCCTCCTTCAGCGCTTCGACGCACCAGGCTTGCCAGAGGAAAGAATGGCGGCGGCGGGTCCCGAAGTCCGACAGAGCCAGCCCCTCCAGCTTTCGGAGGCGTTCGACCTTGCCCCAGAGCTTTGCTTTGGCGCGGGCGTATAGAACATCGAGGGCGAAGCGACCTTGATCGCGTAGCGCCGCACGGGTCCGCAGTTCATTGACGATCGCCAGGGCTGGGATCTCCCACATGGTCGTGTGGGTCCAGGGGCCGTGGAAGTGCAGTTCGTACTGGCCGTCCTTCTTCGATAGCTCGTACTCCGGTAGCTGAAAGTCCCGCAGCCAGGCGATGAAGGCCGGGGTGAACATCTGGGTCTTGCCGTAGAAGCTGTTGCCGGCCAGCCAGATCAGTTCCTTGTTTGTGAAGCTCAGTGTGCGGGCGTGGTCGAGTTGGGCGCGGAGCTCTCCTTCATCGACGACATCGGCCAGGCGGACATGGCGGCTGCGGTTGATCAGCGAGAAGGTGGCCCGCACGTCGGGATGCAGCGACCATATGAGCTGCAACATCAGCAGCTTGTAGAAGTCGGTGTCGAGCAGGCTGCGGACGATTGGGTCCAGCCGCCAGCCGTGGTTGTACGTGCGCGTCGCGATGTCGGTCAGGGCCATGGCGCGAGTACAGCACGGGCGTGCGGCGATTGCAGCCGCTAGGGTCTGCGGCTCAGGCGCTTTGGGGGCGGCGGGGGAGATCGCCCATGGCCAGCGCCCCCTCGGGCGTCAGTTGGGCGACGCGGCGTCCCCCGTCCCAAAGCTCGGCGGGGTAGGGACGCAGGTGCGCAGCGATGAAGCGGTCCACCGCCTCGGCGTCGCTCTGACATTCCAGCGTGCCGCCGAGCCGCAACCTGGCGCCTTCGAGGAGATAGATCTGATAATTCGTCATCTATGCCGTCCAGATCAGTGTGAGGACTTTCTGCCCTTGGATGTGGCGTAGGTCTGTCGGGCGCCAGACAGTTGGTGCTCAAGGTTGGTTGATCAGGAGATCTCGCCGCAACCGGCGCTATAGTCGGGCGATGCACCAGATCCGCACCGAGATCGTGATCCCAGCGACGCCCGACGAGATTTGGGCGGTGCTTTCCGACTTCGCGCGCTATGGCGAATGGAATCCGCTGAACCTCCAGGCGCGGGGCGAGGCCCGCCTGGGCGCGCGCGTGCCGATGGTGTTTCGCAATCTGGCGTCGGGCGGCGACGCCGTGGTTCAGCAAACGGTCCGGATCGTCGCCGCTGACCGGGGGCGAGAACTGGCTTGGGCTGGTCATGTGCCCTTCTTGTTCGCGGGGCGTCACGGCTTTCTGCTTACGCCGCGCGGACGCGAGACCCATGTCCTGCACACCGAGATCCTGGGCGGACTGCTGGCGCGAACCTGGACCAGGGCCAAGATCGCGCGCGATTTCACTCCGGCCTATGAGGCCGTGAACGTCGCCTTAGCCGTTCGTGTCGCGGCGTTGCACTGAACCCCTATCCATCGCCGCGTTTCTGATAGAGACTCGCAACAGTATGACGCGGGCGATTTACTTGTTTTTGGGGCTGGGGTTCACCGCGCTGGGCGTGGTGGGCGCGTTCCTGCCGCTGTTGCCGACGACGGTGTTTCTCATCCTGGCCGCCGCCTGTTTCGCCAAGTCGTCGCCGCGCATGGAAGCCTGGATCCTGGATCACAAGGACTTCGGCCCCCTGGTGCGGGCCTGGCGCGAGAATGGCGCGATCCCGCGCAAAGCCAAGGTGCTGGCCTGCGCCGGGATGGCCGGTGGCTTCGTGCTGTTCTTCCTCAGCGTCCACCCCAAGCCATGGCTGGCCCTGGCGGTCGCCGCCGCCCTGGCGGCCTGCGCGCTGTTCGTTGTCTCCCGGCCCAGCGCGCCGCAGTAGGGCCGCTAGGCTCCTTCGACCCCGATGAGTTGCAGGAAGCTGACGATCGCTACGCTCTTGCCCTGCGGTTGAGGAGGGCGGCCCTCGACCCACATCGGCATGATGATCCAGGCCTTCGGAAAGCGTCGCAACTCGCGGCCGGTTTTGTCGTCTGGAAGCAGACGTTCGGCAGGCCCCAGGTCTACGCAGGCGCGGTGCATGGGCGCGATGGCTCCGCAGTCCAGCAATGGCTGTGAATCGGGCATGGCCGGCGGCAGCGCTGGGCCAAGACCTTTGGCTCGCAAAGCGCCGGCCGTGGTCGGCCGGGCGGTCCGGCTCCAACGATCATCCTCTTGGGTCGGCTCACCGCACATCGGGCAGCGCATCTCGCCCACCGACCTGCGTTGGCGGAAGAGATGCGCCCGCGTGAAGACGGGCTCGCCCACGCCGGGTTTGATGTCCTGGCTGATGGCCAGTTGCCCATCGACGCTGGGGCAGCGGGAGACGCCTGTCTGCGGCTCCTCCGACCAACTCGTGATCCACGGGACGTCGACGCCTATCTTGAGATCCGACACGGCGCTCACTTCGCGATTTCGATGGCAGGGAGGCGGAATGCGGGCGCTAAGGCGGCGGGGCGAGGAGCAGCGGCAAGATGGATCAACATGTCCGTAGTTGAGCGCAGAAAGCAGCGGCGCGCCATATCCCCTTTGACGGGAAAGTCGCTGCAATGGACGTAGGCGGCGGCCAGCGGACTTGGTATGGCGGGCGCTTAGGAAGCGGAGAGCGTCATGGCCGAACCGAAGGGCAAGCGGGACTTTCGCGACAATCCGCGGATCGACATCCGCGAGCGTCACGAGGTGGCGTTCTGGGCCAAGCGCTGGGGCGTGACCGCTGATCAGGTCGTGGCCGCGCACCGCAAGGTGGGCCACAACGTCAAGGACATCGCGGCCGAACTCGGCAAGCGGAAGTGACCACCCACTGCTGACCGACCCGCTCTTCTACGCGGTGGCGATTCCCGCGGTGATCCTGCTTGGCCTGGCCAAGGGCGGGTTCTCCGGCATTGGGGTGATCGCGGTGCCGTTGATGGCGCTCAGCGTTTCACCGGTGCTGGCCGCCTCGATCACTTTGCCGATCCTGATCGTTCAAGACGTGGTCAGCGTGTGGGCGTTCCGGAAGACGTGGGACAAGCGGGTGCTGCTGGTGATGCTGCCCAGCGCGGCGATCGGGATCGGGCTGGGCTTCGCCTTGGCGGCGTTCGTCAAGCCTGGCGCGGTCGAGTTGGCGGTCGGGGCGATCTCAGTGGTGTTCGCCGTGCAGCGGCTGTGGGTCGAGCGGGCTACGGCGCCCGTCGCCGAGGCGCGGCCGGAAGGATTGCCTTGGCGCGGGGTGCTGGCCGGGATCGCCGCCGGCTTCACCAGCCAGATCGCCCACGCCGGCGGGCCGCCTTTCCAGATCTATGTGATGCCCAAGAAGCTGGCGCGTGATGTGTTCATCGGCACCAGCGCCATCTTCTTCGCCGTCGTGAACTGGATGAAGGTCCCCGCCTATTGCGCGCTGGGCCAGTTCACCCGCGAGAGCCTGTCGACCGCCGCGGTGCTGCTGCCGCTGGCTATCGCATCGACCTGGGCCGGGGTTTGGCTGGTCCGCCGGGTGCCCGGGCGGAACTTCTACAAGATCATCTATGGCCTGCTGATCGCGGTGGGCGGCAAGCTCGCTTGGGACGGCGCCAGCGCCCTGCTGGTTGGATAAGGCCACAAGAGCGCCCATATCAAGGCGCTAAGCTTGAGCTTCAGTGGAGCGTGCGTCATGCGGATATCATCGAAGACGATGGCGGCGGGGTGCATCGCCCTGGCCATGGCCGCAGGCGGCGCTCAGGCCCAGGAGGCGATGGCGACCGCCGGGGCGACAGGCGCGGCGCCGAGCGACGCCGTAGCGAGCGAGCCGGCGCCGACACCGCCGGCCGCCGCTGCGCCGCTTGAAGATACCGCCGCGCAAATTCAGCGCTGGATAGCGGACAGTCCGACCAACGCTGACGATAGCGACGGCCAGCCGCTCGACCTGCGGCGCGAAGATCGACAGATGCATGGCGAGGTTGGGGTGGCGGTGGGAACCGGCGGCTATCGCAGCGCCTACATCACCAGCGTCATGCCGCTCGGGGACAATGGGACGCTGGCGCTCAGCTTCGGCCAGGAAAAGAACGCCCGTGGCTACTATCGCGGGGCCTACGGATACCCGTTTGGGGAGTCTCTGGGCCCCGGCCTGCCGGGCTACTATTCGCCTGGGCGCGGGCCGGTCTGGTAGCAGGCCGCCAGCCCCGTCAGTTCGTCTGGCGCCTGCATTCAGCATTCTTCATCAGGGCCCGCGCCTCGCGCGGGCCCTTTTTCGTGTTCGTGATCGAGGCGCCGCGCCGGCGCCGATGAGCGCCTTCTGGGCAGGAGGTCGTTCGCCTCACCTATCACAGCCGGCGGTGCTGAAATCAGACAGGGGTTCGCGCTTACCGTGCATTGTGCGAAGGTCTCGAAAACCGACGATATCCGATTATCCCAAGCCGAGTTGA
The DNA here is from genome assembly GCA_030824495.1 of bacterium. Lineage (GTDB taxonomy): Bacteria > Pseudomonadota > Alphaproteobacteria > Caulobacterales > Caulobacteraceae > Phenylobacterium. Next base: position 72,939 of record JAVBXP010000046.1, read on the forward strand.
ACGTTCGACGCCCAACCTCGGAAGCTGCAGGAAAAGACGATGGCCACGATCACCACCAAGGACGGCGTCACGATTTTCTACAAGGACTGGGGCAAGGGACAGCCGGTGCTGTTCTCCCACGGCTGGCCGCTCTGCGCCGACGCGTGGGATGGCCAGATGGCGTTCCTGGGGGCGCAAGGCTACCGGGTGATCGCGCATGATCGCCGCAGTCACGGCCGTTCCGACCAGACCTGGGACGGCAACGACATGGACACCTATGCCGACGACTTGGCCGCGCTGATCGAGGCGCTGGACCTCAAGGACCTTGTCATGGTCGGCCATTCAACCGGAGGCGGGGAGGTCGCCCACTATCTCGGTCGCCATGGGACGAGCCGCGTGGCGAAGGCGGTGCTGGTCAGCGCTGTGCCGCCCCTGATGCTGAAGACCGCCGGCAATCCAGGCGGCCTGCCGATTGAGGTCTTCGACGGCATCCGCAAGGGCACGTTCGACAACCGGGCCCAGTTCTACAAGGACTTGGCGACCCCGTTCTTCGGCTACAATCGGCCCGGCGCCACCCTGTCCGAAGGGGTGCGAGATTCCTTCTGGCTGCAGGGCATGATGGGCGGCCTCAAGGGTCAGCTCGACTGCATCCATGAATTCTCCGAGGTCGATTACACCGAGGATCTGAAAAAGATCGACGTGCCGACCCTGGTCATCCATGGCGACGACGACCAGATCGTGCCGATTGATGCGGCCGGACGGATGTCGGCGAAGATCATCAAGGACGCGACGCTGAAGGTCTATCCAGGCGCGCCGCACGGCTTGGCGGTCACCCATCAGGACCAGCTCAACGCCGACCTGCTCGCCTTTATACGGGGCTGAGGTCCATGAGCCAGGGGGGCGGCAGGTCATTGGTGTTGATCCATGGGGCCTGGGTCACGGCGCAATCGTGGGACACGTTCCGCCAGCCTTTCGAGGCGGCCGGCTACACGGTGCACACCCCGACCTGGCCCATGCTGGAAGGGCGCAGCGCGCGGGAGCTCAACGAGAACCCGCCGTCTGGCTTTGGAGCGCTGACCACCGGCGCTATCGTCGATCACCTGCAGGCGTTCATCACGACGCTTCCAGATGCACCGCTCATTGTGGGCCATTCGTTCGGCGGGCTGTTCACGCAGATGCTGCTGGACCGCGGCGTGGGCCGGGCGGGCGTAGCGATCAATCCGGTGCCGATAGGCGGCATTGTTCCGGGGCCAACCTCGCTGACCGCCGTGCTGCCGGCGGTCGCGCGGTGGAACGGTTGGAACCGTCCCTACGCCATGAGCCGCCAGGTCTGGTCGGACCGGTTCGCCAACACTGCCCCGCCGGACCTCCAGAACTCGTCCTATGACACCTATGTCATTCCGACCTCGGGCCGCATCCTGCATCAGGCGGCGACCTGGCTTGGGACCGTCGTCAGGCCGGCGCGGCGGGCAGTTCCGCTGCTGATCACCGGGAGCGAAGGTGACAGGCTGATCACGCCCTACATTTCCAAGGCGACCTTCAACCTTCAACGCCATTCGCCTGCTCCCACCGACTTCACGCAGTTCGTCGACCGATCTCATCTGCTGATCGCCGAGCCTGGGTGGGAGGAGGTCGCCGCGCGCGCAATCGACTGGGCGGCGAGGCGAGACGTCTAAAGTGAAGCTTGGAGACTTCCGTAAAAACAAATCATAACCGGAGATATCTAACGTGGCTGAAAGCTTGACCAAGACCGTGGTCTTCGTCCACGGTGCCTGGATGACGCCGGAGTGCTGGGACAGCCTGCGCCAGCCCTTCGAGGCGGCGGGATATACGGTTCATGCGCCAACCTGGCCTTACCTTGACCAGGGAACTGCGGCCGAGTTGCGCGCCAATCCGCCTGCGGGGTTCGGAGGATTGGGGATTGGGGATTGGGCCGATCGTCGATCACTACCAGTCCTTTATCGAGAAACTGCCAGAAAAACCGCTGATTATCGGCCATTCCTTCGGGGGGCTCTATGTCCAGATGTTGCTGGACAGGGGGCTGGGCGCGGCGGG
>JAVBXP010000039.1 GCA_030824495.1 bacterium
GCGTCGTGGCGGGGGAGAGGTTGTGTGGCGTCGCTGGGCGACGCACCCCTCACCCCGCCCTCTCCCCGGCGGGGAGAGGGAGAAGTCGGCGCCGACACAGCCTCGACCTCGACCGCGGCGATGACGATGGGGAGTTTAGCTTCGATGAAGCCGAACAGCCGTTTGTGGCCGGCTTCGAAGGCGGCCCGGACGTCGCTGAGCGGGCCGATGGGGATCGACAGTTCGGCGTCGGCGCCTTCGTAGCGCAGGCGCAGGATGCGTCGGATTTCTGAGGCCTGCGCGTTCTGTTCGGCCAGGGCCGCGCGGGCGGCGGCCTCAACCTCGACGGCCAAGTCCTGCGCGCGCGCCAGGCCGTCGGCGCCGAGTACGGCGTCCAGGCCCATCTGGCGCAGGCTGGCGACCTGGGCCTGGCCTATGCCCCAGGCGGACAGCACGCTGCCGTAGCGGGGGCAAAGCACCTTGGCCGGTCCGAGCGCGTCGGCGACATCGCAGGCGACCTGACCGGCCGCGCCGCCGAACGCGGTGAGGGCGTGGTCGCGGGGATCAAAGCCGCGCTCAGTGGAAATCCGGTCGGTCGCGCGGGCCATCTGCTCGACCGCGATCGCGACGAAGCCTTCGGCGGCGGCCTCGATGCTGGGCGATCCCATCTGCTCGGCCAGCTTGCCGATGGCGGCGCGGGCGGCGGGCAGGTCGAGCGGCGCATCGCCCGCCGGCCCGAAGATCGACGGGAAGAAACGCGGATCGAGCCTGCCGAGCACGAGGTTGGCGTCGGTGACGGTGGCGGGTCCGCCGCGCCCATAGGCGGCCGGGCCTGGATTGGCGCCGGCGCTCTGCGGCCCGACCCGGGCGCGAAGCCCGTCGAAGGCGAGGATCGAGCCGCCCCCGGCGGCCACGGTCTCGACGTCCAGCATCGGGCTACGCAGCTTTACGCCGGCGACGCGGGCCGAATCGCGACGTTCCAGCGAGCCCGCATAGCGGCAGACGTCGGTGGAGGTGCCTCCCATGTCGAAGCCGAGCGCCTGGGGCGTCCTCGCCAGTTCAGCCGTGCGGGCTACGCCGACCACGCCGCCGGCCGGACCGGAAACAACGGCGTCGCGGCCACGGAAAGCTTCGGCGCGCACCAAGGCGCCCGCCGAGGTCATGAAGAACAGCGGCGCGCCCTCCACCGCACGGGCCACCTGTTCGACATAGGCTTGCAGGATAGGGGTCAGATAGGCGTCGGCGACGGTGGTCTCGGCCCTGGGCACGAAGCGCGGCAGGGGCGAGACCTCGTGGCTGAGCGCGACGAAGTCGAAGCCCGCCGCGCGGGCCAGTTCGCCGGCGGCGCGCTCATGGGCTGGGTTCAGGTCCGCGTGCAGGAAGGCGATGGCGGCCGAGGTGAAGCCGTCGGCCCGGGCCTTCGCCAACTGAGCTGCGAGGGCGGCCTCATCGAGCGGGGCGATCACTGCGCCATCGGCGGCGAGGCGCTCTTGCGCCTCCACGACCCCGGTATAGAGCGGATCCTGCCTGACGATGTTGAGCGCGAAGAGATCAGGGCGCGACTGATCACCGATGACCAAGGCGTCGGCGAAGCCTTTGGTGGTGACCAGCAGGGTCTTGGCGCCGGCCCTCTCCAGCAGGGCGTTGGTGGCGACGGTGGTGCCCATCTTGATGGCCTGCACGCGGTCGGCGGGGAAGGGCCCGCCGGGCCCCGCGCCGAGCACGCGGCGCATGGCCTCAACCGCCGCATCTTCATAGGACGGCGAGGTCGAAAGCAGCTTCAGGGAGACTTCCTCGCCGTCGTCGGCATGGGCGATGACGTCGGTGAAAGTGCCGCCGCGATCAATCCAGAAGTTCCAAAGTCTGTCCAAACCGTAACCTTCCCGTGGGTCAATTCGCATTGTCAGGGGGAGAACCTGCCCTTACAGCTTTCGTTACTCCCATGAGCTTCTGGCGCAACATTGCTGGGCTCGCAGTTCGCCGGCCCGATGCTGGAGACTGCGCCGATTGTCCAGCCACCCGGCCGGGCGAGGATCCCGCCTTTTCCACCGCCGTCACGGCGCTGGGGGCGAAACTCGCTAAGGCCGACGGCCGCGCGAGCGTGGGCGAATTCGATAAGTTCGCTCAGGTGTTCCAGCCCGACGCCGCTTCGGAACGCAATATCCATCGATTGTACGATCTCGCACGCCAGACGACGCGCGGATACGAGAGCTACGCCAGACGCCTGGCCAAACGCTATGCTGGTTGCCCGACCTTGCTTGAGGACGTGCTGGACGGCCTGTTCCATATCGCGGCGGCCGATGGCGCGGTGACGCAGGATGAGCTCGACTATCTGGAGAGCGTCTCGGATCTGTTCGGTTTTTCGCCCCTGATGTTCCGCCGGCTGAAGGCCGTGCATCTCGGGATCGAGGGCGAAGACCCCTACGGCATCCTCGCCGTGCCGCACGACGCGCCCGACGACGTGGTGCGCTCGACCTGGAAGGCGGCCTTGTCGGAAGCCCACCCAGACCGTGCGCGGGCGCGCGGTTTGCCCAGCGAATTCATTGAGGTGGCGGAGGCCAAGGCCGCGTCCATCAACGCCGCCTTTGACTCCATTATGCGCGAACGCAAAGCTATGGCGCTCGAAGGCGTGGCATGATGACGCCACTTTCGCGTGATTTGACTACAGGTTGTTGACGTCCGGGATCGCCCGGCCAAATTATTCGTTAAGCCGTAAGCAAGCGGCGCCCCTGAGGAAGCCATGGTTCGCGAATTCGCACGAAAGCACGGTCCAGCCCTTCGCAGCCTGTCGGCTGTGGGCGGCGCGCTCGCCACCGCAGCAGCGGTGGCTATCGGTGCGGTTCTGGCGGTGTTCTTCGCCGCCACCGTCGTGGTGATCGCGGTGATGGCCTCGGCGTTGCTCGCCCTCGCCGGCCTCGCGCTGCGGGCCAAGCGCGCCCGCGCCCATCGTAACGACAGCGCCAATGACGGGGTGATCGAGGCGCGTAACCTCGGCGGCCATCACTGGGTCGCCTACGGATGGAACGAACGCCAGGGCCGGTAGGCTCGGCGGAATACAGCGGCGAGCTGTCATCCCGGTTTGCGCAGCAAGACCGGGACCCATGACCACCTGATCCTACGAGACTTGGCGCCGCCTCGCCGTCTTCCGATGGCTCCGCGCGATGGGTCCCGGACAAGCCCTGCGGGCTTTCCGGGATGACACCGGATTTAGCCCAACTTCGCCTTGCCTGCCCACCACCCCGCCTCTAGGCTCCCATTCAAACAAACGTTGGGAGAAGACGGCATGATCGGCGTGGTCGCGACCTTGAAAGTCCAAGAGGGCAAGGGTTCTGAGTTCGAGGCGGTGTTCACCGACCTCAGCAAGCAGGTCCGGGCCAATGAGCCGGGCAATATCGTCTACCAACTGACCAAGAGCCGCACCGACCCGACGGTCTACAAGGTGCTGGAACTCTACAAGGACGAAGACGCCCTGAAGGCGCACGGCCAGACCGACTACTTCAAGGCCGCCGGCGCCAAGATGGCTCCGTGCATGGGTGGCCGTCCGGAAATCGAATACCTCGACGCCGTGGAGTAGGCGCAATGGATCTCGAGTTCTCCAAAGAGGACCTGGCCTTCCGCGACGAGGTCCGCGCATTTATCGCCGAAGCCTTCGATGACGACATGCGGGCCCATATGGCCCAATCGAAGAACGGGCACATCGACAAGGAAGGCCAGGTCCGCTGGCTCAAACGCCTCGGCGAAAAGGGCTGGATCGCGCCCGACTGGCCGACCGAATACGGCGGCACGGGCTGGAGCCACGCGCAGAAATACGTCTTCGACATGGAGATGGCGTTGGCCGGCGCGCCGTCCACGTCGAACATGGGCCTGAAGATGTGCGCCCCGGTGGTGATGGCATTCGGCACCCCGGAGCAAAAGGCCCAGCACCTTCCCAAGATCCTCTCGACCGACGTCTGGTGGTGCCAGGGCTATTCTGAGCCTGGCTCGGGATCGGACCTCGCCTCGCTGTCGATGAAGGCTGATCGGGACGGTGATGATTACGTCCTAAACGGTTCAAAAATTTGGACAACCTACGCGCAGTGGGCGGACTGGATGTTCTGCCTGGTGCGGACGTCGAACGAGGCGATCCGTCAAAAGGGTATCAGCTTCCTGCTGCTCGACATGAAGACGCCGGGCATTTCCATCGTGCCGCTGCCGACCCTCGACGGGCCGCCGGAGGGCGATCAGGAGATCAACCAAGTCTTCTTCGACAATGTCAGGGTCCCGGTTACCAACCGGATCGGCGAGGAAGGCCAGGGCTGGACCTACGCCAAGTATCTGCTGCAGTTCGAACGCGGCAATCCCTACGCGGCCGGCCTCACCAACCAATTGGCCAAGGTGAAGAAGATCGCCACCGTCGAGCCGTCGGACGGCGGGGCGCGGATGATCGACGATCCCGATTTTCGCAAGAAATTGTCGGAGTTACAGATCAAGGTCGACGTGCTGAACGCCACCGAACTGCGCATGTTCTCGGCGCGGACGGCGGGCGAGGCGATGGGCGCGGCGTCTTCGATGTTGAAGCTCGAAGGCTCCCAGGCTCAGCAGGCGGTGACCGAACTGGCCCTGGAGGCGGCGGGCGTCTATGGCCAGCCGTTCGTCCAGGACACCTGGGCCGAAATCCGCGGCGAACGTAACGAGCCCCGCGCCGGTCCAGACTACGCCGCGACCCTGGCGCCGACCTATTTCAACTACCGCAAGACCTCGATCTACGCCGGCTCGAACGAGATCCAGCACAACATCATGGCCAAGATGGTGCTTGGGCTGTAGTGGCCTTGTTCAGTGGGTTCGGAGTTGCTCGGAACCTACTGAAAACATTTGAAAAGCCTGTTTCGCCTCGGTGCGCGAAACTCCATTCGGTCACTCTTGTCTGCGACCTATTTGCGACCTAGCTAGCTGCCAGGTCGCAAATGGAGCGCTCACCGACATCGACTTCGCTTCCTAGGCGCCAGCTATTTCGCGCAGGTCGCGCTCGGCCGCGATGTAGCCGAAAGCAAAGCGACTGCGACCCTGGAGAATCTGTTCAAAGACCGCCTGAGCCGCGGCTGTCTCGTGGTTGTACAGATGCCAATTGCCTACGCCGTACCCCTGGGTCGCGTAGAGAGTTTCCCGATCATGGATTTCTTGAGCGCCCTTTTCGGGGTTCAGCAGGTCCTCGGGCTGAAGCTCGCCGCGATACATGCGCAGGCGGCGGTAATAGGAGGGGCCCTCCACGAACGCTTCGTCCGGCAGGTTTTCGGGGATGCTGGCGAGCACATCGGCTGCCGCATCCAGATCGCCCTTGCGGCGGAGGGTCATGTAGAGCCAGTCGTTGCAGGCGGTCAGCCCGTCATAGTCTTGGGGGCGCACCCATCCAAGGCACCGCCGGTATGTGGCTTCGGCGGCATCCCACTCTCTGAGGAGGTAGTGCGCCAGGGCCAGGTGATACAAGGTGTTGAACTGAATGCTGGTGGCGGGGACTGGAAGCTCGTTGCCCTCGCCGTCAGGCTCGATCCATTCGGGCAATCCCTCGATGAGTTCGGCAGCGCGCGCTAAGTCAGCCCGCCCCTCGACGAACCGCCGAGTTGACAGGAACCGATGTCCGCGCTGGCGAAGAAGCTCGAAGGAGTCGGGATGTCGCTGAAGTCCCTCGCTGAACACAGCGATGGCGTCGTCTATCTCGTAGCGGAAAGCCAGCACCCGGCCGTACCAAACTGTGTTGGGCAACGACGGGGACGTCTCGTAGTTTGAACGAGCACGATCAAGCGTGCGTTTGGAGCGCTCACGAATACTGTCAATTGTCATGGGGGCAGTGGAGCGGTTGCGACCGCGACTGGCAAGTCCGATTGATTCCGATTGTCAGGCCGCTTGGGGCGCAGGGCTGACCTGAGTTGATCTTGATTTGGTTGCGGTGGAAATGCGCGCAAACCCAGGGCGGTGGAAAGTCGGAAAGAAGCGACGCTGCCGATACGCTGAAGGTTCGGAAGTTGGCGTGCAGGCGATGTCAGGTCTTGGCGCCAAGCGGCCCGCCACAGGGGGCAGGCCGCATTCTAGGTCAGGCGGTCCATCCACCGTCGATGGTTAGGCTGGCGCCCGTCATGTATCCGGCGTCCGGCCCAGTCAGCCAGGACACGAGCCCTGCAATCTCGTCTGGCCGTCCGATGCGCCCCAATGGCAGACGCGGTCGGATGAAGTCCATCAGGTCGGCCGTCATGTCCGTCTCGATCGGGCCAGGCTGGACGTTGTTGATCGTGATGGCGCGGGGCGCGAAGTCGCGTGACGCCGCGCGCACCAACTGAGCTACGGCAGCTTTCGTCATGGCGTAGACGCTGGATCCTGGCCCACCGACGTAGTCGGCCGTGTTGCTGCCGATCGTCACGATCCGCGCCCCGTCGAGCAGGTGAGGCGCGGCGTAGTGGATCGCGGCGAAGACGCCGCGGACATTGACAGCGACCATTTCGTCAAAGTCCTCCAAGCTGAACTTGTCGATTGTCCCGCTCTTCAACACGCCGGCGTTGACGACCAAGGCTCCCAAGGTTCCGAAACGGGCTACGGCAGCCTCCAAGGCGGTCCTGATCGCATTGCTATCGGCGCTGTCGGCTGCAATGGCGAGCGCCGCGCCGCCAGCTTGCTCCACCTCAAGGACCAGTGCAGCGGCCCTCTCGCGCGCTTGAGCGTAGGTGAAGGTTACGGGCCGCCCCTCGGCCGCTAGGCGGCGCACGATGGCGGCGCCCATGCCTCGTGATCCGCCGAAAACCAAGGCCGGGGTAGTGAATGTTGAGATCGTCATCGGAAGCTCCATTATTGACCTTTCAGTCCATAATGGATGTCGATAGAGGACCGATCGGTCAAGAACAATATTGACTGATTGGTCTGAAACCCTGATAGTCGCGGTATGGGACGCCCTGCCGAATTCGACCGTGACAAAGCCCTCGGGGCCGCGATCCGTGTCTTTGCGCGTCACGGCTTTTCGGCCGCCTCGCTGAGCGACCTGATTGAGGGGATGGGCATCGGCCGGCAAAGCCTCTACGGGGCTTTTGGAGACAAGCGTCGGTTGTTCCTTGAGGCTCTGGAGCGCTACTCCGATGTCTCGCGATTGCGGATGCAAGCGGCGATGGACAAAGAAGACAACGCGCTCGCCGCGTTGGAGGCCGCGCTGATGATCGACCTTGGGACCGGAGCAGACCTGGAGACGGGGTGCCTGGGGGTGGGCTCGATCGCAGAGTTCGGTCGGTCGGATCCAGAGGTCAACGCGATGGGCGACCGCGCCGGAGCAGAAATTACGACAATGCTCGCCGGCCGTGTCCGAGACGGCATGGCCAGCGGCGAGCTCAAGGCGACCCTCGACGCCGACGAGGTCGCCAGAATGCTATTGACCCTCAAATCCGGTCTCAAGATCTCAGCCCGAGGCGGAGATGACCAGGTGAGGCGGAGCGCACGCTTGGTGCTCGCCGGGCTTGAGGCTGAGTGAGGCGCGCGGGTCCGCAATAGGCGGCCGAGCCCGGGTCTGCTCCTGGCGCTTAGCGGTCTGAATTTCTGTTGTCTCGCGGTCGCTGCGGTGACCGCAATCATCAAACTGTCACGCAGAACGTCTTTAGGAGCGCTGCCTGCAGCTACCGGGGTCTGCCCGGGCCGGCATTCAACAGGAGAGCCGGCGGTCGCATCCCATGAGTGGCGAGCGGGACATCATCACAGCTTGGATCGCCCGGGAAATCGTCCCGCACGAAGGCGCTATGCGCAAATGGCTGGCACGGCGCTGGCGCGGCGCCGTCGATGCCGAGGACGTCATCCAGGAAGCATATTGCCGGATCGCGGGGCTGGCGCGGGTCGACCACATCGACAACCCGGCGGCATATTTTCACCGGACCGTCCACACCGCGGCCACGGACCTGGCGCGCCGCGCCGGCGCGAAAAATCTGGTTTCCGTGACCCAAGAGGACTGGTTCGGCGTCATCGATAGTAGGCCCCTTCAGGATCGTGCTCTGGAGGCGACCGAGGAACTTCGTCGGGTGGACGCCTTGATGTCGAATCTGTCCGACACCTGTCGCAGGGTGATCGAACTGCGTCGCATCGAAGGCCTGACCCGAAAGGAAACGTCCGAGCGGTTGGGCGTGAGCGAGAACGACGTCAAGAACCTGTTGGTGCGCGGCCTGCAGAAAGTCCTGAATAGCTTGGCTGAGCAGGATGCGGAGGGCGGAGACCAGGAGCACGCGCAGAGAAAGGTTCAAGCGAATGGCTAGCCCAGTTCCTGCGGGCGGCATCGACGACCAGGCCGCTCAATGGGCGGTCGAGGCGGCGTGTGGCGAACTGAGCGCTGAAGGCCGTGCCGAGCTCGAGGTCTGGCTTGCGGCGGACAGGCGCCATCGCGGCGCCTATGCGCGTGCGCGGGCCGTGTTTCTCGCCATGGAGGACGCCGTCGTCGGCGGTCGTCCCACGGCGCACGGGGCGACGCTCAGGCTGGTCGATACCGTCCCAACCACGATCGCCGCGCGCCCACCTTCGATCCGTCGCGGACGGAAGATGCTCTTCGGTGCTGCGCTCGCCGCGTCCCTTGGTGCTTTCGCATTCGTTGGTACGTTCGTCGTCCGTCAGACCGACCAACCGGGTCTAGCCGGGGAGCAGATTGTCAGGCTGAGTGACGGCTCTGTAGCGACCCTGCAGCGCGACGCGCGGATCGACGTCGTCCTATCCGAGGAGACCCGGCGGGTGACCTTGTTGAGCGGCGACGCCACTTTCCGGGTCGCAAAGGATCAGGCTCGCCCGTTCGTCGTGCGGTCCGGCGAGGTCTACGCTCAGGCGACCGGCACGGTCTATTCGGTCGCGCGCGTCGGGCTCAGGGGCGGCGCCGTGAAGGTCATGGAAGGCAGCGTGCTGGTCTGGCCCGGCGACCAGCGCGAACGGGCGGTCCTGCTGCGAGCCGGCGAGTCGCTGACCCTCGACCCGCCATTGCCGGCGCCGCCGCGCCCACGTCCGGACAAGGTCGCCAGCAAAGGCCCGCCGCGGCCATCGGCATCGACGCAGATCACGCTCGACGACACGCCGATACGGGAGGCCGTGGCCCGTCTCAACCGCGCCAACAGCACCAAGATCGTTCTCGCCGACCCTGCGATCGGCGACATCAGAATCGTCGGCTTGTTCAAGGCCGACGATCCGGACGAATTCGCTCGAATGGCGGCGGCCGTATCCGGCGGAGAAGTCGAGCGCGGCCCTGGAGTCATCGTAATAAAACTGAGATAAATCAGAGCAAAATATTTAACGCTCTGAATCCGATCCAAATTCGGGAGATCCCCTGTCGAGAGATTGAAAGACGTCAATCTTCGGGGGTCCTCTAGGTGCTTCGTTCAGCTTATCATTCGACTGTCTCCGCCATTGCGGTTGCGGCAGTATTCTCTATTCCTGCCATCGCACAGGCCCAGACGCGTAAGTTCGACATTCCGGCCCAGGCCGCCTCGACCGGTATTCAGGAATTCGCCCGCCAGGCCGGAATACGTGTCATCGCGACCGCCGCGGACACGAACCAGCGCCGCACGAACGCCGTCCAGGGCAGCCTCGACACGCGTCAGGCCATGGACCGGCTGCTGTCGGGCACGGGGCTCTCGGTCCGCAGCTTCGACGGCGCCATCGCGGTGTTGAGCGCCGCGGACGGGCGCTCCGATGCGGGCGCCGAGGTCGAAACCCTCGTCGTCACCGGTAGCCGTATCGCTCGTCCCGAGCTCGACTCGTCGATGCCTGTCAGCATCGTTTCCTTTGACACGGCCAAGGACTTCGGTCGCTTCACGGCCTACGACGCCCTGAAGCAGATCCCGGCCGTCGCCCCGGGCCTCGGCGAGTGGAGCTCGCGCAGTCAGGCGTATGACAAGGGCGTCGCCAACATCAACCTGCGCAACATGGGGGCGAACCGTTCGCTGGTCGTCGTGGACGGCCACCGATGGGTCTCGGGCGGCGCGCGCACCATGGCGGTCGACCTCAACACCATTCCCTCGGCGTTGATTGATCGCTTCGAGGTCGTCACTGGCGGCGCGGCGGCGATCTACGGGGCCGACGCCGTCACCGGCGCTGTCAATGTCATCATGAAGAAGGAGATGGCCGGCGTCTCGACGTCGCTGACGTCCGGGATTTCCGAAGAGGGCGACGCCGACCAGCACCATTTCTCGGCGGCTACGGGCTTCAAATTCGCGGAAGACCGCGCCCGCGTCGTGATCGGCGGCAACTTCATCTACACCTCGCCGGTGCTCGCGACCGATCGCTATCCGAAGAACTGGGCCTACCAGGTCAATCCGGCCAACACGGGCCCCAATGACGGCATCCCGGACAACATCATCGTCGACACCAAGCAGTTCTATCGGTCAAACCACTCCACGTTCTGCCTCTTCAACCTGCAGGGATGCGGCACGACGCGGAACGGGGACTGGTACCAGCTGATCAATGGTCAGGTCGTGCAGATCCCCAGGGATTCCTATCGCGTCATCACCACGGGCGAACTGGGCACGCAGGCCGGCGGGCCGGATACCGCCTTCGGCACCCTGGCCAACATCACGATCCGCGACGAGTCGAAGAAGGGCTCGGTCTACGCAAACCTCTCCTACGACCTGACGCCGGACATCGTCTGGAACACATCCTTCGGTCTGGCCAAGAGCTGGGTTAGCGGCAGCAGTTCCTGGCCCCATTATCGGGACGACTTTCGGTCGACCAACTGGTGGGGCGTCAATCCGGCGACCGGCGCGGGCCACTCCGGCGAAATCGCTCGCCTGACCGACCCCTATCTCCCTGAGTCACTGCGTCAGTTCATGGTGGCCAACGGTCTGACCTCCATCCCCTTGAACCGGCAGTACACCAACCTGCCGATCCAGGAAGAGATCCACGACCGCACCGCCTTCACCCTCGGATCGGAGGTGAATGGGCCGCTGACCGACCGGTTGAATTGGCAGGGCTTCGTTCGCTACGGGCAGGTGGAGGATCAAGTTCGCTACAGCAACATGCTCGGCAAGCGCGAATGGCTCTCCGGGCGAGACGCCATCGTCCTGGATGGGCAGATCGTCTGCGCTGACGCTGGCGCGCGCGCTAGCGGCTGCGTTCCGTTCAACTTCTACACCACCGACGCGCCCAGTCAGGCGTGGGTGGACTACGCCATGTACGACCGCCGCGAGCGGACGAAGAACCAAATGCTGAACGCCGGCGTCGGCCTCGACGGCAGCCTGTTCACCCTGCCGGCCGGCGAGGTTCTGGTCGCAGCCGGTCTTGAGTGGCGACAAGAAAAGCTCGCCACCCGCGATGATCCCGACACCGCCAAGCTCAGCAACATCATCTGGGCCCCCGGCATGGACCACTCGGTGCACCCGTCGATGGACGCCACCCGCAATGTCTCGGAAGCCTACGCGGAGCTGGTGGCGCCGCTGCTCAGCGACGCGCCGCTCGCGCACAAGCTGTCGGTCGAGGGCGCCTATCGCTACTCGCACTACAACGACAACCCCGCCACGGACACGTGGAAGCTGGGGTTCAACTGGGCTCCGATCCCCGGTCTGACCGTTCGCGGCGCCAAGTCGTACAGCGTGCGCGTGCCCAACTTCGGCGAGCTCTTCTCGCCCTTAGGCGTGCAGAACCTGGGCAGCATCTCCGATCCTTGCGAAGCGGCGCTTATCAACCAGGACCGAGACCGGGCGGCCAATTGCGCTGCAACGGTTCCGGGGTGGAGCGGGCCGCTGCCCGACGCCAACCTCAACGCCCCAAAGATCTTCACCGGCGGCAATCCGAACCTGACCCCGGAAACCGGAGACACCCACTCGTTCGGGGTGGTTCTGCAGCCGAGCTTCCTTCCCGGCTTCGACCTGACCGTCGACTACTGGGCGATCGACATCGAAAATGTCGTCACCTCCATCGCCTACACCACGATCATGAACAACTGCGTGGACGCCAGCGGCGGCCCGGACATGGGCTACTGCCGGTTCGTCCATCGCCATGCGAGCGACGGTCCGGGCCATCTGGCCGGCCAGGTGGACTTCGTGGAGGCGCAGTTCGCGAACCTGGCCGCGCGTCGCTCGCGGGGGATCGACTACTCCGCAAATTACCGCCGCCCCCTTGGCGACGGCGTTCTGCGCCTGAACTTCATGGGCTCGCAGTTGCTCGAACAGACCACGATCGCACAGGTCGGCGGGACAGGCAGCGACGCCGCCGGACAGTGGAACAATCCAAAATTCAAGGGCACGCTGACGGCTGGATACGAGATCGGGAAGTTCAGGTTCGGCCTGAACACCACCTACACCTCGGCCGGCCGTTTCAACGTCAACGACCAGTCCGATGAGACGCGCGAGATGTCCGAGGTCCCCGCGTATTTCAACCACAACATGAGCGTGTCCTACAGTCCGAACGACCAGTACAGCATTCAGCTGGGCGTCAGGAACTTCACCAACAACCGCATCGACCATCCGGTGCTTCAGTGGACCTACGCCAGTCCGAACCAGACAGAAGGCAACGCCCAGGGCGTCGCGTTCATGGACGCGGTCGGCCGCTACTTCTTCCTCACTCTGAAAGCGGACTTCTGATCATGCGGGCGCTTCTCTCAATCATTGCCGCCGCCATGCTCACTCCATATGCGCACGCGGCCGAGCCCAGCCAGCCGATCGTGATCGCACATCGCGGCGGCGCGCTGCTGATGCCGGAAAACACTTTGCCGGCCTTCGACAACGCCATCGCCCTCGGCGCCGAGGTGCTCGAATTCGACATGGTGATGACCGCCGACGACCAGCTCGTCGTTCAGCACGATCCCACAATCAACGCCACCTTCTGTTCCGCCCAGCCCGGTTCTGGCCTTTCACCGGGCCCCGTCCGGGCGATGAAGCTTGCGGATGTGCTGCAGTTCGATTGCGGATCGAAGCACCGGGCCATCTATCCGACCCAGAAGCCGGTTCCCGGGGCGCGCATGCCGACGCCCGACGCGGTTTTCGCCCGCTACAAGGACACCCCGGCGCTGTTCTTCGGCGAGACCAAGATGCCCAAGCCGGGCGAGGGGCAGGTCGATCCGGTGACGTTCGCCCGCCTGATCGACGTCGCGGTGCGCAAGCACGGCCTCGAGGACCGATTCATCCTGCAATCCTTCGACTGGCGAACGGTCGATGCGATGCACGAGATCAATCCGCGCATCCGTACCTGCCTGCTAGGGGCGAAGGCGGAGAAGGGCGCCTATCTTGAGCTTCTTCGCCAGCATCACGCCAGATGTCTGACCTTGAGTTCGAAGGTTACCGACGCGGCCGAGGTGAAGCAGCTTCGCAACGCTGGCGTGATGGTGATTTCCGACGTCGTCGATGACGAAGACGGATGGCGCATCAACCTCGAACTCGGAACGAGCGCGATCTTCACGAACGATCCCGAAGGCCTGATCGCGTTCCTCAAGCGCGCCGCCAACTGACCTGCTCCGATGGCCAGTCGTTATGGGCCCGCGGTGGCGGATGATCGCGCGGTCTGAGGTTGACGACGGAACGAGCCTCCCCGACTTGGTCCGCGTCACAGCTTCCTGGCGAGGCGTCCTTTTGGTGGCTCGTCAGGAAGCTTCATTGTCCGCTCTCGACACATCACGAATGTCATCTCCTGGCGCAAAGCAGTCCGTCGTCGCAGTGTTCGACTAGCGATCAATGGAAGTCGCGTACGATGGGTGGCCGTCTTAAGCCCCGGGTGATTGCGAAGCTCGAGCGCCGACCGCGTCGGTTGGGGCGCTAGGCCCAGTAGCGGCCCGCGCGCGTCGCCAAGAGCTTGTGACACCAGCGGGCGAAACCTGAACTGAGTTTGGTGATCGTCATTCGCGTGATCCCTGTTTGAGCGACAGGGTGCAGGCGGTTTGCGCGCGATGGTGAGGTGTCTCGGGCCGCCAAGTGCGATTGAGGGCAAACGGCGCAGGAAAGGGCGCCGCGGCCCCGGGCGGCTCGTTTTTGCGGCAGCTCTGCCAGGCCTGGCCGCGCTTGCGGGATGTCTCGCAGTATTACGATTGCCAGAATTCGTAATATGCCAACCGTGACGGCATCGAACTATCAGGGAGCCGGTTCATGAGTGCCTTGTTCACCCGTAAGCGTTTCATCGCGGCCATGGTCGCATCCTCTCTGGCGCTGGCGGGTTGCGGCCCTAAGAGCGAGGAGAAGGGCGCTGCGCCCGCGCCGGCCCAGGCCAGCTACAAGATCGGTTGGACCGTCTATGCCGGCTGGATGCCGTGGGCCTATGCCCAGCAGGCCGGGATCGTGAAGAAGTGGGGCGACAAGTACGGCGTTTCGATCGAGCTGGTTCAGATCAACGACTACGTGGAGTCGCTCAACCAGTTCTCCGCCGGCAAGCTCGACGGGGTGACCGCCACCAACATGGACGCTCTGACCGTCCCGGCGGCGGCCGGCAGGGACACCACCGTCCTGATGATCGGGGACTACTCCAACGGCAATGACGGGGTGGTCCTGAAGAACGGCGCGACCCTCGCCGACATCAAGGGGCGGCCGGTGAACCTGGTCGAGCTTTCGGTCTCCCACTATCTGCTGGCGCGTGCGCTCGAGACGGCCGGTCTGAAGATGGCCGACGTCAAGACGGTCAACACCTCAGACGCCGACATCGTGGCCGCCTTCGGCGCCGCCGACACCAAGGCCCTGGTGACCTGGAACCCCCAGCTTTCCGAGGTGTCGAAGATGCCGGGCGCCACGCTGGTGTTCGACAGTTCCAAGATCCCTGGTGAGATCTTGGACGGTCTGATGGTCAGCACCGAGGCGCTGAAGGCCAATCCCAATCTCGGCAAGGCGCTCACAGGCATCTGGTACGAGGTGGCCGCGCTAACCACAGCCCAGACCCCGGAGGGCAAGGCAGCCCGCGAAGCGATGGCCAAGCTGTCGGGGTCGGACCTAGCCAGCTTCGAGAGCCAGCTGAAGACCACCTACCTCTACGCCGATCCAAAGGCCGCGCTCGCCGCGACCCTCAGTCCCGACCTGGTGACGGCCAATGATCGTGTGCGCAAGTTCAGCTTCAGCATGGGTCTCTTCGGTCAGGGCGCGAAGTCGGTGGACGACATCGGCATCAGCTTCCCGGGCGGTAAAACCCTCGGCGATCCGGCCAATGTGAAACTGCGGTTCGATCCGACCTACGTGCAGCTAGCGGCCGACGGAAAGCTCTAGTTCGCGTGCGCCGCCCCGCTCCCCGGGGCGGCAGGCCACCTCCAGTTCGGGACGCACATGCGCCGCTTGCTCAATGTCAGGCCCAATAGCGGGCTTCGTATCCTGCTCGGCGTGCTGCCGCTGGTGGCCGTGGCGCTGGTCTATCTGATGGCCTCGCAGGCGCGGCACGCGGAGAACCCGCGCGACAAGCTGCTGCCGACGCCGGGCGCCATGGCTGAGGCCGTCCAGTTGATGTCGAGGGTCGATCCACTCACCGGCGATCGGCCGCTAGTGGTCGACACGGCGGCCAGCCTGAAGCGGATCGGCGTGGCGCTGGGCATCGCGACCGGGACGGCCTTGGTGCTCGGTATCGGGCTTGGTCTGCTGCCGGTGCTGCGGGCCCCGCTTGGTCCCTTGGTGGCGGCGATCGCCGTGATCCCTCCGATCGCCGTATTGCCCATCCTCTTCATCGTCTTCGGCCTGGGCGAGACCGCCAAGATCGCCTTGATCGTCATCGGCATCACGCCGGTCATGGTCCGTGACATGGCCGGCCAGGTGGCCGCGATCCCCGAGGAGCAGCTCGTAAAGGCCCAAACCCTGGGCAGCAGCACCTGGCAGCTCGCGGTGCGGGTGGCCTTGCCGCAGGCGATGCCACGGCTGATCGACAGCCTGCGCCTCTCGCTTTGCCCGGCCTGGGTCTATCTGATCTCCGCCGAGGCGATCGCAGCCGACGTCGGACTCGGCTATCGGATCTTCCTGGTCCGCCGCTATCTGTCGATGGATATCATCCTGCCTTATGTCGTCTGGATCTCGCTGCTGGCGGTGGCGATGGACGTATCGCTGCGCCTGATCAGCCGCAGAGCCTATCCCTGGGCCCACCCGGTGCGGAGTCGCTGAGATGACCTTGCTGACTTTTCGCGATGTCTGGGTGGAGTACGGCGATAAGGTCGTGCTGGAGAAGGTCGACCTGTCGATCTGCGAAGGAAGCTTCGTCTCGATCGTGGGCCCGTCCGGCGCGGGCAAGAGCACGTTTCTGCGCCTGGCGCTCGGCCAGGAAGGACCGACCCGCGGGGCGATCGATCTCGATGGCCGCCGGCTGGCGGCCGAGCCTGGTCCCGACCGCGGGGTGGTGTTCCAGAAGTACTCGGTCTTCCCCCACCTGAGCGCCCGAGACAACGTGGTCTTTGGGCTCGACTGCGAGGGCTCGTGGTTCCGGGGACGTTTGTCGGGCGCGCGCCGGCGCGAGGCCTTGGCGCAGGCCGACATGATGCTGGCGGCGGTCGGCCTTGGCGACAGCGGCGACGTCTATCCCGCGCAGATGTCTGGCGGCATGCAGCAGCGGCTGGCCATCGCTCAGGCGCTGATCAAGAAGCCGCGCATCCTGCTGCTCGATGAGCCGTTCGGGGCCCTAGACCCTGGCGTGCGCCTGGACATGCACGAGCTGATCACCGGCCTTTGGCGCGAGCACGGCCTGACCATCATGATGGTCACCCACGACATCAAGGAGGCCTTCAAGCTCGGCACGCGGGTTTTGGCCTTTGACAAGCGCCGCCGCGATCCGCAGGCGCCGCATCGGTACGGCTCGACAGCGGTCTATGACTTCCCGCTCGACAAACCGGGCGCGGCCGGGCCCGAAGCGCTGGCGGGGCTGGGGAGCTGATGCCGGCTCTTGACGGGTAAGACGGCTAGGTCAGCGACGCGATGTAGGCGCGCCAACCGCCGAGCGCGGTGATGTCGCTGGCCCCGTCCAAGGCGCGCGGCTCGGCGACGAAGCCCTTGACGCTCGTGCCGTCGTCCAGGGTCACGGTTCCGATGGCCAGCGGCGCTGGAACCTCGGCCACGAAACTGCCGAAGGCCTCAAAATCGAGTTCATAGACCTCGACGAGAATAGCGGCCCCGCCGTCGCCGACATGGACCAGGGCCGGCTTGGGCGGCGTAGACTGCGCCATCGCATAGAGCTTGTAGGCTGGCGCGGTCTTGCCAGCGGTAACCAGGCGCGCCTCGCGCGAGGTCAGCTGCCAGTGGAGCGGCATGCCGGCGAGGTGAGCGCCGACCACGGCCAGCTTCACGCCCGGCTTGCGTGGGGTCAGGTCGAGGGGAGGCGTGTCGCCCATGGGAAAGGTCTCCAGATAGCGCTCGGCCAGGGCCAGCAGCGTGCGGTCGGCGAAGGCCGGTCCGATCAGGGTGACGCCAAAACCCGTGCCGTTCTCCCGGAAGCCGGCGGGAACGGCGAGGGCGCTCATGTCGAGCAGGTTCACGAAGTTGGTGTAGAGCCCGAGATTGGCGTTCAGCGCCATCGGCTCGGCGAGCACTTCCTTCAGTCGGTAGATCGTCGGGGTGGTCGGCAGCAGCAGGATGTCGGCCGCGGCCCAGATCGGCTCGGCGGCGCGGCGATGCGCCTCCAGCGCATAGAGCCCCCTGAAGGTCTCGACCCCGGTGACCGCCATCCCGCCTTGGACGATGGCGCGGACGGTCGGGTGGATGGCGCCGGGCGTATCACGCAGCAGGGTCTCGACGGCGGCGGTGCGTTCGGCGACCCAAGGGCCGCTGTAGAGCAGCTTGGCGGCGTCGAGCAGGGGCGCGATGTCGATTTCGATGGGGGATCCGCCGGCGCTGACCATGCGCTCGATGGCGGCGGCGTAGAGCCCAGCCGACTGTTCGTCTCCCAGGAACTGGCGCTGGTCGGCGCGTGGCACGGCGAAGCTGAAGCCGGCTGTTGGCCGCGCGGGTGGGGGCGGCGAGGGGCGGGAGTAGTCGTCCTCGGGATCGAACTGGGTCAGAACCTCATCGACCAGGGCCGCACCGGCCAGGTCGGCGGCGAACACGCTGATACAGTCGAGCGAGCGGCAGGCCGGCACCAACCCCCGCGTGCTCCAACGGCCCTTCGTCGGCTTGAGGCCGACCAGGTGATTGAACGCAGCGGGCACCCGGCCGGAACCGGCTGTGTCGGTGCCCAGCGCAAAGGCGACCAGGCCGGCGGCGACCGCCACCGCAGAGCCGGAGCTTGAGCCGCCGCTGACATAGTCCTGGTTGAACACGCAGAGCGGCGCCCCATACGGGCTGCGCGCGCCGACCAGGCCGGTGGCGAACTGGTCGAGATTGGTCTTGCCGATCAGAACCGCCCCGGCCTCGAGCAGCAGCTCGACGACCTTCGCCGAGCGTTCCGCCACATAGGCGAAGGCGGGGCAGGCCGCACTGGTGGGCAGGCCTGCGACGTCGATATTGTCCTTCACTGCGAACGGGACGCCGGCCAGCGGCAGGAGCTCGCCGGCCGCCAGCCTCGCCTTCACCTCGCGAGCCTGAGCCAGGACTTCGCGAGCGGGGATCCGCAGGATCCAGGCCTGCGGTTGGATTAGGTCGTAGGCGTCGGCCGCATCGAGCGCGGCCTGCGCGATGTCGACGGGACATGCGCCACCCTGGACCGCGTCGGCGATTTCGACGACCGAGATGCGCCTGAAGCTGCTCACGCCGCAGCCTCCAGTTCCGGACGGATGGCGATGATCGGAGCGCCGGCGGCGATCGACTGGCCAGGTTCGGCATAGATCGCCGTGACGACGCCAGCTGCGGGACTTGCGACGTCGCACTCGGCCTTCATCGCTTCGACAATCGCGATGACCGCGCCGGCGGCAACCTGCTGGCCAGGCTCGACCAGTACTTTCCAGACATTGCCCCCCAACGGCGCCTCTATGATGTCGCTGCCTTCGGGGGCGACGATGGTTTCAGCTTCGCCGACGGCGTCATCGGACGCCTCGGAGAGCGCCTCGATCCGCGCAAACTCGCCCTTGGCCTCCCAATCGGCGCGCTCGGCGTCGAAGGCCGCCTGGCGGGTGGTCTGGAAGGCCTCGATGCTCGCGGCGTTGTCGGCCAGCATCCGGCGATAGTCGGAGAGCTTGAAGGTCTCTTCTTCGATCCGGATCTGCCGGCGGCCGAGCGGAAAGTCGCGCCGCCATTCGACGAGCTCTTCGGCGCTGACCGGGAAGAAACGGATCTGGTCGAAGAAGCGCAGCAGCCAGGGCTTGCCGTCGGTGAAGGCCTCGGTCTGGCGCCAGGTGTTCCAGACCTGAATGGTGCGTCCGAACAGCTGATAGCCGCCCGGGCCCTCCATGCCGTAGATGCACATATAGGCCCCGCCGATGCCCACCACGTTCGGTGGCGTCCAGGTCCGGGCCGGATTGTACTTGGTGGTCACCAGACGGTGACGCGGGTCGACCGGGGTGGCGACCGGCGCGCCGAGATAGACGTCGCCCAGACCCATCACCAGGTAGCGGGCGTCGAAGACGATCCGTTGGACCTCGTCGATGCTCTCAAGGCCGTTCACCCGGCGGATGAACTCGATGTTGTCGGGGCACCAGGGCGCGTCGTTGCGGACCGCCTGCATGTACTTGTCGATGGTTTGGTAGATCGCGGGATCTTTCCAGCTCAGCGGCAGGTGCACGACGCGCGAAGGAATTTCGAAGTCGTCCAGTCCGCCCAGCCGCTCCTCGGCCGCGGTCAGGGCCGCGAGCAGGTCGGCCTGGCTCAGGCGGCGGCTGTCGTAGTGGACCTGCAGGGAGCGGATGCCGGGGGTCAAGTCGATGACCCCGGGCAGGGCGAGTGCCTGCAAATCCAGCAGCAGCGCGTGGATGCGTAGCCGCAGTTCGAGGTCGAGAACGATGGGGCCGTATTCCACGAGCAGGTGCTGGTCGCCCTGGCGGCGATAGAGGACCCGAGGGCGATGGCCCTGCTGCGGGAGGTCGGCGAGGATAGGGCTTTCATCGATGATGGCCGCAGGGGCGGCCGGTTCGGTCGGGCGAGCAAGCCTGCCGATGAAGGCTTCCTGCGCCGCTAGCGCCTCAGCCGCGGCAGCGTCGCCGACGACCTGGAACCGCACGGTGTCGCCGGGCGCCAGTTGCCCGGCCTTCCAGAGGTCGGCCTGGATAATCACGAATGGGCACACGAAGCCGCCGAGCGAAGGGCCGTCCGGTCCCAGGATGATCGGCATGTCGCCGGTGAAGTCGACCGCACCGATCGCATAGGCGTTGTCGTGGATGTTGGAGGGATGCAGCCCGGCTTCGCCGCCGTCGCGTCGCGCCCATTGCGGCTTGGGACCGATCAGCCGCACGCCGGTGCGGTTGGAATTGTAATGCACCTTCCAGTCGGTCGAGCCGATCATCGCCACGTCGCCCGGCGTGAAGAAGTCCGGTGCGCCGTGCGGGCCAGCCAGGACGCGGATGGTCCAGGCCTTGGCTGTCGACGGGCGCAGCTCTGGGGGCAAGGGCGGGGCGGGCTGCTCAGCGTCGGAGCCCAGCAAGCGCAGCACGTCGCCGGCGCTCAGATTTCGCCCAGCATGGCCGCCGAAGCCGCCAAGCGTGAAGGTCGAGCGACTGCCCAGATAGACCGGCACGTCGAGGCCGCCTTGGAACGTCAGGTAGCCGCGCAGGCCGCCGCCGACGACGCGGCCGATCTTCAACACCTGGCCGGGGGCGACGGCGAACGGCGCATAGGGTTCGACCGCCACGCCGTCGAGACGGGCGTCGAAAGCCGCCCCGGTCAGGCAGAGCGTGGCGGCGCGGTTGAACTTAAGGGTCGGGCCCAAGGCGGTGATCTCGAGGCCGGCCGCATCTTCGTCGTTGCCGAGCAGCCGGTTCCCGAGGCGCAGGGCGAGAGCGTCCATAGGTCCCGAAGGCGGCACGCCGACATCCCAGTATCCCTGGCGGCCGGGCCAGTCCTGAACCGTCGTCGCCGGGCCGCCGCTGAGCACCTGGATGGTGTCGGGCGCCCATTCCACGGTCTCCAGGGCGCGAGTCGAGACCTGGCCGGTCACGAACGGCTCGCTGCGGGCCACCGTGCGCAGCCAATCGAGGTTGGTTTCAAGCCCGGCGAGGCGGGTGTCGGCCAAGGCCGCCTGCAGAGCGGCCACCGCCGCGGGACGATCGGCGGCGGTGACGATCAGCTTGGCCAGCAGCGGATCGTAGAAGGCGCTGACCTCCGTTCCATCGACCACCCACCCGTCGGCGCGTACGCCCGAGGGGAACGAGACTTGTGTCAGCACGCCCGAGCTCGGGCGATAGTCCTGCGCCGGATCCTCGGCGTAGAGGCGCACTTGGATCGACGCGCCCGTTGGCTCAGGCGGCGGGACGTCGAGGAAGGCGAAGTCGCCGGCCGCGCCGCGCACCATCCATTCGACGAGATCGACGCCGGTCACCTGCTCGGTGACGCCGTGCTCGACCTGCAGGCGGGTGTTGACCTCCAGGAAGAAGAAGTCGTCGCGCTCGGCGTCGTAGAGGAACTCCACCGTGCCGGCGGAGAGGTAGTTGGCGGCCGAGGCAAGGCGCACGGCCGCGTCCAGAAGGGCGGCTCGCGTGGCCGCCGGCAGGCCGGGGGCTGGCGTCTCCTCGACCACCTTCTGATTGCGCCGCTGCAGGGAGCAGTCGCGTTCGCCCAGCGCCAGGACCTTGCCAGCGCCGTCGCCGAACACCTGCACCTCGACGTGACGGGCTCGGCGGACATAGCGCTCCAGAAAGACGCCGCTGTCGCTGAAGTTGCCGGAGGCCAGCCGCTGGACCGCGGCGAAGGCCTCGCTCACCGCCTCGGGAGTCTCGCAGACCCGCATGCCGATGCCGCCGCCGCCGGCCGTGGC
This sequence comes from bacterium, assembly GCA_030824495.1. Lineage (GTDB taxonomy): Bacteria > Pseudomonadota > Alphaproteobacteria > Caulobacterales > Caulobacteraceae > Phenylobacterium. Next base: position 21,724 of record JAVBXP010000039.1, read on the forward strand.
CTTGAGGATGACGGGAAAGCCGATGCGCTCGGCGGCTTCAAGCGCCGCTGCAGGATCGACCAGCAGGTCGGTGCCCGGAGCTAGCGGCACCCCATGCGCCTGGGCCAGGTCGCGGGCGGTGTGCTTGAGGCCGAAGGCGCGGATGTTGTCGGCGGTCGGTCCGATGAAGGCGACGCCCGCCGCCGCGCAGGCCTCGGCGAAGCCGGCATTTTCGCTCAGGAAGCCGTAGCCGGGGTGGATCGCCAGGGCGCCCGTGGCCTTCGCCGCCGCCAGGATCAGGTCGCCGCGCAGATAGCTTTCGGCCGCCGGCGCCGGACCGATCCGCACCGCCTCGTCGGCCATGCTGACGTGCAGCGAGCCGGCGTCGGCGTCGCTGAACACCGCCACGGACTTGATGCTCATGGCCTTTAGCGTGCGGATGATGCGGCAGGCGATGGCGCCGCGATTGGCGATCAGGACCTTGTCGAACATGGCGGCGCTATTCCGAGATGATCATGCGCACGGGCGTCGGATCGAAGCCGTTGCAGGGGTTGTTGATCTGCGGGCAATTGGAGACCACGACGACGACGTCCATCTCGGCCCGAAGGTCCACATGGAGGCCGGGCGCTGAGATGCCATCGACGATGCCTAGAGCGCCGTCGGCCTCGACCGGCACGTTCATGAACCAGTTGACGTTGCTGACCATGTCGCGCTTGCCGCGGCCGGCGCCGGCGTTGGCGACCAGGAAGTTCTCGACGCAGGCGTGCTGGGCCTTGGTGTGATGGCCATAGCGCAGGGTGTTGCTCTCGCAGGAGCAGGCCCCGCCGATGGTGTCGTGATAGGCGACGGCCGTGCTCGTGATCGTCATCATGGGCGCGCCCTCGTTGGACAGGAGCACCGAGCCCTCGCGCAGGAAGACGTTGCCCTGGGCGGCGATGGTGTCCTGGGCGCTGTAGCGCTCAGCGTCGTCCGCTAGGCTGTAGACTAGGAAGTCGACGGCCTGGTTGCCCTCCAGATCCACGATGCGAAGCGTCTGGCCGGCGAGCAGCGTATGCAGCCATGGCGCGCGTGCGGCGACGACCTCGTCGTGGACGATCGCGCCGGCGAGCGGCGGAAGGGGCAGGGTCATGGCGCTCACCGACGGTAGTAGTCTTCGACATTCTGGAAGGCGCGCAGGCCCTCCGGCGTCGCGTTGCGGATCGGGTCTCCTTCGGACGTAATCGGTCCGCGCCAGGCCGTGGCCCGCAGGGCGGTCACCACGTAGTCCGGCCGAGGATCGAGCACGTGGGGGCAGTTGGCGAGCACGACGATCAGATCCATCTCGGCGCGCAGGGTGACAAACCGGCCGGGCTCGTAGGGGCCGACCTCAACCACTGTCTCGCCGCCCTGACCGATCCGCACGTCCTTGAAGAGATTCAGGCACGGATGGATGTCTTTGCGCCCGAGGCCGAACTTGGCCACGCCGAGTGAGAAGCGGTCGCGGGCGTTCGGATGCTGGCCGTGGTTGAACCCGTCGCCGTACTTGCGAGCGTTGCTGGCCTGGTTGGAGGCGCCGCAGAAGGCGTCGTGTGTTGCGGCCGTGTCCTCCAGTAGGCTGGCCAACACCCGGCCCATGTCGGACAGCAGCAGCCGGCCCTGACCGAGGTAGCCGTTCCACTGCACCTTCAGCGTATCGGCGATGTTCAGGCGCTCTATCGGACGCTCGGCGTTGAACAGCAGCAGCGACGGGCTGGCGTCCCCCGCGAGATCGCTTAGGCGCAGGCGGGTTCCGCGCGCGATCTGCCGGCTGGCGTAGCCGCCAGGCGCGATCGTTTCATCCCAGACCACGTCGGCCGCCAGCACGTCTGGTGGAAGGTCGACGGCGGCGGTCGCCGGCACCGTCGGCATGGCCGCTGCGCGGCTTCCCGCCTGGGCGCGGGCGTGGGCTTGGGCGGCGTAGGGATCGGCCGTCTGGCTCATTAGGCGTTCTCCCCATCGTCGCCATGGAAGTGCAGGGGCGGCAGCAGAGCGGTCGTGGTGACGAGCCCGATCTGCTGGACGCCGCGCACCTTGCGCAGGTCGTCGCAGAGCGCCTGCAGACGCTCGAAGGGGCCCTGAACCAGCAGGACCTCCATGGCTTGGTCGTCCTCGAGGAAGACGTTCTGGGCCGAGATGACTTCTTTTACATAGCCGAGTTGGGTCTGAGCCAGAGCGTGGCGCACCCGGCCGCTCTCGGCGCGATAGATCAAGGTGATGGTGCCAGCGAGGACCGCGTCCGGCCGCTCGGCGCTGTGCTCGGCCAGTTCGTGGCGGATCAGTTCGGCGATCATCTGGGAGCGGCTGGGGAGGCCGCGTTCGGTGACCATGATGTCCAGCCGAGCCATAAGCTCTGACGGCAGGCTGATGCTCAGACGCGCCAAGGGGGCAGGTTGCGTACTCATGCGTCGAGCTAGGCTGCGTATTACGAAAGTCGCAATGCGTAATAACCACCAACGTCGCCAGCGACGTGCGGCGCCTCGAAAATGAGCGGCGAGCGCTGCAGTCCTAGGCGCTGATCAATCTGAATGTTCTGTCGCCGAGGTGGCCCGGGGAGCGAGGTGGCGCCAGGAGCGAGGGAGAGCGGAATACTCCTCCGCAACGGGGTTTCCGGTCGAGAGCTTGTGCCCGCAGCGGACGACTCTGAGTCCGCTTTCGGGTGAGAATGCTAGACCTTGAACATCGCGCGGAGTAGTCGAGCCTGGCCCTCGCCCAGCGCTAGGCGGCGCGCACCAGCGCCGGTGAAGCGTGTGCGTTGGACGACTCCCGACATCGCCGTTGAGAAGACGAAAGCGTCCAGCCTATCGGCAACCAAGCCTTGATTTCGGAGCCAGACGATTGAGGTGGCGCCGCGCGTCAACCGCAGCTCCTGAGCAATTGGCGCGATAGACACGTCTCGGGCCGAGACCAGTTGCAGGGCCTCCATGGCCCGAACACGCCAGCTTGCTCGATCACCCCCCTCTTCAAGGGTCCCGCTGAACAGCATCCGGCCGCTTTCGGACGTTGCGAGGGCCTGCGCGCTGACCTGACGATGAAGCTCGTGGAAGGCGGCCGCGACGAGATCGGCCTTCGTTCGGAAGAAGTAGGTTGTCGCGGCGAGCGAAAGCCCCGCGGCGGCGGCAACCTCTCGCTGGGTCAGCCGGTCAGCGCCCTTCTCTCCGATGATCTGGAGGGCCGCGTCGACGAGCTTCTGGGCGCTCTCGCTGCTAGGCGCCACTCCGCTGAGGCGCTCGGCAGCGCCGAGCGGGCGCTCGAGCAGGCTAGGGGCCGCAAGGCCCCGCAGTCGAGCGTGAAGTCGTCCCAGCGCGTCGATGATCCAGGGCGCCTTCTCCGCAATCGGCTCGTCGCCTAGCATCAGCATGTCCAGACCAATGGCGAGGTCAGACCAGACCGCCGCATGTTCAGGCGACTCTCCAAGCGCAAGAGCTGCATCCGCCCAGAATTTCGCTGTCGCTGCGACTTCATCGCCCACCGCGGGGGCGAGGGCGGGGATGTTGCCCGCGTCCGCCTCGAATTCGAACTCGGCCAGCAACAAGGACCACGTGCGAAATGTGGTGACACGGTCACCGATCATGGCCGCCAGGATGCTGGCCGGCGAGATCCAGGCAGGCGCGCCGCCGCCTTCATCACGGATGTCTGCGAGTTGCTGCATCCTCCAGCTGGCGGCCGCTGCTCGCGCCTCTTGCAGGACGCGTTCGATCAGGGCCTCCCGCCCGCCCAGATGATAGTTCAGGGCCGATGGGCTGGTTCCAGCCCGGTCGGCCAGCGCGCGGGCTGTCAATGCAGGCAAGCCTTGATCTCGAGCGATTTCAACGCCCGCCATCACTAGGCGCTCGGCTGTTCCCACGGCTTTGGCGATCTCGCTCATGCTCTCTAACTCGCCCGTGATGGCGCCGGGGGCAACAGTGTACATTCGTTCTATGTCAAAAGGTAAAATCTAAGGAGTCGCGAGACGGGGTGACGTCTAGTCGGCCTGTATTGGCGATTTTCCAGCTGTTTCGTAGTTCTGTCTTGAAAACTTGCAGGAAGCTTCATCCTGTACAGTCGTTCTAATTGCTATCGGCCTCCCCGCAGCAAGATCTTTGGGGGACGCCATGATCAGACCTTCGATGCGGCTCATGCGAGTCGCGCTTCTGACGACCAGCGCGTTTGCGCTGACATCGACAATGGCTCACGCCGCCGACGCTGACGCCGTCGAAGAAGTGGTGGTGGTCGCGCGTCCGATCCTGGACGCGCAGGCAAGCGCTATCGCTCAGCAGCGCACGGCCGACAACATCGTCAGCATCGTCGCCGCCGACGCGGTGGGACGCTTCCCAGATCAGTCCGCGGCGGCCGCCTTGTCGCGACTTCCGGGCGTCGCGATCGAGCGCGACCAGGGACAGGAACGCTACGTGCAGCTTCGGGGCGCGCCCGAGCGGTGGACGGTGGTGGCCGTCGACGGAATGAACGTGCTGGGGGCGGAAGAGCGTCTATTCCGCTTCGACTCCGTCCCGGCGGTCGTCATTTCGAGTCTCGAGATCAACAAGACTCTGACGCCCGACCAACCCGCCGAGGCCCTGGCCGGCCGCATCAACATCGTCACGGCGTCGCCGTTCGATCAAGAAGGCTTGCATGTCTCGGGCGATGTTGGAGTCGGCCAGATGGAGCTCGGCGGAGGGCCGCAGCGTCAAGGCTCGTTGCGGGTCTCCTGGTCGAACGACAAGTTCGGGATCACGGGCGCCCTGGCGCACTACCGGCGCAATCAGACGACCGACAACCGCGAGATTACCTGGAGCCGCGACGGCGACCTCGCCACGCCTGACGACTTCTCGTTCCGCTCCTACCAACTCGAGCGCGAGAATAACGCCGGGCAGTTGGGCCTTGAGTACCGGTTCGACAACGGCGACCGCATCTTCGCCAGCAGCCTGTATTCCGAGTTCATCGACCGCGAGCAACGCAACCAGTACGATTTCCAACTGTCGCGCGCCCTGACCCAGAGTCCGGCGAACCGCGGCGCGGACGCCGGGTTCGTCGACGGCGCCGGCTACACCTCGAGCTTCGAATACGGCCGCTACTACGACGACACCTTCACAAACACGCTCGGCGGCGACCACACGCTCGGCGACCTCGGCGTGAAATGGCGGTTGAACTACACCCATACCGACGCCGGTATGAACCTCCCGCTCATCCAGCAGAACTTCGTGCTGCCGGCCAGCCGCCTGTCGCTGGTCTATAGCGACGCGACGAGCGGGATGCCCAACCTCTCGCTCTATCGTTCAGTTCCGGGCGCGGCGTTCACCCGCGGCGCGGCGCTGACCGACTTGCCGCAAACCGGTTCGGCCGCCGACGTCCTGATCCCGATCAAGACCGAGACAAACACCGACGCCTGGACCGGCCAACTCGACGTCACCGGCGACTGGACTTCGTTCGGGGTCGAGGCGACCTTCTCCGCGGGGCTGAAGTACGACACCCGCAAGGCCCAGGGGAACACTTTCTCCGGCGTGCCGGGCGCGACGCCGGTGTTGCAGGCGTTCGGCGCCCAGACAGGCCTTGGCTGGAGCGCCGATCCGCACCTGCAGGCCGGGCAGTGGGATAGCGACTTCCAGCGCGATTGGGGGGTGCGCCTGATGGAGAACATCGGCCTGCGCGCCAAGCTGGACGAGCTGTTGGCCGCGGCCCAGGCCAAGGGCCTCTATGATCCGGATAAGATCATCCAGCCGCAGGACCGTTTTGACGTGTCCGAGGACATTCTGGCTGGCTACGTTCAGAATAAGTGGAGCATCGGCCGTCTGGAGATCCTGGCCGGCGCGCGCGTCGAGCATGTGGAACTGGAAAGCTCCGGAGTCGTCGCCGCAGGCGGGGTGCTCAGCCCGCTGACCGTTGGTCAGGAATACACCGACGTCTTCCCCAGCCTGCACCTCAACTACGAGATCAACGACGACCTGCAGGCCCGCTTCGCGGTCATCTCCGGCATCGCCCGCCCATCGTTCGGCGAGATGCGAACGAGCGTCTCGATCAACGACGTTTCGGAAGTCGTGTCCGGCGGCAATCCGGACCTGAAGCCCGAGCGCGCCTGGGGCCTCGACGCTGCTCTTGAATGGTATCTGCCCGGCTCGGGCCTCGCCTCGATCTCGGCCTTCTATCGCAATGTCGATGATGTTCTGTTCGACAGCACCGCCACCATTCGCGACGACCGCTTTGACAGCCCCGGGTTTGACCGCACGGGCTATGACTACACCACCACCCTAAACGGCTCGGACGGCACGCTAAGCGGCGTTGAGTTCGCCTACCTGCAGCAGTGGCAATTCCTGCCCGCGCCTTTTGACGGCTTCGGCTTCCAGGGCAACCTCACCTTGCTGGACGGGGACTTCAAGACGCCGGACGGCAGGACATCGCGCTTCCCGGGCATGTCCGACGTGATCGCGAACGCATCCCTATTCTATGAGAACTACGGCCTCTCGGTTCGCCTCAGCTACCAATGGCGTGATGATTGGCTTGATGAGCCCAGCCCGGATGCGTCCAGCGACACCTTCTGGTCGGCGACCGAGCAGGTCGATTTCTCGGTCCGCTATCAGGTCCGCGACGGTCTGACCGTCTACTTCGACGCCAACAACCTCACTGACGAAATCGGGCAGCGCTACCAAGGCTCGCCCTCGCGCCCGATCGAGACCGAGGGCGTCGGCCGCCGGTACATGGCCGGCTTGCGCTTCAACTTCTGACCCTGGAGATCGCTATGAAGCGCTTCATTCTGCCTCTGATCGCCCTGCCGCTGCTTACGGCTGCGGCCCCTGCGCCCGCCATCACCGCCGCCGATGTCCGGTACAACGCCGGCGCCTACGAGGTCTGGTGGACGACATCCCAACCTGGCGCACCGGTCGATGTCTACGTCTCGGCGAGCCCATCGGCCGCACCGTCGGCGATGAAAAAGCTGGCGGACAACGACCACGACGGCGCTGAGAGTTTCCGCAGCCCGCTGGGCGAGGGCGTCCGCCCCTATTTCTATGTACGCGCAGATTCCGCACCGACTGGGGTGCGCGTCGCCACGCGCGTCATCCCGTTGTCGGGCGCCAGCAATTTCCGCGATGTCGGGGGATATCCCACGGCCGATGGTCACCGGGTGAAATGGGGCCAGGTCTTCCGCTCCAACGCTTTGTCCGAGCTCACCGCAGCCGACTACAAGACCGTGGACGGCCTTGGCATCGCTTTGGTCTGCGACCTCAGGACCAACCAGGAACGGATTTCGCAGCCGACGAAGTGGCAGGGGAAGGCGCCAGTGTTCCTGAACTCGCCCAAGGCCAATCTCGACTTTGACGTCGGCGCCCTGTTGGGCGACGGGGCTCCGACCAAGGCCAAGGTCCGCGACAACTTCATCGTCTTCTATCGGGAGACCCCGAAGGTCTATGCGGCGGAGTACAAGGCGATGTTCTCGCGCCTCAAGGCGGGTGAAGCCCCAATGCTGGTGCATTGCACCGCCGGCAAGGATCGCACGGGCGTTGGCTCGGCCCTGATCCTAACGGCGCTCGGGGTGCCACGCAGCATCGTGGTGTCCGACTACGCCATGAGCGAGAAGTATCAGCAATCGACCATGCGCCAGCAGGCTGGTCGCGCTAACGACCCCACCGCTGCGGCGATGGCCAAGATCCCGCCAGAAGTGCTCTCCGTCCTGATGCGTACCGAGCCGGCCTATATCGAAGCGACACTCGACGCGCTCACCGCTGAATATGGGTCTGTCGAGGGCTATCTGGCCAAGGAGCTGGGCGTGAGCGCCTCTGATCTGGCCGCGCTCCGAAAGCGCTACACGGAGTAGGTGAACCCCGCGAAAGCTGGGCGCCGGGGCGCCCAGCTTTCGCACGAGGCGGCTGCAGCGCAGCCTGTTCTGCTCGCTAGTTGGAGCACTTGCGAACATTCCCATTTGGTGCTGGCAGGCGCTGCTGCAGCCGCTGATGCCTGAACAAGCCTCACCTGACTCTCGATGAAAGCGTGCTCCGGCTCACTCGCCGGTGGCGGCGGCCAGACGTCGAGGTCGCTGTCGGTTTCGGGAGTGCTCTTCGCGATATCGGAATCGGCGATCAGCGAGGCTCTTCAAGTCGCGAGGATACGTCTGTGATTCCGGCCGAGTTTGCGCGTAGCAGGCTGATCATCCCGGCGGTCAGGCTGAGCGCGGCTGCGAGGACAAGACCCAGCACAGCCGCGGTCTCAAGAGAGAGCGTCGCGAGGATTAGGGTCATCAACACCGCGCCAGCGATCTGGCCAGTCAAGCGGGCCGTGCCTTGCGCTCCGCCGGCGGCGGCGCTGCGATGGGGTGGAGCGGCCATGAACAGGTTTCGATTGTTTGGGGTCTGGAAGAGGCCGAAGCCGAGCCCACAGAGAACGATGAAGGGAGCTAACGCTGAGGGGCCGGCGGTCGCGGGACAGAGGGCGGCGCCGGCTAGGCCGAGGGCCATGACGCCGCCGCCAAGGGCGCAGAGCCAGGCGCTCGAAACCCTATCTGAGAGCCTGCCCGCAACCTGCGCCGCCATGGCCACGGCGAGCGGCCAGGGTGTCATGTACAACCCGGTCATCAGGATGGTCTGGCCGAAGTCGTGCTGCAATCTGAAGGGAAGGGCGAGTAGCGCAGCCGCCTGACCGCTGAAACAGCAGACCGAGGCGATCGCGGAGACTTTGAAGGCGTGTCCGCGCAGCAGGTCGATCGGGATCAGCGGCGCCGCCTTGGGGGTTTCGCGTCGAACCAGGACCACTAGGGCGAGGCCCGCTCCCGACAGCAGCACGAGAGATAGAAGCGGCCGGTGGGGCAGTAGGTCCGCGCCGGCCACGAGGGACGCGAAGACGGTCGCGTTGAGGAGGGCGCTGACCAGGTCGAGCCGCCGACCTGTCCCATCGACGCGCGGCAGGGCGCGGCCGGCCAGCAGGGCCGCGGCGCCGACAGGCAGATTGACGGCGAACAGCCAGGGCCATCCTGGTCCGGAGAGGATCAGGGCGCCCAGCGAGGGGCCGGCCGCGGCGGCCAGGGCGACAGCCGTGGCGTTCCAGCCGATCGCAGCCCCTAGCGAGGTGGGGGGCACGACTTGGCGCAGGAGCGCGACGCCCAGCGCCATGACGGCGGCGCCGCCGACGCCTTGGACGAACCGCGCGGCGACCAACCAGGGCAAGGATGGCGCCAGGGCGCAAAGGACGGAGGCCAGCGTGAACAGCGCGACGCCGGCGGTGAACACCTTGCGGAAGCCGAGGCTCTCGCCAAGCGCGGCGCAGGGCAGCAATGCCATCACGAGCGCTAACTGATAGGCGGTGACGATCGTCACAGACTTCGCTGGGGTCACCTCAAGCGTTTGGGCGAGGGTCGGCAGCGCCAGGTTGACGATGGAGGCGTCCAGCACGACCAGCACGGTGGACGCCAGCACGGCGGCGATAGCCTGGACAGGGCGGGTCCTCACGGCTTCGCCGTCGTCCACACCCCGTCGCGGTCGACGTAGCGGGTGATCTTGCCTTCGACCTTGTCCTCGATCTTCAGGTCGCGTTCCGTGAACCGGAAAAGCAGGGCTGGCCCGCGCGAACAGCGCGTGTCGTGGATATCGCCAGGCAGGTAGACCTGGACGTCGCCGGCCTCGGCACGAGCGGTGTTGCGTTTGACCAGCTGGGGCTGCGCGCCGGCGGCCTCCACTCGGCCATAGGTGCTCATCTCGCTTTCGCCGTGCTGGACGCCGTAGATGACCCAGCTGCGTCCGTGGTCGTGAGGAGGGCGATAGAGTTCCGCCGGCTCGCTGTGGGCCATGAGCACGAAGCCGTGGTCTGGATCTCTGTAGAGTTCCCGCGCAAGCGGTTGTTCGCGGTGCAGGCCGGCCAGCCAGGGCTCCAGGATGTCGGCCTGCAGCAGGAGCCTCATGTGGCGGGTGCACGCGGCGATGACCTCCGTGCTGAGCGGTCCCCAGTCCGCGCGGACGCTTTCAACAAATGTCTCCAGAGCGTTCTTGGTCATGGTCGATCTCCTTTGGCTCGAAGCCGGAGATAACCGGGTGTCGGATGGAGCGGAACGCGCACTGTTTGCATTCAATTGATGCATTAAGCGCCATGTATGGGCGCGCCTGTGCTAGGTCGTGACGATGACCAGCCCGGACTTGAACCTCCTTGTCGCCCTGGACGTGTTGCTCTCGGAGAAAAGCGTCGCGCGCGCGGCCAAGCGGCTGCAACTCAGCCCTTCGGCGATGAGCCGAACACTTGCGCGTCTGCGGGAGACGACGGGCGATGCGCTGTTGGTCCGGGCGGGCCGTGGTCTGGTCCCGACCCCGAGGGCTCTGGCGCTCGCTGAGACCGTAGGCGGAGTGGTTCGCGACGCCGAAGCGATGCTGCGCCCTGCTGAAGGGCTCGATCTCTCTCGTCTGGAGCGAACCTTCACCCTGCGTGCGCGGGAGGGGTTCGTGGAGAACTTTGGGGCCGAGTTAGTGGCGCGGGTGATGGCCGCCGCGCCCGGCGTGCGGCTGCGGTTCCTCGCCAAGGCCGACAAGGACAGTGGCCCGTTGCGCGACGGCGGCGTTGATCTGGAGACGGGCGTCGTAGAGCCCGTCATCGGGCCCGAGGTCCGGGCCCAGCGCCTGTTCGAGGACAGCTATGTCGGTGTCGTGCGGGCGGGTCATCCGCTGGGCGAAGGACGCATAAGTTCGAAAGCCTATGGCGCGGGCGCTCATGTCCAAATCGTCTTGCAGGGATCTGAGAAGGCCCCAATCGACGATTGGCTGGCGCCGGCCGGTGTCAGGCGGAACATCGTGAGCGAGGTCGGCGGTTTCGCCGCCGCGCTGGCCCTGGCGCGCGCCTCGGACCTCATCGCAACCGTGCCCGAGCGTCATACGCAGGTGCTTCGAACCGGCATGCTGACGTTCACGCTGCCGGTTGAGCTGCCGCGATTCACGGTGTCCTTGCTTTGGCACCCACGTTCTGACGGGGACGCCGCCCACCGATGGTTGCGCGGCTGCGTCCGCGAAGTCTGCGGTGTGCGGTAGGTCTGGGGTCAAGGTCCGCTTTCGGCGTGGTCGTAAACGTCGCCTGTTGGCGCATTCTTGACCAGGGCTAGTGACGGACGCCTCGCCCCAGCTGTGGCGTGAAAAGAATGCGGCCGCTTGAAATGAGGCCGGTATAGATATAACTAAAACATATTCTAATATGTTTTCGGCGAAGGCTGCGGTCTTCGCCTTAATATGTCTCTGGGAGATCGACATGACCGATACGCCGTCCCAAGTCCGCCCAGATATGGCCGAGATGATGCGCCGCCGGGGGCTTAAGGAATGGTCGCTGGAGGTGATCGGCGCCGCCCAGATCACCCCGCGCATGCGCCGCGTCAGCCTCAAGGTCGATGGCGCAGAACCGTTCGAACCCAAGCCTGGCCAGGACATCGTCATGATGCTGCCGGATGGGGCAGGGGGCTTGGGACGCCGCCACTATACCGTCCGCAGTTTCGATCCCGTCCGTCAGCAGGTCGAGGTGGACTTCGTGCTGCACGGCGACGCCACCCCGGGCGTGCGCTTCGCCTTGAGCGCCCAGCCTGGCGAGAGAGTCCTGGCCTTCGGCCCCCGCGGCCGCAACGTCATCAATCCTGGCGCGGACTGGCGGCTCTTCGTCGGCGACGAAACCTGCATCCCGCCGATCTTCGCCATGCTTGAGAGCCTGCCGGCCGGCGCCAAGGCTCACGCCATCATCGAGATCGGCAGTGACGCGGACCGCCAGCCGCTGTCGAGCGCCGCCGACGTCACCATCGACTGGATATCCCGCGAGGGCGCCCACGCCGCCCCGATGAGTTCAGGACTGATCGAGCGCCTCGCCGCGCGGCCGCTGCCCGAGGGCCGCGGCCACGCCTATGTCCTGGGCGAGACCAGCACCATCCGCCGCCAGCGCCACGACCTGCTGGCCCGGGGTCTCGGTAAGGACCAGATCTTTGGCGAAGGCTACTGGCGCCCCGGCCGCGTCGGTGGCCACGATCACCTCGAGGAGCACTAGGGCGAGCATCGTGAGCTTCCGCTGACTCTCAGGTGGTTGGTCCAATCCGGTGAGGGTTTCGCTGTAGGGTTTGGGGTCGCCCCGCGCCGTAAGGTGACGCCATGCAGCCGACTAGGCCGCGCGGTGCCGAGGAGGGCGTCATGACAGCTTCCGGGGACTTCCTTACGCCTGCGGCCATGGCGCTTCCGCCAGAAGGATACTTCGAGAAGGTGGACGGGCCGTATGGTCCGTTGTTTCCGAAGACGCCGGCCAACTATGGCTTCTCGATCCTGGCCAAGATCATACCGGGCCGTGAGGCGACCATACGTGCGTACGGACCCACGATCGAGGCGGCGATCCGTGACAACCCAACGCTGCTCGCGCCTTTGAAATTGCACTATCTGCGTTGGCTGTTGTTCCCGATCGGGACCGACATCTACTTCATGTATCAGGGCATTTTCGACACCGACTTCGACAAGTACACAGACGATGCGGTCGAACTTTTCAAGCTGGTCGGCGTCGATACGGTGTTTGAAAACCTGGAGGGATTTCCCGCCGACTGGAAAACCAACTCCGCCTCTTTCGTGAAATTCGTGCGGGCGCATCAGGTTTCCAGCTTCATGGAATATGCCGAGTACCCCTACGTCTCGACCGACGAGATCAAGAAGGCCCTGAGGTTGAAGGCCTCCCTCAGCGACGCCCTCGATCAATTGCAGTAGGCCAGCCATGAGCGAGCCCGCCCGCACCTATAATCAAACCCATGTGCCGCGGCCGCCGACGCCCGGCCGTCGGCGCGCGAGCATCTACATCGCCTGGAGTTATCCGGCCGAGGCCAACCGCAACATCACCGAACTGGACAACCGCTTCTCGACGATGACGGAGGTGCGCCGGGTTCTGTGGCCCGCCTACGAGGTTCCGCGCTTCGCCGATCCGCTGCAGTTCCAGCAGGGCGTCGCCGGGGCTTTAGAGTTGTTCTTCTGGGCCTGGGTTCCGTTTCAAAAGCTGGTCGGCGAGGTGACTGGCCACGCCGTGCCCGTGTTCCAGCGGGTGGACCAGGCTGGATTCGCGCAGCCGCTGGACGAGCGGGTGCTGGATGACGTCGATACGCTGTTCTTGTTCGGCCTGGATCACAACGTGACCGGCCAGATGCCGGCGGACGCCGAGATCGAGGCGGTTCGCGCCTGGCTTCGCCGTGAAGGCACACGTCTCGTGATCGGTCCTCATCACGATGTCGGCGCGACGGACGATATGGAGCAGAGGGCGATGGAGTACGCCCATCATGGCGACCTGCTGGTGCCCCGCCAGCAGCGGTTCGGCGCCTATGCGCTGGCGATCCTGCATGCGCTCGGTATCCCAGTGGAGAACCGCTACGCCTTGCGCCCGGCGGTCCGTGAAGGGACCCGGGACAAGATTGTGCCGCTGAACGCGTTCCGCGACGTGGACACGAAGGGAATCTTGGCTGGCGTCGAAAGCCTGAACTTCCACATGCACTTGCCGCACTACGCCCTGACGCGAGACGACGGCACGGCGCGGGTCTTGGCAAAGCAGGCCATAGATCTATCCCGACCTCATCCGATGACGTTGAGCGGCGAGACGGAGTTCAACACCTTGGTTTGGGCGCCGCCGGCGGGCGACCGGGCGGGCGACGTGGTGGTCTGCGATTCAACCGTCTTCAGCACCCTCTTCGGCGCCGATGAGAGCCTGGAGCGCTTCTGGAAAAACCTGGTGTCGTGAGGTGCGGCCATGGCTGACGATACAAGCGCGCCGGTGTTGGAACTGGCCGACATCCAGAGTGGGGTATTGAGGCCGCGACCTTCGCCCTACGCAGCGACCTACATCCTGCTCCGGATCGACGAGGCGCGCGCGGGGCGTGAGCTGTTGCGGCGGTTGAGCGACATCGTGACCTCGGCCGCCGCGCCGGTACGGCCGGGCCGCGACACCTTCGTCAGCGTGGCCCTGACGTTCGAGGGTCTGAAGGCCCTGGGCGTGCCGCAGCCGTCGCTGGACAGCTTTGCATGGGAGTTTCGACAAGGGATGGCCGCGCGGGCGACCGCCCTGGGCGATCTAGGCGAGAGTGCCCCGGAACACTGGGAGGCCCCATTCGGGACCGCAGCCGTCCACGTCATCCTGGTGGGCGTGGCTCCGGATTCGGACACGCTGGAGGCCGCGCTCGTTCGCGCGCGCGCGGCTTTCGCCGACCTGGCTGGCGTCGCACCCATCTGGCGGCAGGATTGCTACGCCCCGCCAGGCGAAAAGGAGCCTTTCGGCTTCAAGGACGGGATCAGCCATCCGGCGATTGAAGGCAGCGGCGTGCCAGGTTCGAACGCGTTGGAGCAGCCACTGAAGGCCGGCGAATTGGTGTTGGGCTACCCCGACGAGACGGGCGGCTTGCCGCCGGCTCCCACGCCCGACCTGTTGGGGCGCAACGGCACATATGTGGTGTTCCGCAAGCTGCACCAGAAGGTGGCCCAGTTCCGGACCTACCTGCGGGAGGCTGCGAGGGGGCCTGACGACGAGGAGTTGCTGGCCGCCAAAATGATGGGCCGGTGGCGCAACGGCGCCCCTTTGGCGCTTTGCCCGCTGCACGACGATACGGCCTTGGGGCATGATAGCGAGCGTAACAACACCTTCCTGTTCGGCGCTGAAGACGCGGCCGGCTACAGCACGCCGCCCGGTTCTCACATCCGTCGTTGCAATCCCCGAGACGCAGAGGTGGCTGGCGTCGTTCGGTTGCACCGCATGATCCGTCGGGGCACGGCATATGGCCCGTTGCTGCCGGAAGGCGTGCTTGAGGATGATGGAGCCGAGAGGGGCCTGATGTTCGCCTTTGTCGGCGCTCACCTGAAGCGGCAGTTCGAATTCGTGCAGTCCGAGTGGGTCAACGGCGGAGAGTTCCTCGGCCTTGGCGACGCCAGAGATCCCATTGCGGCCGCCGAAGGGACGGCGACGTACTCGATCCCACGCCGGCCCATCCCCCGGCGGATGAAGGGCCTGCCCAGCTTCGTGACCATGCGCGGAGGCGAGTACGGATTCATGCCGGGGCTGAAGGCCCTGCGCTGGCTCGCCGACCTGCCCGATGAACCAGGAGGCGCAGCTTGACCGACGTGGTGGAGATCGGCGCGGCCTCGGACAACGCGTGACTCGGGGCCTCATCGGCGTGATTGCGCTGGCGGTGTTCGCGCTGCTGATCCTGGCCGCGCCCGCCTTGGCGCAGGACGATGGGCCTCGCGTCTACCAGCTTGCCCCGGTGGGCGCGCAGAACGTCACCGCGTTCCTGGTCAACAAACGCGGCAACGAGACACCGGAACCAGGGTCGATCAGTCCCGGCGCCGACATCCACACGGATATCCTGGTGTTCCGCTACGCACGGACCGTCGAGATGGCGGGGCGTCCGGTCACCCCGTTTTTGATCCTCCCGATGGGAGAGGTCCGCTCCACTGGAAAACCTACCAGCTCGGGATTCGGCGACGTGCAGGTCGGCGGAACGATTGGGCTAATAGGAGCTCCGGCGTTGTCGGGCGCCGAATTTACCGCCTTCAAGCCAGGGTTCGGAATGGGGCTGCTCGGACGTCTCTACATTCCGACCGGCGCCTATAGCGATGGGAAGCCGGTGAATCTCGGCTCGAACCGTCTCGCCTACCAACTTGGCCTGCCAATGGTGCTGGCCTCCGGACAGTCCTATCGCGACCCTTCACTGACCAGCCTTGAGATTCTTCCCAGTCTTACATTCTACGGAGACAATGAAGATCCGTTCGACGCCGCGCGCAGCAGCAAAAATGTCCTGTTCAGCGTCGAGGCCCACCTGACGCGCAATCTCAGCCGCCGCATCTGGGTGTCGGCCGACATGTTGTATCGCCTGGGGGGAGAGACCTCTACGGACGGTCGATCGGATGACAACGGCATGCATGGGTGGTCCGCTGGACTAAGCGCAGTTTTGCCGTTCGTCTCGCAAACGACGCTGATTTTCACCTACCAGCACGTGATCGAGCGCAGCGACAACGGACCCGACGGATGGTTCTTCCGCACGGCGCTCGTCGCCCCGTTTTGAGTAGGGCTGGCTGTAAGCGACCTTGATGGTGGCGGGTTTTAGCAAGGCCGAAGGCCGACCGAGGCCGCACGGAAAGCGGAACGATCCCTTGGCGGAGGCGGGAAGTGGGAGTTGATTTTGTGCCGGTCCGCCGCAGAAGGCTGCTGCCAACCCGCTGTCAGCAGCCTCCGGCTATGTAGTCTCAACAACAGGAGCTGACCCCATGTCCGACCTTGTCTTCTACACCAACCCCATGTCGCGCGGGCGCATCATCCGCTGGATGCTCGAGGAGGTCGGTCAGCCTTATGAGACCCGGGTTCTGCACTGGGAGACCGGAGAGGCTAAAGCGGCCGACTACCTGGCCATCAATCCCATGGGCAAGGTGCCGGCCATCGTCCACGAGGGGGTGGTCGTCACCGAATGCGCGGCCATCTGCGCCTACCTCGCCGACGCCTTCCCGCAAGCGGGCCTGGCTCCGCCAGCGCACAGCCGGCTACGCGGCCCCTATTATCGCTGGCTGTTCTTCGGGGCTGGACCGATCGAGCAGGCCGTGGCCGCCAAGATGGTGAACCTGGAACCGACGATCGAGCAGCGTAGCTCGCTGGGGTTCGGCTGCATGGAGGACGTCCTGGGCGCCGTCGAGGGCGCGGTCAAGGACCGGACCTATCTGGTGGGAGACAGCTTTACCGCCGCCGACCTCTACCTGGCCTCCCACCTGTCCTGGGGGATGAACTTCGGCACGATTGAAAAGCGCCCGGCGTTCGAGAGCTATGTGGAGCCCCACCTGCAGCGCCCCGCCGCCCTGCGCGCCGACGAGATCGACAACGCGCTTCTCGCCGCCCAAGCGCAGCCGGGGTCCTGACCGAGAGGCCTGCCGCCGCCCGCGGATGGTCGCCGCGGCTTAGCCTCCGCGGCGACCTGTTCCAACGGCTAGAGCGGCGACTACGTCGCTGACAGCGATTGGGCCGTCCGTAGGCCTGCTCCACGGCGTCCGCGAATGGCCGCCCCAGAAAGTCCAAACCCAACAATCATCATCGCCCAGGTGGCCGGCTCAGGAACCGCGCTGACGCTGGCGAAGGAGAAGCTTATCGCCCCCCGCGACTTTGACCAGGTGGGCTCACTGAGGAGGCGGACGGAGAACGAGTTGGTGTCGTCCGCGAGAGCAAACGCCCGTGTCTCGCTTCGGTAGGGACCACTCGAAACGTAGAGGCCGTCGGCGCCTTGCACGAGCGGCGCAACACCCTGTCCGGGAAGGGACACAGACAGCGGAGCGGCGAATTCGTCGCCGGGGCTGAAGAAGGATTGGGGGGTAAGGACGCCGCGCAGCCCCAGGCTTCCCGCAAGGAACAAGGACCCTGCCTGGAACTCGCCGCTATCCAGCGTGAACGTAAGGTCGAAGCCCGAAAGGCCGATATCCGGCGAGAACTGCGGGGTCTCTATCAGAGTATAACCGGTGCCGCTGGTCGTAGAGACCAGCGAATTCCCATTGCCGAGGTCGGCAGTGTAGTTGAATTGGCTAAATTCGTCAGTCGGAACCGGCGTTGCTCCGCCACCATTGAACGAAGTCAGGGTGATCGTTCCAGTGCCAAGACCGGCGCCGAAATCGATCCGGACAGGCTGATCATTGATGTTCGACCAGCTGGTCCCATCGATGCCGGTGAGGTCGACTGTTGTATATGTGGCGGCTAGCGCCGGTGCTGCCATCAAGGAGGCCGCTCCTGCTAGTCCAATCAAATAACGCTTCATAATTGTCAGATCCAATATCTATCAGCTCAAATGGAGCGGCAACGCCTCCCCTATCAGTCGGGCTAAATACGCCGGATATTGCAGCGAACATTGCAAACAATGGTAAAGTTGCGGGGCGCGTAGAATATTCTATCAGCAGGCGAGTGGTGTTGACTCTGGACTCATGTATTCAAGGTAGTATTGTGCAGGCCTAGGTGTGTCTTGAGTACTTGCTTAACGGGGATTGCTCGGCGCAAATGTAACGCGCGCGTGCGCCAGGGCGGGCCCTACGGGACGTCGTCGGCTTCCTATCCGTCGCTCCAGCCCTCCATCACAACCTTGCGAGCCAAGGACTAGATGGCTTCGACGGGTCTTTCGGCCGAGGGCTCTGCGTCCTAACTGAGAAGGGGCGTTAGGAAGAGCCTTTCATGGATATCTCGAATTTCGTTTCAGCCGGGGCGCTCGGCTACATCGTTGGCCTTCTCGGCGTGGGCTTCATAGGCCTGCTGGTGGGCGCTCGGCTCGGCGCCAGGTCAACGCTCACCCCGCCGCCATCCGAACAGGAGCAACTGGTCGCGGCTCTTCGCGTCCTCCGCCGCCACCACGAACAGTCGGCGCTGGCCAAGATGCAGGCGGCTGGGGCGGAGCTATGGTCGCCCGATCCCGACCGGGTCGCGGAGTTGAGCTATGGCGCCCCGGTGGACGCGGCGGACAAGGTGCGGCCCTAGCCCTCGCGGGCCAGACGCCGAACAGTCAGGCCTAGGCGCCCAGCACCTTTCGCAACGAGGCTTCGATCTGGCCGCCGCAGTAGGCGTCGCCGTAGTCGTCGCGAGCTTGGGCGGCCAGCTTGACCAGCGGCGGCAGGTTCGCAACGCGGCGCGAAAGGTCCGCCGTCATGGGTGCGGCGTCCTCCAGGATCGACGCGATCTTGCCGAACCGGTCGGTCATTGTCGTCCATAGGGTCGCGGTCACGATGTCGGCGACCCCGGGGGCCTCGCCGCCCAGCAGGAATCCAGAGCCGACCTTCAGGCCGTGCCGGCGTCCGGTCTCCTCCCAGATCGACATCCACTTCTTCAGCCGGGGGGTAAAGTCTCGCCAGCGCGCCTGCGTCCACATCTCGCGCCCGCCATCGAGGGTGATTTCGTCGATCACGTCATTGGCGTCGTTGACGACCTTGATCGTCAAGGCGCGCAGGGCGGCCGACGCCGGCATGAGATCCAGCGTCTCGCCCAGATAGAGGATGATGGCCGGCATCTGGGCGATGGCGAACTCGGCCTTGTTGTCGATCAGCAGGGGCGGCCCCATGAACGGCGCGGGCATATCCTGCACCTTCGCGCTCATCATTTCCGAGATCGCGGCGTCGCCAGCTTCGGTCCAGGTCTTGTCGGCATAGGCCAGGACTGCACGCACGAACTGGCCGCGAAACGGTACAGACCAGTAGTAGAGGTCGTAGTCGGACATTCGAGAACAACGCCGCGACGCTGGGTTCGTTCAGCCTTGGTCGGACCTAGCCGCTGGCGTCAGCGATCACGCCGCAACGACAGCCTTCCACTCACCATTCACCCGCGCCCATTCGGCGCGAACTCGGCCGTTTTCGTCCTCGACGATGAACGAATGGACGCCGATGAGTTCGGTCATCGCAATGCGCTGACCGTGGACAATGGCCTGGGTGATGTTGTCGTAGTCGGAGACGCCGGTGCTGAAATAGTAGGTCGGAGCGTCGGTGCGGGATGGCAGGTTTCGAAAATGGAGCGTGCACTTCATCGGCGTCTGGATAGGGCCGACGCCAAAACGGTTCAAGCGTGGCTAGAGTTTCACGCTGGACGCCGAGCAAGATTAGGGGGCGACACGCGAACTTTCTGGCTTTCCCGACTTCTCATTCAGCGGCCCTTGTCTGTACCGTGGCTGGGCGCGCCCACGACTGTCGTCTCACCCAGCTCTTTCCAGGAACCGCTCGATGGATTTCCACTCCGACTACACCATGACCATCGGCGGCGAGGCCGTTCGCGGCGGGGCGACGATCGACGTGGTCAATCCGGCGACGGGCCAGACCTTCGCGACGGCTCCAGACTGTAGTCGTGACCAGCTGGACTCTGCGGTGGCTGCGGCGCGAACGGCGTTCAAGACCTGGCGGAAGGTTCCGATCGAGGAGCGGCAGGCGTTGGTGCGCAAGGCCGGCGAAACGCTGATGGCGCATGCCGAGGAGCTGGGCCGGCTGTTCACCCAGGAGCAGGGGCGGCCCGTCGACGCCGCCAAGCAGGAAATCCAAGGCGCCGGCGGCTGGCTGCAGGCGGTGTCAAAGATGACGCCGCCGGTGCATGTCTCCGAGGACTCGGCGACCCAATTCATCGAAACCCGCTACGTGCCGCTGGGCGTGGTCTGCGCCATCGCGCCGTGGAACTTCCCGGTCAGTCTGGCCATGTGGAAGGTCGCCCCGGCCCTGGTGGCGGGCAACACCATGGTGCTGAAGCCCTCGCCCTTCACCCCGCTCTGCACGCTGAAGATCGGCGAGCTGTTCCGCGACATCTTCCCGCCCGGCGTGTTCAACGTCATCAGCGGCGGCGATGATCTCGGCCCCTGGATGACCGGCCATCCGGGCTTCGACAAGATCTCCTTCACTGGCTCGACCGAGACCGGAAAGCGGGTGATGGAGAGCGCGGCCAAGGATCTCAAGCGCCTCACCCTGGAGCTCGGCGGCAACGATGCGGCCATCGTCATGCCCGACGTCGATCTGGACGCGGTGGCGCAGAAGATCTTCTTCGGCGCCTTCTTCAACACCGCCCAGATCTGCGTGGCGACCAAGCGGCTCTACGTCCACGAGGACGTCTATGACGGCCTGCGCGATCGCCTGGCCGGGATCGCCGCGGCGGTGAAGGTCGGCGACGGCGGCGAGCAGGGCACGGTGCTGGGGCCGATCCAGAACAAGCGCCAGTACGACCGGGTGATGGACCTGCTGGATGACGCCAAGGCCAACAACCTGACCCTGATCCAGGGCGGGGCGGTTCCGGAAGGCGGCTACTTCGTGCCCGTCACTATCGTGGACAATCCGCCCGAGAATTCGCGCGTCGTGCAGGAGGAGGCGTTTGGTCCGATCCTGCCGATGCTGAAGTTCGCCGATATCGACGAGGTGATCGATCGCGCCAACGACAGCGAGTACGGCTTGGCCGGGGCGGTCTGGTCCAAGGATATCGACCAGGCGATGTCCATCGCCCGGCGGATGGAGACCGGCACGGTGTGGATCAACCAGAACCTGAACTTGCGGCCCGACACCCCGTTCGCGGGCCGCAAGAACAGCGGCTTTGGCATCGAGAACGGCATGGACGGCCTGCTGGAGTATATGGCGCCCCAAGCCATGTACGTCGCCAAGGGCTGAGGGCCGCGGCCTAGCGCTTCGGGAGGTGATCAAGGCCAGACCGCGCCTTATCACCCAGTCGTGTCTGATCGGCGACGCCAGCCAAAACATGTGGCGCTGCTTGTCATTCAGATGCTGCTAAAGGGAACGCCAAGATTTGTCGGGTCCCGTAATTTCGGGCTCTCGGCTCTCTCGGTTTGACAATGTTCTTTGGGTCTCAAGCGGCATGTTTGTAAGGGCTGCAAACACGGTTCGGAATTGCTTCGCGGCTGCATCGATCTTCCAGGTCGGGGAGCGGTAGGTGGCGATGTCAGGCGAGGACAGAGCCCTCAGGTCGGGCGACGAGGCGAAGTCGCGATACCGGTACGCATCGCACGAGACCCATGGCCTGAAAGCCAAGGCGATGTCGGCGGCGGCCCATATCCTCGACACGCGCGGGATCGAGGAACTCAACCTGCGAGCCATCGCCGAGAAGGCCGGCATCGGCATCGCCTCCATGTACCACTACTTCGACAACAAGGAGGGCATCCTCCTGAGCCTTGGGGTGATGGGCTTCGAAGACCTTCGGCGCGACATCCTCGGCACCCTTACCGATGACAATTCTCTCTCGCCGATCGGCGCCAGCGCGGCGGTCTTCTTTCGTTTCGCCGAGACGAGGTCCGAACTCTTTTCACTGATGTTCAACCAGCGACTGCTGGCTCGCCACGAGGCGCTGCGTGACGCGGAGAACCGGACATTTGTCGCGCATGAGGCCGTCGTTTATTCCGACGAACGAATTCCAGCTCTGCATCGCCAAGGCGCGGCCTACGCCCTCTGGGCTCTAGCCCGGGGAATGGCGGCGATCATGTCGTCTCAACCGGATGGCAAACTGCCGCCGGAGTTGACTGAGAGGCTCATGTCCGGCGCAGGCTACCTGATCAGCCATCCGGACTAGGCGTTCGCGCGAGCCTGTTCCGGCAAGAAAAATGCGAGCAGCGTGAGCTGCTCGCAGAGGGGTGGAGATCGGTGCGCCGGGCGCCGGGTCGCTCGACGAGGGACCCGGCTAAGACCCGTCAGAAGCGGTACTGGAGTTCGACCCCGTAGGTCCGCGGGAAGATCAGGCTGACCTGGCGGCGAGCGCCGACCGCGGTGGGGCTGGTGGGGCTTGCCACCGAGCTGCCGAAGCCGACCTCGTCGGTCACGTTCTTCACGAAGCCGATCATCGTGTAGCGGCTGGCCGCATCACGCCACAGCACCCGCACGTCGCCCGTCGTGAAGGACGGCGAACGGTAGAGCGGGTTGTTGAACAGCGACGAGCTTTGAGCGTCCGTATAGGTCGCGGTTCCGCTGAAGGTCAGCGAGCCGGGCTCGAAGTCGATGGTGTAGGTCGCGCCCACCGTCACCTTGTTGTGGGGCGACAGCGGCAGGTCGTTGCCGACCACGGTCTGCAGAACCCGGCCGTTGGCGGCAGGCCCAACCGGCTGGGCGCCGGGCGCCTTGGCGAGCGGATCGACGGTGTCGACGAAGCAGCAGCCGGTATCGAGCTCGGTGTTCAGATAGGCGTAGTTCACGAAGAACTGCAGATCGCGAACCGGCGACCATTGGGTCTCCAGCTCCAGGCCCCAAACCGTGGCGTCGAGGTTCAGGAACTGCGTGGCGGTGATCGAGCCCAGCGGCACCGTCAGCGGGGCCTGGAAGCCCTGGTAGTCGGTGTAGAAGAGCGCGCTGTTGATCTGCAGCTGACCGCCGAAGGTCTTCTTCGCGCCGATTTCGTACGAGTTCACGTACTCCGGATCGGCATAGGGATCGGGCGAAAGGCCGTTCGAACCCAGCCAGCCGCCGGCCTTGTACCCGCGGGAATAGCGCGCATAGAGGTTGGTGCTGGAATCGGGCCGCCATTGCAGCGCCAGGGTGCCGGTGAGGGCGTCCCAGTCGCCGGACAGGTCACGCCGCAGGCCGCCGCCCGGGTTGGCCTTCAGGTTGGCGGTCAGCGGATTGGCCGCGCAGGAGGCCAGGGTGGTCCCGCCGCAAATCTGCTGGGTCGTCACGTCCACGGCGTAGCCCTGAGCGATCGCCGGCGGCAGGGCCGCGCCGAACGCCATGGCGATGCTTGGATTGCGCGCCACATAGCGAGCGATGTCGTAGCCCGACTTTTCATCCTTCGTGTAGCGGAGGCCGGCCGTCAGGGTCCAACCTTCGGCGAACTTCCAGTCGACCTGACCGAACGCCGCGTACGACTTGGTTTCCAGGTGACCGTCGACATAGAGGAACGCGCCGTTCGGATTGGGGCTGGACGGCGTGCCTTGGAGCGTCAGCGGCTGGAACATCGAGAGGTCGCCGACCACCCGAATGCCCTGCGGCTGATCGTAGTCCTGGGCGTACTGGTAGAGGCCGACGATCCAGTTCAGGTCGCCATCGCCGCTCGAGGAGAGGTTGATCTCGTTCGACAGCCAGCTCTGGCGCTCTTCGTAGAAGGTGCGCGCGTCGGTGGACACGTTGGTCGCGACGAAGGGCGCCCCGGAGCCGGCGTTGACCAGGATGTTCTGCGGCGCGGTGCGGCCGGAGAGGTCGGAGTCCGTCGAGGTGAAGTAGTTGTACTGCTGATACCCACCCAGATATTTCAGCGTCGCCCAACCGAGGTCGGTCGTCACGTCGAAGTGCAGGCGGTGGTGATCCTTGAGCGAGCCGCGCGCGGGCGAGTTGGCGTTCTGGACGTAGGGATCGGTGACGCCGGGGTTCGGCGCGGTCAAGCCGTAGGTCGTGTTGTAGTAGAGGGCGCTGGTGCCAGCCCCGCTCAATGACGTGGTGTCATAGGGCGAGATGTTGTTGGCGAAGGTGTTGCCGACGCCGTAGCTGTCGTCCCAGTCGAACTTCGTATAGCGCAGGCGCGCGGTGGTGTTGTCGCCGAGGTCGGCTTCAAGCTGCGCCTCGAAGGTGTAGCGCTTGATTCCGGCTGCGTTTCCGCCTGACCCGATATTGTCGATGAAGCCCTTGTTGCGGCGCTCCGTCGAGGCGCCGAGCAGGAAGCGCAGGTTGTCGAGTATCGGCCCGCGAACCATGGCGTCCAGGCGGTAGCTTTCGAAGTTGCCGACCATGGCGCGGACTTCGCCATTGAAATCTTCCGTCGGGCGCTTGGACACGATGTTCATCGCGCCGCCGATCGAGTTGCGGCCGTAGAGCGTGCCCTGCGGCCCGCGCAGCACCTCGGTGCGTTCGATGAACAGCGAAGGTGTGGACGCGTCGGTCATCGAGTTGGAGAAGATGCCGTCCGAATAGAGCGCCACCGAGGGATCGGTGCCGATGGCGTTGGTCAGTCGGCCAAGCCCGCGGATCGACATGCGGTCGTTGTTTGTATAGCTGAGGCTTGGCGTGATGCGGGCGAGATCCTCGACCGTATTCACCCCGAGCACGTCGCGCTTTTCGCTGGTGTAGGCCGAGACCGCCACCGGGATGCTCTGCAAGCTCTGCTCGCGCTTCTCGGCCGTCACGACAATTTCTTCGACCATTGGGGCGTCGTCAGACACCTGGGCGAAGGCCTGTGGGCTGATCGCGCAGATTGCAGCGATCGACGCGCCCATAATCAATCCGCTCCGCAGCCGCTGCCGGAACATCGGCGCACGGCTCGGCTCGTTACTCGTGGAAAACAACTAATCCTCCCTGGATCTGATTCTGTTCGTTGGACCGGACGAGAAGGGGCTCGAATGACGTTCGAAAAGCCTTTGTGCGTATGACGCGACGGAAGGCGGGCGGCCGGTTTTTCGGCGTCGCGCTTGTGGAACGATGTTCGAAGCTCGCAGGTCGATGAAGCAGCGGGGAGGCTTCCAGGCGTCGAGACCTTGAGAGTGCTGCGTGGCGGCCGGTTCTTTCCGATCGCGGCCGACCGAAAGACCAAGAGCGCCGGTCCACCACGAACCCGCGCCGAACCCAGGGGAGTGTCTACGCGTGACTCAGGCTGCTTCGTCACCGGCCAAGCGGGTGCCCTTTCTCACCGCCCTGGCCTTCGCGGCCACCGCTCTGCCGGTCGCGGCGGTCGGGATCGCCATGGCGGTCTACTTGCCCCGCCACTATGCGAGCCACCTGGGGATCGACCTGGCCGTCGTCGGGGCGGCGTTTTTCATCGTCCGCATGATCGATATCCCGGTCGACGGCCTGCTGGGCTGGTCGATGGACAAGACCCGGACGCGATGGGGCCGCTACCGGCTATGGACCATCCTGGGCGCCCCGATCCTGATGTTGGGGGTCTATTTTCTGTTCCTTCCGCCGTCCGGAGTGGGGCGGAATTACCTGATATTCTGGGTGCTTATCCTCTATTTGGGCAACTCGATCCTGGCGCTGTCCCATGCGGCCTGGGCCGCGACCCTCGCACCTCAATACAATGACCGGTCCCGCGTCTTCGCCATCATGACGGCGGTGGGCGTGGTCGGCGCCGCGAGCGTGCTGGCGATCCCCATCGTCAATGAGGCGCGGGGCGTTTCCGACGCCGGCAATGTCGCGATGATGGGGTGGCTGATCATCGCGCTCGCGCCGATCACCGCGGCGATCGTTGTCTGGAAGACGCCGGAGAAGATTGCGCCTGAGGCGCCAGGCGACGAGTTCCGCCTGCGAGACTACGGCGCGCTCATCATGCGGCCGGCCTTTGCGCGGATATTGCTCGCCGACCTCTGCCTGTCGCTTGGGCCGGGCTGGATGAGCGCCACCTACCTGTTCTTCTTCACCGACAGCCGGGGCTTTACGACCGGGCAGGCCAGTATCCTGCTGGCGGCCTACTTCCTGGCGGGCATCGTCGGGGCGCCGCTGATGGGCCGGCTGGCCATGCGGATTTCCAAGCATCGGACCGTCATGGTCGCCACGACGCTGTACTCGCTGACCCTGGTGTCCCTGATCGCCCTTCCGAAGGGCAATCTGATGGTGGCGATCATCCCGCTGTTTATCGCCGGGGTGATGGCGTCGGGGTTCAATCTGCTGACCCGGGCGATGACCGCCGACATCGCCGACGAGATCCGGCTGGAGCACGGCAAGGAGCGCTCGGGGCTGCTCTACGCGATCACCACAATGACGAGCAAGATCGCCGGCGCGTTCTCGATCGGCCTGACGTTCTTCGTGCTGTCGAAGGTTGGATATGACGCGGCTGACGGCGCCAGGAACACCGCCCAGGCGATCCACAATCTGGAGCTCGTCTTCCTGGTTGGTCCGGTGGTGTTCGTGATGCTGGGGGGCGCGTGCATGATCGGCTATGGCCTGGACGCCATTCGCCACGCCGACATCCGCAGCCAACTGGACGCGCGCGATGCGCTCTATGACGAGGCGCCGATCGTCGAGAGCCTGACCGGGGAGGCGGCGATCGCCAGCCTGCCGCCTCGCAAGTAAAGCCGCGCCCGCCTGAGTTTGGATCACGGCGACGGCTGCTGGACGCCGAGCCGTCTTCCATGTTCAGTTTGCCCCCGCGACCAAGACAAGCCTGCCGAAGGGGACCTATGACCTACAAGACCCTGACCTGGGAGGTGGCCGACCGCGTCCTCACCCTCACCCTGAATCGGCCAGACCAGCTCAACGCCTTCACGGTGGAGATGGCGCACGAACTGATCGACGCCTTCGAGCGCGCCAGCGAGGACGATGCGGTGGGCGCCGTGGTGGTGACGGGCGCCGGCCGAGCGTTCTGCGCCGGGATGGACCTGTCTTCGAGCGGCAACGTGTTCGGACTGGACGAAAGCCTGCGCCCGACCCTCGCCGACATGCGAGAGCGGCGCGACGATCCGGCGATCCGTGATGGAGTGCGCGACACCGGCGGCCGGGTGACGCTGGCGATATACAACTGCAAAAAGCCGGTGATCGGCGCGATCAACGGCGCGGCGGTCGGCATCGGCGCGACCATGACGCTGGCCATGGATATCCGCATGGCGTCCGAGAAAGCGCGGATCGGCTTTGTGTTCGGCAAGCTGGGCGTCGTGCCTGAGGCTTGTTCAAGCTGGTTTCTGCCGAGACTCGTGGGACCGCAACAGGCGCTGGAGTGGGTGCTGTCGGCGGAAATCTTCGATGCGGCGGAGGGGTTGCGCGGCGGTCTTCTGCGGTCGGTTCATCCGCCGGAGGAGCTGCTCAGCGCCGCTCACGCCCTGGCCCGCAAGTTTATCGACGGCCGCTCGCCGGTCGCCGTGGCCTTGGCTCGCCAGATGATGCTGCGCAACAGCGCCCAGCCACATCCCACGGCGGCGCACGAGGTGGACTCCCTGGCGATGTTCTACACCAGCCTGGGAGATGGCAAGGAGGGCGTGGCCGCCTTCCTTGAAAAACGCGAACCACGCTTCGATGGCCGCGCTTCGCAGATGCCCGCCTTCTTCCCGTGGGACGCCTAGCGCGAGATTCCGGAGCGGCGCCGGCGTGAAAGGCTGGCGCCCAGGCTCATATCCCCCCCCGGCTGGCGGCCTATTCTCGACCTGATGGGCCGGCTTCGGCGGCGATTAGTTCAGTTGATTGTGGCGCTTCAGTAAACGCTCAGTCTGTAGCATAGTGAGGCTGCTGGATACGGGGGGTTCCCTTGGATTTCCGTGTGTTCCTCAGCGAATTGAAGAAGCGCAACGTGGTCCGCGTGGCCGGCGTCTATACGGTCACGGCCTGGGGCGGCTTCCAGGTCGCCAGAACGATCTTCGAAACCCTCGATCTTCCCAAGTGGATATCTGCGCTGACCTTGATGCTGTTGGTGCTGGGCCTGCCTATCGCCGCGCTGGGGTCATGGGCTTTCGAGCTCGGTCCCGATGGGTCGATCCGGCGCACCAGCAAGTCGGAGAGCGATGGTCCCAAGCGGCGGCTGAACTGGATGGACTGGGGCGCCTTGGCGGCGATCGTCGCGGTCGCGGTGGTGCTGGTCGTCACAACGGTGGGTCTGATCGGATCCTTCGGGCGTGGCGGGGGATCGGGCCTGCAGATGGCGGCCTCCAGCAAGTCGGTGGCGGTGCTGCCGTTCGCGAGTTTCAGCGCCGCCGAGGATTCCGAATATTTCGCCGACGGACTGACCGAGGAGGTCACCAACAGCCTGGCCCAGGTGCCTGACCTGAAGGTCGCCGGGCGCACCTCGGCCTTCTATTTCAAGGGCAAGAACGAGGATGTGCGCGAGATCGGCAAGAAGCTGAACGTCGCCCACGTGGTCGAGGGCAGCGTCCGGCGGTCGGGCAACAAGCTGCGCGTCACCTGTCAGCTCATCAGCGTCAAGAACGGGTTCCACCTGTGGTCGGAGACCTATGACCGCACGATGGACGACGCATTCGCGATTCAGAGCGAGATTGCCGACGGGGTGGCCGAGGCGCTGAAGGCCGAGCTGCACGCCGGCAGTGACGGCGATCGGCAGGCGCGTGATCCGGAGGCCTATCGGCTGGAAGTCGTCGCCAAGGGGCAGTTGAGGCGCAAGGGCAAGGACCAACTGCAGTCGGCGCAGGCGATCTACAAGCGGCTGATGGAGATGGAGCCCGACAACGCCGACGTGCGTGCGGGCTATGCCTACGCCACCGCCTACCTGACCCAAAACTATCAGGAAGGCGACTACCATCAGTCGGTCCGCGACGCCGAGGCGCAGATCGCCAAGGCGCTGGAGCTGGATCCGAAGTCGTCCCAGGCCTATGTCGCCAAGGGGATGCTGAACGCCATCCAGTTCGTGCGGGAGGGAGAGCCGCGCTTCGAGATCGCCACGGAAGCGGCCTATCGCCGGGCCGTCGAACTGGCGCCCCGCAATCCCGAGGCCCTGAGCCTGCTGGGTGATTTCATCGCGCAGCCCAAGCCGGTGGAAGCCGTCGGCTATCTGCGCCGCGCGCTTGAGGTCGATCCGCTCGACCGGGTCGCCAACAACGCCCTGGCGGGGTCATTGGTCGCCACCAACCGCCTGGACGAGGCCGAGCAGCGGTATCGGGCGAATGTGGAGCTGTTTCCGGAATTCGTGGATTCCAAAGAGCAACTCGCAACCCTGATGGTGGAGCGCGGGAAGCTGGATGAGGCCGCGACCTGGTACCGCTTGGCCGCCGCCCCGCAGACCGATCCGGCCGCGTCGCTGGCGCTGTCGAATGTGTACTACAACCTCGAAATGCCGATGGAGGCCCAGGAGGCGCTCCAGGGTTGGAAGGATCACCCGGTGGTCGGACCCGTCGCGCTCGCGATCAAGATGATCGTGGCCGGCGACTATCCGGGATTGCTCGCGTTTTCGCAGGCCAGGTTGGTGGGGACGGAGCCAGATCCGATTTGGCAGGGCGGCGTCGCCCAGGCGGCCGCTTCGCTCGGCCAGTACGACGTGGCCCGCGAGCAGTTGGTCGCGATGTCGCCCGAGATGTTCGAGCCCGAGCCGAAGGTGTCGCCTCGTCTCGCCAACGAGGCGGCGGGCGCGGCCTTCGTCATCGAGCAGACCGGCGACCGAGGGCAGGCGCGGCGCATACTCCAGGCGCTGCTCAAGGTCACCGAGCCGAAGCCTGGGCTTCGTCAGACGCAGGCGCGTCGGATCGCGCGCCTGAAGGCCTATGTCATGCTTGGCGACAAGGAGCGCGGCCTGGCCGAACTGCGCGGCGCCATCGATAGCGGCTATCGCCAGCTCTACGACCTGGACGGCTTCATGCGGCTTGATCGCCAACCCATGCTGCAGTCGTTGCGAAACGATCCCCAGTTTCAGGGCATGATCGCGGAGGTGCAGGCCGACAACGCCCGCATGCGGGCAGCCCTGCTGGCGCGGACTCCGCCCTCGCCGGGGCAGGGCGCCATCAGGACGGCCAGATCGGGAAATTAGCGTGGCCGACCGAAGAATAGGGCTGGAAGCCCATCGGTCGATGGCTATTGAGACGCCGTGCTCGGGCTTTCGTCTCCGGGGGGAGCGTTCTCATTTTCAAAGTAACAGTTCTGTCGTCTGCGGTCGGAATTGCACCGGCGTTTGCGGGCGGCGTTTTGGCTTTCTGCGCGATCTCGCCCGCGCTGGCGTCTGAAACCTCGATCGCCCCTGGCCTCGCGTCGGTGAACGTGAACTGGGACAAGGGCGTGCCGGAGCTCTCAAGCCTGGATGGCCAGATCACCTTCCGGCCCAAGGGACGGATCATCCTCGATGTCGGCTCCACGACGGGTTCCAACCGCCCCGAGCGCAACCTGTCGGGTGACGAGTTTCGCACCCTGCGTCTCGGGTTCGAGGGCCGGGTGGGAAGCCACCTCGCCTACAGTTTTGAGAGCGACTTCGTGGACCACAAGGCGGTGGTGAAAGGGGCCTACGTGGCCTGGCGCGATCATTGGCGGACCAATGATGTCGAGTTCACCTTTGGCAACCGGCTGAGCGAACGGAGCCTGGAAGGGTCCAGCGGTTCGGATGGCGTGCCGTTCATGGAGCGAAATGCGGTCGCGTCGGCGATCACGCCGCTGAAGGGGTTCTACGGCCTGGGCGTGATCGGCAAGGTCTATGGCCGCGACTGGCACTTGGCCACCCAGGTCGCGGGCGATGATCTTGGCAATCGCGGCGTGGCGCGGGGTACGCTCACCTATCTGGCGCGGGGGCACTGGAACCCGGTCAAGACGCCGGACGCTACGCTGCATGTGGCGGCCTGGAGCTATTACGAGGACTTCCCCGCCGATCTGATCAGCGTCTCGCGCAACAGCAGTTGGGGCGGTCACTTCAACGATCGGCTGCAGGTGCCGCTGGGCACGCTGCGAGATCCGCTGGACGGAACCGGCTACGGGCTGGAGTTTGGCGGGGTGGCGGGCCCGTCCTGGACCTTCCTGGAGGTCGGGCGGCGGGAGATCCATACGCGGACTGATCATGTCGATATTGACGCCCTGGCGCTGTCAGCCGGCTGGATGATCACCGGCGAGGCGCCGTCCTATTCGTCGCGCGGCGGGACGCTGGGCAAGGTGCATCCCAGGGCGCCGTTGTCGAAGGGCGGCGCCGGCGCCTTTGAACTCGCGCTGCGCTACCAACTTCTGGACAACAGCGATGCGCCTAGCGGCGCGAAGGGGCGAGAGGCGACGGTCGGCGTCAATTGGCGCCTCGAAGAGTGGCTGCGCCTGATGGTCAATGTCAGCCACTGGGACATCGAGCACAAGGTCGGCAAGTTCGCTGGCAAGGATGCTGGCGACAGCCTGGCCGGGCGGCTGCAGGTGGCGTTCTAGGAGTGCAAAGCACTCCTCATCCTCCGATCAGCCTTTGGCTGACGGGAGGATTACGAGGCGTGGTTAGCCTAGAGGCGGCTCGGGATCACTACTTGCAGGTTTTCATACCCCTTCACGAACGAGGAGGGGACGCGCTTGGGCTCGCCGACCACCTGGATGGTGGGGAAGCGCTTCAGGATCTCTTCCCAGAGGATCTTGAGCTGCAGTTCGGCCAGGCGGTTGCCGACGCAACGATGGATGCCGAAGCCGAAGGACAGATGCTGGCGGGCCCGTTCGCGGTCGATGATGTAAGCGTTCGGGTTCTCGATCACCTCGTCGTCGCGGTTGCCCGAGACGTACCACATGATGACCTTGTCGCCCTTTTTGAGCTGCTTGCCGCCCAGTTCGGTGTCCTGGGTGACGGTGCGGCGCATGTGGGCCAGCGGGGTCTGCCAGCGGATGGTTTCCGACACCATCGAGGGGATCAGAGAGGGGTTGTCGCGCAGCTTGCGATATTGGTCGGGGAACTGGTTCAGGGCGACGACCGAGCCAGTCATGGTGTTGCGGGTGGTGTCGTTGCCGCCGACGATCAGCAGGATGAGGTTCCCGAGGTACTCCATCCGGTCCATGTTCCGGGTGGCCTCGCCATGCGCCAGCATCGAGATCAGGTCGCCCTTCGGCGGGGCGTTGACCCGTTCGTTCCAGAGCCGCGTGAAGTAGTCCACGCACTCGAACAGCTCGGCCTGGCGTTCTCGTTCGACGACCTCAGGATCTTCGGAACTGAACAGGCCCGACTCCGGTCCGGCCGTCGCGACGTCCGACCAGCGGGTCAGCTTGCGACGCTCTTCCCAGGGGAAGTCGAACAGGGTGGCCAGCATCTGGGTGGTCAGTTCGATCGACACCTTGTCCACCCAGTCGAACTCCTCGCCGATCGGCAGGGCGTCGAGCGTGGCGCAGATGCGCTGGCGGATCAGCGGCTCAAGCTCGTGCAGGTTCGCGGGCGAGACGATCGGGCTGACGGTCTTGCGCTGGATGTCATGCTTGGGCGGGTCCATGGCGATGAACATCGGCATGGTGAAGTCTTCTTTGGGATCGAAGATCGTGATCGACGGCTCCGACGAGTAGACCTCGTGGTTGGTGTCGACGGTCATGATGTCGTTGTACTTGGTCACCGACCAATAGGGGCCGTCCTCGTGGCCGGTGGCGTTGTAGTGGACGGGGTCCTCTTTGCGCAGGCGCTCGAAGTAGGGCCACATGGTGTCGGTCCGGAAAAGGTCCGGATCGGCCACGTTGATTTCCTCAAGCGGCATGGCGTAGGCCTTCGCGCGCGCCTCGGCTTTGAGATCGATCGCACCATCGCTCATGACAACTTCCTCCGCATCCAGGCCTTGAGTGACCACTGTTCACATTACAATGGCGCCGTATCGCCTTCAGGGGAAGTTACGGGTGTGCAACAGAAAATCTTAACTGACAAAGCGACCGGTCGTGCTTATTTGAGGCTAGCGAACACTCGTTTGAATCCGGAGCGCCCATGTCGGCCGACGCCCTCTTCAAGCCCTTTGATTTCAAGGGCCTGCATCTAAAGAACCGCATTGTCATGGCTCCCATGACCCGTTCGTTCTCGCCCGGCGGCGTAGTGACGGACGAGGTGGCCCAGTACTACAAGCGCCGCGCCGCGGCCGAGGTCGGGCTGATCGTTTCAGAAGGCACCGGCGTCGATCGCCCCGCATCCCTGAACGACAAGGACGTTCCGCGTTTCCACGGCGAGAAGGAACTGGCCGGCTGGAAGCATGTGATCGACGAGGTTCATGCGGTCGGCGGGGCGATGGCTCCGCAACTCTGGCACGTCGGCAATGTGCGCACGCGCGACCCCGAGTGGACCCCGCCCGGCCCCTATGACAGCCCGTCAGGCCTGTCGCGTCCCGACAAGCCGTTTGGCGCGCCGATGACCGAGGAAGAGGTGGCGGACGCCGTTCGCGCCTTCGCCGAGGCGGCGGGCGCGGCCAAGAAGCTGGGCTTTGAGTCCATCGAACTGCACGGCGCGCACGGCTATCTGATCGACCAGTTCTTCTGGGACGGCACCAATCTGCGTGAGGACGCCTATGGTTCGAAGGACCTGCCCGGCCGGGCGCGGTTCGCCGCCGACATCCTGAAGGCGGTGCGCAAGGAGGTCGGCCCCGACTATCCGGTTATCATCCGCATTAGCCAGTGGAAGCAGCAGGACTACGAGGTGAAGCTGGCCCAGGACCCGAAGGCGCTGGAGGCGTGGCTGGGCGCTCTGGTCGACGCCGGCGCCGACATCCTGCACTGCTCGCAACGCCGGTTCTGGGAGCCGGAGTTCGACGGCTCGGACCTGAACTTCGCCGGCTGGGCCAAGAAGCTGACCGGCGTGCCGACCATCACCGTGGGCTCGGTCGGCCTGTCGGGAGAGTTCATCGCCGCGTTCGCGGGCGAAGGCTCGAAGCCGGCTTCCCTCGACGAACTGGAGCGCCGCCTCGATCGCGGCGACTTCGACCTGGTCGGTGTGGGCCGCGCGCTGCTGCAGGACCCTGACTGGGTGCTGAAGATCCGCGATGGCCGGACTGACGAACTGAAGAGCTTCGAACGCGCCGCCTTGGGCACGTTGTACTAAAGCGGTTCCTCTCCCTCGGGAGAGGCTAGGTGAGGGGGCGGCTTGCCGCTCCTTCACGATCATCGCCGTTTGCTCGCCAGGCCGGATGTCGTCGCTGGCGCGCCGAACCCCTCACCTAACCTCTCCCCGCCAGCGGGGAGAGGAATGAAGCGACCGCTAGGCGTTGAAGTTCAGCTTCAGCCCTGCGCGCGGCCAGGTCGTCTTGTAGAGCTTGCCGGTGGACGAGGCGGTGATCCAGGCGGTCATCATGTCCGAGCCGCCGAAGCAGATGTTGGTCACGATCAGGTCCGGCACCGGATAGTGCTCGGTCGAGCCTGACGGATCGAAGGCGGTGATCCCGCCGTTGAGGATCGTCGCCACGCAGACCTTGCCCGACGCCTCGACGGCCAGGCTGTCGAGGAACTGCACGCCGGGCAGGTTGGCGACCGAGCGGCCGGCCCCAAAGCCCGCCTGCGGCGCCAGGACGCCGGGCTCGACGACGTCGAAGGCCCAGAGGCGGCCGAGCTGGGTGTCGGCGAGGTAGACCGTCTTTTCGTCGGGCGAGAGGCCCACGCCGTTGGGCGAGATCAGATGGTCGCGCTGGCGGCTGACATGGCTGCCGTCGATCTTGGCGTAGTAGAGCGCGCCGAACTTGCGGCCTTCGGGCGTCGAGCAGCCGTGGTCGGAGAACCAGAAGCCGCCCTGCTTATCGAACACCAAGTCGTTGGGCCCGACGAAGGGCCGGCCGTCACAGGTTTCGTAGAGGGTCTTGAGCTCGCCGGTCGCCGGGTCGAAGCGCTGGATGTAGCCGCCCTTGTGGGTGTCGGGCGTAGGGCCTGGAATGGTCAGGCCGTCCTGCTGGGGCCAGGTGAAGGAGCCGCCGTTGTTGGTGATGTAGATCGCGCCGTCCGGCCCGATGGCCGCGCCGTTCGGGCCGCCGCCGGTCTCGACCACGGTCTCCTTGCGGCCGTCCGGATAGACCCGGGTCAGGCGCTGGCCCTTGATCTCGGTGAGGATCACCGAACCGTCGGCCATGGCGATCGGGCCTTCCGGAAACTCGAAGCCCTCGGCGACTAGCTGCATGTCCATGGTCATCTCCCTGGCGGTTCGCCGCACGGATCGGCGGCGTTTGGGAGCGACTATGACCGATCAGCGCCGTTGCGACAGCCGGAATTTAAACAACCGTTCGCCTTCCGTTGCGGCAGGCCGAGCGCGGGACTAGCGGCGCTCCAGCACCCGGAAGGTGAAGGCGTACTCGTCGTCAGGCCCCGCGGGATGTTCCTCGCGGCGGACTTCGGTCCAGCGACTTTCATCGATTGGCGAGAGCATCACGTCGCCCTCCACCTCGGCGTCGACCTCGGTCAGGTAAAGCCGCTTGGCACGGGGCAGGGCGAGTTCGAACATTGAGGCGCCGCCAATCACGCAATACTCGTCTCGGCCGTCTTCCTCGGCTTGTTCGCGGGCGATGGCGACCGCCTCAGCAAACTCGTCGCAGACCACGGCTTGCTTGGGTTCGAACGAGCCGTCCTTGGAGATCACGATGTTGGTGCGGCCGATCAGGGGCTTCTTGGGCAAGCTGTCCCAAGTCTTGCGGCCCATGATCACCGGCTTGCCCATGGTCATGGCGCGGAAGATCGCCATGTCCGATTTCAGTCGCCAGGGCAGGCCGCCGTCGCGTCCGATGACGCCGTTGCGGGAGCGGGCGATGGGGCCGGCGGTGAGAATAGGGGAGGTCATGATCGCCTCTTAGCAGCTTCTAGCCATGGTCTGCCAAGTCGATCACCACGCGAAGCCCAGGGTCGGCGTCCTGCAGGTCGAGCGATCCGCCGTGCAGCTTGGCGCAGGCCGCTACGATAGCCAGGCCAAGGCCGCCGCCGGGGGCCGAACGGGCGGCGTCCAGCCGTACGAAACGCTCGCGTACCCGGCCGCGGTGCTCGAGGGGGATGCCCGGGCCGGAATCGGCGACGACGATCTTCACGCGGCCTGGCGTCCGTTCGAGGAGCAGCCGGATCACGGCGCCCTCGCCGGCATAGAGGGCGGCGTTGTGCAGCAGGTTGCCGACCGCCTGGCGCAGGATCAGTTCGTGGGCGTTGATGACGACCGGCTCCGATGGGGTCGAGGTCATCAGCGCCTGGCCGGCGTCCTCGATCATCGGGGCGAAGAGCTCGCCGATTTCGCTGACCAGCGTGGTCAGGTCCACCGGCGCCATCATTTCGCGCGAGAGGCCGGCCTCGGCGCGGGCGATGTCCATCAGCGCCGAGAGCGTGGCGAGGGAGCGGTCGGCCTCGGCATGGGCCAACTCGATGGCGTCCAGACGGGTGCGCTCGTCCACGCCGGGCTCCATCGCGCGGGCGAGATCAGCGCGCATGCGGGTCAGGGGCGAGCGCAGGTCGTGGGCCAGGCTGTCGGTGACGGTCCGCATGCCGGTCATCAGCTCCTCGATCCGGTCGAGCATACCGTTCATCGCCTCGCCCAGGCGGTCGAAGACGTCGCCTTTCGGGTGGGTCTCGGTGCGGGCCGAGAGGTCGCCCTCGGCGATGCGGCCCGCAGTGGCGGCCAGGGTCTCCATCCGGCTTAGCAGCAGGCGGTTGAGCCAGAGGGCGGCCAGGAGCACCACCCCCACCCCGGCCAGCAGGGCGACCCCGCCGCTGGCGACCAGGGCGCGCTGGAAGGCGATGCGCTCGCCGATGTCTTCGTAGACCACCAGCGTGCCGCCGACCGAGAGCGGCTGGACCAGCACCCGCCAGGGCGTGTCGCGTCCCTCCGTCAGGATCTTCAGCTTCGCCGCGCCCGAGGCGGGCAGGCGCTCGGCGCCCGCCAACCGCGCGCCGCCCAGCAGTTGGCCGTCTTCAGCGTAGAGCGCGTAGCGGAACGCGCCGCCTGGATCAGTGCGCTCGCGCAGGTCCAGGGCGCGGGCGAGCGGGGCGACGCCCTCCTCATGCGCGAAGGCCACGAAATAGTCGCGGGCGGCGGTGGCGACGGCCTGTTGCCGCTCGGCGATGATCGCTTCGCCGATCCGGTCGATCATCAGCAGGCCGACGGCCAGAGCCGAGAGCGCCACGGCGAGCATGACGAAGATCACGGCGCCGGGCCGCAGTCTGGATCGCACGGGCGTCATGGTTCCAGGGATAGCCGGTATCCGGTTCCGCGCAGGGTGTGCAGCAGCGGTTGGGCGAAGCCGTCGTCGATCTTCTTGCGCAGGCGGCTGATGTGGGTGTCGACGACGCTGGTGTGCGGATCGAACCGATAGTCCCAGACCTGTTCCAGCAGCATCGTGCGGGTGACGACGCGGTCCTTGTGGCGCAGCAGGTACTCGAGCAGCTTGAACTCGCGAGGCAGCAGGTCGAGGGGGCGGCCGGCGCGGCTCACCCGGCGGGTCAGGAGATCGACCACAAGATCGCCGCAGGCAAGCTGGGTCTCGACCTCCGGCCCGGTTCGCCGCCGCAACAGGTTCTCCAGCCGGGCCGAGAGCTCTGAATAGCCGAAGGGCTTGGTGAGATAGTCGTCGCCGCCGGCGCGCAGGCCGGTGACACGTTCGTCCAGGTGACTGAGGGCGCTGAGGAACAGGATAGGGGTGGGGATCGAGGCCGCACGCAGCGCCTTCACGACACTCAGGCCGTCCATTCCGGGGATCATGCGATCCATGACGATGGCGTCGAATTCCGAGCCCGACGCCGCGTAGAAGCCGTCGCGGCCGTCGGCCATATGTTCGACGGTGTAGCCCTCCTCACGAAGTCCCTTGAGGATGTAGTCCGCCGTCTCGGCGTCGTCCTCGACCAGCAGGATGCGGCGGCTCATGGGGCCTTCCTAACGTTAGGTCTGCTGAAGATGGGCCTCTTTCGCTCGCGATCCAAATGGCGATCGGGCGGCCGCGGGAGACCGGCCGCCCGATCTTGCCAGCGCCGACCTATCCCTTGGCGACGCAGGCCTTCACGAAGGCGGCTTCCGTACCGGTGTGGGTCTTCTGGCTCTTCCAGGATTGCTCGCAGGCGGTGCGCTTGGCGCTCGCGTCCATCTTGGCGGTGGCAGCGGGCTTGACGGCGGCGGCTGGCGCAGGCGTGGCGGCGAAAGCGGCGGAGCCCGCTGCCAGGCTCAGGATCAGGGCGGCGGGGGCGATCAGGTTACGCATAAGGCTCTCCATGTGTTCAACCGGTCTGTGCCGGTGATCACAGAAGACCATCGCAGTCCCACGGCCCGCGGTCGCTCAGCTCGCAAATCTGTAAGGTTGGAAGCGAGCGACGCTCCAGGTGTCATCCCGGTTCGCGAAGCAAGACCGGGACCCATTCACACTGGGGCTTCAGAAAATGGAGAGGTCTCGCCGCAGCTTGAACCATCAGGTGTTCATAGGTCCCGGTCCTGCTTCGCAAACCGGGATGACAATTAGGGTCAGCGGAGAGCGGCTCAGACCGCGATCGGGGCGGCGATCTTTTCGTGGGCCTTGTAGCCGCGCAGTTTGAAGTCTTCGTACTCGAAGGCGAAGAGGTCGCGCCTGTCGGCGATCTCCATGGTCGGCAGGGGCAGGGGCTCGCGTCCGATCTGCTCTTTCGCCTGGTCCAGGTGGTTCAGATAGAGGTGGGCGTCGCCCAGGGTGTGGACGAATTCGCCCGGCTCCAGCCCCGTCACCTTAGCGACCATCATGGTCAGCAGGGCGTAGGAGGCGATGTTGAACGGCACGCCAAGAAACACGTCGGCTGAGCGCTGGTAGAGCTGGCAGGACAGCTTTCCGTCAGCCACGAAGAACTGGAACAGGCAATGGCAGGGCGGCAGGGCCATGTCGTCGACGTCGGCCGGGTTCCAGGCCGAGACGATGTGGCGGCGCGAATTGGGGTTGGTCTTCAGGCCCTCGACGACATTGGCTATCTGGTCGATCACCCGGCCGTCGGGGGCGGTCCAGGAGCGCCATTGCTTGCCGTAGACCGGGCCGAGCTCACCGTCGGGCGCGGCCCATTCGTCCCAGATGCTGACGCCGCGTTCCTGCAGCCAGCGGACATTGGTGTCGCCGCGGAGGAACCACAGCAGTTCCAGGATGATCGATTTGCGGTGCAGCTTCTTGGTGGTCAGGAGCGGGAAGCCCTTGGCCAGGTCGAAGCGCATCTGGCGGCCGAACACCCCGAGAGTGCCGGTGCCGGTGCGGTCGCCCCGCTGGACGCCGTTGCCTAGAATGTCGGACAGCAGAGCGAGATACTGGCGCTCAGGATGGTCGGCCGGAGCGGCAGCCGTGTCTGCGATGGCGACGTGGACGTTCATCGGGCGGCCCGTTCTAGTGATCGGGGTGATTCGTAGCCGATACTGTAGAACGATTGGGATCTAGGTTCGCGTCATCCACAGATGGATTCGGCTCAGCCCGAGAAACCACCTTCATCCAGGAACGCCTGCTCGTTCGGGGTGGTGATCCGCCCCAGGCAGGGGTTGCGGTGCGGGAAGCGGCCGAAGCGCACAATGATGTCGCGGTGCAGTTCGGCCCACTTCAGGCCCTCGGCGTCGCCGGTCTCGTCGCGCATGGTCGTGAACAGTTCGATCGCGCGGTCCTGGTCGGGGAGGTCCTCGGAATGCTCGAACGGCAGGTAGAAGAACTGCCGCAGGTTCGCATCGACCTGCTTGTCATGCCCGGCGGAGATGGCGGTGCGGGCGATCTGCCGCGCCTTCGGATCGGTGGCGAAGGCGTGGCCGGAGTTGCGGTAGAGATTGCGCGGAAACTGGTCGAGCAGGATCAGCAGCGCCAGCGACCCCTCCGGGCTGACGGCCCAGGCGTCATATTCGCCCCGGGCGGCGCGCAGATGGACCGGTTCGAACTTCAGCGCGATGGCGTCGTCGAACTTCGAATTCTTGGAGAACCACTTCTCCGGTCCGGCCAGTCGCCAGAAGCCGATCACGTCCTGCGGTGTCGCCGCCATGGGTAGCCCTCCAAGCCAGCCGACTATGTCCAACAGCCCGGCGTTCGGTTCAAGCGGCGGCTTGCGGCGTCTTTTTGCGGAGATATCGCCGCAGATGGCCGGCCTTCCCTTGACGTTCGCGCAAGATTCCCCTTCATAGCCCCGCCTTTGCTGCGGCGCCGTTGCGCGGAACCGCAGCTACCTTCGACTTCAGGAGAATGATCATGCGCGTCTACTATGACCGCGACGCCGACCTCGCCCGCATCCTGGACAAGAAGATCGCGATCGTAGGCTATGGCAGCCAGGGTCGCGCGCACGCGCTCAACCTTAAGGACTCCGGCGTCAAGGACGTCGTGGTAGCCCTGCGTCCGGGTTCGGCCACCGCCAAGAAGGTGGAAGCCGACGGCCTGAAGGTCATGACTGTCGCCGAGGCCTCGGCCTGGGCCGACGCCGTCATGGTGCTGGCGCCCGACGAACTGCAGCGCGGCATCTACAAGGAAGAAATCGCGCCGAACATCAAGGACGGGGCGGCTCTGCTGTTCGCTCACGGCCTGAACGTTCACTTCAACCTGATCGAGCCGAAGGACAGCATCGATGTCCTGATGATCGCGCCGAAGGGCCCGGGTCACACCGTCCGCGGCGAATATCAAAAGGGCGGCGGCGTGCCTTGCCTGATCGCCATCCACGCCAACGCCACCGGCAATGCGCTGGACTTCGGTCTGGCCTACGCCTCGGCCATCGGCGGCGGCCGCTCGGGCGTCATTGAGACCACCTTCCGTGAAGAGTGCGAAACCGACCTGTTCGGCGAGCAAGCTGTGCTCTGCGGCGGCCTGGTGGAACTGATCCGCGCCGGCTTCGAAACCCTGGTCGAAGCGGGCTACGCGCCCGAAATGGCCTATTTCGAGTGCCTGCACGAAGTGAAGCTGATCGTGGACCTGATCTACGAAGGCGGCATCGCCAACATGAACTACTCGATCTCGAACACCGCCGAGTACGGCGAGTACGTGACCGGCCCCCGCATCGTGACCTCCGACACCAAGGCGGAGATGAAGCGCGTGCTGGAAGACATCCAGTCGGGCCGCTTCGTGCGCGACTTCATGCTGGAGAACGAGGCTGGTCAGCCGAGCCTGAAGGCGACCCGTCGCCGCGCCAGCGAACACGAGATCGAAGACGTCGGTGGCCGCCTGCGCGCCATGATGCCTTGGATCACCAAGAACAAGCTGGTCGACACCGCGCGTAACTAAGCGCGGCGCACAGCCGGAACGACGGAAAGGCCCGGACGCAAGTCCGGGCCTTTTCTATTGGTGCCTAGGTGGCGAGCCGGGTCACGTAGCGTTCGGCCAGGAGGCGGGTCGCATCGATGCGGTTCTGGCTCGGGGCGATCAGCTCAAGATGCACATGATCGGTCATGCCGCCCGGGTACTTGGCCTCCAGGCCGTGGGCGCGGCCGATGACCTCTCCCAGACGCAGGGTGTCGCCGACCTCGACCGATGGATCGACGTAGAAGACGCGCGCCACATAGCCGATCGCCGGATTGGTGATCTCG
The DNA here is from genome assembly GCA_030824495.1 of bacterium. Lineage (GTDB taxonomy): Bacteria > Pseudomonadota > Alphaproteobacteria > Caulobacterales > Caulobacteraceae > Phenylobacterium. The sequence continues at coordinate 62,866 of JAVBXP010000039.1, forward strand.
ACGAACTTCAGGTGCGCGTCGTCGGCATAGGCGAAGCCGATCTTGGTCACGAACCCGGAAACCGGCGCGACCACGTCCTGACCGGCGTCGACCATATAATCGACCCCTTCGTGCGGCCGCGAGCCGCCGTCGCGCGAGGCGCCGAATGCGCCATAGCCATAGGCGTCATGCTGGCGAGGCGCCTTGCCGGTGGGATTGACGAAGTCCGGCGCGCCGTCGCCGTCGATGTCGGCTCCCTGCCAGGTCAGGACCTTGACCGTGGCTGGCGTTGAGGTGATCGCCAGGTCGAGCGGGGCTGAGGCGCGGGTGCTGGTGAAATTGACGTCGAACTTCGCCGCCGCAGCGCCGGCGTGCAGCAATACCGCCACACCTACGGCCGCGCCCAGGGTTGCACAGGTCTGGGCTAGCCACGTCCGCCGGGAGGTGGCTTTGGGCAACGTCACAGTTCGCATCATGCAGAGTTCGATCCTATTCCCGATGTTTCGGCCGAGCGGTCTGTCGCTGCTCTTGGCTGTCGATTGGCGTTCTGGTCCCCCTGGCGGTTGATATGGAGGGTATGGCGGCAAATTCGGATGTGACCGGTTGCCGCTGGTTGAGGTCACAGGTGTGTGAGCGTGGCAGACACAAGCGCAAGATGTGGTATGAGTTCTCAGCGCAGGCGGGCAGCAATCCCGTGCCAGATGAGGTGATGTCGCGCGAATAGCGCGAACTATTGGGTTCCCATATTTCGGACGAACCGAAACTATTCTGCGCGCAGAGAGGGAAATTCTGTAATTTCAATCTTACTATTGAACGCAATGCGTGGCCGGACGGATTCGGTCTCTCGTGATCTGAAGGGGAGTTTCCCCTGGGGCGGCTGATCGTTGTCTCCAACCGCGTGCAGCCGCCGGGCGATGCGTCCAGCGGCGCCGTCGGCGGGCTGGCGATGGCCCTGGCCGCGGCCCTGCGCGAACACAGCGGCGTGTGGTTCGGGTGGAGCGGTCAAACAACCGAAGAGCACACCGGCCAGCTTTCGGTGCAGCGGATCGGCGGCGTCACGGTCGCGACCATCGATCTCGAAGAGCAGGACCGGCAGGAATATTACAACGGCTACGCCAACAAGACCCTGTGGCCGCTGTTCCACTATCGCGTCGACCTGAGCGCCTATGAGCGTTCGTTCAGCGAAGGCTACGCCCGGGTCAATGCGCGATTCGCCGACGCCTTAGCGCCGCTGATCCAGCCCGACGATCTGGTCTGGGTTCACGACTATCACCTGATGCCGCTGGCCCAGGAGCTGCGGCGGCGCGGGGTGAAGAACCGGATCGGTTTCTTTCTCCACATCCCCTGGCCTGCGCGGCGCCTGCTGGCGACGCTTCCAAACCACCACGAGCTGGTCGAGGCGCTGTTCGAGTTCGACCTGCTGGGGTTCCAGACCGAGGACTCGGCCAGCGCGTTCGAGGACTATGTGACCGGCGAGCTTGGCGGGACGGTGACGCCCGATCGGCGCGCGCACGCTTTTGGCCGGACGGCGCAGGTCGGGGCCTTCCCCATCGGCCTGGACGTCGAGACCTTCGAGGCCTCGGCGCAGGACGAGGTCGCCCAGGCCGAGTTCGAGCGCATGCAGGCCAGCCTGAGCGGGCGGGCGATGATCGTCGGCGTGGATCGGTTGGACTATTCTAAGGGCCTGGAGGAGCGCTTCCTGGCTTATGAGCAGGCGCTGATCGACCACGAAGAGCTGCGTGAGCAGGTCTTCCTGCTGCAGATCGCGACGCCCAGCCGCGAAGAGGTGGGCGCCTATCAGGACATTCGCGCCCGGCTGGACGCGGTGACTGGACGCATCAACGGCGCCTTCGCCACGGTGGACTGGGTGCCGATCCGCTATGTGAACCGCGCCTATCGCCGCGATGAGCTGGCTGGGGTCTACCGAGCCGCCAAGATCGGGCTGGTGACGCCGCTACGAGACGGGATGAACCTAGTCGCCAAGGAGTATGTCGCGGCTCAGGATCCGGAAGATCCTGGCGTTCTGATCCTGTCGGAGTTCGCTGGGGCGAGCGAGCAGATGCTCCAGGCCTTGATCGTCAACCCGTTCAACCGCGAGGAGGTCGCCGAGGCGATCGTCCAGGGCCTGAACATGCCGAAGGCCGAACGCATCGCCCGCTGGACCGAGCTAATGGCCGATCTGAAGCGGACTGACGTCATGGCTTGGCGAGACGCATTCGTTGCGGCCTTGCGCGGCGATGACGCTGCGTCAGACCGTCTGGCGGCCTCCTAGCGGTCGAAAGGGCGACGCGCGGCGGGGCAGGGTAGGGCATGTCCAACTGACGACTGGCAGCTCCTGGCCATGTCGCACCAGTTGGTCTGGTTCAAGGGCTAGAGCCAGGGCAGGGCCGCCTCGCCGCGGAAGATCGCCTCGGCCTCGGGCGTGTGCTTGGCGCCCTCACGCGGATGCAGCACCAGGGCCGGCAGGAGTTGCAGCGGCGCCTTGCCGGTCTTTAGCGCCCTGACCAGAACGCGTTTCGCCGGCGCGTCGGCATGGGGCAGGACCGGCCTGATCTGAAATGAACCGGCCTTCGGCGCCAGCAGGGCCAGGATGTCGGCCAAGCGGTCGGCGCGGTGAATGATGGTGATCGAACCGCCTTCCCGCACGGCTTTCAGCAGGAACCCCGTCCAGACGCCAAGCCCACCATCGGCCATCCAGGCGCCGCGCTTGGCGGCGGCCGGCGCGCGCAGGGCGCCTGGGTCGTCGAAGAAGGGCGGATTGCTCATCACGGCGTCGAATGGCGCGAGGCCGAGCGCGCTAAATGGCTCGCGCACGTCGCTTTCGACAATCTCGACCCGATCCTGCAGGTCGTTCAACTGGGCGTTTTGCCGAGCAAAGCCGGCGGCGGCGCCGTCACGCTCCACCCCCAGGAAGCTCGCGCCAGGCCTGCGGGCCGCCGCCGCCAGCAGCGCTCCTCCCGCGCCACATCCCGTTTCCAGCACGCGCGCGCCTTCGCCGGCGTCGCATGCGGCCGCCAGAAGCGCTGCGTCCATGCCCGCGCGATAGCCGTCCTGGCCTTGGCGCAGCACGATCCTGCCGCCCAAGAGGCGGTCCTCGGTGACGCTGCCTTTAAGCAAGGGGTGTGACGTCGGTTCCATTTACGCCTAGAGACAGCCTAGCCCGCCTTGACCCTGGTCTTACCCGTGACCATTGTCGCCCGCAAATGACGGCCCTGTTCGGCGCCGTGCAACGCCTTGGAGTTTCGATAGCTTGGACGTCGTCAATGCTGCGATCGCCCGTGAAAAGCCCGTGTCCATCGATGGGCTGTTGGAACTCGCGCGGCCCGACATGGCCAAGGTCGATGCGCTCATCCGCGATCGGATGCAAAGCCCTGTCTCGGTCATCCCGGCGCTGGCCGAACATCTGATCGGCGGGTCGGCCAAGCGTCTGCGTCCATTGCTGACCATCGCCGCGGCGCGTGTCGCCGGCGCGCAGGATGACGCCTGCCTCAAGCTGGCGGCCGCGGTCGAGTTCATCCACACCGCCACCTTGCTGCACGACGACGTGGTCGATTCCTCGCAGCTCCGCCGCGGGAAGGTCGCGGCCCACCTGATCTGGGGCGCGCCGGCCAGCGTTCTGGTTGGTGATTTCCTGTTCGCCCGAGCCTTTGAATTGATGGTCGAGGCCGGCTCGATGCAGGCGCTAGAGATCCTGGCGCGCGCCAGCCGCGTGATCGCAGAAGGCGAAGTGCTGCAGCTCACCCGCGCCCACGACCTCAACCTGGGCCAGGATCTCTATCTGGAGATCATCAAGGCCAAGACCGCCGAGCTGTTCGCCGCTGCGGCCGAGGCCGGAGCGGTTTCGGCCGGAGCTAGCCCCGAGCGTTGCAAGGCGTTGCGGACCTTTGGCCAAGACCTGGGCCTGGCGTTCCAGCTCGTCGACGACGCCCTCGACTACAGCGGCGTCAGCTCGACGCTCGGCAAGAACCCCGGCGACGACTTCCGGGAGGGCAAGGCGACCTTGCCGCTGCTGCTGGCCATCTCCCGCACCGGCGCGGCGGAGAAGGCGTTCTGGGATCGCACGGTTGGGCGGCTGGAACAGAACGAAGGCGACTTCGAGCGCACTCGCGACCTGATCGTCTCCACCGGCGCGGACGCCGCGACCCTGGACCTGGCGGCGGACTATGCCGACACCGCCAAGGCCCAGCTCGCCGAGTTCGCCAGCAACAATAGCTGGCGTCCGGCGCTTGAGGACCTGGCGGACTTCGCGGTCGGCCGCCAGGCCTAGGCGGTACGGCGGCTAGGCCGCCGTCCATCCCCCATCGACGGAGATGTTCGCGCCGGTCATCTGCTTGGCGGCGTCCGAGCATAGGAAGATGACCACGGCGGCGACTTCCTCCGGCGTGACGAACTGCTTGGTGGGCTGGGCGGCCAGCAGCACATCGTTGATGACCTGCTCTTTGGTCATGTTGCGGGCCTTCATGGTGTCGGGGATCTGGCTCTCCACCAGCGGCGTCCAGACATAGCCGGGGCTGATGCAGTTGACGGTGACGCCGTTGGTGGCCACCTCAAGAGCGACAGCCTTGGTAAGTCCGGCGATGCCGTGCTTGGCCGCCACATAGGCCGACTTGAAGGGTGATCCCACCAGCGAGTGAGCCGAGGCCGTGGAGATGATCCGGCCCCAACCGCGGGACTTCATGCCCGGGACCGCGGCGTGGATGGCGTGGAAGGCCGAGGACAGGTTGATGGCGATGATCTGGTCCCACTTCTCGGTCGGGAAGTCCTCGACCGGCGAGACGAACTGGATCCCGGCGTTGTTCACCAGCACGTCGACCGCGCCGAAGGTGGACTCAGCCAGCGCGATCATCTGCGCGATCTGTTCGGGCTTGGTCATGTCGGCGCCGGAATAGATGGCCTTCACACCGAAATCGGCCTCGATGCCGGCGCGTTCCTTTTCGATGGCGGCCGGATCACCAAAGCCGTTGATCAGGACGTTGGCGCCTTCCTGGGCCAGGGCGCGGGCGATGGCCAGGCCGATACCGCTGGTTGACCCGGTGACGACGGCGGACTTGGACTTGAGGCTCATGAGGAGGCTCCTTGGGGCGATGAGACGGATGGCTGAAAGTTAGGGCTCGCCCTGTTCCACGGCTTCGCGACCGGGATCGAAGACGGCGGTGGCGTTGGCCTGCGGGCGGTGGGCGTAGCGATCAAGCTTGCGGCGGCACCGGGACGCATCGGCGACGCCCGAAGACCAATGGTCGAGCATGGTGTGGCGCGAAAATTCGAAGTCCTTGAAGCCGCCCTCATAGGACTTGGCGCGATAGATGAGCTGGATCACCGTGACCGCATGCTCCTTGGAAAGATCCTTGAGCAGTCCGACGCTCGGGTCGCTCGCCATCGGTTCAGGCAGGGTGGCCAGCAGGTCGCGCAGCGCGGCCTTGAGGCGATGAATGCGCAGATTGGCGTCGGTGTTCAGCCGGGTGCGGCTGGAATAGCGGATGTCCTTCTCGCGCTCGGCGGCCTCCCCAAGCGTGACGGGCACTGGGCCGCGGGCGTTGAAGAGATCGACCTGGAAGATCATCAGGTCCTCGTCGGCGCCGGTGTCGAGCACGTACTCCAGCGGGGTGTTGGAGACCAGGCCCCCGTCCCAGTACCACTCGCCCTCGATCTCGACAGGCGGCAGGCCGGGCGGCAGCGCGCCGGAAGCCATGATGTGCTCAGGCCCGATCTTCTGATGCAGGTTGTCGAAATAGGCGAAGTTGCCGGTCTTGATATGGACCGCGCCGACGCTGAGGCGGGTTTCCTTGGCGTTGATGCGGTCGAAGTCGACCAGTCGCTCCAGCGTCTCGCGTAGAGGCGTGGTGTCGTAGAAGCTGAGCGCGCCGGGGTCCTGGGTTGCAGGCAACCACGGCCTGAGCAGGCGAGGGGAGAAGAAGCCGGGCACGCCTCCAGCCACCGCCCAGCCGGCGCTGGCGTCGCTGATCGCCGCGCGGGCCTGCTCCATCATCGGCAGGGGTGACGGGGTCCATCCAGACGTGACGAGGTTCCAGAATTCGCGCAGCCGCTCGACACGCAGCTCCGGCGGGTTTCCAGCGATGATCGCAGCGTTCACCGCGCCGATGGAAATTCCGGCGACCCAGCTCGGGTCCAGCTCTCCCTCGCGCAACGCCTCATAGACCCCGGCTTGGTAGGAGCCGAGCGCGCCGCCGCCTTGTAGGACGAGTACGCGGCGGGGCTGGGCGGTGTCGGATTGAGCTTCAGGCTGCATAGGCGCCCCGGGGGCTGGCTGGATGATCGAAGGATCATCTGCGCACCCATATTGCGGCGCACAAAGGGCGGCCAGCAAGCCTCTGCCTTACGGCTGTATCAACATTCTGCAAGGCGGCGGCCGCAGCGCCCTAGCGGCGAAGCTCATGTGACCAAGCGCGCCCAGCGACGGGCTGGAAGCCCTGGGCTTCCCAGAAGGCGCTCGCCCTTGCATCGCCGGCATGCACGGTGAGCAGCGGGGCGTTGTCGAAGCCTTCGTGAACGAGCGCCGCGACAATGGTTCGGGCTGCTCCGTTCCTGCGGGCGCCGGGATGCACGAACAGGCGGCGCAGGCGCAGAGCCGGTTCGGCGCTCTTGGACGGCTCGCGGGTGACGCCGCCTATGCCGACCAGGTCGCCCTCTTGATAGGCGGCCAGCAGGGCCTCGCCGTCGCCGGCGAAGCGCTGCACGCTAGAGTCCCAATCGCGGCTCAGCCTGTCGAGGTGGCGATACCCATCCGCGGCCGCCGCCGAGCGCAGGCGTTCGAAATCGCCGGGCAGCTCGTCGGTGACGCGGACGAGTTGGAACATCAGCCCGGGCTGATCATCTTTTCCGGGCGCACCAGGGCGTCGAACTCTTCGTTGGTGACGTACCCGCCGCCGACCGCTTCATCGCGCAGGGTGGTGCCGTTCTTGTGGGCGGTCTTGGCGATCTTCGCGGCGTTGTCGTAGCCGATCTTGCCGTTCAGGGCGGTGACCAACATTAGCGAGCGCTCGAGGGCGGCCTTGATGTTGTCTTCGCGCGCTTCGATGCCGACCACGCAGTTGTCGGTGAACGAGATCGAAGCGTCGGTCAGCAGGCGGCACGACTGCAGGAAGTTGTAGGCCATCACCGGGTTGAAGACGTTCAGCTCGAAGTGGCCCGAGGCGCCGGCGAAGGTGAGCGTGGCGTTGTTCCCGAACACCTGGGTGCAGACCATGGTCAGGGCTTCGCACTGGGTTGGGTTGACCTTGCCCGGCATGATCGAGGAGCCCGGCTCGTTCTCCGGCAGGGCCAGTTCGCCCAGGCCCGAACGCGGGCCGGAGCCCAGGAAGCGGATGTCGTTGGCGATCTTGAACAGCGAGCCGGCGACCGTGTTGATCGCGCCGTGGCTGAAGACCATCGCATCGTGCGCGGCCAGGGCCTCGAACTTGTTCGGCGCGGTGATGAAGGGCAGGTGGGTGATGTCGGCGATCTTCTTGGCGACCAGTTCGGCGAAGCCGACCGGCGCGTTCAGGCCGGTGCCGACCGCAGTGCCGCCCTGGGCCAGCTCATAGAGGCCATGCAGGGTGTCCTTGATCCGGCGCACGCCGTTGGCGACCTGCTGCGAATAGCCGGAGAACTCCTGGCCGAGCGTCAGGGGCGTGGCGTCCTGGGTGTGGGTGCGGCCGATCTTGATGATGTGGTCGAAAGCCTTGACCTTGACCTTCAGGGCCGCGTGCAGGTGCTCCAGCGCCGGCATCAGCTCCTTGGCCACCTGTTCGGCGCAGGCGATGTGCATCGCGGTCGGATAGGTGTCGTTGGACGACTGGCTCATATTGACGTGGTCGTTCGGGTGCACCGGGCTCTTGGAGCCCATGACGCCGCCCAGCATCTCGATGGCGCGGTTCGAGATCACCTCGTTGGCGTTCATGTTCGACTGGGTGCCCGAGCCGGTCTGCCAGACCACCAGCGGGAAGTGGTCATCGAGCTTGCCGTCGATGACTTCCTGGGCGGCGGCGACGATGGCCGCGCCGATCTTCGGGTCGAGCTTGCCGAGTTCCATATTGGCTTCGGCGGCGGCGCGCTTGACGATGCCCAGCGCCCGGATCACCGGCTTCGGCTGCTTCTCCCAGCCGATCTTGAAGTTGCCGATCGACCGTTGGGACTGCGCGCCCCAATAGACATTGGTCGCGACCTCGATAGGGCCGAAGGTGTCGGTTTCGGTGCGGGTCGCGGTCATGGTCAAAGGGCTCCGATTGCTTCGCAGCGTCGGTTTAACGAACGGGCGCGAGACTGCAAGGCGCGCACGGATTATGGAGCGCCATGGACGATAGCTGGACCCATCATGGAAAGGTGCGCGCGCGGGAGGCCGACGGCCTCTTCGAGATCGTCGTGGACGGCCTGACCACCCAGTCGAAATACTACAAGCCGCTGGTCTACGAGTTCTTCCGCAAGGCCTGGCGCGGCGCGCGTCCGTCATGGGGCGAGTTCTCGGTCGACATCATGATGGAATATGTCGGCGATCCGCCGTGGATCGACCTTGATAACCTGGCCAAGGCGATCCTCGACGCGATCAAGGGTCACGCCTTCCACGACGACGCCCAGGTCGCGCGGCTGTTGGTCGAGCGGAGAGCGGGCGAGCGGGAGCGGATCGTGGTCAGCGTCCGCAAGCTGTCGGACGCCAACCTGCTGGGTGCGCCGTATCAGCGCTGAAAACGAAAGCGACCGCGCCGGAGACCGGCGCGGTCGCTTTCTCAAACCGTAGTCTGAGGTGCGGGATCAGCGATACTGCTGAAGCCGCGTGGTCCGCAGGCCCGCCAGGCCGTGGCGGTCGATCGACTTCTGCCAAGCGAGGAATTCCTCGTTGGTCAGGGTGTAACGCTCGCACGCTTCATCCAGGGTCAGCAGCCCGCCGCGGACGGCGGCCACGACCTCGGCCTTGCGCCGGATAACCCAGCGGCCGGTGTCTGCGGGCGGCAGATCATTCAACGTCAAAGGCGCACCCGTCGGGCCGATAACATAGGCCTCGCCGCGGCTGTTCGTGCGCGTCTGCTGTTGTTGCAACATGGCTTTACGCCTTTCCGACCATCACTGTTCGGGTCGAAGATAGCGGAGGGGGCATAACAGCCGGTGAATCACGATAGTAAACAAAAGCTTATTCATGACCCCTCCGTGTACGATTCTGATACAGTCTAAGATGTCGTTCGATGTTAAGGGTGATTAACGCGAGGAATTACCTCTTAATATTGATTAGTTCTTCAAGCATCTGGTCGGCAGTGGTGATGATCTTCGAAGAAGCCGAGTAGGCCTTCTGTGTGGTGATTAGTCCGGTGAACTCTGCGGAGAGGTCGACGGTGGATGCTTCCAAGGTCCCGGGAGCGATTTCGCCAGCTCCACCGACCCCCGGCTGCTTGATGACAAACTCACCGGAGGGAATAGTCGCCCGATAGGCGTTACCGCTGACTGCCGCCAAGCCGTCAGGATTGGCGAAGGTGGCGATGCCGATCTTGGCGATCTGGCGCACTTCCGAGTTATCGAAGATCGCCGAGACGATCCCGTCTTCACTGACCTCGACGCCGATCACGTTGCCGACGTTGGCGCCATCGGAATTGGCGGCGTTAAGGGTCGATTGGGAGGCGTACTGGGTGACCTTGCTCCAATCGAGGTCGATGGCGGATGCCCCGATGCCCAGGCCGTCGGCCCAGCGGGTCGCGGCGGCGCCGCCCGACGCGCCGAGGTTCAGCGTCGGCTCGTCGCCCAGAGCGCCGAAGAGGTCCGTATTGGCGAGATCGAGCTGGCCGTCGGCGGTGAAGTTGACGACGCCCGAGCTGATCAGGCCGTTGGTCGAGCCCTGGATGTCGGTGGCGGGAATGGCGTGAATTTCCGCATGCCATTGGTTCGGGTTGGCCGGATCGTTGTCCTTCAGGAAGGACACAGCGACCTTGTGGGTGGCGCCGACGGAGTCGATCACGTTCATCTCGAACGTGAAGTCGGGCTGGGTGGCGGTCGCCGGGCGCGGCGTGACGGCCCACTCGGCCATTTCGCCGGCCGCATAGCCGGCTTCGCCCGCCGAGACGGTCTGAGTCTTGTTAAGGTTGGCGTTGACGACGACGTTCTTGGTCGCCGCGACGGCCGCGCCGAGGTTCTTCACATTGATGGAGTCCATCATGTTCAGGTCGGACGGGTTGGTGTTGAAGGTCCCGTCGGACTGCACCTTCCAGCCCTGCAGATAGAGCTTGGCGTCGTTGACCAGGAAGCCGTCGGCGTCGACGCTGAAGGAGCCCGAGCGGGTGAAGACGCGCTGGTCGGCTGGGGTCAGGCCGGCGCCCTTGTTCGCGACGATGAAAAAGCCATCGCCGGAGATACCGAGGTCGGTCGCCGAGGTCGCGCTCTGGATCAGGCCCTGCTGGCTGACGAATTGGCGGGTCACCGCCTGCACGCCGCCCGCCGAGTAGCGGCCCTTGACCGCCTGGGATGTCACGACGTTGGCGAAGTTCACCTGATTGCGCTTGTAGGCGACGGTGTTGACGTTGGCGATGTTGTCGGAGATCGCCGCGAGGGCCGAGGAGTTCGAGATCAGCCCCGAAACGCCGGCAAGCATTGCGCTGTTGATGCTCATGGTGTGTGCCTTCTTTCGCTATTGCTTCGGTGGCGGCGCGCTTAAGCGGCCGGCTCGGATTCAGGAGTGGTCGTGGGCGGCTTGGGCGCCTCGGCGATGGAAGTGACTTTCTCCCAGCCGACCTTCACGCCGTTGACGGTGATCAGGGTCTGGCCGTTCACCTGCTCGACGCCGGTGACGACGCCCTGCACGAAGTTGGTGACCGGCACGGCGGCGCCGGCGGAGTCCTTGGCCGTGACCTTCAGGGTGTAGGTGCCGCCGTTGGGCAGTTGCTGGTCGGTGCGGTCTTTGCCGTTCCAGGTAAAGGTGTGGTCGCCCGCCTTGTTGTCGGTGGGCTTGATGACTTGAACCGTCTTGCCGAACTCGTTCAGCACTTCGATGGTCACGTCGGTGGCTTCGCGGTCGAGCTTGTAGCTCCACTCGGCCTTGCCGGCGGTCAGCTTGGCGTCGCTGTTGATCGCCCGAACATCACGGCCAAGCAGGCTGACCGAGGTCTGGATGCCCGAGCCCGTGTTGGTGACCAGCTTCTCCAGCAGATCGTTGGTGAGGAGCTGCTGCTCCACGCCGGTCATCTGCACCAGTTGCTGAGTGAACTGGGTCGAGTCCATCGGCGACAACGGATCCTGGTTTTTGATCTGCGCGGTCAGCAGGCTCATGAAGGTTTCGTAGCTGTCGGCCATGCGCGTGCGGCCGGTGGCGGCGGCGCTATTGTTGGCTGCGGCTGTGGGATCGATGGCCATGTCTGTCCCCTAGATCCGAACATCGACGCCGGTGGTCGACCGGCGTCCGTAGTTGAGTGCGAGCGAGCTGGCGGATTCGACGGCCTCACCTGCGGTTCCGAGCACCGCCTGGAAGGCGCGTCCGCGCCAAGCGGCGCCGTCGTTTTGTTGTTGCTGCGGCGCGCCACGTCCGTCGCCGCGGTCCCCGGCGACATCGAAGGAGAGCCCGCCCGACAGGTCGAATCCAGCCTGTTCAAGCGCGCGCTGCAGATCGTTCGAGCGCGCGCGGAGTTCGGCGGCGGCCTGCGGGCTGTCGAAGGACATTGCCGCGGTCATCTTGCCGCTGGCGGCGATCTCAACCGAGACGCTGACGCGGCCCAAACCAGCCGGGTTCAGCTCGACCTCGAACTTGGTCGACTGGCCTTCGAGATGCTTGGAGATTTGCGCCGTCAGATTGGCGACGGTTTCGGAGGTGGCGCGAACAGGCGCGGCGTGAGCTGCCGGCGCGGCGGCGTGCGCCGTGGCCGCAGCGGGTGCAGGGGCCTGGAAGTCCGGTACGTCAGGAGCGGCTTCGGTCTTCGCCTCGCGAGCCGGGGCGAGCGTCTCGGTCTCTATACTGGGGGCGGGCTCGCCCGACGCCGACGCGTTGCCGACGGGGGCGACAGCGGTCGGGGACAGTGCATCGTCGGTCGGCAGGGCGGGCGCAACGGCGGCGTGCGCTTCACCGCGCCGGGCCGCCTCGGCGGACTTGGCGTTGCGTTGCGGGGCGTGCGGT
>JAVBXP010000049.1 GCA_030824495.1 bacterium
GAGCGAGCTGTCGGCCCGCATTCGCGCGGTGCTGCGCCGGATCCGTCCGGGCCTGGCCGAAGACCGCGTCCACATCGGCGATCTGGTCATCGACCGCGTCGCCCACCGGGTGAAGCGGGCGGGCAAGGAAATCCACCTCGGCCCGACCGAGTTCCGCCTGCTGGATTATCTGATGCAGCACCCGGGCCGGGTGTTCAGCCGAGAGCAGTTGCTGGACGCGGTCTGGGGCTCGGACGTCTATGTCGAGGCCCGCACCGTTGATGTCCACGTTGGGCGGCTGCGCAAGGCGCTGAACCGCGAGGACGCCATGGCCGACCCGATCCGCACCGTGCGCTCGGCGGGCTATTCGTTGGATATGGACGCCTGACCAAAGGTGTCATCCCGGAAGCCGCGCAGCGGCTGTCCGGGACCCATGGACACCTGATTAATTAAGCTAGGGCGAGGCTTCGCCTCATTCCGCCAGTTCGGCGAGAATGGGTCCCGGTCTTGCTGCGCAAACCGGGATGACACCCGTTGAGAGCTAAGCCGCCTCGCGCTTGTAGATCGACCGCTTCGGCGAGGCGAGCACCCGGCGCAGCATCGGCTCGAAGGCTTCCAGCGGCATCGATTCATAGTCCGGGTCGAAGCTGTTCTGGTCGTACAGATGGCAGAACTGCGCGGTGTATTCGAAATCCGGATGCCCGCGGAACTGCTCGCGCATGTCGCGGTCCAGGCCCAGGTGGTGGAAGAAATAGTACCCCTGGAAGATGCCGTGCTTGTCCATCATCCAGTAGTTCCGTTCCGAAACGTACGGCTTCATGATGATGGCGCCGATCTCGGCGTGGTTGGACGGGCCCAGCAGGTCGCCGATGTCATGCATCAGCGCGCAGACGACATATTCCTCGTCCTTGTCGTCCTTGAAGGCTCGCGTGGCGGTTTGCAGGGAATGCTCCAGCCGGTCCACCGGATAGCCGCCGCTGTCGCCGGCCAGCATTTTCAGGTGGCTGATCAGCCGATCGGGAAGTTCGCGGCTGAACGGACCGGCGGCCTTCACGATGGCCATCCAGTCTTCCTGGGTACCCTCGGTCATGGCGGTGAATTGCGCCTGCGATAGAGCCTCGCCGTCGGCCATGGCCGTCTCCCTAACGTTGTTTTCCCCATCGTGCGATCATCGCGCGGCAAGGTCAACGAAGGTGCGGTCCAACAAAAAGGCCCGCCAGCAGCGCTGACGGGCCTGATCGCTTAGATGAGATCAGATCTTACGCGAACGCGACCGAGTCGTCGCGACGACGGCGACGGATCGCCACGCCAGCGCCCGTGAAGCCGATGATCATCATCGCCCAGGTCGCCGGTTCCGGAACCGCGGCGGACGGCGCGAATGACAGGCTGCCGCCGTAGGCGCCGTTGCCATCGCTGGTTCCCTGCACTTCAAGGGTCTGCATGCCGGCGAGGACGGGCAGGTTGATCAACCAGCCAGCTTCGAAATCGCCGTTCGGCGTCAGGTTGAACGTAGCGCCATTCAGCTTCACCGAGGTGAAGTTGATGTTCGTGCCGAGGATTGTGAGAGTCGTGGAGAGCGAGGCGCTGCTCGTGCCATTCGACGGGAATACGAAGTTGAAGAGGTGGGTGAAACCGGCGCTTTCGCCGATGTCGTCATAGCCGAACGAGCCCGAGATGGTGCCATCGGTGGCGGGGGGGTTGAGGTTGAGGTACTGAGCGGCGTTGGCGGCCGGAGCGGCGGCCAACATCGAAACGGCCAAGGCCGCCCCAACTAGAAGCTTCTTCATTTACTACTCCAGCTTTTTGAACATGCTCCGGCAATCGAGAATTGAGTGTGCCGGAACGGTACTATCGGAGAGCGCAATAAAGCTGGGGCTTAACGATCGCGCAACCATGTTCCCGCACTGCGGGAGTCTTAAATTGTAAATTGTGCTGAAACAGGGTGGATCGTGGTTAAAATGTCCCTGTTTTGGGGAATTTGAGGCCGCGCGCTTATGTTGCAATGCACCCATGGCAACCGGAAGTCGATTCTCGCCCACCCTTGAGCGCCGCACCAGGACTCGCTAAGAAGCAGCGTGCGAACGCGCCGACCCGTCGGCGATCCCCTTCACACATGCGGGCGTAGCTCAGGGGTAGAGCGTCAGCTTCCCAAGCTGAATGTCGTGGGTTCGAATCCCATCGCCCGCTCCATTTCCAAGTGGAAATCGGGGCTTCCCCAAGCGTCATGTGCCATTGGGGCCCCACCGAATTGGCGGCAAAGGAATACGGCCAGCGGCGTTCAGGCACCGCTTATAGCTCGTGCAAGCAAGTGTTCGAGTGCAGTCCGGTCTGACGTTTGTGACGCCGAGCTAAATCTTGGCGCTTCCTCCGGCAGCCTCCCCAAGCTCGGCCAAGTGCTCCTCACAGATGGCTTTGACAATGTCCTCAAGGATTAGGGCGCGTTCCCCAAGCCAGGTGAGCTCCTCCTCGTTGACTTTGTAGTGAGGTGAGTATCGCGCCTTGGTGTAAGCCGCGCGGAGAAGTTCGAAGCAACGCTTCTGGAATTTGGTGTCTGTCGGCCACACTTCCGCGAGCCTTGGATCGAGATGGTCGGTGAGATTGCGTAACCGGACGAGATTGTGGGACTTAGGCGTGTAAAGCGTCGTGACCAATAGTAAGCAATTATAGAGGTGTTCGGTCGCTTGGTGCAGAAGGAATGCTGCCTTCTTGCTGAAGGCTCGATGTCGGCTGAACTCCGCTAACTCTAGGAATTCGTGCCCGCTGCTCATCCAGTCTTCGAAATATCCACGCGCCTCTGACAACGCGGTTTCCGGCGAGAGTTCTGTCGGTTGGGCGAGGGCATGTCCGGGCCTATTGTGAAGTAGGATGCCGTCACGGACTATGTCGATAAAGAAGTAGCGACCGCGCTCAAGCTGGTGGTTCACGTCCTGCAGGCTATGAACGATGAAGTTGACCGGGGTGCGAAGCTGCTGCCCGGCTGAGAGCTCCTTCAGAATGCGGGCTTCGGCGGTTTCCCAAAACTCGACTGTGTCGGCCAGATCCTCGTGATCGACGATGATCAAGAGGTCGTAGTCGGAGAAGTAGCGGCCGATAGGATCCTCGACCCAGTCGCCGCGCGCGTAGGATCCGAACAGGATGATTTTCAGCACTTGGCCACCGTTCAAGCGCGGGGCTTTGCGGGTCGCGGTGATCTTTCCGAATTCCTCCAGAAGGATTTCGACCAGATGCGCCAGCTCACGCTGTTTGCCGACGGGTAGGTGTTTGAGGTCGGTTTTCATCTCGCGTTATGATCGGTGATTGGCAGCCGGTTGCAAAGCCTAGGTCGAGCCCCCGAGGTAGAGACCATGCAAAGCTTATTCCCGAACCGTTCCGCCCTTCAGCTGTAACGGCAGGCCGGCCATGAGCGCCTCAACCCGGTCGGCCGCCGCGGCCACCTTTTGGTGCATCCACCCGGCTTCGTCGCGAAAGCGGCGCGCCAGGGCGTTGTCGGGCACGATGCCTTGGCCGACCTCGTTCGAAATCACCACCAGGGCGGCCGGGCTCTGGGCCAGGGCGTCGATCAGGTCGGCGACGGCGGGCTCGATCTGCGCCTCCGCCAGCATCTGGTTGGTCAGCCATAGGGTCAGGCAGTCAATCACCGCAACGTCGTCGGCGGCCAGCCCCCGCACAGCGCCGGCTAGGTCCAGCGGCGCCTCGATCGTGGTCCAGGTTTCGTCCCGTTCGGCCTGGTGGCGGGCGATGCGTTGCGCCATCTCGGCGTCCAGGGCCTGGGCCGTGGCGATCATGATCAGCCGCCCCGGGGAGAGCTCCCTGGCT
Source organism: bacterium (assembly GCA_030824495.1). GTDB lineage: Bacteria > Pseudomonadota > Alphaproteobacteria > Caulobacterales > Caulobacteraceae > Phenylobacterium. Next base: position 3,796 of record JAVBXP010000049.1, read on the forward strand.
CGAGCCAGGGCATGGCTGGTCTTGCCCGATCGGGCGCCGCCCAGGATGAAGGTCAGGCTCATCGGGATTGACGCTCCGCATGGCAAAGCCTAGTGGGGCCTCGCGACAGGTTCCCCGCAAGGGGATTAATAGGGAACTCAGGTGAGACACCTGGGCTGCCCCCGCAACTGTAAGCGGCGAGCCCGCGCGTCATAAGCCACTGGACGATGGTCGTAAAAGACCTGGTTCTGGGAAGGCGGCGCGCACCGGCTATGACCCGTGAGCCAGGAGACCTGCCTGACGCAGTCGTCCTTCGGACGGTCGGTGGGACCGGACGAACGGGTATTTTCCCGAGAGACGACGTCCGTCACCTGCGTGCAAGCGCGGGTTCGTCGTCACACGTCTGGGGGATACCCGATGAAGACTATTCTGTTCGCCACCACCGCCGCCGTTCTGTGCGGTCTCTCCACCCATGCCGCGGCCCAGTCCGCCTCGCCGATCGCCATCGCCAGCGTCGGCGAACTGGTCGTCACCGCCAACCGCTCGCCGCAGGAAGCCGAGCGCGTCGGCCAAAGCGTCACCGTCTTGGACGCCGACGCCATCCGCGCCAGCCAGTCGATCGACATCTCGACCCTGCTGGCCCAGACGCCCGGCGTCAGCTTCTCGCGCAACGGCGGGGTCGGCGGCTCGACCTCTGTGCGCATCCGCGGCGCCGAGGGCGACCAGACCGTGGTGGTGATCGACGGCGTGAAGCTGAACGATCCATCCACCGCCGGCGGCGGCTATAACTTCGCCAACCTGCTGGCCGGCGACATCGGCCGCATCGAGATCCTGCGCGGCGCCCAATCGACCCTATGGGGCAGCCAGGCCATAGGCGGCGTCGTCAACATCATCACCGCAGAGGCGCAATCGCCGTTCGAGGCCACGCTCACCGCCGAGGGCGGCTCGATGAGCACCGGTTATCTGCGTGCCGCCGCCGGCGGCGTGACCGACCGCGTCACCTGGCGGCTGGCCGGCGGTCGCTACGAAACCGACGGCGTTTCCTCCTACCGGTTGGGCAAGGAAAAGGACGGTTACGAGAACACCGGCTTCAGCGGTCGCGCCGTGATCCGCGCCACCGACGCGGTCTCCATCGACCTGCGCGGCGTCTATTCGAAGGGCAAGAACGGCTTCGATGGCTTCCCGCCGCCCAGCTTCACCTTCGGCGACACCCCCGAGTACGGCAAGACCGAGGAGTTCGTCGGCTATGTCGCGCTCAACTTCGATCTGTTCGACGGCGCCCTGCAGAACCGCATCGCCTATGGCTACACCCGCACCGACCGCCAGAACTTCAATCCCGATCAGGCGGTGACCGACGTCACCTTCGACGCGCGCGGCGATAACAAGCGCTGGGAATACCAGGGCGTTTGGACGATCAACGACGCCTGGACCGCCACCTTCGGCGGCGAGATCGAAGACTCCAAGATGCGCTCGGCCTCGCCCAGCGCCTTTGATCCGAACCCCGCCGCCACCCACGCCAAGGCCGGTCTCGACGGCATCTACGCTCAGGTCCAGGGCGAGATCGTCAGCGGGCTGACGATTACCGCCGGTCTGCGCCGCGACAGCCACGACACCTTCGGCGACAAGACGCTCGGGCAACTCGCGGCCGCGTGGTCGTTGAACGATGGAAACACCATCCTGCGCGCCAGCTTTGGCCAGGGCTTCAAGGCGCCGACCCTCTATCAGCTCTATAGCGAGTACGGGAATCCGACCCTGGCTCCGGAGGAAGCTGATGGCTGGGACGCCGGGATCGAGCAGCACTTCCTCGACCGGTTCATGGTTCGCGCCACCTATTTCGACCGCAAGACCGACAACCAGATCGACTACTTCTCCTGCACCGCGACCACGGCCAATCCGCTCTGCGTCGTGAACGGGGTCCGTCGCTTCGGCTTCTACGACAACACCGCGCGCACCAAGGCTCACGGCGTCGAGTTGGAAGGCTCGGTCGATCTGGGCCCGCTGGCGGTGCTGGCCAACTACACCTGGACGGACACCGAGAACGACTCGCCCGGCAACGCCAATCGCGGCAAGGAGCTGGCGCGCCGGCCCGAGCATCAGGCCAATATCCAGACGACCTACACCTGGACCAACGACGCCACCCTGGGCGCGGCGATCCGCTATGTCGGCGCCAGCTTCGACAACGCCGCCAACTCCTATGTCCTGCAGAGCTACACCCTGGTTGATCTGCGGGCGTCCTATCCGGTGAACGAGACTTTCGAGGTATATGGCCGCGTCGAGAACGCCTTCGACGACAGCTACGAGACCACCCGCAACTACGGCTCGCCGGGACGTGGGATCTATGTCGGTGTCCGCGCCAGCTTCTGATCCGAACCTGGAGGATTTCCTCCGTCACGGCGGCAGGCTGGCCGCGGCGCGGCGCGCGTTTCCGGACGCGCCCAGGCCGTGGCTGGACCTGTCGACGGGCATCAACCCGCGTCCCTGGAAGGGGGCGCGGGCCACCGCCGCGAGCCTGACGCGGTTGCCCGATCCAGATGAGATCAAGGCCCTGGAGGCGGCGGCCGCCGCCGCCTTCGGCGTGTCTCCTGACCGCGTCGCCGCCGTGCCGGGCGCCGAGGCGGCCTTGCGCGCCTTGCCCCGCCTGCTGGGCGCGCGTTCTGTCGCGATCGCCGCGCCAACCTATGGCGGCCACGCCGAGGCCTGGCGCCTGGCTGGGGCCAAGGTGCATTGCGTGGCGTCGGGCGACCTCGCCGCTGCGGCGACAGAGGCGGTGGTGGTGGTCAATCCGAACAATCCTGACGGCGCCCGCCGGCAGGACCTGGAGGCCGGCGACCGCTGGCTGATCGTCGATGAGTCCTTCGTCGAAACTGCGCCAGAGCTCAGCGTCGCCGCCCGCGCCGGCCATCGGCTGATCGTGCTGCGCTCGTTTGGCAAGTTCTATGGCCTGGCGGGCGTACGCCTGGGGTTCGTGATCGCCGAGCCGGGGCTGGCCGCGCGGGTCGCCGCGCAGTTCGGCGACTGGCCGGTCAGCGCCGAGGCCATCGCCGCCGGCACGGCCGCCTATGCCGACAGCGGCTGGCGCGAACGCACCGCTGCGCGCCTGGCCAAGGATGCGGCGCGCCTGGACGGACTGCTCGCCGCCACCGGTTTCGAGGTGCTCGGCGGTACGTCGCTGTTCCGCCTGGCCTCCACCCCGGACGCCGCCCGCCGTTTCACCGCCCTGGCGCGGCGCGGCGTGCTCACACGGCCCTTTTCCGATCAGCCGACCTGGCTCAGGTTCGGCCTGCCGAAACCCAAAGACTGGCCCAGACTGCAGTCCGCCCTGGAGGGCTCCCGCCGATGAGCGACGAAGAAGACGTCAAGAACGCCGAGCACAAGGCCGCCATGCAGGCGCTGAAGGCTGAACGCGATGAGCTGATGGCCACCAAGACCGACGAGGCGCCCGGCCTGCTGCTGGTCCACACCGGCGACGGAAAGGGCAAGTCGACCGCCGCTTTCGGCATGGTCGCCCGCGCCCTGGGCTGGAACCAGAAGGTCGGCATCGTCCAGTACATCAAGGGCAAGTGGATCACCGGCGAGCGGCAGTTCTTCAAGAAGTTCCCGGATCAGGTCCGCTACGAGATCATGGGCCAGGGCTTCACCTGGGACACCCAGGACCGCGCGCAGGATATCGCGGCTGCCGAGGCCGCCTGGGCCACCTCGGTCGAGATGCTGCACGATCCCGAGTTGGACCTGGTGATCCTGGACGAGCTGAACATCGCCCTGCGCTACGACTATCTCGACATCGACAAGGTGGTCGCCGACCTGAACGCCCGGCCGCGCGACAAGCACGTGGTCATCACCGGTCGCAACGCCAAGCCGGAGCTGCTGGCCATCGCCGACCTCGTCACCGAGATGACCCTGGTCAAGCATCCGTTCGAGCAGGGTATCAAGGCCCAGCGCGGGATCGACTTTTGAGCTGGAGGATCACCCGGCGCTCGGTGCTCGCCTCCGGCGCCGTGGTGGGACTGGGCGGGGCGGCGACGGGCGATCCGCGCCGTATCGTCTCGCTCAATCCCTGCCTGGATGTGATCCTCGTACACGTGGCCGACCGGGCCCAGATCGCCGCGCTCAGCCACTATTCGCACGAACCCTCCAGCTCCAGCCTGGGCGAGCTGGGGCGAACCTTTCCGTTCACCTATGAAAGCGCCGAGGAGGTTCTCGCCCTGCGGCCGGACCTGGTGCTGACCGGCCGCCATTCCTCGCCCGCGACCCGTGCGGCGCTCAAGCGCCTGGGCATTGCCGCCGAGCTGTTCGGCGTCCCCAATACGGTGGGTGAGAGCCTGGAGCAGGTGCGCCAAGTGGCCCGCGCCGTCCATCGCCCGGCGCGCGGCGAGGCGCTGGTCGCCCGGATCGAAGCGGCGGTCGCCGCGTCTGCCCCGCCGCCGGGCACGCCGAAGCTCACCGCTTTGGTCTATCAGTCCGGCGGCTTCGCCTCGGCCCAGGGAACCTTGATGGACGACATGCTGCGCCGGGCCGGATTTGAGAACGCCGCCTCGCGCTATGGCCTGAAGAGAACAGGCAACGTCCCGCTGGAACTGCTGGTGGCCGATCCGCCCGACGTGCTGCTGGCTGGGGAGACCAAGCCCGGCGCGCCGACTTGGGCCGACCGGGTGCTGAACCATCCGGCCCTCTCGCGGGTCGCTCACCAAATGCACCGCGCCAGTTTCCCGCAGCAGCTCACCTTCTGCGGCGGGCCGGTGCTGATCCAGACCGCGCAGATGCTGGTCCGCGCCCGGCAGGGCGCCTTGCGCGCCAGAGAGGCCCGCGCATGACCCGCCGCCAGACCACCATTCTCGCCCTGATCGTGCTGACCGTCCTGCTGTCGATGGTCAGCATGGCGGCCGGCCGGGTCTGGACGCCATTCAGCGCGTGGACGGATCACAGCGATCCGCGCTGGGCGATCATCTTCGAGCTGCGACTGCCGCGCACCATCCTGGCGATCGGCGTCGGCGCTGCGCTTGGCATGGCTGGGGCGGCGATGCAGGGCTACACGCGCAACCCGCTGGCCGATCCGGGCGCGCTGGGCGTCTCCTCGATGGCCGCTCTCGGCGCGGTGCTGACCCTCTATCTGGGCGCCGGCGCGGCCGAGCCCTGGGTGATCGCCGCCGCCGCCATGGCCGGCGCCCTGATCGCCGTCATGTTGCTGCTGGCGCTGTCAGGCCAGGCCTCCAGCATCGTCACCTTCATCCTAGCCGGGGTGATCTTGCAGACCATGGCCGGGGCGGGCGTGGCGCTGGCGCTCAGTCTCGCGCCCAATCCCTGGGCCGTGAACGAGATCATCAACTGGCTGATGGGATCGCTGGCCGACCGCAGCATCGGCGAGGTGCAGATGGCCCTACCGCTGATCGCCGCCGGCTGCATCATGCTGATGTTCATCGGCCGGGGCCTGGACGCTCTGACCCTCGGCGAGACCGGTGCGCGCTCGCTCGGCGTCAACATGACCGCCACCCGCTGGATCTTGGCGATCGGCGTGGCCCTCACCGCCGGCGCCAGCGTCGCCGTCACCGGCGTCATCGGTTTCGTCGGCCTGATCGTCCCGCACCTGCTGCGGCCCCTGGTGGGCGCCAGGCCCGGGGGCCTGCTGATCCCCAGCGCCATCGGCGGGGCGGTGCTGGTGCTGGCCGCGGACATCGCCGTGCGCCTGACCCCCGCCGCCAGCGAGGTGAAGCTGGGCGTCGCCATGGCCGTGCTCGGCGGGCCGTTCTTCTTCGCCCTGCTGCTCTCGCTTCGCCGGAGGATCGCATGAGCACGCTCAGCGCTCACGACATCCAGGTTCGTTTGGGCGGCAAGCCGGTGGTCGCCGGCGTCGAGGCGAGCTTCCAATCCGGGACGGTCACCGCGATCCTGGGTCCGAACGGCGCGGGCAAGTCGACCCTGCTCGCCTGCCTGGCGGGGCTGCGCAAACCGGGCGCCGGCCGCGTCCGTCTCGATGAGGTCGACGTGCTGTCGATGCATGCCCGCGCCCGCGCGCGGCGTATCGGCTTCATCCCCCAGACAGCCGAAGTCGCCTGGGCGGTCGAGGCCCGAATCCTGGTCGGCCTGGGCCGCACACCGTTCATCGGCTCCAGCGGATTGTCGCTCGAGGACGCCGCTGCCATCGACCGCGCCATGGACGCCGCCGGCGTCACGGAACTCGCCGACCGCGACGTCACCACGCTTTCGGGCGGCGAACGGGGCAGGGTGTTGATCGCCCGCGCCCTGGCCGGCGATCCTGAGTGGCTGCTCGCCGACGAGCCGCTTACCGGCCTCGACCCCGGCCATCAGCTCGACGCCGGCGAACTCTTCCGCGCCATGGCCCACGAGCAGGGGCGCGGGGTGATCGTCACCCTGCATGACCTGTCGCTGGCCGCGCGCATCGCCGACCGGATCATCGTCATGGCGGCCGGCAAGGTGCTGGCCGACGGGCCGCCGTCGGAAGCGCTTTCGCCCGACGTGATGGCCCGCGCCTACGGCGTTCGGGCGCGGGTGATCGAAGGCGACGGCGGACCGCTGATCGAGATCGTCGGGCGTGGCGGCTGATCCTTGGCTGGTCCTCGCCGCCGCGGCGGTGGAGGGCGTGGCCGGCTATCCGCGCAGGCTGCACGCCGTTGTCCCGCATCCGGTCGCCTGGATCGGCTGGCAGCTTCGCGCGCTTGAGCGATGGCTGAACCGAGGCGGCGATCTCGCCCGCCGGATCGCCGGCGTCGCCACCCTGCTGATCGCCGCCGGATCAGCGGCGGGCGCCGGCCTGTTGCTTGACCACCTGCTCACGGGCTGGTGGTTGGTCTTAGCCGCGCTCGTCGGCTCCCTCGGCCTCGCCGCCCGCAGCCTCTACGACCACGTCGCCGCCG
>JAVBXP010000032.1 GCA_030824495.1 bacterium
TTCCCGGTGCAGTTCAACAAGGCGATCGTCGGCAAGAACGCCTTCGCCCACGAGAGCGGCATCCACCAGGACGGGATGCTGAAGGACCGCGGCACCTACGAGATCATGAGCCCCGAGACCGTGGGGCAGGGCGCTTCCAACCTGGTCATGGGCAAGCATGCAGGCCGGGCCGGCTTCCGTGAGAAGCTGAAGGAGCTGGGCTACGAACTGGGCCAGAACGCCCTGAACGAAGCCTTCCAGCGCTTCAAGGACCTGGCCGACAAGAAGAAGCACGTCTTCGACGACGACATCGTGGCCCTGGTCGACGACGCCCTGGCCTCGGGCGCCGACCGTATCCAGGTCAAGCATCTGCGCGTGATCGCCGGCACCGATGGTCCGCAGGAAGCCACCTTGACGGTCTCGGTCGACGGCGACGAACGCTCGGCCACGGCGACCGGCGATGGCCCGGTCGACGCCGTGTTCAACGCGATCCACGAAGTGGTGCAGCACACCGCCATGCTGCGTCTGTTCCAGGTACATGCGGTGACCGAGGGCACTGACGCCCAGGCCCAGGTTTCCGTGCGTCTTGAGGAAGACGGCCGGATCGCCACCGGTCAGGCCGCCGACACCGACACCTTGACCGCTTCGGCCAAGGCCTATGTGAACGCGCTCAACAATCTCTTCGCCCGCAAAGAGAAGACCGCCCCCGAGGCGATCGCCAGCGGCTTCTAAGTGCCCCCGCCCCGGCGGGATCTCAAGGCAATATCTCCGCGCCCCGGAGGCTCAGGTCTGAGCCTCCGATCGCGTGCGCGTGAGCGGGACCAGATACATGCTGTGGATTTTACTGACAGCGGCCGCCGCGCCGCTGCAGGTGGCGCGCAACGCGCTGCAACGAGGTTTGGTGGGCGACGCCGGGCCGTGGGGCGCGACGCTCGTGCGCTTCCTGTTCGGCCTGCCCTTCGCGCTGGCGATCTTCGCGGTGGTGGCGTTCCTGACGCCGGACGCCGCGCCGCACGCTTCGTGGCGGTTCTGGATCGCCGTCTCGGTCGGGGCGTTCGGCCAGGTGGTGCAGACGGCGCTGCTGTTGCTGGCCATGCGTCGTTCCGGGTTCGCGGTAGCGACCTTCATGCAGCAGACCAATCTGCCCCTGGCCGGACTGATCGGCTTGTTCGGGTTCGGCGACGCCATCGGCGCGGCGGGCTGGATGGGCTTGGCCGCAACCACCATCGGCCTGGGCGTTCTCTCCTGGCCCTCCCAGGCCATGACGAAGGGAGCGTGGACGGGTTCGGTGCTCGGCGTCGCCTCCGGCGCGGCGATGGCGGTGGTGCTGAACGCCTATCGGCAGGCGGGCCTAGCGCTGGAGCCCGCTCATCCGATCTATGCCGCCACGGCGGCGGTCTGCGTCGCCCAGGCCCTGCAGTCCCTGGGCCTGACGGCGATCCTGGCCATGACCCGTCCGGCGGCTCTGCGGGCGGTGGCGGCGTCGTGGCGAGAGTCGCTGGGGGCCGGCTTCTGCGGCGCGGCGGCCTCGGCCTTCTGGTTCAGCGCCTTGGCTCTGGCGCCGGCGGGGCAGGTGCGGGCGGTCGGCGTCATCGAACTGCCGGTCGCCGCCGCCGTGGGCCGCCGATTGTTCAAGGAGCGGCTCACGATGCGGCAGGCGGTCGGGGGCGTCGTCACCGCATTGGGCGTGGTGGTGACGGCCCTGGGCTAACTCGCCAGCGGCGCTCTGGATATTGCCTCAGATCAACGTTATGTAGTCTAACTTCATAACGCGAGGGAGCGCCTCTGTGAGCATGAGCGCCGACGGCTTGGACGCAGCCCTGTTCCTTCGACGCGGCGCGAGCCGGGTCGGGGCTGAGCGGATCGCCCTGCTGCAGGCCGTGGCCGACCTCGGCTCGATCAGCGCGGCGGCCAAGCAGGTGGGCCTCAGCTACAAGGGCGCGTGGGACGGCGTGCAGGCGCTGAACAACCTGTTCGACGGCCCGCTGGTCGCCGCTCAGCCCGGCGGCCGGCAGGGCGGGGCGGCTAGCGTCACGCCGCGTGGCCATGCGGTGATCGCCGCCGTTCACCAGGTCGAGGCTGAACTGGGCGCCGCCCTGGCGCGGCTGCAGGCCCGGCTGGCCGGCGATCGCGAACTCGACGGAATGTTCTGGAGCCTCGGCATGAAGACCAGCGCGCGTAACGCCCTGCGGGGCGTGGTCAGCAGCGTCACGGAGGGCGCGGTCAATTCCGAGGTCGCGCTCAAGGTGGCCGATGGTGTCGAGATCATCTCGATCGTCACCCGCCAGAGCGTGCAGGACCTGGGCCTGGCGCCCGGCAAGCCGGCCATCGCCCTGATCAAGTCGAGCTTCATCGTCTTGGCCAAGGGCGAGGGGCTGATGACCTCGGCCCGCAACCAGCTTCGCGGCGAGGTCAGCCACCGCGAAGACGGCGCGGTCAGCAGTGAAATCACGCTGTCGTTGGCGGACGGCAAGACCCTGACCGCGACCATCACCCGCGAGAGCGCGCAGGCTCTGGGGCTGGCGGTCGGCGAGGCTGTCACCGCGCTGATCAAGGCGCCCCACGTCATCCTGGCGGTCGAATAGGACCTGCCCATGCGAACCCATGTCTTCGTCGCCCGCCGCCGCGGGACACCATTGAGGAACAGACCGATGAAACTGCTTCGTTGGATCGCCGCGGTCCTCGGCGCCTCAATGATGGCGAGCGCCGCCCAGGCCGCGCCGGTGACGGTGTTCGCCGCCGCTTCGCTGAAGAACGCCTTGGACGAGGTGGGGGCGCAATACGCCAAGACCGGCGGCGACGCCCGGTTCTCCTATGCCGCCTCCTCGGCGATCGCCCGCCAGATCGAGCAGGGCGCCCCGGCCGACATCTATGTCTCGGCCGACAGCGACTGGATGAACTATCTGGCTGATCGCAAGCTGATCGTCGCTTCCAGCCGCAAGGACCTGCTGACCAACAACCTAGCCCTGATCGCGCCGGCGGACTCCAAGGTCGCTTTGAAGATCGGCAAGGGGATGTCGCTGGCCAAGGCGCTGGGTGATGGGCGCCTGGCGGTGGCTGGTCCTGACGTGCCGGCCGGCAAGTACGCCAAGGCCTCGCTCAGCGCCCTTGGGGTCTGGGACAGCGTCTCTGGCCAACTGGCCCAGGCGGAGAACGTGCGCATGGCGCTGCAGTACGTCGCGCGTGGCGAGAGCCCGCTCGGGATTGTCTACGACACCGACGCCAAGGTGGAGCCGAAGGTACGGATCGTCGGGCTGTTCCCGGCCGGAACGCATCCGAAGATCGTCTATCCGGTCGCCCTGGTGGCCGGCTCCAAGAACCCTGAGGCGGCGAAATTCCTGGCCTATCTCAGCGGCCCGCAGGCCGCGGCGGTCTTCCGCAAGTACGGCTTTACCGTGCTCCCGCGCCGTTAGGCGGCAAGGTGCGTTCACGCGATTGCGAACCCGGGCGGCCTTCGGTTCGCCCCAACTCGGCCCATGTTGAAAGGGAAGCTGAAGCATAGTCGGCGGCGGGAAAGCCGCCCTGTTGAGATTGCGTAGAGTTGGAGATCGATATGCTGATCCGGAACGTTCTGCTGGAGAGCGACATCGTGCTGGACGTCCAGGCGCCTGATAAGGCCGCGGTGCTGGCCAGGGCCGCGGTCCAGCTCGCACGCCGCACGGGCTTCGATCAGCAGACGATCAACGACGCCTTGGCGGCGCGCGAACAGACGGGCTCCACCGGCTTTGGATCAGGCATCGCCATTCCTCACGCTCTGATCGGCGGCATTTCCGCGCCGGCCGCCTGCTTTCTGCGGCTCAGTCAGCCCGTCGCCTATGAGGCGATAGACGACCGGCCGGTCGGCATGGCTTTCGGCCTGTTGTGGCCCAAGCAGGACACCCGCGGCTTCCTGCCCGGCCTGGCTCAAGTGGCGCGGATTCTGCGCGACGGCCCGACGCGGAAGCTTCTGCGCACTGCGCTTACGCCCGCGGCGGCGCTGGCCTATCTCGATCAGGCTGTCGAGGCCGAGGAGGCGACCCCGGCTGAGGAGCCGGCTCACGCTGGTCAGGGCCTCGATCTGCAGTTCGCCTGACAGGCTCCGGAGGATCTCGTCACCGCGCCTTTCGCTTGGCCAATGCTAGCGGCGCCAGCGCCGCGAGCACGCCGGCGACATTCGCGAAGAGGTCCTTCGTCTGGAATGTTCCCGAGACGATCCCAAAGATCTGGGTGATTTCCAGCCCGGCGCCCAACGCCAGATAGAAGCGGCCGATCAACCAGGGCTTTGTGCGCGGCAAGGCCGCGATGCTGAGCACCGTCAGCAGGTAGCCGTAGATGATGTGCATGGTCGCGTCGGCTGGCGGCGCCCATTTGCGCGCGTTGTAGTGCGGGTCGAGGGCTCCGACGAGGCACACCGCGAAGACGACGAGCAGGGCGGCCCGACCGCCCCAGGTGATCACTTTCTGCATGGCTTCCAGTTAGCGCGCTTCGCCGCTTACGCCTATTGGGCGGCGAAGAACGCGTCGGGGCTGTCGACCTCCACCAGACGGTTCTTGCGGATCTCCAAGAACCGGGTGGCCGCCGAGCGGGTGAAGTAGCGGTCGTGGGACACGAACAGGCAGGCGACGTCCGAACTCTCGAGCTGAGCTTCCAGCGCCTCCTGGCCTTCGATGTCCAGGTGGTTGGTCGGTTCGTCCAGCAGGTAGAGGTTCGGCTTGGCGAGTTGCATACGAAGGAAGGTCAGGCGGGCGCGTTCGCCGTGGCTGAGATCGCCGATCGGCCCCTTGATCCGCACATAGGGGAAGCCGGCCTTGGCCAGCAGGGCGTTGGCGTCGCGCGTTGTCGCCCCGTCGATTTCGGCCAGGTAGTCGACCAGGCTGGTCTTCAGCGGCAGGGCGGCCATGCGCTGGTCGAAATAGACCAGCCGGCTCTGCGGGTTGAAGCGGATCGGCGCCTGGCCGTCATAGTGCTCAAGCTCGGGGTCGAAGGCGCGGGCCAGGGCGCCCAGCAGCATCGATTTTCCGGTCCCATTGACGCCCAGCAGGGCGATCCGGTCGCCCTTGGAAACGGCCAGGCGATCTATGTGGAACAGCTTTCGACCGCCGTCGGGCGTGGTGACGGCGTAGTTCTGGATACGCAGGGCGACCTTTGCGTCCATTTCGCCGTCGTGCAGTTCGAGCCGGCGCTCGCGGGCCGAATAGGCGCCGGTGCGCTCGGCCTCGATGCGTTCGATGCGTTTTTCGGTGGCCTTGGCGCGCTTGTCGAACTTGTCGTTCTTCACGCCCCAGACGCGGTAGCGAGCAGCCACCTTCTGCAGTCGCTCGATCTCCTTGGTCTCCAGTTGCCGGCGGACGGCGTCGGCGGCGTCGCGCTGGAGCAGGGCCTCGCGCGCCTCGATGAACGGGGTCTTGAAGCTGTGGGCGCCGTCAGCGCGCAGGAAGAGGGTGCGGGTGGTGGTCCGCTCCAGGAACTCGCGGTCGTGGCTGACGATCAGCATCGGCAACCGGTCGTTCTCGCTGAGCCAGGTCTCCAGCGTATTGATGTTGGAGAGATCCAGGTGGTTGGTCGGTTCGTCGAGGATCAACAGATCAGGTTCGGAGAGCCGCGCCGCCGCCGCGATCAGCATCAGTCGTTGCCAGCCGCCGCTGAGCGATCCGAAGGCCTGCTGGGCGGCTTCGTAGGACACCCCGATCTCGTCCAGCAGGACATCGACCTTCCAGTCTTCCGACCCGTCGGTGGAGGGCAGGGCGCTTTCCAGCACTTCGCGGACGGTGCGGTCGGCCAAATCCTTCGGGACGTCCTGCGGCACGTAGCCGATCTTCAGGCCGCGCGAGCGCACGATCTGGCCGTCGATCAGCTCCAGTTCGCCGAGCAGACACTTCAGCAGGGTCGATTTGCCAGCGCCGTTTTCGCCGACCAGGGCGGTGCGCGCATCGTCCAGCTGGAAGCTCACGCCCTCGAACACGCGGCTGGAGCCGTAGAAGAAGCTGGCGTTTTCAACGCCCAGAACGGCCTGGCGGGATGACATGTGATGCGCTGACTTGATCGTAACGGCGGTAGGTGGAGCCGGATTAGTAGTCGCCGCAGAGGGGCGCGGCTGTAGCTCCTGGGCGACAGTCCTGGGACTATCGCCTCCCGGACGGCCGAGGGCCTGGCGCTCGTATGGCGCGAGACCAGCGGGTCTCATGCGTCGAAGCTCTTGGGATGGCTTTGGGCTCCGCTTCCCGTTGAATCGTGAAGCTTAAGCATGTCGCAGGGGGTCTTGCGGCGGCTCGTCGCATCACTCGCGTGCGACGCGAAACCACACGCTCGTCATTAAGCCTTGAAATGAACCCAATGGCAGGGCACACGGACCATCTGTCCTGCAAGCGGAGGCTGACGCCGCATGACGTTTCGAGATTCGAAACGAAGCGTTGGCAGCCTGGGCTTCGCATACCCCGCCAATCCGCTCTCCACCCCCAGGGCCCTGCATGTTTTCGTCCCTCTTCGGCGCTATCTCCAACGACATCGCCATCGATCTCGGCACCGCCAATACGCTCATCTATATGAAGGGTAAGGGCATCGTTCTGAACGAGCCCTCCGTCGTGGCGCTCCGCAACGTCGGCGGCCGCAAGGTTGTTCACGCCGTGGGCATTGAGGCCAAGCAGATGCTGGGCCGTACCCCCGGCCACATGGAGGCGATCCGCCCCATGCGCGATGGCGTCATCGCCGACTTCGAAGTCGCCGAAGAGATGATCAAGTACTTCATCCGCAAGGTTCACAACCGCAAGGGCTTCGTGAATCCGAAGGTGATCGTGTGCGTGCCGTCAGGCGCCACCGCCGTTGAGCGCCGCGCGATCAACGATTCCTGCCTCAACGCCGGCGGTCGCCGCGTGGGCCTGATTGACGAGCCGATGGCCGCGGCGATCGGCGCCGGCCTGCCGATCCACGAGCCGACCGGTTCGATGGTCGTCGATATCGGCGGCGGCACCACCGAGGTGGCCGTGCTGTCGCTGTCGGGCATCGTCTATTCGCGTTCGGTCCGCGTCGGCGGCGACAAGATGGACGAGGCAATCATCAGCTACATGCGCCGCAACCATAATCTGCTGATCGGCGAAACCACCGCCGAGCGTATCAAGAAGGAAATCGGCACCGCCCGGGCTCCGGCCGACGGTGAAGGCCTGTCGATCGAGGTCAAGGGCCGCGACCTGATGCAGGGCGTGCCGCGCGAAGTGCGTATCAGCGAAAAGCAGGCGTCCGATGCGCTGGCCGAGCCGGTCGGTCAAATCGTCGACGCCGTGAAGATGGCTCTGGAAGCCACGCCGCCGGAACTGGCGTCCGACATCGCCGACAAGGGCATCATGCTGACGGGCGGCGGGGCTCTGCTGCGTGGCCTGGACGCTGAAATTCGCGACCATACCGGTCTGCCGGTGACCGTCGCTGACGACCCGCTGTCGTGCGTCGCGCTCGGCTGCGGCAAGGTGCTCGAACATCCGAAGTGGATGAAGGGCGTTCTCGAGTCCACCCTGGCGTAGAATTCGCGAGTCGCGGCTTGGGGGAGGTCTCCCTAGCTACGCCTTGGAAGCGAGCAGGTTCAGGTGGCTCTTCGTGAGAATCCGTTCGGCGAGCTAAGGGTCCCGCTGGCATGGACGGCCGGGGTGGCCTTGGTCGTGGCCATCATCGTGGCCGTCGGCCTGCTGATGTCCGATCGACGCGAGACCTTCCGGTCAGAAGCCTACGGTGTGACGCGCCAGGTGGGCGATGCTGTGACCGCGCCGGTCACCGGCTTCCTGGTGACGCCCGGCCGCTGGATCGGCGACGGCGTCAATTCGGTGCGCGGCTACTTCTTTGCGGTCTCCGAAAACCGGCGCCTGAAGGCCGAGCTTGCCGAAGCCGCCGAGTGGAAGAACGCGGCGCTGACGTTGCGGGACACCAACACCCGCTACAAGGCTCTGCTGGGCCTGAAGACTGATCCCCCCATTCCTATGGTGGCGGCGCGGACGGTCAGCGAGGCGCGTGGACCGTTCTCCAACACGCGGCTGGCGAACGCCGGACGGGAGAAGGGCATCATCACCGGCAACCCGGTGATGAGCGAGAACGGGCTGATCGGGCGGGTCATCGGCGTGACCGATGGCGCCAGCCGGATCCTGCTGCTGACGGACATCGCCTCGCGCACGCCGGTCATGATCGAGCGAACCAATGCGCGCGCAATCTTGACCGGCGATGGCGGTCCCAATCCCCGGCTCGAATATTTGCGCGGCCAGGAGCCGGTGAAGCCGGGCGACCGGTTGGTGACCTCGGGCGACGGCGGGGTGCTGCCGCGTGGTCTGCCGGTTGGTTTGGCCGTGAAGGGTCTGGACGGGCGCTGGCGTGCGGTTCTGGCCTCCGACGCCGCGCCGGTCGATTTTGTCCGCATTCTGCTGTTCCAAGACTTCTCGCAGCTGAGCGCCGCCGCCGCCGCGGAACTCGACAAGATGCCTGTGCCCCCGCCGGCCAGCCCGATGCCCGCCGTGGGCGTGACTGCGGCCGGCGCGACGGCTGCTGCGCCCACGACGACGGCTCCTAAACCGCCCGTCGCCAAACCTCCGGCCACGACGACGGGCGCCACGCCTGCGCCCAAGCCGGCGCCGCGCGCCCCTGCGCCCCGGCCGGCGACGCCGAGCCGGCCTGCTGCGACGCCGGCTCCCACCACGACCCCGACTGCGCCGCCGCCGGCTGCGACAGAGGTTCCGTTCTAGGATGGGCGGCGCCCGTCCCCTGGCTCCTTGGCGCTGGCTCGGGGTTCCGCTTGTTCAGTGCCTGGCGCTGACCGTGCTGTTCTCGCTGCCGTTTCGGGTCTTCGGCCTCAGCATGCCAGAGCCGATCTTTCCCATGGTGCCGGCCTTCGCCTGGGCTGTGATCCGCCCGTCGATGCTGGCGCCGATGGGCGTGTTGATCATGGGCCTGTTCCTGGATGTCTTCTGGGGCGCGCCGCTTGGTCTGTGGGGCCTGTCGCTGCTCATCACCTATGGCGCGGTCTTGATCGGCCGCAGCATGATGGCTGGCCAGAGCTGGCCTGTGATGTGGGCCTGGTTCGCGGTGACCACCGGCCTGGCCATGGGCGGGGGCTTCCTGTTCACCATGCTGGACTCCCACGCGATCCCGAGCTTTCTGGCCGTCGCGTGGCAGTTCCTGGCGACGATCGTACTTTACCCCTTCGCGCATCTGCTCATCGACCGGTTCGAGGATGCTGATGTCCGCTTCCGTTAGGTTCTAGGCGATGGCCGAGCCGTCCATCTTCTTTTCCGAAGTCAATGAGCGGCAGGGTGTGTTTCACCGCCGGCTGTTTCTCATGGGCGGTCTGGCAGGGCTGGGGCTGGCGGCCTTGGGCGGCCGGTTGGCGCACCTGCAGATCGTCGAGACCCAGCGCTACGAAAAGCTCTCGGCCTCGAACCAGTTCAACTTCCGCCTGGTCCCGCCGCCACGTGGCCTGATTATCGACCGCAACGGCGCGGTCCTGGCGTCGAACCGACCGAACTTCCGCCTGCTGCTGTCGCGGGAAGACAATTCAGATCCCGAAGGGATGCTGAAGACCCTGGCCAATTTCGTGCCTCTGGACGAGGCGCGTCAGAGCCGGCTGGTGAAAGATATCGCCCGCACGCCCAAACGGGTCCCGGTGGCGGTGATGGAAGACATGAGCTGGGAGCAGTTCTCGGCGATCAACGTCCGCGCGCCCGAACTGCCCGGCGTGACGGCCGACATGGGCGAGGTGCGCGTCTATCCGCATGGCGGCGCCTTCGCGCACGTGATCGGCTATGTGGCCAAGGTGAACCGCGAGGACCTGACGCCAACCGGTCCGAATTCCGATTCCATCCTGCTGCACCCCGGCTTTCGGATCGGACGCCAGGGCGTGGAGAAGGCGTTCGACCTGCCGCTGCGCGGCAAGCCGGGCGCGCGCAAGGTCGAGGTCGACGCCAATGGCCGGGAGGTCCGCCAGGACGAGGCCGGCG
>JAVBXP010000011.1 GCA_030824495.1 bacterium
GCCGGTGATGGTCCAGCCCACCTGGGCGTACCAGCCGGAGAAGTCCGGATCGCTGAGCGGCCCCTTACGATCGACGTCGATGTCGAAGTATTCGGTCTGGAGATAGAGGTTCTTCCACTGAGCGCCGAACTCGGCCCCAACGGCGGTCAGGCCGTCGGCGTCGATATTGCCGGTGTCGATCAGGCGGGTGCCGTCGACGCGGATTTCCGGCCGGTCGCGCAGGCGGATGTTGGTTGCGGCGGTTCCGGCCACGTCCGGTCCGCTGGCGGCCGGATTGAACACGATCGAGGTGTTCACCCCGACGTGGATCAAGGCGTCGTCGCGGCGGAATGGCACATAGGTCAAGCGGCCGACGAACGAGGTCTGCTCATCGAAGCTGGAGGTGCCGATGACGTTGCCGGTGATGGCCGCGGTTCCGGTCCAGTTGTCGCCGCCGGCGAGCAGGGCCACGGCGGTGCGGCCGTCGCCGCCGGCGATGGCGCGAACCGTCTCGGAGGGCGAAGCGCGCTCGACGAACAGCGAGCCGTTGGTGGAGACCGCTTCCTCAAGGCCGGCCGGCGGCGAGAAGGCGCCGATACGCAGCTTCAGATTGGCGACCGGGAAGCCGTACTGCACCCAGGCGGCGCTGATCTTGCCGGCCTCCTCGTTTCCGGACCCGCCGAAATCATAAAGGAAGTTGTAGTCGAAGGCGCCGAAGGCCTTGCCCTCGATGCCGATGCGGGCGCGGCGGAAGTTGGCGCCGTCGGACAGGTCGCGGGCGTGATCGTTCTCGGCGGCGTCGCCGAACGAACCGCGGCGGAAATCGGTCGCCAGCGGGCCGGCGGGGTCCTGATCGTAGTGGGCGGCGTCCAACTGGAACACGCCCCGGAACGAGGCGCTAAATTGTCCGTCATCAGATTCTATGGTCGGGCGACCGTTGTTGATCGAGACCTTGGTGGCCGTGGAATCCTTGCGCACCGCGGCGATGTTGTTGGCGGTCGATTGCTTCAGGTCGGCGATTTGGCCCTGCAGCAGCGTCAACTGCTCTTCCAGCAGCTTGATCCGCGCGTCGGTAGCCTCGTCGGCCGCCGCCAGTCCCGGCCAAGCGAGCGCGATTGCCGCCGCCCCGGAGATGAGTTTGGTTTTCCACGACATGTGGTCTTGCCCCTCGATTTGTTGGAGTTCGTTACAAACTCGACCGCATGAAGACCCGATAAATCCTATCGGGAAAATGGAGATTGACTTCAAGCGGTCGTAGATTTCCTGACAGCGAGCGTCCAGCGCGGTCTCGCGCTTGGGTCGCTGTCATCGCAGTGACATAAGGGTCGGGCTTGGTCGGAATTTGCAGTTCAGGATAGATTCGCCTTGGCGCTAACCCAGCCGCCCTTTCCGCGCACCTCCCCCGAATGGCTTGTCGCCATCGGTCCCGTCCTGGTCGCGGGCGGCGCAGGCGTGGTGGCGATCCTGGGATTTGGCTTCCTGGTGCGCGCCGATCCGCAGGCCATCTCATGGATGGTGCTCGTGGCCGCCGGCGTCACCGGCCTTTCTGCATGGCATGTGTTCGAGCGCGTCGGCGTGGCGATCCCCGCGCTTAGCGACGCCGACCGGCCCCCCCACGAGGACGCGCCGCCCTATGGGAGCCTCATCAACGCCCTGCCTGACCCGGTTTTGGTGATCGCCGCACATGAACCAGATGAACTCACAGGGCGGCGTTTCGTGCTGGTTAATGAGGCCGCCCGGCAGACCCTTCGGATACAATATGACGCAGGGTTGCTGGTCACGATTATTCGCGATCCGGATGTGCTCGAAGCGGTCGACGAGGCGCTCTTCCGCGGCAAGGAAGCCGAGGCGATCTACGAACTTGGCGGCGCTCAGGAACGGGTGATGCGGGCCTTCGCCAAGCCGCTGGGGACTGCGCCGGACGGGGCGCCGCTCGCCTTGCTGGTGCTGCGTGACGAGACCGACATCCGGCGGGCCGAGCGCACCCGCGCCGACTTCCTGGCCAACGCCAGCCATGAGCTGCGCACGCCGCTGGCCTCGCTGTCTGGCTTCATCGAAACCCTGCGCGGCCACGCCAAGGACGATGTGAACGCCCGCGAGAAGTTCCTCAGCATCATGCAGACCCAGGCAGAACGCATGTCGCGGCTGATCGACGACCTGCTGTCGCTCAGCCGCATCGAACTGAATGAACACATTGCGCCCGAGGGCGAGGCCGACCTGGCTATGGCGGTGATGGACGTCCTGGACGCCCTTGGCCCTCTCGCGCGCGATCGCGGGGTTCGGCTGGAGGCCGACGACCTGCCGCCGCGCGGCCAGGTGATCGTGGCCGGCGACCGCGACCAGATCATCCAGGTGGTTCAGAACCTGGTCGACAATGCGCTGAAGTACACGCCCAGGGACGCGGCGGTGAAGATCTCGCTGCGGTCGGGCCTCTCGGCCTCGGCGGCGGGCGCGCCGGGCGACAGCCGGGCCTCGCGCCTGTCGTTGCTGACGCCGGACCGGGCAAGCGATCTCTATGCGTCGCTGCGGGTCACGGACGCCGGCGTCGGCCTGGCCCGCGAGCACCTGCCGCGGCTGACAGAGCGGTTCTACCGGGTCGAGGGACAGAAGAGCGGCGAGCGGGCGGGGACCGGGCTGGGCCTGGCCATCGTCAAGCACATCGTCAATCGCCACCGCGGCGGACTGGCGGTGGAAAGCGTGCTGGGCGAAGGCGCCACCTTCACCGCCTATTTCCCGCTCGCGCGGGTTGAGGCGCCGCTGGCCGAACCGCCGCCGCCGCTCGCCTAGAACTTCGGTCAGCGCGGAATCGGGACGGTTCTAATTTGGGGCGAATGCGGGGATGGGTCCTTTGGTCCGTCCACGATGGGCCCGAGCTGTCGCAGTCGCTCCAAATAGGCCTCCAAGATGCAGGCCTTGGCCTCGGCCCGCTGCGCGCACAGGCGGCTGGCCCGGTACCATTGGTCGTGGCTGATCGGGAGATCTGGGACGCCGCCCGGCGCGGCGATCCGCGCGGCTAGGGCTGCGTTCAAATGCGCCAATTCGAGATCCTCGCAGATCAGCGAATCTATGGCGTAGACGGGCGCAGCCCTGCAGTCGGTGGTGGCCGCTCCCCAGTTCGGCGGCGGGGGTGTCGCGTTGGCCGGCTGGGCGAGCGAGCCAACGCCCCAAGCGTGAGCGGCGATGGCGAACGCCAGATTGCGGAACGGTGCGCGGGTTATCATCCGGCTATGGCTGGGGAACGACGGCGTCGATCACCGTCAGTTTCCGTCCCATCACGTCCTCTCCGACACTGGACTGAGTGACTAATATGGTGACGCCGGGCTGCACCAGGGGGCGGACCGCCTGGTAGAAGCCCTTGGGCACGCGCACGCGCTCGATTGTCGCCTGATCCAGTTCGCGGCCCTGATCGGCGTCGTGGCCGGGCAGGCCCATATAGACGAAGTGCGGGTTTCCATCCGCGCCGCGGGTCACGCTGATCACATGCGTGCCGGTATCGTCATCGTCGATCTGCGCCACGCTGCGGCCGATCTCCACCCCATTGCGCATCACCACGATCGCCTGGTCCTGCTTGGAGACGATGATGTTCAACGGTCCAGCGGGCGAGAGCTCCGGCGTCCACCGGTATGGCTCCTTGTCCAGCTTGCGCTGGGCCGCAGCCGCGCCGCGGGCGTCGACGGGGGCGAGCAGGCTCTGGCTCGTCGCCTGCACGCGACCGGCCGCATCGCCTGCGATCACCACCGTGACGCCCAGGCTGGTGACTGCGAAAAGCTCACGCGAGAATTCCAGAGGCATGTGGACGCATCCGTGGCTCTCCGGGAAACCGGGAAGCCCGCCGGCATGAAGCGCGATCCCGTCCCAGGTCAGCCGCTCCTGAAACGGCATGGGGGCGTTGTTGTAGGTGCTGGAGTGATGGGTCGCGTCCTTCTGCAGGATCGTGAACACCCCGGTCGGGGTCTCGTGACCCGGCTTGCCTGTCGAGACGGTGCTGACCCCGATCCGCACGCCGTTCCGGTAGACGCTGGCTAGCTGCCGCGACAAGTCGACATATATCAGGACCGGTCCAGCTTGAGCCACATTGGGAGCCCAGACCCACTGGCCAGGCTTAAGTTGGTCCGCCTGACGGGCGAACTCTGCGGCGGAACTGGCCTTGGCCCCCTGGGCGCTGGCCTCCCCCGCGTAGAAGGCGAGCGCCAGGCAAAGCGTAAGCAGCGGCAGTTTGAGGCGGCTGGGCATGGTCTCCGACGCAGCTGATGGACTTGGAGGGGCGGGCCCCGCCGCGAAATTCTAGGAGTCAGGGCTTGGACGCAACGTTTTCCCGCCGCCGGGTTTTGGGGGCGGCCTTGGTCGGAAGCGCCGCCGCCGTCGCGCCGGGCCTTGCGAGCGCCGCCGCTTCGCCGGCCGGTCCAAGTGCGGCCCTGATGGCGCGCGCCATGTCGGCGTTCGACCGCCACCCCGGCGCCTTCACGCGCGACCTGATCGCCATCGCCGACTTCGACGCGGCCTCGTCGGCTCCGCGCTTCCACTTGGTGAACTTGGTGAGCGGCGGTGTGACCAGCCTGCTTGTGGCGCATGGGCGCGGATCAGATCCCGATCACAGCGGCTGGGTGAAGCGCCTGTCCAATGCGCCGGGCTCGGCCGCCTCGTCAGCGGGCGCCTACAGGACCGGGCCGCTCTATGTCGGCAAGCACGGGCGATCGCGCCGCATCGCCGGCCTCGACCCCACCAACAACAATGCCGAGCCCCGCGCGATCGTCGTCCACGGCGCCTGGTATGTCAGCCAGGACATGGTCCGAGATCACGGCAAGCTTGGGCGGAGCGAGGGTTGCTTCGCGGTCGCCGGGAACGTCCTTCCAGAAGTCCTGGCGCGGCTGGGCGAAGGGCGTCTGATCTACGCCGACCGACTTCGCGCCTAGGCGTCGAACCGCCCACCTCGCATTCGAAGTTCCGAACTCGACGGTTTGTCGCACCTGGCCTGTAGGGGCGCCCCTGCGCCGGCGCGGCCGTGATGGCGGCTGAACGCCCGGCGATCTGTTGATCCAATTCGGAAAATCCGGCGCCGCAGCTCGCTGGAAGAAGCCGACCTCGGGCTGCGGGCCTGCCGACATCGCTCCAAACCTCCAGGCTGGACCTGCGCTGTAATAAAACTGTCACCGAACTGTCGCGAGCCGACAGCATTAGGCAGGCAATTTCCGGCCTGCGCGGTCAGGGGGTCCTTGAAGGGGTCTCCGAACGTCCGGGCGAAGACAAGCACGGAAGCCTGATGCTCATCTGGATCGCCCTTACGGCGCTGTTGTTGTTCTCAGCCGCCACCTACATGGCCGCCCGGCGCAAGGCCGTGGCCGCCACGGGCGGCAAGCCCGTCCTCCTGCACTCGCTGCCCGGCTACTATGGTAGCTATGCAGCGCTCTGGGTCGGCGCCCCCGCCGCCCTGCTGATCCTGTTGTTCGCCATGTTCGGCGGACGGATGGAGGCGGCGCTGCTGCGCGCCGATCCGCCCGCGGCGGTCCAGGCGCTGACCGCCCCGCAGCAAGACGTCTTCTTTGACGACGCCCGCGCCATCGCCCACGGCGGCCAGCCCAGCGAAACCATCTATGACGGCGATCTGAAGACCGCCCTGGACGCCAAGGCGGCCAAGTCTGCTCACCTGCAGAACCTCATCCAGTACGGCTCGGTGGCGCTCGGCGCCCTGTTGGCCCTGGCCGGGATCATGATCGCCTATCCGCGCATCGGCCCGCAGTTCCGGGCCCGCAACAAGGTGGAGGGCTGGATCGCCGGCCTGTTCATCGCCTGCTCCGTCACCGCCATCCTAACCACGGCGGGCATCGTCGCCTCGCTGGTCTGGGAAAGCTGGCGCTTCTTCCAGGCCGTGCCGATCCACGAGTTCCTGTTCGGGTTGGAGTGGAACCCCCAGATCGCCATGCGCGCCGACCAATATGCCGGCACTGGCGCGTTCGGGGCCGTCCCGCTCTTTGTCGGCACCTTCCTGATCATGATGATCGCCATGCTGGTGGCGGCGCCGATCGGCCTCTACTCGGCGATCTATCTCTCCGAATACGCCAGCCCGCTGACCCGCTCGGTGGTCAAGCCGCTGCTGGAGATTCTCGCCGGCGTCCCGACGGTGGTCTACGGCTTCTTCGCCGCCCTGACGGTCGGGCCGATCTTCCGCTCCTTCTTCAACTGGATCGGCGCGCAGCTGGTCGGCGGGTCGTTCGACGGCCTGGGCCAATACCTGATGCAGGTCCAGAACCAGATGGCGCTGGTGGCTGGTGCGGTCATGGGGATCATGTTGATCCCGTTTGTTTCCTCGCTGTCCGACGACATCATCAACGCCGTGCCCCAGTCGCTGCGCGACGGCAGCCTGGCGATGGGCGCGACCCGCTCCGAGACGGTCAAGAAGGTGGTTCTGCCCGCCGCCCTGCCGGGGATCATGGCCGCTCTGCTGCTGGCCGTCTCCCGCGCGGTGGGCGAGACCATGATCGTCACCATGGCCGCCGGCCTTCAGGCCAAGACCACGCTCAACCCGCTCGACACCGTCACGACGGTGACCGTTCAGATCGTCACCCTGCTCACCGGCGACCAGGAGTTCGACAGCCCCAAGACCCTGTCGGCCTTCGGCCTGGGCCTCACCCTCTTCGTGGTGACCCTGATGCTCAACATCATCGCCCTGCGCATCGTGCAAAAGTATCGGGAACAGTATGACTGACGCCGCCATCCCGACCGCCGCGAGCCTGCGCCAGACCGTCGAGGCGCGCCTGAAGAAGCGCCACGCCCAGGAGATGCGGTTCCGCCTCTATGGCCGCATGGCCATCATCGTGGCGCTCTGCTTCCTGGCGCTTCTGCTCGGCCGGATCGTCACCCAGGGCTACTCGACCTTCGTCGACTACCGGATCGCGGTCCCGGTATATCTGGACCCCGCACGCATCGATAAGGCCGACCCGACCGGCGCCAACTACGACATGCTGGTCGCGCAATCGATCCTGACCAAGCTAGGCGAGCAGGACGACGACCTTGGCGAGAAGTCCGGCAAGGTCATGGAGATCATGTCCAACGACCTGGGCTTCCAGCTGCTCAAGATGGTCCGCGAGGACCCGTCGCTGATCGGCAAGACCATCACCGTCACCGGCCCGGTCAAGTCTGACGCCGCCCTCTACTTCAAGGGCCAGATCAAGCGCTCGACGCCGCAAGACAGCCGCAAGCTGGACGACCAGCAGCTCGACTGGATGGACAAGCTCAAGGCTTCAGGCGCGGTCACCAGCGGCTTCAATGTCAGCTTCCTGACCAACTCTGACTCCACCGAGCCTGAGCAGGCCGGGGTGCTCGGCGCCATCGTCGGCTCGGCGATGATGCTGCTGGTCACCGCTGTCCTGGCGGTCCCGATCGGGGTGCTGGCGGCGACCTATCTCGAGGAGTTCGCGCCCAAGAATCGCTGGACGGATATCATCGAGGTCAACATCAACAACCTCGCGGCCGTGCCTTCCATCGTCTACGGCCTGCTGGGCCTGGCGGTGTTCATCAACTGGCTGGCTGTGCCGCGCTCCTCGCCGTTGCTCGGCGGGCTGGTGCTGGCCCTGATGGCGCTGCCGACCATCATCATCGCCACCCGCTCGGCGCTGAAGGCGGTTCCGCCCTCGATCCGGGAAGCGGCGCTCGGCGTCGGCGCCTCGCGCACCCAGACCGTCTTCCACCATGTCCTGCCGCTGGCGATGCCAGGCGTGATGACCGGCGCGATCCTGTCGCTCGCCCACGCCCTGGGTGAAACGGCGCCGCTGCTGATGATCGGCATGATTTCCTTCGTCCCTGGCGTGCCGGAAGGTTTCACCGGCGCCGCCACCGTCCTGCCCGTCCAGGTGTTCATCTGGGAAAACGCGTCCGAACGCGGCTTCCATGAGCGCACCGCCGCGGCGATCATCGTGCTGCTGGTGTTCATGATCATCATGAACCTCGCCGCCATTCTAGTGAGGCGCCGCTTCGAGCGGCGGTGGTAGTCTCCATGCGCCTGATCCCGAGGTTCTCCATGCCAAGCCAGCGCGACGACTCGATCGCCCACGACACGGTCGCCCCTGTCCACATCGCGGTCGATCGCGCCCACGCCAGCCAACCGGCCGGTCCGATCAAGATCCGCGCCCGCGACGTCAACGTCTTCTACGGCGACAAGCAGGCCTTGTTCGACGTCTCGCTGGACGTACCGGAAAACTCCGTCACCGCCCTGATCGGCCCGTCGGGCTGCGGCAAGTCGACCTTCCTGCGCTCGATCAACCGGATGAACGACACCATCCCCGGCTGCAAGGTCACCGGCCGGATCGAGCTGGACGGCGAAGACGTCAACGACCGGTCGATCGACCCCGTCGTGCTGCGCGCCCGGGTCGGCATGGTGTTCCAGAAGCCGAACCCTTTCCCGAAGACCATCTTCGAGAACGTCGCCTATGGCCCGCGCATCCACGGCATCGCCACCGGCAAGGCCGAGCTTGAAGAGATCGTCGAACGCTCGCTGAAGCGCGCTGGCCTCTGGGCCGAGGTCGCCGACCGGCTGCATCAGCCCGGCACCGGCCTGTCCGGCGGTCAGCAGCAACGCCTGGTCATCGCCCGCGCCATCGCAGTCAGCCCTGAGGTGATCCTGATGGACGAGCCCTGCTCGGCGCTGGACCCGATCGCCACGGCGCGGATCGAAGAGCTGATCGACGAACTGCGCAATCAGTACTGCATCGTGATCGTCACCCACTCGATGGCCCAGGCCGCGCGGGTGTCGCAGAAGACCGCCTTCTTCCACCTCGGCAAGCTGGTCGAGGCCGGTCCCACCGGCGAGATCTTCACCAATCCGCGCGACAGCCGCACCCAAGACTACATCACCGGCCGGTTCGGCTAAGGGCGAGCGACATGAACGAGCACATCGTCAAATCCTACGAAGACGAGCTGAACACGCTCACCGCCGACTGCGCCCGCATGGGCGGCCTGACCGAGGCCCAGGTCGGCGACGCCATCGACGCGGTGGTCAAGCGTGACCAGGGCCTGGCCCAGGCGGTTGTCGGCCGCGACGAGCGGCTGGACGTGCTGGAAGTGGACATCGAGCGCAAGGCCATCCGGCTGATCGCCCTGCGCCAACCGATGGCCAACGACCTGCGCAAGACGGTGGCGGCGATGAAGATCGCCTCCAACCTGGAACGCTGCGGCGACCTGGCCAAGAACATCGCCAAGCGCACCCTGGTGCTGAACGAGGCCGAACCGATCACGCCGCTGACCCGCTCGATCGAGCGGATGGGGCGGCTGGTGCTGGGCCGGCTGAAGGACGTGCTGGACGCCTATACCGGCTCGGATCTGGATCGCGCGGTCGCCGTCTGGTCACGCGACGACGAGGTGGACGAACACTACAACAGCCTGTTCCGCGAACTGCTGACTTACATGATGGGCGATCCGCGCACGATCACGGCCTGCGCCCACCTGCTGTTCGTGGCCAAGAACCTCGAGCGCATCGGCGACCACGCTACCAACATCGCCGAGATCATCCACTACGAAATCACCGGCGAGGACATGATCTCCGCCGACCGGCCGAAGACCGATGCGCTGCGCCTCTAACGCGCCGCCCGAGGAGTAGCGATTTGACGCCCCATATCCTGGTGGTCGAGGACGAAGACGCCCTCTCGACCCTGCTGCAATACAATCTCGACAAGGAAGGCTACGAGGTCGCGGTCGCCGCCGACGGTGAGGAGGCCCTGACCTTGGTTTCCGAGCGCCTGCCAGACATCATCGTGCTCGACTGGATGCTGCCGAAGATTTCCGGCATCGAGGTCTGCCGCCGCCTCCGCCAGCGCGCCGAGAGCCGCAACGTGCCGATCATCATGCTGACCGCGCGCGGCGAGGAGAGCGACCGGATCCGCGGCCTCGACACCGGCGCCGACGACTACATCGTCAAGCCGTTCGCGATGAGCGAGCTGTCGGCCC
>JAVBXP010000066.1 GCA_030824495.1 bacterium
GGTCGCCTAGATCGGCGCCCTCCATGCTCTCGGCGTTGCGCGACTGGTTCCAGCCGCCCTGCTGGCCCCAGGGACCACCAGCGCCGCCGGCGCCATAGCCACGCATGGTTTCACGCCCGTCGGCGTCGATCTCGCCGGCGTCGAACTTCTTGCGCTTCTCAGCATCGCCAATGATGTCGAACGCGGCGCTGACCTGCTTGAAGCGATCTTCAGCGGCCTTGTTGCCCGGATTGGTGTCAGGGTGATGCTGCTTGGCGAGCTTACGGAACGCCTTGCGGATCTCGTCGTGGCTCGCGCCACGAGATACGCCGAGTTCCTGATAGGGATCGCGCGCCAAGGAAGAGACCTCTCAAACAATTAGAACCAGGGCCTCTCAATTAGGCCGTTTGACGAGGCGCGCAAGCCTCAATGTGACATTTTTACCACATCCGTTGAGATGGGGCTAGTCGTCACCGCGCTCCTCTAGCAGATCCCAGGCCGCATATTGGATCGCGTCATCTGGATCGGCGAGGGATTCTTCGCTGACGGTCTCGCCGCGGATCGATACACCAGCGCTGTGCACGCTCTCCGGATCGCCGGAGATCAACGGGTGCCAGTCGGCCAGGCCGCGGCCTTCGTTCACTCGTCGATAGGCGCAGCTCAGCGGCATCCACTTGAGCGTATCGACATTCTGCGGCGTCAGCTTGATGCAGTCCGGAACGTGGCGCTTGCGCTCGGCATAGTTCGAGCATGCGCAGCTCTCGGAATCGAACAGGCGGCAATGCACCCGGGTCGGGATGATCTCGCCGGTGTCCTCGTCCTCGAAACGGATGAGGCAGCACAGTCCGCAGCCATCGCAGAGACTCTCCCACTCGCGCGGCGTCATCTCCTCGAGAGACTTCGTTTCCCAGAAAGGCCTCGAAGCCATGCTACAGGCGTCCTACACAAACCAATACAAGCCGACCCAGACTATCCGTGACCGACACCGACAACGACAACGATCCTGACCGCGCCAAAAAGGCGCCGACCGGCGGCCTCCGGCCCGGCCTGAAGAAGGCTGCGCACAAGCCGGACGAGCCGTTCCGCGCCGACCTGCCCCCTGAGCGCCGGAAAGGCAAGCGTGGCGGCAATGGCGACGAGCCGCGCCAGCGACTCGATCTGCGCTGGTTGTGGATCAGCCTGGCCGTCATCTTCGCGCTGGGCGTCGGGGCCGCGCTCTATGCCGCCAACTATGTGAACGAGCACTACCTGCAGGACCTGCCCGAGATGCCGAGCCGCCAGGCGCTCTACGCCACAAGCCGGGCGCCGGCGATCAAGTTCTACGACATGAACGGCGAGTTTCTCGCCTCGCGCGGACCGCAGTACGGCGAGGACATCAGCCTAGCCCGGCTGCCTGATTACGTGCCCAAGGCCTTCCTCGCCGCCGAGGATCGCCGCTTCTACAAGCATGGCGCGGTCGATCTCTGGGCCATCGCCCGCGCCGCGCGCGCCAATCATCAGGCCGGCCGGGTGGTCGAGGGCGGCTCCACCATCTCCCAACAGCTCGCCAAGGGCCTGTTCCTGACGCCGGACCAGAACATCCGGCGCAAGATCCAGGAGGCCGCGATGGCCTATAAGCTGGAACAGGTGATGACCAAGGACGAGGTGCTCGAACTCTATCTCGACCGCATCTATTTCGGGGCCAACACCTTCGGCCTGGACGGCGCGGCCCGCACCTATTTCGGCAAGCCGGCCAGCCAGCTCACCCTGCCCGAGGCGGCGCTGCTCGCGGCCCTGCCCAAGGCGCCCTCGCGAATGGCGCTTCACCGCAACATGGAAGGGGCGCTGAAGCGTCAGCGCCTGGTGCTGGAGCGCATGCTGGGCGAGGGCTGGATCACCGAGCAGGAGATGAACGAGGCCATCGCCAACCCACCCAAGCTCGCGGGGACGGCGCTGTCCAACGACGGCGACAACGGCTACGCGCTAGACTACGCCACTGGCGAAGTCCTGAAGATGGTAGGCCCCAACTCGCCGGACCTGGTCGTCCGTTTGACCATCGACACCAAACTGCAGGCCAGCGGCGCCCAGGCGTTGCGCCGCATCGTTCAAGGGCAAGGCAAGGCCAGCGGCGCCAGCCAGGGCGCGATGATCGCCATCGACGCTCAAGGCGCGATCCGCACCATGGTCGGCGGCGTCGACTACGGCGAAAGCGTCTTCAACCGCGCGGTGCAGGCCCGGCGCCAGCCGGGTTCCAGCTTCAAGCCGTTCGTCTATGCCGCAGCCCTCGAAAAAGGTGTGCTGCCCACCGATGTGCGGGCCGATGAGCCGGTGAAGATCGATAAATGGGAACCTAAAAACTACGGCGGCCGATACCGTGGCGCGGTGACGCTCGAGACAGCCCTGGCGCAGTCCATCAACACCGTCGCCGTCAAGCTGGGCCAGGAGGTTGGTCCGGCTGCGATCTCCAACCTGGCTTCACGGTTCGGGATCACCACCCTGCCGCCCAATCCGAACCTGTCAGTGGCGCTGGGCGCCTACGAGGTTCCGCTGATCGAGATGACCTCGGCCTACCAGGTCTTCCAACAGGCCGGAAACCGCATCACGCCCTTCATCGTCAGTGAGATCGCCACCATCGACGGCCAGGTGATCTTCTCCCACCAGACCGCCTCGCCGGTCCCCGCCTACGACATCCACTTCGCCAGCATGATGGTGAAGATGATGCAGAAGGTCGTTGTGAACGGCACCGGCGCGCGGGCCAATTTCGGCCGCCCGGCGGCGGGCAAGACCGGGACAAGCCAGAACTGGCGGGACGCCTGGTTCATCGGCTTCACCCCCGACTACGTGGCCGGCGTCTGGGTCGGCAACGACAACGACAAGCCGATGAACAAGGTCACGGGCGGCGAGGTCGCCGCCACGATCTGGCGCGACTTCATGGTCACGGCGCATGCCAAACTACCCGCGCGGGAGTTCGAATGGCTGCTGCCCGATCCCGAGGCCACCTACGAAGCGGACCCGCGAAACTACTTCTTCGAGGGCCTGGCCGATGATTTCTCCAACGCCGCATCGGCGCTGCAACCGCCGCCAGTGGCGCCGCAGATGATCGAGCCCCCCTCGCCGCAGCCGGAGCCGGGGCACGCGACCATGGAGCCCATCCCCAACTGAGGAGTCGCTTGAAGCGGCGGGTCCGGCTATGTCCCTGCCGACATGAAGCCCCCCATTCTCGCACTTAAGAATGTCCGTCTCGCCGACGGGCCGAAGATGTTGTTCGACGGCGTCGACCTGGCGGTGGAGCCGCGCTCGCGCGCCTGCCTGGTCGGTCGCAACGGCGCGGGCAAGTCCACCCTGCTCAAGATCCTCGCCGGCCAGATCCAGGCCGATGACGGCGAGCGCAGCATCCAGCCCGCCACCCGCATCACCTATGTCCCGCAGGAGCCGGAGATCACCGGCGAGACGCTGCTGGACTACGTGACCCTGGGCGGAGCCGAGCCGCACCGCGGGGAAGCGGCGCTCGACCTATTCGGCATGGATCCAGCCAAGCCGGCCACGGGCCTGTCGGGCGGCGAAATTCGCCGCGCGGCCCTGGCTCGCGCCTTCGCTGAAGAGCCGGACGTCCTGTTGCTGGACGAGCCGACCAACCACCTCGACATCCTCGCCATCGAAACCCTGGAGACCGAGCTCGCCTCGATGCGCTCGGCCCTGGTCATCGTCAGCCACGACCGCGCCTTCCTGGGCCGCGTCACCAACCGCTCGTTCTGGCTGGAACACCGCAAGGTCCGCCGCCTGGACAAGGGCTTTGTGGATTTCGACGCCTGGGTCGAACGGGTCCTGGCGGCCGAGGCCGAGGAAGGCCGCAAGCTCGATAAGCTGCTCGAGAAGGAAGAATACTGGCTGCAGCGCGGCGTCACCGGTCGGCGGGCTCGCAACGAAGGTCGGCGCCGCGCGCTGATGGACCTGCGCAAGACCAAGGTCGAACGCCTGCGCGAAGTGCGCGGCGATCTTTCCATGGGCATCGCCTCCTCCGGCATGTCGGGCCAGCGGGTCGCCGAGGTGAAGGGCATCTCCAAGTCCTTCGGCGAGCGCACCCTGGTGAAGGACTTCTCCACCCGCATCCTGCGCGGCGACCGCGTCGCCATCGTCGGGCCGAACGGCGCCGGCAAGACCACGATGGTCAAGTTGTTGCTGGGCGAACTCGCCCCCGACGAGGGCAGCGTGAACCTCGGAGCAAACCTGGAGATCGCCTATATCGATCAGGCCCGCGCCGACCTGAAGCCGGAGATGATGCTGCGCGACGTGCTGACCCCGCTCGGCGGCGACCAGGTGATGGTGCGCGGCCAACCCAAGCACGTGGCGGCTTACGCTAAGGAATTCCTGTTCACCGACCAGCAGCTCCGCCAGCCCGTTCGCAGCCTGTCGGGCGGTGAGCGCAACCGCCTGCTGCTGGCTCGCGCCCTGGCCACGCCCGCCAATCTGCTGGTGCTGGACGAACCGACCAACGACCTGGACATGGACACCCTTGACCTGCTTGAGGACCTGCTTGCGGACTATGAGGGCACGCTGATCCTGGTCAGCCACGATCGCGACTTCATCGACCGGCTGGCCACCTCGACCATCGCCCTGGACGGCAGGGGCAAGGTCGTGGAGACCCCCGGCGGCTGGCAGGACTTCCTGTCGCAGAACCCGGGCTTCTTCCGCGCCATCGCCGCGCCGAGCGCTCCGGCTCCGAAGTCCGCTCCGGCGAAGACCGAGGCGGCCAAGCCGACCAAGCTTTCCTATAAGGACCAGCGTCGGCTGCAGGAGCTGGAGGCGGCCATCGCCGCCCTGCCCGGCAAGATCACCAAGCTGGAAGCCGACCTCGCAGATCCTGGACTCTATGCGCGGGACATCGCCGCGTTCGAACGGATCAACAAAGCCCTTGAGGCCGCGCGGCGCGAACTGTCTTCGGCCGAAGACGAGTGGCTAGGGCTCGAAGAGCGACGCGAGGCGCTGGAAGCCAGCCGCTAACGGATGAAGCAAGCGCCGCCGAGCGCGCCGCAAAACGCCTGCGCCTCGGCGCGGTTCTGGAAGCCGTTGATCAGCGCGCGGTGATAGGCCTTGCCGTCGACTGTGACACTGCGCACCGAGATCGACAGCGGCGCCTTCACCCTTCCCTTGACCCGCGCCAAGGCCTCGCGGGCCTGAGCCTCGGTCGGCGAAGCAGCGATCTGCACGCTGATCTTGCCCGGCGCGGACGGCTTTGACGCGGCAGGCTTCGGCGCCGCGGCCTTGGGCGCTGTCGGAGCCTTTTTCGTTGGAGGTGGCGCAGGCGGCGCCACCATGGGCCGCAGAAGCAACTCGGCGTGCTCCCGCGAAGGCGGCGGGGCCGCGACTCCCTGGAGTTCATCGCCGCGCGCCATACGGGCGTCGACCGAAGTCGGCACCGGCCGATCGGCGTTCAGCATCGCCGTGCGTGTACGCGCAGGCGGCGAGATCGAGGTTGGGGGCGCGACTGGCGCCATGACAGGGGCCGGCGTCTCCTTGGGCGCGGGAGCGCTGCGGACCTTGGTGGGCGCGATGGCCGGCGTTTCGGCCACCGCGGTGCGTGGAACCGACGCACAGATGCTGCGCATGACGTCGGAGAGATAGGCGTCCGGCGAGGGCTGCACCCATCCGCCGGGCACCTGCCGATTGACCACCTCGCCCTGGGCGTTGGGCTCACTGTAGACCGCCATTTTCACGACGAGGTCGCGGCGGCGGACGCAGTCGACGTTCACCGTCGAGCGCATCGAGCGATAGCCCATCACCTGGGCCGCGTTGCTGGACACAACCTCGCCCTGCAGGACGACGCCCTCGATCACACCGCCGCCCGCGCTCGGCGTCCCGCGGCTGCGGATCGCCACCACCATGTCGGGCTTCACCGAGACGATCGAGGCCCTGGGCAATCCGCTGGCGGCGATGGCCCGGCGCTGGTTCGCGCTCAAAGAGGCGTCATTCGGCTCGGCCGCCGCCGCCCCTGCGAAGGCCGCGCCCGCGAGGACTAAGAACGTCGCCGCCAACCGAACTCCCACGCCAAGGCCTCTCTTAACCAAACTCTGCAGCCAAGCCGTCGCATAGATCGGTTCACCATAACAAGGTTAGAGCAAATCGCCCGGAGTCGAGCCGGTCGGGCGGCAATTGTGTGGATAGGTCGCCGCCGCCAGCGCCGCGTGCGACATACTGTCCTCAAGTTCGGCGCTTTAAACCTTTGGTTTCAAAGGCGGGCGCAGGGTTTTCTCCTAAGAAGCGGGAACCCCGATGCCGCCCCGGACCACGTGGTCTCACAATCTGATGCTCAGCGGCGGTCTGGCCTTGGCCTACGTCGTCAGCATGCTGTTCAGCCTGACGCTCACGCGGGCGGGTGAGGGCGTGGCCGTCATTTGGTTCGCCAGTGGAATCCTCGCGGCTGCGTTTCTGTTGTTGCCCTGGCGCTGGAGCCTGGCCTTGGCCAGCGTCTGCTTCGTGCTCAACTTCGCCTGCAATCTCGTCATCGGGAACCCGCCCCTGGCCGCGTTCCTGTTCCCGGTGCTCACATTCTCCGAAGCATTTGGCGCAGCTTGGCTGGCGCGGCGGGCCTGTGGCGCAACCATGCGCCTGACCAGCTTCAACCGCGTCGCCCGGCTGATCCTGCTGGCCGTCGCGCCCGCGACCGCCGTCACCGCGATCATCGCCGCCGATATTTTCACGCTCTATGGCCGCAGCTTCAATGTCGTCCTGACCAGCTGGTTCTATGGTCACGCCCTTGGCATGGCGATCATGCTTCCCGCCGTCCTGCTGGTGTGCCGGCCGGACATGATCCGGGACTTCCGCCGCACGGTCGGCGAGCAGCTCGGCCTCTATGTCCTGATCATCGCTGTCAGCGCCGCGACATTCCTGCAGGTGCGCTTCCCGATGGCGCTGCTGATCTTTCCGGCCATGGCCCTGCTCTGCTTCCGCCTGGGACCGAGAGGCGCGGCGGTGGCCGCCCTGATCATGGCCGTTGCTCTGTCCAGCCTGGTCGTGGTCCTCCCCTCGCCTCCGAATCTCGCGGGGTGGTCGTTGACCGAGAAGACCCGCAGCCTGCAGTTCCTGATCGCTGTCGCCTTCCTCACCAGCCTGGCCACCGCCATGGCCATCGCCGACCAGAAGCGGATGAAACGCCTTTGGGTCGGCCGAACGCGAGTGGCTCGCGCCGCCCAGATCCGCGCGGTTTCCGCCGGCGTGGCCAAGACCCAGTTCCTGGCCACGATGAGCCACGAGATCCGCACGCCCATGAGCTCCATCGTCGGCTTCACTGAGGTGCTGCTGAAACGCGAGGATCTGCCCGAGCCGGCCAGGCGGCAAATCTCGCTCATCGACCGCGCCGGCGCTTCGCTGATGGCGGTGGTCAACGACATCCTGGACTTCTCCAAGGTCGAGGCTGGTGAAGTCGAATTGCGGCCAAACCGGGTGACGCCCCGCGCCGTCGCCCAGGACGCCCTGGCCATCGTCGCCGACGCCGCCCGCCGCAAGGACCTCGACCTCCAGCTCAGCTTCATCGGCCCCGTCGAAACGGCGGTGATGATCGACGACCTGCGGATGCGCCAGATCCTGCTGAACCTGCTGTCCAACGCGATCAAGTTCACTGAGCGCGGGCGCGTCGGGCTGGAAGTCCAGGTCCTGGAGCAGGCCGACGCCTCGAACCTGCTACGCTTCAAGATCACCGACACCGGCATCGGCGTTCCGTCCGAACAGGTCGAGCGGCTGTTCAAGCGCTTCAGCCAGGGCGATTCCTCGGTGAACAGGAGCCACGGCGGAACCGGCCTGGGGCTGGCCATCTGCAAGGGGCTGATCGAACTGATGGGCGGCAAGATCGGCGTCGACAGCACGCCGGGCGCCGGGTCGACCTTCTGGTTCGAAGTGTCGGCTCCGAAGGCGGAAATGGGCATGCCCCAGCCGCTGCCCCCACTGGGCGACAAGGCCCTGAGCGCGCGCATCTTGCTGGTCGACGATCACCCGATGAACAGAGAGTTGGGCGCCACGGTGCTGGGGCTGCTGGGGTGCGAGGTGATCCTGGCCGAGAATGGCGAAGAGGCCGTCGCCGCCGCCAAGATGAGCGCTTGCGACCTGATCCTGATGGATGTGCATATGCCCCGCATGGACGGGCTGGAAGCGACCCGCGCCATCCGCGCCCAGGGCGGAGCGAACGCCACCTTGCCGATCATCGCCATGAGCGCCGACGTCATGCCGCAGATGGAGGCCGCCTGTCTGAAGGCCGGAATGAACGCGGCGGTGGGCAAGCCCATCCAGATCCAGGCTCTTCACGACGTGCTGGTCAAATGGCTCTCGCCGGACCGAAAAGCCGAGGCGGCCTGAACTTCGGCGCCTACGACCTTGGAACGAAGCGCGCCAGCGCATAGGCTCGCGCCCGTTCAGTCTGGGGGATATCCATGAAGGTCCTGCGTCTCGCCGCCGTCGCGCTTGCGGCCTTGGTCTGCGCCTGTTCGCCCGGCGAAAAACAGGCCGCGGCGCCCGCTGAAGGAGCGCCCACCAAGATCCGGTTTGCAACCGATTGGCGCGCGCAGGCTGAGCAGGGCGGCTTCTACCAGGCCGTAGCGACCGGCGAGTACGCCAAGCGCGGCCTGGATGTGCAGATCGTCCAAGGCGGCCCGGGCGTGAACGTGCCGCAACTGCTGGCCTCCGGCGCGGTCGAGGCGGGCATGGGCTCCAACAGCTTCATCGTCATGAACCTCGCCAAGGAAAACATCCCGGTAAAGGCCGTGGCGGCCATGATGCAGAAGGACCCGCAGGTCCTGATCGCCCATCCAGACCAGGGTCTGGAGAAGATCGCCGACCTGAAAGGCCGTCCCATCCTGCTCTCCGACGCCTCGGTCAGCGCCTTCTGGGTGTGGCTGAAGTCGAAATACGGCTTCACCGACGATCAGGTCCGCAAATACACCTTCAACGCCGCGCCCTTCCTCTCTGATAAGCGCGTGGTCCAGCAGGGCTATGTCACCTCCGAGCCCTATACGATCGAGAAGCAGGCTGGCGTGAAGGCCAAGGTCTTCCTGCTCGCCGATGAGGGCTATCCCGGCTACGCGACGATGATCCTCGTCCCTGACAGCATGATCGCCTCCAACCCGGCGGCGGTCAGGGCCTTCGTCGAAGGCTCGGCGGCTGGCTGGAAAAGCTACCTCGAAGGTGATGCGGCTCCCGGCGACGCCCTGATCAAGAAGGACAATCCGGAAATGACCCAGGACGTCCTCGACCAGGCCCGCGAAAAGCTGCGCTCCTACGGCATCGTCGACTCGGGCGACGCCAAGACCGGCGGCATCGGCGTGATGACAGACGCCCGCTGGGCCGAGTTCTTCAAGGTCGCCTCCGAGCAAGGCGTCTATCCGCCGACCATGGACTACAAGCGCGCCTACACCCTGCAGTTCGTCGCGCCCGCAGCGGCGAAGTAAAGCGTGCGAAGCACGACGCCAACTCTGAAGCGGGCCAAGGGCCTTCGTCGGGCGATGACCGAGCCCGAAGTCATGCTGTGGTCGCGGCTGAGACGACGCCTGCCCGACACTCCGGTCTTTCGCCGCCAGCATCCACTTGGCGTGTACATCCTCGACTTCTTCTGCCCCGCAGCAAAGCTTGCCGTAGAAATCGACGGTCATCTGCATGGCGAGGAACCTCAGCGCCTGCACGATGCGCGAAGAGATCGGTGGTTGGCTGCGCAAGGCTTGATCGTTCATCGCATCCCCGCGTCCTCGGTGGTAGCCGATGTCGATGGTGTTGCTGATGGCCTGCGCATCCTTGCCTTCGGTCTTGCGAGGCCACGAGCATGTTAGATCAGCACGCTTTTCCTCCCCCGTTTACGGGGGAGGGG
>JAVBXP010000062.1 GCA_030824495.1 bacterium
GCCGGGGCCGGGTCGGGTTTTCGTTCGCACTGAACCAGCAGCAGGCTGGCGAGCGCCAGCGCCGTGGCCGGGGCGAAACGGGAAAGGGTGCGGGGGGCGGTGTTCACGTCCTCGGGAGCCATGGGACAAGGCTAGCATAGTCAGCGAATATGGGGAGCGCCGGCCCGAACGGTTGACGCGAACGTTTTTGGGCGGGTCTGCACAGCCATATGAATTTCGATCAGATCGCGGCGCTGGTGGTTTTAATCGGCGTTGTCGGCGTGCTGATACACGGGCGGGTGCGCTCTGATGTGGCGGCGCTCTCGGCGGCGGCGGCGTTGCTGCTGCTGGGCGTCATCCGGCCGGTGGAGGTGCAGGGCGCCTTCGCCAGCCCGGCGGTGGTGGCGCTCGCCTCGCTGTTCGTCATCGCCTACGCCATCGAACTCTCGGGCCTGCTCGGCCTGCTGATCCGCCAGGCGATGAAGCTGTGCGCGCGGCTGGGCGAGAAGGGGCTGTGGCTGGTGATCGGCCTGTGCGGCACGGTCGGCGGCTTCCTCAACAACACCCCGATCGTGGTGCTGGCCGCCCCGGTCATCAAGGACGTGGCGATCTCGCTCGGCCTCTCGCCCAAGCGGTTCTTGATGCCGCTGAGCTACGTCACGGTGATGGGCGGGTTGCTGACGCTGATCGGCACCTCGACCAACCTGCTGGTCAACGATATGGCCCGCAATGCGGGCCAGCCGACCTTCGGCATGTTCGAGATCACGCCGGTGGGCCTGGTGATCGCCGCCGCCGGCGCGCTCTATCTCTATCTGTTCGGCGCCAAGATGCTGCCCAAGGACGCGGCGACGCCGGATGAGGCCGCGCCGCCGGCGATGGCCATGGGCGAGGCGCGCGGGACCGAGGGCGGCGCCGGCGACGCCGTGCTGGGCGACGTGGCGCTGTTCAAGGCGGCCGACCGGCCGTTCCAGTTCCGCAAGGCGATGATCGCCCTGGCGGTGTTCGTGGCCGTGGTGGTCGCCGCCGCCGTGGGCGTAGCGCCGATCTCGGCCACCGCCTTCGCCGGCGCGGTGTCGCTGATCCTGCTGAAGGTCATCAGCCCGGAGGAGGCCTATGCGGGCCTGCGCCCCGATGTGCTGCTGCTGATCGCTGGCATGGTGGTCGTGGGGCTGTCGATTGAGGTGACGGGGCTTGCGGCGATGGGGACGGAGTATCTCATCGACTTCATCCGGCCGTTCGGACCGCTGACGGCGTTGATCGTCCTCTATGGCGTGACCCTGATCGCCACCGAGTTCCTGTCCAATGCGGCGGTCGCGGTGCTGGTGACGCCGGTCGCGGTGGCTCTGGCCGAGAGCCTGGGCGTCGATCCGCGGCCGTTCCTGGTCGGGGTCATGATGGCGGCCAGCGCCGCCTTCGCCACGCCGTTCGGCTACCAGACCAATGTGCTGGTCTTCCAGATGGGCGGCTATCGCTACATGGATTTCGTACGGGTCGGGGTGCCGCTCAACATCGTCACCTGGATCGCGGCGATGTTCGCCATTCCGGTGTTCTTCCCGTTTTAGGGGGGGCATCCCACCAATATCGTCATCCTCGACCGGAGCGCAGAGGAGTTTCGGGGATCCATAGACGCTGGCCTGCCGCGTGAAATCCCGAACCTCGTCGTCTATCGATGGCCGGGACAGAGCCCGGCCATGACGAACTGGGAGAGGGACTTAGGTCGCCGTGCGCCAATCGGCGCCGGAGGCTGCGAAGAGGCGCACGGCGTCGGCTAGGCGCTGGCCTTGGGCGCGGGCCAGGGACGACTGGATGTCGTGGGCCTGGCGCTGGGCGTCGAGGACGTCGAGCAGTGTGCCGCCGCCCTTTTCGTAGGCGATCCTGGAGAGGCGCAGGCGCTCATCGGCTTGGGCTTGGGAGCGGCTGTAGGCGGCGATGGCCTCGTCGTCGGCGGCCAGGGCCGAGAGCGCGTCGGCGACCTGGCCGAAGGCGGTGAGCACGGTCTGCTGGTAGTGGGCCGAGGATGCCTGGGCCGCTTCACGCGCCTGTTGGCGGCGAGCCTTCAAAGCTCCGCCGTTGTAGAGCGGTGCGGTCAGGCCGGCGGCCAGGTCCCAGGCGCTGGCGTCATAGGAGAAGATGTCCCCCACCTTCAGCGAGCCCTGGGTCAGGGATGAGGTGAGCCGAATGTTCGGGTAGAGGTCGGCGGTGGCGACCCCGATGTCGGCGGTGGCCGCATGCAGGTCGGCCTCGGCGGCCAGGATGTCGGGTCGCTTGCGCACCAGTTCCGAGGGCAGGGCCACCGGCACGGGCGACGTCAGGGCCATCTGCGACAGCCGGAAGTCGGGCGCGGTCCAGTCGGCCGGGGCATGGCCCACCAGGACCGCCAGGGCGTGGCGGGCCGCGGCGAGCTGGCCGCGCAACGCCGGCAGCAGAGCGCGGTCCTGCTCAAGTTGGCTCTGAGCGGCGACCTTGGCGGTGCTGGTCGAGCCGCCCAGCGCATTGGCGCGGTGGACCAGATCGACATTGGCCTGGTCGGCCTCGATCATCGCATCGACGGCGTCGATCTGCGCCTGGAGCGTGGCGATGGTGAGGGCCTGGAGCGCGACGTTGGAGGTCAGGGTGAGGTAGGCGGCGTCCGCGCGCTGGGCCTGCGCCTGGGCGTGGGCCGCCGCCCCCTCGATCCGCCGGCGCTGCCCGCCAAACAGATCAAGATCGTAGCCGATCGCCCCGCCCACCGAGTACAGGTTGAAGGTCGGGTTGCTGAGTTCGATATCGCCGAAGCCGGTGAAGCCGAAGGCCTGCAGGTTGGCGCGCTCGCGCTTGGCGCTGGCGTTCATGTCTACTTGCGGCCCGGCCGCGCCGCGCGCCTGGGCGAGCGCCGACTGGGCTTGGCGCAGGGTTGCGTCGGCCTCGCCGATGGTCGGGCTGTCGGCGATGGCCTGGCGGATCACCGCGTCGAGGGCGGGGGAATTGAAGGCGTTCCACCATGGGCCGGCGGCGGCCGAGGCGCTGTCGAGGCGGGCCTCGGTCGGGGCGAGATCGCCCTGCATCGCGTAGCCTGTGGAGGCGGGCGCGTCCGGCCGTGCGAAGTCCGGGCCAACGGCCGCGCAGCCGGCCACGAGGGCGCTGAGGCTGACGCTGGCGAGAACGGCGGCGAGGCGGGATCTAGTCGGCTGCGACATGGATGGTCTCTCCCCCGGTGGCTTTCGGGGTTCGCATGAGGAGGATGAGGGGCGCGCAGAGCACGGTGATGGCCAGCATCAGCCGGAAGTCGTCGATGTAGGAGAGCATCGAGGCCTGGCGGGTGATGAGGTTGTTGAAACCGGCGATGGCGCTTTGGCTGTGGAACAGGGTCGGCGCATAGGCCTGGTAGAGCGGATTGTCGGGCCGGGCGTGCTCGACCAGCACGGCGTGGTGGGTCTCGATGCCGGTGATGAAGCGGGCCTGCATGATCGAGATGCCCGCCGCCGAGCCGATATTGCGGACCAGGGTGAAGATGCCGGCCCCCTCGGCGCGGTACTGGGGCAAGACGGTCGCGAAGGCGATGGTCGAGAGCGGCACGAAGATCAGGCCGGTGCCGACCCCCGAAAGGAACCCGGACATGATGATCAGGTCAGTGTCCATGCCCAGGCTGAACTGAGTCATCTGCCAGAGCGAAACCGCGCTGATGGCCAGGCCGGCCAGCAGGATCAGCTTGATGTTCACCCTGCCGATGAGTTGGCCGACCGCGAACATGGCGATGAACGAGCCGATGCCGCGCGGCATGCTGACCAGGCCCGTAAAGGCCACCGGATAGCCGAGCAGGTTCTGCATCATCGGCGGCAACAGGGCCAAGGTCGAATAGAGCAGGATGCCGATGAAGAAGCCGAAGATGCAGCAGGTGATGAAGTTGGAATCGGCCAGGAGGCCGCGGGCGACGAACGGCTTGGCGGCGGTGGCGAGCTGCACCCCGAAGATCCAGGCGGCGACGATCGCGACGATCAGATAGATCCAGATTTCGGTAGCGGCGAACCAGTCCTGGCCAGGCCCACGGTCGAGCATCATCTGGAAGGCGCCGATGGCGAGCGCCAGGCTGGCGAAGCCCAGCATGTCGAAGGGCCGCTTCTCCTCGCCCTTCTTCTCGGACAGGAACAGGAACACCCCGCCGAAGGCCAGGATACCGATCGGCAGGTTGATGAAAAACACCCAGCGCCAGTCGAGATTGTCGGTCAGCCAGCCGCCGAGCGCCGGGCCAAGGATCGGGCCGAGCACGGCGCCCGCGCCCCAGACAGCCATCGCCTGGCCGTGCATTTCCGGCGGGTTGATGTCGAGCAGCACGGCCTGGGACAGCGGGATCAGCGCGGCGCCGAACAGCCCCTGGAGCAGACGGAACAGGACGATCTCAGCGAGGCTGGTGGCGATGCCGCATAGCATCGAGGCGACGGTGAAGCCGGCGATGGAGATCAGGAACACCATCTTGCGGCCCAGCCGATCGGCCAGGAAGCCGGTCAGCGGGGTCATGATCGTCGCCGCGACGATGTAGGAGGTCAGAACCCAGGTGATCTGGTCGGCCGAGGCCGAAACGCTGCCCTGGATGTGGGGCAGGGCGACGTTGGCGATGGTGGTGTCGAGCGAGTTCATCACCGTCGCGAGCATGACGGAGATGGTGATCGCGACCCGGTTGGCCGCGTCGCCCTTGCCGTTTCCGGCGCCGGTCATCGCGCGGCGGCCGCCTGGCGGACATCGACGATGGCCTTGGCGCTGAGGCCGCCGCTGAGATGCGGGGCGGCCTCGTCGAGGACCAGGCGGACCGGCAGGCGCTGGACGACCTTCACCCAGTTGCCGGTGGCGTTCTCGGGCGGCAGCAGGGCGAAGCTGGAGCCGGTGCCTGGGCTAAAGCTGGCGACGTGGGCCTTCAGATCGTGGTCATAGGCGTCGACCTTGATCGTCGCTGGTTGCCCGACCCGCATGTGAGCGAGCTGGTCTTCCTTGAAGTTCGCCTCGATCCACGGTTGGCCGGAGATCAGCCAGAACAGGGTCTGCGAGGCCGAGACCCGGTTGCCGACCTGAAGCTGTTCGACCTTGGCGACCACCCCGTCGGCGGGGGCGACGACGGTGGTATAGGAGAGGTTGAGCTTGGCGCGGTCGAGCTCGGCCTTGGCCTGCATGACCTTGGGATGGGCGTCGGCGGCCAGGTCGGCGCGCCCGCCGATATCGGCCAGGGCCGAGGCGATCTGTTGGCGGACCACGGCCACCTGGCGGCGGGCCTGTTCGGCGGCGTGGGCGGCTTCATCGGCCTGGGCTTGGGTGGCGACGCCGGCGGCGGCCAGCGCCTTTTGACGGGTCGCCTCGCGCTCGGCGTAGGTCACGACTTCCTGGGCGGCGGCGAGGTCGGCCTGACGCTGGCCGTAGACCGCCTGGGAGCCCTGGGTGTCGAACTGCGCGGCGGCCAGGGCCGCCTCTGCCTGGGCGACGGCGACCTGAAAGTCAGCCGGGTCGAGCTTGAACAGCACCTGGCCTTTGCGGACCTGCTGGTTCTCCTTGACGTCGATCTCGACCACCCGGCCGTCGATGCTGGGGCTGATGGCGGCCCTGGCGGCCTGGACATAGGCGTCATCGGTGGTCTCAAACCGGCCGCCGGTCAGCACGAAGTAGGCGACGATGGCGGCGACCGCCAATGGCCCGCCGATCATCAGCGGCAGGCGCAGCTTCTGGCCGAGGGAGCGTTCAGCCGGCCGTTGGCTGGCGGCTTCCTGCTCAGCTTCGGCGATCGCCTGGTAACCTTCCGCGTCGCTCACGGGCTGCTCCACGTCTTGAAGCGGCCGACATCATGCCGCCCGCTGGATTGGGTGTGATTTTGAGGGCGGGCGGGGAGGCCGAACCCAGGGCGCGGCAGATATGCCTCGCGAGGTCATGAGCCAAATGATAGTTAGTCACGATCATTATGCCTGATGCTCATTTCAGAAATCTGGACCTCAACCTGCTGCGGGTGTTCGTCGCCTTGCTGGAGGAAGAGAGCGCTACGCGGGCCGGCGGGCGGCTCGGCCTGACCCAGTCGGCGGTCAGCCATGCGCTGGGCCGCTTGCGGCTGTCGCTGGGCGACGAGCTGTTCATCCGGGGGCCGTCAGGACTGCGGGCCACGCCGCGCGCGGCGGAGATGGGGCCGGCGGTGCGGGCCGCCTTGAAGCTGCTGGAGGGGGCGGTCAGCGCGCCGCGGTTCGATCCGGCCACGACGCAGCGGACCTTCAACGTCGCCGCCAGCCCCTATGCCTGCTCGGTGCTGATGCCAGGCGTGGTGCAACGATTGTTGACCGAAGCGCCGGGGGTGAAGCTGCGATTGCGAGGGCTGGACGCCAGCCTCGTCGACGACCTGGATCGTGGGCGGCTCGACATGGTGATCGGCGGCTTCGACTATGTGGCGGGCCGCTTCGTCCATACTTCGCTGTTCATGGAGACCGGCGTCTGGGTGATCCGGGCCGATCATCCGGCGGCCAAGGGCGATCTCGACGATGCGGTGCTGGCGCGCCTGCCGCGCCTGATCGTGGCCAGCGGCGATGCGGCCATGGAGGGCGCGGCGCGGATGGGGCTTCGGGACCTGGGCTTGCGGGCGATCACCGCCTGGAGCGACGACTACGCCTTGGGCGGGGTGTCGTTGCGCGACTTCCAGGGTCCGGTGACCGTGCCGGACGCCTATTCGGCCCTGATTATCGTGGGCGAGACCGACATGGCGGCCCTGTTGCCGCGCCGGCTGGCGCTGCTGGCCCAGCAACGCGGCAAGCTGGTGCTGATCGAACCCAGCCGCCAGCCGGAACCGGCCAGCTTCGGCGCAGTCATCCGCAGCGGCGAGAGCGAGCCGGTGAACTGGCTGCTGGAGATCGTCCGCGACGTGGGAAGCCGCCTTTAGCGGTTGGCCGCGCGCCAGGCGTCGCGGGACTGGCCGTAGATTTGGACGTCCTTGCCGCCGGCCTCGTGGTCGGCGCGGAGCCAGGTCGAACCCAGGCGCTCGGCGACTGCGATCGAGGCGGCGTTGGGGGCGTCGATGCAGTGGATGACATCGGTCCAGCCTAGGGCGTCGAAAGTCCAGGCGATGGCGGCGTGGGCCGCTTCGGTGGCGTAGCCTTTGCCCCAGGCGGTCGGCGAGATAGCCCAGCCGACCTCGGTTCCGATGGCGCCTTCGGGCAGCCAGGCACCGACGCGGCCGACCCAATGGCCGGTGTCTTTCTCAATGACGGAAAACAGGCCGCAGCCGCGCAGGCTCCACATGCCGGCGGCGGTGGCCATGTCCATCCAGGCCTGGTTGCGGGTTCTGAGGCCGCCGATGAACTCCACCGCGCGGGCGTCGGCGTCGAGGCCGGCCCAGCCGTCGAGATCCTGGTCGATGGGCGGACGCAGAAGCAGTCGGGCGGTTTCGAGTCGCGGGCTGATCATGGGCGCAAGCCTAGCTGGCGGTGCGCGCGGCAGGTAGAGGCGTGCGCCGAGCTCGCTTGGCCCGGCGCACGAAGGCTTAGCTGGCCTTTTCGAAGGCCGCTTCGATCTGCAGTTCGACGGCGTCGCCGAGGGCCGGCAGGGCGTAGGTCATGCCGAAGTCGCTGCGCTTGATGGTCGTGGTGGCGTGGAAGCCGACCGTCTGCGCCTTGCTCATCGGGTTCGGA
This sequence comes from bacterium, assembly GCA_030824495.1. Classification (GTDB taxonomy): domain Bacteria; phylum Pseudomonadota; class Alphaproteobacteria; order Caulobacterales; family Caulobacteraceae; genus Phenylobacterium. The sequence continues at coordinate 7,605 of JAVBXP010000062.1, forward strand.
CCGGCGCCGGCCAGGCGAGCGTCGAGGGTGACGGGCTTGGTGACGCCGCGCAGGGTCAGGTCGCCGGTGATCTTGGCTTCCTGGCCGTCCACCACGACCTTGGTCGAGCGGAAGGTGGCGGTCGGGTACTTGGCGCTGTCGAAGAAGTCTGGACCATGCAGGTGCTTGGTCAGGCCAGCGCTGTTGGTGGCGATGTTGGAGATCGGGATCTCGATGTTCACCGTGGCGGCGGCGGGGTTCTTCGGGTCGAGAACCAGTTGGCCGGTCGCGTCGGCCACCAGGCCGCGATAGTCGGTGAAGCCGAGGTGGTTGACGGTGAACGCCACCTGGGTGTGCGCCGGGTCGGTCTTGTAGGTTCCGGCGGCGATCTTGGCGATGTCGACGGCCGGCTGGGCGGCGAGCGGGGTGGCGGCGACCGCGACGATGGCGAACGCGGCGAAGGCGAGGGTCTTCATGGGGCGGAGCTTCCTGGTGCTGGCGTGGTCGCCAAGGGCGATGCGAACCGTGAAGTTAGACCCCACGGGCGATAAAGCCGCCATCCCTGAATGGGAGGCGGCGCAATAGCCTCGCTAAGGTAGTGCGCAAATGGCGAAGGTTGTAGGGCGGCGATCGCGACACACCGTTTCCGAACTGGCGACGATGAGCGGGCGATCTACTTCGCCAGGCCGATCTCGCGCAGGCGTTCGGCGAGGAATTCGCCGGCGGTGATCTCGGGCCACTTGGCGCCCTCGCCCTCGCAGGTCGGCAGGCATTTGAGCGACACGTCCGAGGCCGGGTGCATGAAGAACGGCATCGAGTAGCGGCTGACGTTGGGACCCTGCGGATTGACCACGCGGTGGGTGGTCGAGGGGATCACGCCGTTGGTCAGGCGCTGGAGCATATCGCCGCTGTCGACGATCAGGTTGCGGGGCTCAGTCTCCACCGGCAGCCAGGTCCCGTCGCGGTCGAGCAGTTGCAGGCCCGCGCCCTTGGCCGCGACCAGGATGGTGATGAAGTTGATGTCCTCGTGAGCGGCCGAGCGCACGGCGCCTTCCGGCGCGTCGTCCGGCACCGGCGGATAGTGCAGCACCCGCAAGATAGAGGTGCCCGCCGCGACCTTGTCGTCGAAGTAGCCGGCGTCGAGGTTGAGCTTGGGGGCCAGGGCGGTGAGCAGCAGCCGGCCGGTTTCGTCGAGGGCGTTGAACAAGGCGCTGAAGGTCTGCTCGAAGGCCGGGACCTCCTGGGGCCAGACGTTTGGCGGGAAGTCGTCGGCCGGCAGGCCGGGCGCCGGCTCGCGGCCGATCTGCCAGAACTCCTTGAGGTCGGGGAGGCCCGAGTCCTTGGCGTGCTCGGTCCCGAACGGGGTGTAGCCACGCAGGCCGGCGGCGTAGCGGCGCTTGTCGCCATCGGGCAGGTCGAAGACCTGGGCGCTCTGGGCATAGGCGGCGTCGAGCAGGTCGGTCGGGACGTTGTGGTCGGCCAGGATGAAGAATCCGTAGTCCTGCAGGCCCGCCAGCAGGGCGCCCGAGAAGGCGGCGCGCTGGTCCGGCGAGCCGTGGGTGAAGTCTCTCAGGCTTAGCGTGGGGACAGGCATCACGCGGACTCCAGGCGGGCGTCGACCTCGGCGCGGGTCGGCAGGGACGGTTGGGCGCCGGCCCGGGTGGCGGCGAGCGCGCCGGCCGTGCAGGCGAACTTCAGGGCTGCTTCCGGAGCCTGGCCTTCCAGAAGGGCCAGGGTGAGGGCGCCGACGAAGGCGTCCCCGGCGCCGGTGGTGTCCACGGCGATGACCGGCGGCGGGACGGCCGCGGCGATCTGCTGGCCGGCGCGATAGAGGCCCGCGCCCTTGGCGCCCCAGGTGATGGCGATGAGGCCGGGCAGGCTGTGTAGCGCCTCACCGTAGAACGCAGCCTCGGTCTCGTTGACGACGATCAGGTC
>JAVBXP010000048.1 GCA_030824495.1 bacterium
GCCCGGTCGCCCAGCGACAGCACCCCGGCCATGGTCTTGGGACCATCGCCCTCCTGGAAGGCGTAACCGGGCGTGAGGGTCAGGGTCAGGCCATCGGGACCGCGCTCGATCACCTGCGGCTTGGCGTGGTCGATGACGGTGGAATCGAAGGGGAAGAAATAGGCCTGCGAGACGTCGGCGCCCTTCAGGCCCTCGCCGGTGACGGCCAGGACGATATTGGTCCCCTGCTTGGCGAACACGCTGGCGAAGTTCGCCGGGGTCGGCGCGTCGGAAAGCGCCTTGGCGATTGGGCCGCTCCAGGCCGGATTGGGCTCGGCCAGACCTTCGACGACCGGCAGGCTGAGGGTCAGCACCGCGTCCTCGGGGACGCAAATTTCCTCGCAGACCAGGAAGGAAGCGGCGGCTTTTATGGTCACGGTCTCGCCGGGCTTGGCGTTGGCCGGGGCGGTGATCGGCACCGGCAGCAGCACCTCGCCCTGATAGCCGTAGTTCATCAGCGGGCCGGTCGGCTGGCGCGTCGGGGCCGGCCAGACGATGTCGCCGGCCGTCCAACCGGGCGGCAGGGTCCAGACGACGCGGGTCGCCTCGCCGCTGTCGCCGGAGTTGCGCCAGTAGGTGTGCCAGCCCTTGTCGATCTTCTGGCGGACCGCGACATAGGTGGTGGCGCCCGGCGCGATCGATTGATCGCGGGCCACCAGTTCGGCGACCAGATGGCCGGTGTCGACCGGCTGGGCCAGCGCGGGAGCAGCGACCAGCAGGGCGCAGGCCGCCACCAGTTTCGCCAAGAAGCGTGTCACATCCAAAGCCATGCCCGCTATATGGCCCGGTCCTGGCCCATCGCAAAGCTACGGTGACGTCGCGGGGCGCTCGCTAGCGGCCGACAACGATCCAGCGGCGCGGCCATTTCCAGCCGAGGGCTCGGACTTCGCCCGGCTTAAGGGCCAGCGACTTGACGATCTGGGGCGTCAGTTCGCTGATCGCATGGACCGGCTCCAGGCCGCCGACCGGGCTCACCGCCACGCCGCCGATCAGCATGGCGCGGTCGATGGCAGTCCACTCGGCCTTGGCGCGGTCCTCATGGCCGACCGCGAAGAAATGGCGCAGGGGCTTAGGCTCGCCCGGCAGCTCCACCATCACCCCGATCATCCAACCACTGCCCATCCAGGCTCCTTAGACCGTCTCATCGCCGCCGACCCAGTACAAAAGCTCGACTTGTCACGCTTAGGCGCGATGATCGGCGAATCAGCGTTTTTCGGTGGAGTGCGTATCAAGTGCCCGCGTCGTTCGATGAAATCGAAATGGGTCAGGTGGTCTCGCTAGGCGAGCTGCCGGTGGATCCTGCCGCCCTGGAGGCCTTCATCGCCGCCTTCGCGCCCGGCTGGCCGCTGGAACGTGGCGCGCCAGACTCGATGATCTACGCCATGTGGTGCCGCCTGGACGCGGCTTCGTCGCTGGAGTGGCCGCAGACCAAGCGCCTGGGCGTCGACGCCCTGCGCTGGGCGCGCAATCCGCCGGCCGGCGAGGTGCTGCGGGGCCGCATGACGGTGATGGGCAAGGATCCGGTCGGCGAAGGCAAGGGCATCGTCATCGCCCAACACGACCTGCTCGACGAGGCGGGGCGGCTGGTCTTCTCCTGCCTCACCCGCAGCGTCTTCGCGCGCTAGGGCCACAATAGAAAACGGCGGGCCCTTGCGAGCCCGCCGTTTAGTTCAGCGCAGTCGCCGTGACGCCCTTAGGCGTTGGCGGCTTGCGGCGTCTGCGGCGCGCGGGTCATGGCCAGGGCCATCAGGCGATCCCAGCCGGCCAGCGACATCATGTGCGCGTAGATCTGAGCCAGGGCCCCGTTGTCGCGCAGCTCGGTGTACTTCTCGATCGGCAGAGCGTTGAGCTTGGTTTCCGACACGCCGAAGTACTCGGCGATCTTCTGCGTCTCGCCCGGGGTGCCGTCCGGATTGGTCGGGACGAAGTTCGCGGTCTTGACCTCGAACAGGTCCAGTTCGTTCAGCAGCTGGACGAAGCTCAACGTGCGCTGGCGCTCGGTCTCGTAGTCGTTGCAGAAGTTGATGCAGTTCTGCGTGTACTCGGTCGGCTTGCCGTCCGCGTCGAAGAACGCCAGATCGACCTCGGCGCCCTCGACGATGAACTCGGCGGCGCGATCGATGCAGAGAATCATCTGACCGGCGGCGCTGTCGTTGGCGTAGACGAACGGATAGCGGCGGATATAGGCCGGCACATAGGCGCCCGCCTCGAAGTAGCCGGCGTCGGTGAGGTACATGTTCTCACCGGCGTTCAGGCCCATCACGGCCAGCGGAATCTTTTCCTCGCCGACGAAGATGATCGGGCTCGAGAGGGCGGCGACGCCAAACTCGGTCACCGTCAGCGGGACAGCGTGGCCTTCCTTGGCGAATCGGAACGGCCCGTCGAGGCGCTTGATGCCCATGTTCTTGTGCAGGTCGACGGAAAGCGGTTCCGGCTTCGAATAGAAAAGCACGTTGCCGGAGATCTGGCCCATGCCGGGCTGAGTTGCGGTCGCCATGAAATACCTTCGATGAATCCTGGGCGATTGATGTGTTTGCGCAGGCGAGCGGTTCTTGTGGTTCTAGCCCGTCCGGCGAAGTCCGCGCTTCTACCCGATCGCACGGGCGCCAGCAAACATCCTCGCACCGGCTTGCCTCAGCCCGGCCGAACCGCTTCAATCTGTCCCATACTAGCAAGCCGCCAAGGCGACATACCGGAGGATATATTTTGGCAATCTTTTATCCCGACATTCTCGATCAGAAGACCGCTCCCCGCACATTTACGTATGGGGACAAGGACGTGATGCTGTACGCGCTCGGCGTCGGCATGGGCCAAGACCCGATGAACGAAACCGAGCTGCCCTTCGTCTACGAAAAGGGCCTGAAGGTCATTCCGACCGCGGCCACCGTGCTGGCCGCCGGCGCGCGCTCGGCGGGCGGTCCGGCTCCGGAAATGCCGGCCGGCCACCGTCCCAGCCAGATCAACTTCCTGATGGTCGTCCATGGCGAGCAGAAGGTCGAACTGCACAAGCCGCTGACCGCGGGCGGCACCTACACCGCCCAGGGCCGCACGGCCGGCGCCTTCGACAAGGGCGAGGGCAAGGGCGCGGTCATCATCAACGAGACCATCTGGACCGACGAGAAGGGCGAAAAGGTCGCCACCCTGACCGGCTCCACCTTCGCCCGCGGCGACGGCGGCTTTGGCGGCCCCTCGGAAGGCGCTCCGGAACCGCACGTGGTCCCGACCCGCGCGCCGGACATCTCGGTGGACTTCACCACCCGTGAAGACCAGGCCCTGCTCTATCGCCTGAACGGCGACCGCAATCCGCTGCACTCCGATCCGGACGTCGCCCGCAAGGCCGGCTTCCCGCGTCCAATCCTGCACGGACTGTGCACCTACGGCATCACCTGCCGCGCCGTGCTGCAGGCGATCACCGACTTCGATCCGGACCAGATCTATTCGCACCAGGCCCGCTTCTCGGCCCCGGTCTTCCCCGGCGACACGATCACCGTCGATCTGTGGAAGGACGGCAAGAACATCTCGTTCGAGGCGCGCGTGAAGGAGCGCAACGCCACCGTGATCAAGAACGGCCTGACCGTCCTGCGCTAAGACCACCCCAAGGTCGTCATCCTCCGGTCGTCTGAAAGACGATCCGGGGGACCCAAGCTGAGTTGCAGAACTCGATCATACGCTCGGGTCCCCCGGCTCTCGCTGCGCGAGCCTGGAGGATGACGAATGGGTTGGGCCGTTCTAAAGAGCCGCCCATGAACCGTAGCTTCACCTTGATCGCCGGCGCCGTGTTCGCCGCCGGCCTGGCCGCCTGCGCCGCCACCACCCCGCCGCAGGCCCCGGTGCTCGCCGATGCGAGCAAGCCGGCGCCGCTCAACCCCCTGCCGACCGATCTCACCGGCTATCTGACCGTAGACGCACTGGACGGCGCTGCCCTGCTCGGGGCGCCGCCGACGCCGAGCAGCCTGCGCGGCCAGGCTGACCGGGCTCACTACGAGGAAACGCGCGCGCTGGAGGGCACGCCGCGCTGGACCCAGGCGATCGCCGACAACGACCTGTGGGGCGGCGGCGCGCTGAAGCAATATTCCTGCAAGCTCGGCGTCTCGATCGACGAGAAGCAGACCCCGACCACCCTGCGCGTGCTGCACCGGGTGGAGCTGGACGTCCGCACCATCGGAACCCCGGCCAAGGATCTCTACAACCGCCCGCGCCCGCTGATCGGCGACGACAAACCGATCTGCATTCCGCGCGAGGATTGGATGAAGACCAACGCCTCCTATCCCTCCGGCCACTCGATGACCGGCTGGGCCTGGGCGCTGATCCTGGCCGAACTGGCCCCGGCCAAGGCCGACGCCATGCTGTCAATCGGCAAGTCGGTGGGCGACAGCCGCGCGATCTGCGGCGTCCACTATATCAGCGACATCGAGGCCGGCCGCACCCTGGCCGCCGCCATGGTCGCCAAGCTGCACGGCGATCCGCAGTTCCAGCGCGACATCGCCAAGGCGCGAGGCGAGATGGCCCGGGCCAAGGCCGCGCCCACGGGGTGCGCCTAGCGGCCCATCCGGTAGACGACCGTGCGGCGCATCGGGTCATCTGGCTCGAACGCCGGGTGGTCGAAGTCGCTGGCCGCGTCGCGCCGCATGCCCAGCCGTTGCATCACCGCCTGGGAACGGACGTTGATTTGCGCGGTGATGGCGGTGATTTCATCCAGGCCAAGGCGCGCAAAGCCGTCGGCCATGACGGCGGCCGCCGCCTCGCTGGCGTAGCCCTGCCCCCAGGCCGAGCGCGCCAGCCGCCACCCGACATCCGTATAGGGAACGAACGGGACCGATTCGTGCCCCGGCATCAGGCCGCAACTGCCGACGAAGGCGCCGTCGGCGCGTCGCTCGATCACCATCCGGCACATGCCCAACTCGGCAAAGCTGGTGTCGGCGCGCACCTTGTAGGCCCGCGCCTGCTCGCTGGTCAGAACCCCGCCCAGCCACTGCATGATCTCCGGGTCGGCGCTCATCTGGGCGAAGGGCTCGAGATCCTCGACGCGCCATAGCCGCACGATCAGGCGGTCGGTCTCGATCCTCATCTTCGCGCCACATAGACGACGTGGCGCAGCAGCGGATGATCGGCCGCCAGACGCGGGTGGTCGAAGTCGCGGGCCGGATCGGCCTGCATGCCGATGCGGCGCATGACGCCCTGGGAGGCCAGGTTGGTGTCGGCGGTGAAGGCCAGGATCTCGGGCGCGTCCAGGTGGGCCAGGCCCCAGGCCAAGGCGGCCGCCGCGGCCTCGGAGGCCAACCCCTGGCGCCATACCTCGGGGATCATCCGCCAGGCCATCTCGATCCCCTCCACCGGCAGGTCGCCCTCGGGGATGGGATGAAGGCCGCAAAAGCCGATGATCTTGTCGTCGGCCTTTCGCGACACGCCCCAGAGGCCGTAGCCATGGGCCGCGATGTGGGCGTTCTGCCGGTCCATCGCAGCGTCGCTTTGGGCGCGATCCATGACGTTGGCGACCCAATAGCCCACGCGCGGGTCGCCGTTCAACGCGGCGAAGGCGTCGCGGTCTTCCTCGCGATAGGCGCGAAGGATCAGGCGTTCGGTTTCGATCATGCAACGACGTTACACGATCGAGGTGCGATCCAGCTAGACCGGGCGCGGACCGGCCAGCGCGCCGTAGAGGTCGGTGCGACGGTCGCGGAAGAAGCCCCAGGCGGCGCGGTGGGTGGCCAGGAAGTCCAGATCGAAGCTGGCCTGGACGATGCCCTCCTCCGAGCCCAGTTCGGAGACCAGGTCGCCGCGATGGTCGGCGATGAAGGACGAGCCATAAAAGGCCTGGCCGCCGGTGGGATAGTTCTCCCACGGCTCGAAGCCGATGCGGTTGGCGCCGACCACCGGGATGACGTTGGAGACCGCGTGCCCCTGCATGGCGCGCCGCCACGGCAGGGCGGTGTCCAGGGTCGGGTCATGCGGCTCCGAACCGATGGCGGTCGGATAGAGCAGGATCTCGGCGCCCATCAGGGCCATGGCGCGGGCGCACTCCGGGTACCATTGGTCCCAGCAGATGCCGACGCCGATCTTGCCAAAGCGGGTGTCCCAGACCTTGAAGCCGGTGTCGCCGGGCCGGAAGTAGTACTTCTCCTGGTAGCCGGGACCGTCCGGGATGTGGCTCTTGCGATAGACACCCATCAGTGAGCCGTCGGCGTCGATCATCACCAGGCTGTTGAAGTAGTGCGGGCCTTCGCGCTCGAAGATCGAGACCGGGATCACGACGCCCAACTCGGCCGCCAGCGGGGCCAGCTCGGTCACGCAGGGATGCTCGCGCCAGGGATAGGCGTGGGCGAACCAGTGCTCTTCCTGGGTGACGCAGAAGTAGGGCCCTTGGAATAGTTCCGAGGGCAGGATCACCTGCGCGCCGTTGGCGGCGGCCTGCCGGATGAAGACCTTGGTCTTCTCGATATTGGCCGCCATGTCCAAGCCGTAGGAGGTCTGGATCGCGGCGACGTTGATCGTACGGGCCATCAGGCGGGCTCCTGCTGGGTGATGCAATGGAAGGACCCGCCGCCGGTCAGGATCGCGCTGGAGGGCAGGCCGATCACCGCGTGCTCGGGGAAGACGCTTTGCAGGCCCTGCAACGCCAGGTCGGCGGCTTGGCCTTCGCCATAGGTCGGCATGATCACCGCGCCGTTGGCGATGATGAAGTTCATGTGGCTGGCGGGCGAGGCGCGGCCGTCGTGGCCTTCGATCCAGCCGGGCGAAGGGATGCGGACCACCTGCAGCGGCCGGCCGTCGGCGTCGGTCGAGGACGCCAGCCGCTTGGCCGCGTCGTCATAGGCCGCGCCGTTGACGTCGCCGCGCCCGAAGGCGACGGGGCAGACCACGACGCCCGGCGCGACGAAGCGGGCCAGGTTGTCGACGTGTCCGTCGGTGTGGTCGTTGGCCAGGCCCTCGCCCAGCCAGATCACCTTGCGGGCGCCCAGCGCGTCCTTGAACGCCGCCTCGGCCGCGGCTTGCGTCCAGCCGGGGTTGCGGTTGGGATTGAGCACGCACTGGCCGGTGGTCAGGATCGTGCCGATCCCGTCATGATCGACGGCGCCGCCCTCCAGGATGAAATCGTGAGCGACCAGCGGAACGCCCGAGGCTTCCGCGATCTGGGCGGCGACCTCGTCGTCGAACTCCATGTCGTACTTGCCGCCCCAGCCGTTGAAGCGGAAGCCGCGCGCGCTCTGGCCGTCCGGTGTCTGGGCGAAGATAGGGCCGGTGTCGCGCAGCCAGACGTCGCCGAAGCGGCCGGGTACGATCTCGATGCCGTCGACGTCGCCGACCAACCGACGGGCCATGGCCTCGCCGCCCGAGGTCCCGGTCATCAGGCGAACCTTCTCGCGGCCCGGGCCGGCCAGGGCGCGGGCCAGGGCGGCCACCTCGACCTGGGCCTGGGCGAGTTCGTCCTCCCACACGCCTTCGGCATGGCTGGGGAAGCCGAGCCACATGGCGCGGTGCGGAGCCCACTCGGCGGGAACGAGAACGGTCATGACCTACCTTAACCTATTGAACGCGCGCAGATGGGCGGAGCAGCGCGCCCCGTCAAGCATCACCACGAAAAAGGGCGGCCGCATCGCTGCGGCCGCCCCCGATCGTCACCTTGACGCTAAGTCCTAGAACTCGGCGTGCAGGGTCAGGATGAAGGTCCGGCGATAGCCAGGCTGGGCCTGGCCGTTACCGGTCAGGTTGGTGACCATGTCGCCGAGGTAGCGCTCGTCGAACAGGTTGGTCACGTTGGCTTGCAGGTAGGTGCCTTCCATGCCGAACTTGTCGAGCTTCCAGCGAGCGTCGAGGTCCCACAACGTGTAGCCGGGGAACTTCTCGGTGTTGGTCAGGTTGGACCAACGATCGCCGACAAACTTGCCTTGAACGCCGAGGCTGACCGACTCGATCGGGTCGAAGGTCACGCGGACCGCGCCCTGGGTCTTGGGCGTTTCGTAGAGCGACTTGCCCTTGGTCGGGATCGGAACCGGCGACGACGTCGAGCCCGGAATGTCGTCTTGGATTTCAGAGTCGACGTACGAGAAGGAGGCGTAGGCGCTCAGATAGTCGGTGGGCTGCCAGCCGACCTGGCCGTCGAAGCCCTGCAGCTTGACGTCGCCGACGTTGGACGAGAAGGCGATCCCGGCTTGTTCGTCGAACACGCGCTCGATGCGGTTGCTGAACTGGTTGTACCAGACCGAGGCCGCGGCCATGAACTGGCTGGTCTGATAGCGAACGCCCAGGTCGTAGGCTTGCGCCTTTTCCGGGCCGGGATCGACCAGCACGCGATCGTAGAGGTCGTCGGTACGCGGCGCCGAGAGCGTTTCGGCGTAGCTGGCGAACACCGTCAGGTCGTCGGTGAAGTCGTAGCTGACGCCGACGTTCGGCAGGACGTCGTCATACTTCAACGTCCACTCGCGAGGATTGCCGTAGCGGTTGGCGGCGTTGGAGTTGAGCGCGCTCTGCGGGAAGGTCACGAGCGGACGGCCGGTGCCATCATCAGTGCCCGGGATCGGGGTGCCGACCTGGGTGGTGCAGAAGGCGTCAAACGTGTTCTGCTGGTAGCAGAAGTTGTTCAACTCGCGCTTGAAGAAGGGCGCGCGCACGCCGATGTTCAGCAGCAGGCGCTCTTCCATGAAGCGGCCGCGATATTCGAAGGCCACCTGGTTCAGTTCGGCGACCGAGGCGCGGTCACGGCGGCGCAGATTGGTGCCGTCGGGCAGCAGGACTTGCTCGCCCTGGCCATCCTTGCCGGCGAAGACGTTTTCGGGATTGCCTTCGCGATCAACAAAACCGACGTCGCCGGTCTGGCGATGCTTGGCCTTGTCGTAGGTGTAGGCCAGGCGGACGCTCTGGGTGTCGGCGAACTTCCAGATCAGCGAGGAGGTCACGCCATAGCGACGGGTGTTCGTCGTGTTCGGACGATAGAGGGTGACGCGGTCGAGCAGATCGCCGTCGCCGTTCAGGTCCACGCCGGGCGAAGCGGTGTTGCCGCGTAGCTGGGCGTCAGTTTCAGCGAAGACCGCCGAGCCGCCGCCGTTGGCCAGGGTGTACTGGAACGAGGGGTCAACCGTCAGAACCAGGTTGTCGCTGAGGTTCCAGGTGGACAGGCCGCGCAGGTTGCCGGTGTTCGACGGGTTGATGTTCACGCCGACGAAGGACGGGCAGACATCGGTTTGCGCGCCGGGACCGGGCGCAGGCAGGGCCGGGATGCACGAGTCATTGTAGACTAGCAGGCTGCGCTGGTTGAACTGCGCGAGGGTCACGCGGTTGATGAAGTTGTTGCGGTTCTCGTTGTAGTTCGCGATCAGGCTGGCCGAGCCGATGTCGCCGAAGTCTTGATCGATGCGGCCGTTGACCTGCCACTTCTTGATCTTGCCGGGGGCGTCCTTCTGGGCGTCATGCGGGGTGAAGATCTCGTTGGTGGTGTAGAGGCCGGAGACCCAGGCTTTCGTACCCCAAGGACCAACCGCGCCGGTTTCGAGCGTGCCGTAGTAGCGCTGGTAGTTGTTGGAGCCGAAGGCGAGTTCACCGCGCATGCCGAACTCGTCAGCGGCCTTGCGGGTCACATAGTTGATGGTGCCGCCAGCGGCCGCGGCCGTGGGGCTGTCGACGTCGGTGGTGCCGAGGTTTACGGTGGCGCGCTCAATCAGATCCGAGTCCAGCTGCTGGTTCGGATAGATGGCGTAGTTGCCGCTGTCGTTGAGCGGCACGCCGTCCCACAGCAGCGCAACGCGCTGGGAATCGAAGCCGCGGATGGTGATGTCGCCGCCGGCCGAACCGAAGGCGTCGTTGTTCGTGAAGTTGACGCCCGGCATCAGGTTCAGGGACTGCAGGATCGTCTGCCCAGGCACTTGGCGCTGGATAAATTCCTCGCTGATCGAAGCGCGCGACTTCGGGTCGCGTTCGGCGACGATAACGCCGCTCAGATCGGCCGGGCCGCGCGAACCGGTGACCACCAGTTCTTCGACGGCGGCGGTGCCGCTCGATTGGGCCAGGGCGACGCTGCTGATCAGCAGGCCGCTGGCCAAGGCAGTGGTCGCGCAGAGTGCGCGAGCAAGCATTCTATTCATGTGAGATCCCCTCATTCGTCGAGCAAGGAGCGACAGGCTCCCCAGCCTTCGCCTCCAAACTTGACGGCCCTATAGCTTGGAAAATTCGTCAGTGGGTGACGGATTCGTGACGCATCACCCTCTTGACGTTACAGCAGATCAATAAGGTGGCGCCTGTCGCTTTACAGACACGCTCCGCCGCGCGAGTTTCCGCGCGAGACCGGAGGCGCCCTTGGCCCGCAACAGATTGTCCGCACACGGATTCGACGACCATTGGCGCGCGGTTCTGCTCATCACCGTCGCCCTGACGATCGTTCGGCTGGTGACGCTGTTCGCCTCTCCGCTCGAGCTTTACCCCGACGAGGCTCAATACTGGCTTTGGTCGCGCACGCTCGACTGGGGCTACTATTCAAAACCGCCGATGGTCGCCTGGCTGATCTGGACGACGACCGCTATCGGCGGCGACGCCGAGCCCTGGGTCCGGCTGTCCTCGCCCCTGCTGCACGCCGGCACGACGCTGTGCGTCTACGGGATCGGGCGGCGGCTCTATGGATCGTCCAGCGGCTTTGCGGCCGCGGCGCTCTATCTGTTGATGCCGGCGGTGCAACTCTCCTCGCTGGTCGTGGCGACCGACGCCTCGATGCTGCTGTTCCTGGCCCTGTCGCTGCTGGCCTATGTCGAACTGCCCACCTCGGAAGGACGCCGCCGCCTGTGGCTGGCGGCGGGATTTGGGGCCGCCACCGGCTTGGCGTTCCTGGCCAAGTACGCGGCGATCTACGCCCTGATCGGCCTGGCGCTGCACCTGCTCATTTCGCGGCAAGCGCGCGTGATCTGGAGCCTGAAGACCACCGCCCTGGCCCTGGGCGCCTTCCTGTTGGTGCTGGCCCCCAACCTCGCCTGGAACGCCGCCCACGGGTTCTCCACCGTCCAGCACACCGCCGCCAACGCCAATTGGAGCGGCCAGAGCCTGTTCAACTTCCAGGAGCTGAGCGACTTCGTCCTCTCGCAGTTCGGGGTGTTCGGGCCGATCCCGTTCGCGGTGCTGGTCGGCGGCGCGGTGCTGCTGGCCGTGCGCCGCCGATTGCAGCCGGCTGACCTGCTGCTGCTCTGCTATGCGGCGCCGCCCCTGCTGATCGTCACGATCCAGTCCTTCATCAGCCGCGCCAACGCCAACTGGGCGGGGGCGGGATATGTCGCCGGGATCGTGCTGGCCGCCGCTTGGCTGATGCGCTGGCGCGCGCGCTGGTGGCTGATCGGGGCTGTGGTGATGCAGGCTGCGGTGGCCGCTCTCTTCCTGGCCTGCGTGCTGATGCCGCCGCTCGCCGACACCCTGGGCCTGGCCAACGCCTTCAAGCGCGCCAAGGGCTGGGAACAGATGACCGAGGAGATCGCCAACCGGGCGCTGCGCGAGCCAACCGGCAGCCTGAGCGCCGTGGCCGTGGACGACCGCTTCATGTTCAACGCCGCGGCCTATTACGGACGCGAGTACTTTGGGAAGAACGGCGAGCCGCCGCTGAAGATGTGGGTGCGCGAAGCCCATCCGCAGAACCAGGCCGAGACCACCCAGCCGCTGACCGCTGAACTTGGCAAGCGCGTGCTGGCGGTCAGCCTGGAACCGGCCTTCGCTCCCGAGATGGCGGCCGACTTCAAGTCAGTGTCGAACTACCAGATCGTCAGCGTCTGGCTCGACAGCAAGCGCCGCCGGCGGGCCGAGATGTTCATCGGCGAGACCTTCGCGCCGATGCCCAGGGACCCGGTCACCGGCCTGCCCGTCAAGAAGCCGTCGATCCCCAAACAGCCTTGAGCGCCCGGTCGCGGCCGCAGCCGATTCGATAGGCGTTGTAGCTGCCTGGGTTCTTCTTGGCGTAGTCCTGGTGATAGGCCTCGCCCTTCCAGAAGGTCCCGCCGATCAGGACGCGAGTCGCCACCGGTTTGCCCAGCGTTTTGGCGACCTGGGCCTTCACCGCCTGGGCGGTGCGGGTTTCATCCTGATCACTGACAAACACCGCCGTAGCGTAGGACGGGCCGCGATCGCAGATCTGCCCGCCCGCATCGGTGGGATCGATATTGTGGAAGAAGCCGTCGACCAGCTTGGCGTAGCTGATCTTGGCTGGATCGTAGGTGACCTTCACCGCCTCCAGGTGGCCCTTGTGATTGTCGTAGGTCGGGTTGCGCAGTGCGCCGCCGGCGTAGCCCACGACGACATCGGTCACGCCGGGCAAATGCTCCATCGCCTTCTCTGCCGACCAGAAGCAGCCGCCGGCGAACACAGCGGTCTTGGTCGGCCCGGCGGCCCACGCCGCCGCCCCGATGGGGACAGCTCCCGAAAGACAGAACAAGGCCGTAAGGGCCAGGGCGGTCCGGGTCGGTTTCATGATCTCACCTTCGCGCGGCTACCTTAGGCGGCCGCTGCCTGGATGAGATACGCGCAATTTGGCCCGCTGGATGCGAAACCTTCTCCTCGCCCGCTTGCGGGGAGAGGAACTAGAGCCCGACCTCGAACTCCGCTTCGGTCTTGGCCTTGATCTCATCGAGGGTGACGCCGGAGGCGAGGGCCGTCAGCTTCAGGGGCGACTTGCCGCGGTTGATCTCGAAGACGCCAAGGTCGGTGATCAGCAGATCGACCACGCCCGCGCCGGTCAGCGGCAGGGTGCAAGCTTTAAGCAGCTTGGGCGCGCCGGACTTCTCGACGTGATCCATGACCACGACCACGCGCTTGACGCCCGCGACCAGGTCCATGGCCCCGCCCATGCCCTTGACCACTTTGCCCGGCACCATCCAGTTGGCCAGGTCGCCCTTTTCGGAGACCTGCATGCCGCCCAGGATCGACAGGGCGATACGGCCGCCGCGGATCATCGCGAACGAGTCGGCCGACGAGAAGTAGGACGAGCTATCCAGCTCGGTGATGGTCTGCTTGCCGGCGTTGATCAGGTCGGCGTCCTCTTCCCCCTCATAGGGGAAGGGGCCCATGCCCAGCATGCCGTTCTCGGACTGCAGGGTCACGTGCATGCCGGCCGGGATGTAGTTGGCGACCAGGGTCGGGATGCCGATGCCGAGGTTCACATAGAAGCCGTCGCGCAGTTCGCTCGCGGCGCGGGCGGCCATTTCGTCACGGGTCCAGGCCATCTTAGGCGCTCGCCTTTTCTTCGCGGGGACGGGTGGTAACCCGCTCGATGCGCTTCTCGAAGCTCGCGCCCTGGAAGATGCGATCCACATAGATGCCCGGCGTGTGGATGTTGTCCTTGTCGAGCGAGCCGATCGGAACCAGGTGCTCGATCTCGGCGATGGTGACCTTGCCGGCCGTGGCCATCATCGGATTGAAGTTCCGGGCGGTCTTTCGATAGACGAGGTTGCCCTCGGCGTCGCCGGTATGCGCCTTGACGATGGCCAGGTCGGCGGTGAGGCCGCGCTCCATCACATAGAGCTCGCCGTCGAACTCGCGGGTCTCCTTGCCCTCCGCCACCAGGGTGCCGACCCCGGTCTTGGTGAAGAAGGCCGGGATGCCCGCGCCGCCGGCGCGGATGCGCTCGGCCAGGGTGCCCTGCGGATTGAATTCCAGCTCCAGCTCGCCCGAGAGGTAGAGCTTCTCGAACAGCTTGTTCTCGCCGACATAGGACGAGATCATCTTCTTGATCTGCCCGCTCTCCAGCAGGACGCCGAGGCCGAAGCCGTCGATCCCGCAATTGTTGGAGACCACCGTGAGGTTCTTGACCCCGGTCTCGCGGATCGCCGCGATCAGGTTCTCGGGGATGCCGCAGAGGCCAAAGCCCCCGGCCATGATGGTCATGCCGTCGAAGAGCACCCCAGCCAGGGCTTCAGCGGCGTCCTTTTGGGTTTTTCCAGCCATGACAGCCCTTTTAGCCGCAATCTGATGTTTGAGAACCGGGTGAGCCGAAAAAGTTCATCACTTGATGAAACGCTACTCAGCGAGCTGCTTTGGCGACTTGGCCAGGACATCGGCCGCCTCGGTATTGATCGCCTTGCCACCATGGCGCGGGACGGAGAACGGCTCGGGCGTCGGGGTGGCCATGTTGCCGCGCATGAGCCAGCGGCCGGCCTGGAGTCCCCCGGCGACCTGCAGTTCCAGACGCTCTGTGTCGCGGCGGCGGACGTCTCGGACGATCTCGGCGGCCTCCACCTCATCGACGCCGAGCTCGATCAGGGTGCGCTTGCCGAAGGTCAGGGCGGACTCGAAGGTTTCCCGGATCTGGAAATCGACCCCGGCCTCGATCAGCCGCAGGGAGTGCCCGCGGTCGAAGGCGCGAACCAGCAGCTTGGCCAGCGGGAACTCGGCCTTGACCAGTTCGACGATCTTGTCGGCGACCTCGGGCTTTTCCACGCAGACCAGGATCGCCTCGGCGGTGTCGGCGCCTGAGGCGCGCAGCACGTCGAGCCGGGTGCCGTCGCCGTAATAGACCTTGAAGCCGAACGTGCTGGCGGCGCGGATCATCTCGACATCGGTCTCGATCAGGGCCACCTCGATGCCACGCGCCAGCAGCGGCTGGCTGACCACCTGGGCGAAGCGGCCAAAGCCGACCAGCAGGACGCGGCCCTCCAGGCCGGCGGCGGCCTCGATGCCGTCCATCGATTCCTTCGGCGCCGGCAGCAGCCGGTTCAGGACGATGACCACCAGCGGTGTCAGGGCCATCGACATGATCACGATTGCGGTCAGGGCGGCGCTGGTGCGCGCATCGAACACGCCGGCCGCGACCGCGGCCGAGTAGAGGACGAAGGCAAACTCGCCGCCCTGA
This sequence comes from bacterium, assembly GCA_030824495.1. Taxonomy (GTDB): domain Bacteria; phylum Pseudomonadota; class Alphaproteobacteria; order Caulobacterales; family Caulobacteraceae; genus Phenylobacterium. The sequence continues at coordinate 14,846 of JAVBXP010000048.1, forward strand.
GCGAACAGGGCCGCGCGCTGGATCGCCTCCCGGTGGTCGGCGCGAAACAGCCGCGCGACACCGTAGATGCCGGCCGCCTTGACCAGCATGAAGGCCACGACGCCGGTCAGGATCAGGCCCCACTCCGACACCACCACCGACAGGTCCAGCGACATGCCGACGCTGAGGAAGAACAGGCCGAGCAGGATGCCGCGGAACGGTTCGACGTCGGCTTCGAGCTGATGGCGGAACACCGATTCAGAGAGCAGCACCCCGGCCAGGAACGCGCCCATCGCCATCGACAGCCCGCCCCATTGCATGAACAGCGCCGTGCCGAGCACCACCAGCAGGGCCGCGGCGGTCATGATCTCGCGCGCGCCGGTGCGGGCCAGGATCTGGAAGAACGGATTGAGCAGCCAGCGGCCGGCGGCGATCACCGCGGCGATGCAGGCCAGGCCGATCAGCACGGCCATCCAGACCGGACGGCCGGTATCGACGGCCGGCCCGCTCATCGAGGCCATCAGCGCCACGAGCGCCAACAGCGGCACCACCGCCAGGTCTTCCAGCAGCAGGATCGAGACGGCGCGCTGGCCGGCCTCGGTGGAGGTTTCGCCGCGCTCGTCGAGCATCTTCATGATCACGGCGGTGGACGACAGCACGAAGCCGCTGGCCCCGATGATCGCGGCCTGGACCGGCAAACCGCCAAGCATGGCGACGCCCGACAGCAAGGCGCAGCAGAGCAGCACCTGGGCGGCGCCCAGACCGAAGATCTCTTTGCGGAGCGACCATAGCTTGGCCGGGCGCATCTCCAGCCCGATGATGAACAGGAACATCACCACGCCCAGCTCGGCGACGTGGAGGATCGCCTCGGGGTCGGCGAACAGCTTGAGCCCGAACGGGCCGATAACCAGGCCGGCGGCCAGATAGCCCAGCACCGAGCCCAGGCCGAGCTTGCGGAACACCGGCACGGCGATAACCGCGGCGGCCAGCAGGGCGACAGCGTGCCCCAGGTTCATGCCCGCAGCCTCAGCCGCCATTCAAGCTCCAGTTCGCGTCGAAGGGCCGTCGCTGTGGCGCGGGACCTGGGCTTATGTGGTGTCAAAACCCCCACCCGCGCAACCGGGCCGGCGACGAGAGCGGGCGCTAAGCCCACTCTCTTTGCACAACGACCTCAGGGCGCCGCCAAAACGCGCCCTAAATCATCGCCCGCCGGCCGGAGATCGGGCCAATCAGCCCGTATAGGGGCGGAGGATGATCTCGACCCGCCGGTTCTTGGCGCGACCTTCCTCGGTGTCGTTGGTGGCGATCGGCTGGCTTGAACCACGGCCGGCGACATAGAGCCGGTCGCGCAGCACGCCGCCCCGATTGGTCAGGTTGTCGGCGACCGCCAGGGCCCGGCGCTCGGAAAGCTGTTGGTTGTAGTCGGCCCGGCCGATGGAATCGGCGTGGCCGACGACGTCCACCAGGGTCTGTGGGTATTCGTTCAGGCTGCGGGCGACCGAAGCCAGAGTATCGTAGAACTGCGGCTGAATGTCCGAGCGGTCGAAGCCGAACGTCACGTCGCTGGGCATCTGCAGGACGATGTTGTCGCCCTGGCGTTGGACCTCGACGCCGCTGCCGGCCAGGTCGCGGCGAAGCTGAGCCTGTTGGCGATCCATGTAGTTGCCGACCCCGGCGCCCGCCAAGGCGCCGACCCCCGCGCCGATCAGCGCGTTCTTGCGGCCCTGCTCGCTGCGGTTGGTGTTGGTGAGGTAGCCGAGCGCCGCGCCGCCCAATGCGCCGGCCAATGCGCCGGTGCCGGTGTTGTTGCGAACCTGTTGTCCGGTGTAGGGGTCCACCGTGGTGCAGGCCGACATGGCGCCCGCGCCAAGGATGCAAGCCGCGAGGGCGGTCCAGTTACGCATTACTGATCTCCAGGTGATGGGACGTCAGGTGCGAACGCCGTCGCTACGGTCAAGGTTCCCGGTTCGCCCGGGTGAAGGATCAAACGTGACGACAGCAGCGATCAAGCCGGTTTCATTCCAGCGCTTCGAGGGAGACTTCCAGGGCTTCTCCCAGGATCTTGGCGGCTCGTTCGCCCGCTACGGCTTTGCGGTCATCTCCGATCACGACCTGCCGCAGGCGCGGATCGACGCGGCCATCGCCGCGGCCAAGGCCTTCTTCGCCCTGCCGGAGGACGTTAAGCGCAGCTATGTCGCCGGCGTCGGGGGGCAGCGCGGCTACACGCCTTTCGGCATCGAAACCGCCAAGGACGCCCAGCACTTCGACCTGAAGGAGTTCTGGCACATGGGGCGCGACCTGCCCGCTGGGCACCCATTCCGCGCCTTCATGCCCGACAATGTCTGGCCCGCGGAGGTTCCGGAGTTCCACACCGAGATCGCCTGGCTGTTCAACACGCTGGACGCCCTGGGCCGACAGGTGCTGGAGGCCATCGCGGTCTATCTGAAACTCGACCGCCACTTCTTCGACGCCACGGTCGATCACGGCAACTCGATCCTGCGGCTGCTGCACTATCCGCCGGTGCCGAAGGATGGCCCGAATATCCGGGCCGGAGCGCACGAGGACATCAATGTCATCACCCTGCTGCTCGGCGCCGAAGAGGCCGGGCTGGAGGTGCTGGACCGCGACGGCCAGTGGCTGGCGATCAATCCGCCCGCCGGCTCGGTGGTCTGCAATATCGGCGACATGCTGCAGCGGCTGACCAACCACGTCTTGCCCTCGACCACCCATCGCGTGGTCAATCCAGCCCCGGAGCGCCGCGGCTTTGCGCGCTATTCGACGCCGTTCTTCCTGCACTTCAATCCGGACTATGAGATCCGCACCCTGCCCGGCTGCATCGACGCGGCCCATCCCGACCGCGGCCTCGCGCCGATCACGGCCGACGAGTTCCTCAAGGAGCGCCTGCGGGAAATCAAGTTGCTCTGATTTGCCGCGCGAACGACGATAGTTGAACGTCGTTCGCAAAAAGACGGAAATTTAACCCCCGCCACCCAATCTTCGGCCGCAAAAGAAGTCTGGGGGAGATCATGTCCAAGGAAGGACCGGCGCTGCTGGCCGAGGCCGCGCGCCTTGCGGCGATCGCCACCCTCGACCTGGACGAGTTGAAACCGACCTTCGAACGGGTCGGCCGACTGGCTCGCGCCTTTACCAATCTCGACCTCGGCGACGTGGTGATGGTCGGCGCCAAACGTAGCTGGCACGCCAGCGTCGGACCTGATTGGACCGACGAGCAGGTCTGCGAGGACCAGTCCTTCTCAGAGGTCGTGGTGCAAGACGACGCCCTGCTTTGGGTGACCAACGCGCTCGAGGACCGCCGCTTTTGCGATCACCCGAACGTCGCCGGTGCGCAGGGCGTGCGCTTCTACGCCGGGGCGCCGATCCGCCTCGCCGACGGACAGCCGATCGGCGTGGTCTGCGTGGCCGGGGGCGAGCCGCGCCCCTACGATCAAAGGCTGGCGGACGTACTGATCGACCTTGCCGCCATCGCTTCCAACGAATGCTCGCGCCATCACGCCCAGCGGGACCTGGTGAAATTCGCCGGCGAGGCCGAAGCCGCCAACAAGGCCAAGAGCGAGTTCCTGGCCAATATGAGCCACGAGATCCGCACGCCCCTGAACGGGGTGATGGGCATCGCCGGCGCCCTGGCCAAGACCAGCCTGACCGGCCCCCAGACCGAAATGGTCGAACTGATCGAGACCTCGGCCCAGACGCTGGAGGCGCTGCTCACCGACATCCTAGACCTGGCCCGCATCGAGGCTGGGCGCCTGGAGATCCGGCCCGAGCCCTTCGACCTCGTCACCTCGGTCAACGCCTGCGCGGCGCTGTTCGAGGCCAGCGCCCAGGCCAAGGACCTGGCGCTGATCGTGGAGATGGAGCCCTATGCGCATGGCTCCTTCGAGGGCGATGGCCCCCGCATCCGCCAGATCCTGACCAACCTGCTCGGCAACGCGGTGAAGTTCACCAGCCAGGGCGAAGTGAAGCTGCTGGTCGCCGCCCGGCGCGACGAGACCAGCACCCACCTGACCTTCACGGTTTCCGACACCGGCATCGGGTTCGATGAGGACACCCGCCAGCGCCTGTTCGGCCGCTTCCAGCAGGCCGACGGCTCGATCACCCGGCAATATGGGGGAACGGGCCTGGGCCTGGCCATCTCGCGCACCCTGGCCGAGGCGATGGGCGGGGACCTGACGGCGCATGCGGCGCCCGGCCACGGCGCGACGTTCGTACTTTCTCTCGAATTGCCGCGCCGCCACGGCGCCGTCGAGATGTGGGGCGACCATGAGGCGTGCCACGCCGAGGAAACCGCACTGGACGCCATGCGCGTGCTGCTGGCCGAGGATCACCCGACCAATCGCCGCGTCGTCGAACTGATCCTGGGGGCGGCCGGCGTCGATCTAATCTCAGTCGAGAACGGCGCCGAGGCGGTGGATGAGGCCGCGCGCTCGCACTTCGACCTGATCCTGATGGACATGCAGATGCCGGTGATGGACGGCCTGACCGCTATCACCGCGATCCGGCGGCGCGAAGCCAAGCTTCACCGCCGCACGCCGATCTACACCCTGACCGCCAACGCCATGCCCGAACACGCCGAGGCCTCCGCAAGGGCCGGGGCCGACGGGCATGTGACCAAGCCGATCACCGCCGAGCGGCTGCTGCATGTGGTGGAGATGGTGTGGTCGGAAAAGGTGGCGCGCGTCACGGCGCCGGAGGTCAAAGCCGCCGCGGTGGGTTGACCCTAGCTGGCCGAGCACGTGGCTTTACGCGCTCCAATGACTGTCATCCCGGAAGTCGCGCCGGCGCTCGCTACTTCGCGAAAATGCCCATAAGCGCCGGCCGGGCGAAGACGGCCGGAGCGGCCTTCTGCGTCACGCCATTGACCCAAAATCCCAGCTCGGCGCCGGCGTTCAAGGTGGCGTTCAGCATCTGGGCGGCGATGAACGGATCGACCGGCCGGATCGAGCCCTCGGCGATGCCGTCCGAGATCATCGAGGCGAAGCGGTCGGAGACCCGGTTGGAGTGAGCAACCTGCTCCTCGCGGATTTCACTGGGCAAGGCCGAGAGGGCCGAGGTCCGCAGCAGCGGGCCGTATTCCGAGAGCTGGTATTCGGCCAGGGCGGCGGCGGCGCTGGAAATCCGCGCCCACTGATCGCCCTCGATGCCCATGGCCAGACGCTGCACCCGGCGCATCACGTCGAAGGTGCGGTCGAAACAGGCCACCACCAGGTCATCCTTGGCGTCGTTGTGGTGGTAGAACGAGCCCTTGGTGACGTTCAGCTCGGCTGAAATCTTGTCGACCGATGCGCCGCGATAACCGCGGCTGTTGATCAGCCGGGTCGCCGCCAGCAGGAAGGTTTCGCGGCTCATCTCCGGCCCTTCGCGCGCCGCCAGGTCGGCCAGCGGGATCGGCGTCGGCTCCCAGGCCGCGCCCTCGGCCGCCAGCCCGCCGACCAGTATGTCGTACATCCGCTCGCGGATGCGGCCGTAGTCCTCCGGATCGTATTTCGCCAGCCAGACCGCGGCCCAGAACAGTTGCTCCAACAGCATGTGGGTCCGGGCCGTGCGCTTGCCGCGCCCCAGCCAGCCCAGTTCCGGCGTTTCGAACAGGCCGCGCACCTTGCGGAACAGGCGCATGAAGACCTCGAACACCTCGGTCCGCTGCGGATTGTTGAGCGCCCGGATGTCGGACAGGGCGGGCAGCGGCGGGGCCTCGCCGATCGCCGTCAACCGCAGGCGCTCCAGATAGAGCTCCAGCAGCTTGTGCAGCCGCGCCTGCGGCGTGGTTTCGGCCAGGGCGGCGTCGACCGCCGCCAGCAGCCAGTTCAGGCCGCGCATGATGCAGGCCGCGGCCAGGTCGTCCTTGCGCTTGAAGTAGTAGGTGACGCTGGTGGTGGACAGATCGACCGCCGCGGCGGCGACCGCCAGGGTCAGCCCCTTAACGCCATGCTGGTTCAACAGGATCGTCGAGGCGTCGAGGATGGCTTCTCGCTTCTTCTGGAAGCGGTCCGTCGATCGAGCCCCCTTACGTTCAGCCATAAGTTCCTGTCACTCCGCCCCCGGCGCGGCCTCTGGTTCGAGGCCTTCGCTAAACTCTTAGTATCGAAAGCACCTTTGGGTGCAAAGCGTCCGCCTCTGGCTCAGCTTGACGCGAAGGGATAGGGCGAGATCGACTTGGTGAAATCGTCGACCGTCAGGGTCCGGTTGATCGGCTCGGCCGCCCGCTGCTTGCAGGCCGGCCGCTCGCAGATCCGGCAGGCGGGGCCGATCGCGGTGGCCACCGGCTCGCGCAGATCGATGCCGCGCGAATAGACCAGTCGCTCGGCGAATTTCAGTTCGCACCCCATGCCGATCGCCAGTTCGGAATCATCGCCGGCATAGGAGGTGGCGATCCGGCTAACGCTGCGCGACAGGGTGAAGTAGCGCTGACTGTCGGGCGTCTCGACGATCTGGGTGACGATCCGCCCGGGCGTCCGGAAACTGGAGTGGATGTTCCAGCGCGGACAGGTGCCGCCGAACCGGGAGAACGGGAAGGTCGCGCCGGCGAACCGCTTGGAGATATTCCCCGCTGAGTCGACGCGCAGCATGAAGAACGGCACGCCCCGCGCGCCCGGCCGCGACAGGGTGGTCAGTCGGTGGCAGGCTTGCTCGAACGACACCCCGAACCGCGAGCGGATCAGTTCGATGTCATAGGCCGTACGTTCGGCCGCCTCATGGAAAGCCGCGTAGGGCATCAGCAGGGCGGCGGCCAGGTAGTTGGCTAGCGACACCTTCAGGAGGTTGCGGGTCGGGCGATCGGGCGGCCCGGACCGATCGGCGATGGCGTCGAGCAGCGGGCCGTATTCCAGCATGGCCAGCTGATAGGCGAGCGCGAACGAGCGCCCGGACCCGGTCAGCACCTCCGACAGGAACAGCCGCTTACGGTGATGATCGTAGCGGCGGACGGATTCGGGCAGCACATCGACCGGCACGATCCGCACCGTGACATTGTGGCGCTTGGCCAGCCGCTCCCGAGCGGCCGCGGCGAAGTCGAGCGGTTCGTAGGCGAGCTGCGCCACCATCTCATCGGCGGCCTCCTCCAGTTCGGCGAAGTAGTTCTTCTGCGTCTGGATGAAGTCGCGCACCCAGTCCGAGGGCATGACGGCGGACCCCGCCGCCGCGCCCTCCTCCGGCCGGCCGATGGCGCCAAGGTCGGTCAGCCGGCGCTGATCCAGATAGGCGCGGTAGAGCCGGACAATGGCCTCGGAGACGGCCGGGGCGCTGTCGGCGACCTCGGCGATCTCATGGCGAGCGACGCTGAGGTCGCGGAACATCTGGTCGGAGAACACCTCCGACAGGCCCGTGGCGTTGGTCGATTCCGGGTCCGACGACAGCGTCTTCAGGTCGAGATCGTAGGCCTCGGCCAGGCGCAGCAACACCTGGGCGGTGACCGGCCGCTGGTTGCGTTCAAGCAGGTTCAGATAGCTGGGCGAGACGCCCAGGTCCTCGGCCATCCGCGTCTGGGTCAGGCCAAGTTCGCGGCGCATGCGCTTCATGCGCGCGCCCAGGAACAGCTTGCGGTCAGTCGATGGGAGAGCCATCGAGTCTGATTGTCACATATTTACAATTGTGACAACGTCGCACTGTGACAACTATGCTTTGTTGCACTTGATGAGCTCTTCGCTCCCAGCCCTGTCAGGGTTAGCGTAGCTCATGGCTTGTAAAAGCCGATCAGTTCCGGCCTCGGCCGGGGGAGCAGGTACCATGACCAAGGAACGGTTCTGGGTCGTTGGCGGCGAATATAGCTGCCTCGCCTTCACCAAGCTGAAGAACGGCGCGCCCCGAGTATTGGGGCCGTACGAGTCGCGCGACGAAGCCAAAGAAGTCTGGCGCAGGGTGTCCGATGAGACCCGCAGCCAGGCCACGACGCGCTTCGCGATCGCCTCGGAACAGCTGGTTCTTCCGGCCTGACGTCACGGGGCCAAAGCGCCCAGTTGTCTCTCCTCGAGCCCGTCCCGACCGCGAGGTCAGGACGGGCTCGCTTTTTATGTGCCGGGACCTGGGATGCGGCGCGCTCTACTCAACTCGTCGCGCCGGCCAAGGCCAGGTTGCTCAGCCAGGGACGAATAACGTCGAGCAGCTCGCCCGGAACCTCCAACGGGATCATGTGACCCGAGCCCGGGATAACCGCTAGCTGGGAGCCGGGCATGCCGGCGTGAAGCTCCGCCGCCTCATCCAAGCTACGCAGCCGATCATCCGCGGCGGCGACAACCAAGGTCGGGCAATGGATAGAGCCGAGCTGATCGGTATCGCCCGTGCGAACCAAGCTGGACTGACGCATGAACACGTCTCCGCCGAGCCTGACGCTCATGGCGCGGATACGAGCAATTAGCAGCTCATTCGCATGCGCTGATCCCAGGGACGACATGATCGCGCCGCGGCTTAGTCCGCCGAATTTAGATGAGCTGGGCGTTTGCGCGACGGTCGCCTTTCGCTGAGCTTGAATCTCTGTATCGCCCCGCGACGAAGTCGCGATCAGGATCAAACCCATGACCCGCGTCGGCGCCAGTCGGACCACTTCGCGCGCCACATAGCCCCCCATTGAAAAGCCAATCAGGACGAACTGCTCAGGGGCGTCTTTGAGGAGCCGCTGCGCCATGCCTTCGATGGTCGCGTCGCGCGAAAGGTCGGCATAGGAGAGGTTGCCGACCTGAGCCAAATCCTCGGCGACATCGGCCCAGAGGTCATCTTCCAACATGTAGCCGGGGACGAGAACAATGTTCATGACGCGCCTCTGATCCGACTGAGATGGGTCAACCGAAAACGCGAATCCCAGCGCCGCTGATGGCCGGAGCGGGGCCGGCCATCATTGGTCGGGGCGAAAACCAGGCCCTACTTCTGGACCCAGGCGCCGGAGGTGTTCTGGTAGAACTCGCCCGGCTTCAACAGGCCTTGCACCACCGAGCGGAACGCCGAGGCGCCGGCGGCGGCGGGGGTGACGCCGTTCTTGGCGGCGGCTTGGGCGTAGAGTTGACGACGACCGGCGTTGATCTCGGCGACGGCGGCCTTCACATCGCCGCTGGCGGCGCCGGCGTTCACGAAGCCCAGGAAGCCGTCAGCCTGCTCGCCCACCACGCCGGCCGCCTTGGCGGAATCGACGGCGGCCTTGGCCGAGGCGGGGTCTGCGAGAGCCGCGCCAGCCAGGGTGAGGCTGCCGACCACGGCGGCGACAGGCGCCATCAGTTTGAAGAAGCTCATGGTCATCCCCTTAGAACAGGTTCGGATTCTGCTGGATCAACGCCTTGACGTCATCGTCGAGGCGCAGGCGCACATCGGCGTCCAGCTTGGCGTAGATCGTGATCGGCGCAACCTCCACCCGCACGGTGGGCGCACAGGCGCTCAGGAAGGCCACGCCAGCCAAGGCGGCCGCGGCGGGAAGAGCTCTATTCATACGGTTCTCCAAAATCACGGCCTCAAGAAGCATAGCCAAGGTGGTCCGTCACGGCTGAACCGCTTGTGAACCGCGCAGCGCCTGATAATCGGCGAAGTCCTTCAGCAGCTGATCCATGTTCAGCGAGGTGTCCAGGGTCAGGTCCACCTTGGTGCCTGACGGCAAGGGCAGCGCCTTGTTCATGAAGTCCCGGCGGATCAGTTCCATGATGGTCAGGCGGATTTCCTGCTTCTGGGGCGGGGTGTGCTCGCCCTTGATGTGCAGCAGGACGCCCAGCCGCCCGTTGTCGAGGCTGTTCACCTCGGCGTCGAGTTGGTCGAAGGCCAAATGCTCCATGGCCTGGTAGGCGAACTCGCTGAAGGCGTTCACCTCGCCGGGCGCGGTGTCGGCCTGGGCCAACGGCACCTGCACGGTGTCGACCGCGCCGCTGATGACCGCCTGCGCCGGCGTCGTCGAAACCGGGGTCAGGGCCTCGCGCAGAATTGACAGACGCCCGGGCTCGATAGCCGCCAGGGTTCCGCCGGCCACCCGCACCCCTTGGGGCGTCACCTCGAACGGCACGCGGCCGGTCAGGCGGGCTTCCAGGTCCACGCGATCGCCGAAGGGCGAGGCCTCGACGAGATCCTTGACCTGCACCCCCTGGAAGTTGAGCACGCCCTTCCACGAGGCGCCGGCCGTGAATGGCAAGGTGAAGGGCTCGAAGGCCAGGGTCCCGCCCCCGACCGCGAGCTGCGCGCCCTCGACGGTCAGGCCCTCGCTCGCCAGGCCAAACTTGATGTCGACGTCGGTCAGGGGAACGAGGGTGTTGATCGCCTCGGCCTTGAGGCTCTGGCCCGGCGCGGCGGTCGGCGGGATCAGGCTGGTGAAAGCCACCTGGCCGGTCAGGCCCACCACCGGTCCCATCGGGCTGACGAAATCCATCCGCTCGACGGTGAGCGTGCCGCCGCTGGAAGACGTCTCCGGTCCCCAGCCGATATGGCCGCTGAACCCCGCGCGGCCTGTCGCCGGAGAGGCCACGATGGCGGCCATGGGCGAGATGTTGACCGGCTGCAGCCCGCCTTCCTCGAACACCAGCATGCCGGTGTCGAAGGCCAGGGTCCCACGACCATCGGCCCCGTGGCGCAGATCGGCCTGGCCGAGCTTGCGACCAGCCAGGTCGCTGACGCTGAGATCGCCGGTCCAGCCGCCGTTCACGGCGCGCACCTCGCCAGAGCCCCGCACCGGACGGAACCGGGTCTCGGCCGCCAGATCATCGATACGGGCGCCAGCGATCGCGACGCGGCCACGCATCGCTGCGCCCTTGCCGCGCAGGTCGACCAGGGCGGAAGCCTCCGAGACCCTGGCCTCGAAGGCCGGCAGGGCGGCGGCGGCCTTGACCACCTCGCCGCGCAGCCGCCATTCGCCATTCTGCATGGAGAACAACGGCGCACCTTTGACCGGGCAGAGTTCGGCGGCGACCTTATCCAGATCGTTCTCGCCAAGTTCGACATGGGCCGCCGTGATCGGCGCGCAGGCGCTGGCGGTGAAGTCCAGCGCGCCGTTCGCCAGCCGCAGGTCGCCGGCTTCCTCGAACGTGGCGTCCTGCACAGGCGCAAAGCTGCCGGCCACCTTCACCTGACCGCTGGCGACCAGGCCGTCCGGAGTCAGCCGGTAGCTGCGGGCGTTGACGCTGGCCTGCGGCAGGCCGCCGCCCGAAACCTTGAGATCGAAGGCCCCAGCGCCATTGGCGTAGATCGCGCCGCCGGCCCGGTAGAGGGAGGCTTGGCCGCCGCTGTCTGTGCGGATCTTGGCCGGCACGCCAAGGCGAACGGACAGATCCTCGCCCGAGGCGCTGATGGTCAGGGAATTGGCCGTGAGTTGGAAGCCGGAGGCCGCCTTTTTCAGCGCCGCCGTCGCAGGATCGTCGGCGGAACGGGCCGGCCCCAAGCCCGACCAGGCGCCGCGCGAGGCCAACGAGCCCCGCAGCGCAAGATCCAGCCGATGGTCGTCAAAGGCCACCAGCCCGCCGAAGTCGGCGCGGGTGTTTTTGAGTGACAGATCCCCAGCCTGGGCCGAGGCGGCGGTGATCAGGGTGGTGATCTCGCTGGAGATCACGTCGCCCGCCGAGCGGGTCCAGCGCAGGTCGCTGACGCTCGCCTGAGCCTTGATCCCCTGCGCCGCGACCCCGGCGCCGCTCAGCTTGGCGGCGCTGGCCTCGAAGGCGCCGTCGCCGGCGAGGGCCAGGGTCTCGAACCAGCCGGTCGACGAGCCGTCGAACTTCGCCAGCAGCTTGAAGTCCTGCAGCCGGCGATCCCCGGCGCTCAGAACCGCGCCGTCGAGATCCACCCGCGCAATGACCTTGCCCTCACCGCGCTTCTTCTCGAAGTCGGGATAGGGCCCCTGGGCCGAGAACCGCAGATTGCCGCTGGTGGCGGCCACGCCGCCGGCCGCCAGATCCTTGACCGGCGCGGTCAGCAGAATGTCGACCCGGTTGCGATTGGTGATCAGCAGGAGCTGCGAAGGACCGGTCGAGGCGCTGAGCCCGTCACCCTTCAGCACCGCCGGATCGAAGCGGGCGTCGAGCGCCATCAGCTTGCCGTGCTCCATCCGGCCATTGGCGCGGGCGGTGAGCGGGGCATAGTCGGTGGCCAGACGGACAACGCCTTCGCGGACCTCGATCCGCGGCTTCGGCGCCCCGGCCTGCGGCGGCCGCTTGGCGAATTCCTCGATCAGCGGATCGAGCGAGCCAAGGCTGAATTTGCCGCCCTTGAGGCTGGCGCGCACGATCGGGCGGTGCAGCGTGACCGAGGCGACCTCGATCCCGAGCGGCCGCCCGGCCCAGAAGCCCGTGAGCCCGTAGTGGATCTCGACCAGATCGGCGGTGACGTCGGGATCGCGCTCGGCGCCCACGCGGACGCGCGCGGAAAAGCCGCCTAATTCGAAGCGCCGGAATTGCACCTCGGCGGGAATGCCGCGGGCCTCCAGCCAGCCGATCAGAATCTCGCGGGCGATGATCCGGCGGGTGACATAGACACTGGTTCCGGCCACGACGGCGACCAAGGCCACGACGGCCAAGGCCGTGCGCCTTCGCCGCCACCGGCGTCGGGTCGCCCTGGGTGGCGGCGAAGGATCGGTATCAGAATCGGTCAAACGGGACGACGTCGGCTGCTTTGGGTCAGGTCATAACGCAAAACAGCCGAAAGCGTGGCCGTTCGGAAGTTTTAAAGTCCGCCGAGGGTCGCCAGGGCGACGCCGCCGTCCACCGCGATGGTTTCGCCAACCACATAGTCGCCAGCGCGGCTGGCCAGATAGATCGCGGCCGCGGCCATGTCCTCGTCCCGGCCGATGCGGCGCGAGGGGATGCGCTTGGCGATTTCGTCGCCCTGATCGCGGGCCACGCGGTTCATTTCCGAGGCGAAGGCGCCGGGCGCGATGCCGGTGACGTTGATCGAATCCTTGATGAGCTCGGCGGCCATCCGGCGGGTCAGATAGATCAGCCCCGACTTGGACGCGTGGTAGGAATAGGTCTCCTGCGGATTGAGGCGGATGCCGTCGATCGAGCAGATGTTGATGACCTTGGCCGGCTGGTCGTGGCTGGCGGCGGCCTTCAGGGCGCCGTGCAGGGCCTGGGTCAGGAAGAACGGCGACTTCAGGTTCAGGTCCATGACCTTGTCCCAGCCGCTTTCCGGGAATTCATCGAAGGGCGCGCCCCAGGCCGCGCCGGCGTTGTTGACCAGGATGTCGAGCTTGGGCTCGGCGTCGCTCAGCCGCTTAGCCAAGGCCTTGCAGCCCTCGACCGTCGAGACGTCCTGCGGCAGCGAGATGCAGTTTTCGCCAAGCTCGGCGGCCGCTTCGTCGCAGGCCCCGGGCTTGCGCGACGAGATGTAGACCTTGGCGCCTTGGTCGATGAAACCCTTGGCGATCATCTTGCCGATGCCGCGCGAGCCGCCGGTGACGAGAGCCACCCGGCCCTCCAACGAGAACAGTCCCTGAGCCATGTGTTGCTTCCCCTAAGGTGATCGTTGCTAGGCGTTATGAACCCCCGTTCGGCGTCCGGAAACCCAAAGGATTTTTGACTCGCGCCGGCTTGGCGGGGCCTGTAAACAACCGTTTGAATCGAGGGTGGCCACGTCCACGAGCCGCCCCTCTCCAATCAGTCGAGGATGCGCAAATGGCCGAGATCAATTCGGTGACCGACCTCTCGCTCGAAGGCGACGTCGCAGTCATCACGCTCAACTCACCTCCGGTGAACGCCCTGTCGGCCAAGGTCCGCGAAGGCCTGTTTGAAGGCTTCAAAGCCGCGATCGCCAATGACGCCGCCAAGTCCATCGTGCTGATCTGCGAAGGCCGCACCTTCATCGCCGGCGCCGACATCACCGAGTTCGGCAGCGCGATGGCGGATCCCAGCCTGGCCGACGTCCAGGACATGATGGAGAGCTCGCCCAAGCCGGTGATCGCCGCGATCCACGGCACGGTGCTGGGCGGCGGCCTCGAAGTGGCGCTGTGCGCCCACTACCGCGTCGCTGTTCCGTCGGCCAAGTTCGGCCTGCCGGAAGTGAACCTCGGCCTGCTGCCGGGCGCCGGCGGCACCCAGCGCTTGCCGCGCGTGGTCGGCCCTGAGCGCGCCCTGGAAATGATGACCTCGGGTCGTCACGTCGGCGCCAAGGAAGCCCTGGCCGGCGGCCTGACCGACGAACTGGTCGAAGAAGGCAAGCTGAAGGAAGGCGCCATCGCGTTCGCCAAGAAGGTGGTCGCCGAAGGTAAGCCGCTGCGCAAGATCCGCGACCAGAACGAAAAGGTCGAGGCCGCCCGCGGCAAGCCCGAGATCTTCGCCGACTTCCGCAAGGCCAACGCCCGCAAGTTCCGCGGCTTCCTGGCCCCTGAATACAACATCCAGACCATCGAAGCGGCGGTGAACCTGCCCTTCGACGAAGGCCTGGCCGTCGAGCGCAAGCTGTTCAACGAACTGATGAGCGGCCCGCAGTCGGCCGCTCAGCGCTATTCGTTCTTCGCCGAGCGCACCGCCCAGAAAATCCCGGACGTTCCGGAAGACACCGCCCTGATCCCCATCAAGAAGGTCGGCATCATCGGCGCCGGCACCATGGGCGGCGGCATCGCGATGAACTTCGCCAACGCCGGCATCCCGGTGGTGATCGTCGAGCAGAAGCAAGAGCCGCTGGACCGCGGCTTGGCCACCATCCGCAAGAACTACGAGCGCACCGCTTCGCGCGGCGGCATCACCGCGGCCCAGGTCGAGGAGCGCTGCGCGCTGATCACCGGCTCGTTGTCGATGGAAGACTCGTTCGCCGACGTCGATCTGGTGATCGAAGCGGTGTTCGAACGCATGGACATCAAGAAGGACATCTTCACCAAGCTCGACGCCATCTGCAAACCCGGCGCGATCCTGGCCACCAACACCTCGGGCCTGGACATCGACGAGATCGCCTCGGTGACCAAGCGTCCGGAAAGCGTCATCGGCCTGCACTTCTTCTCGCCGGCCAATGTGATGAAGCTGCTGGAAATCGTCCGCGCCGACCACACCTCCAAGGAAGTGATCGCCACCTCGATGAAGCTGGCCAAGCAGATCGGCAAGGTCGCCGTTCTGGTCGGCGTCTGCCCCGGCTTCGTCGGCAACCGCATCCTGGGCGCGCGCCAGCGCGAAGCTCAGAAGCTGGTCATGGAAGGCGCCATGCCCTGGGACATCGACCGCGTCCTCTACGACTTCGGCTTCCCCATGGGTCCGTTCGCGATGAGCGACCTGGCCGGCCTGGACATCGGCTGGGTGAAGGAAAAGTCGAAGGGCGAGAGCATCCGCGACGTGCTGTGCGAAGCTGACCGCCGCGGCCAGAAGACCGGCGCCGGCTACTATGACTACGACGAGAACCGCGTCGCCAAGCCGAGCCCCTTCACCGAGAAGGTCATCAACGACTTCATCGTCAAGTCGGGCGCCAACCCGCGCAAGATCAGCGACGAGGAAATCCTCGAGCGCTGCATCTTCCCGATGATCAACGAAGGCGTGAAGATCCTCGAAGAAGGCAAGGCCATCCGCGCCTCCGACGTCGATGTGGTCTGGCAGAACGGCTACGGCTGGCCGGTCTATCGCGGCGGCCCGATGCACTACGGCGACCAAGTCGGTCCGGCCAAGGTGCTCGCCAAGATGAAGGAATTCCAAGCCACCATGGGCGACCAGTTCAAGCCCGCTGCTGCGCTGGAAAAGCTCGTCGCCGAAAACAAGAAGTTCGCCGACCTGTAAAATCTCCGCTCATCCCGGCGAAGGCCGGGACCCAGATACATCCACCGAATTTCGGACTCTCTTGCCGCTACCGAACTCTACGATCTGGGCCCCGGCTTTCGCCGGGGTGACCGGGCCGGGGGTTCAAGCTCCTACCTTCCTCCCCAATCTAGGACACTCTTTCATGCGTGAAGCCGTCATCGTCTCCACAGCCCGCACCCCGATCGGCAAGGCCTATCGCGGCGCGTTCAACAACACCTCGGGCGCCGAGCTCGGCGGCCACGTGATCCGCGCCGCGGTCGAACGCGCTGGCGTCGATCCGGGCGAAATCGACGACGTGGTCATGGGCGTGGCCCTGCAACAGGGCTCGACCGGCAACAACATCGCCCGCCAAGCCGCCCTGCGCGCCGGCCTGCCGAACACCGTCTCGGGCATGACGCTCGACCGCCAGTGCTCCTCGGGCCTGATGGGCATCGCCACGGCCGCCAAGTACATCATCAACGACGGCGCGACGGTCGCCATCGGTGGCGGTCTGGAGTCGATCAGCCTGGTGCAGAACGACAAGATGAACCGCTATCGCACCAGCGATAAGTGGCTCAACGAGCACGTGCCGGAAATCCACACCTCGATGATCGAGACCGCCGAGATCGTGGCCGACCGCTACGGCATCAGCCGCGAAGCCCAGGACGAATACGCCCTGCAGTCGCAGCAGCGCACCGCCGCGGCCCAGGCCGCCGGCGTGTTCAACGCCGAACTCGCGCCGCTGACCTCGATCATGATGGTGCAGAACAAGGAAACCGGTGAGTTTTCCGAGAAGGAAGTCACCCTGACCCAGGACGAGGGCAACCGTCCGCAGACGACCCTGGCCGACCTGCAGAAGCTGGCCCCGGTCTTCAAGGGCGGCATCTTCGTCAAGGAAGGCAAGTTCGTCACCGCCGGCAACGCCTCGCAGCTGTCCGACGGCGCCGCCGCCGTGGTGCTGATGGAACGCAAAGAAGCTGAAAAGCGCGGCCTGACCCCGCTCGGCGCTTATCGCGGTATGGCCGTGGCCGGCTGCGGTCCGGAAGAAATGGGCATCGGCCCGGTCTTCGCGATCCCGAAGCTGCTGGCCCGCAACGGCCTGACCATCGACGACATCGACATGTGGGAACTGAACGAGGCGTTCGCCTCGCAGGTCCTGTACTGCCGCGACAAGCTGGGCATCGACCCGGCGAAGTACAATGTCTCGGGCGGCGCCATCTCGATCGGCCACCCCTACGGCATGACCGGCGCGCGTGCGACTGGCCACATCATGCATGAAGGCAAGCGTCGCGGCGCCAAGTACGGCGTCGTCACCATGTGCGTCGGCGGCGGTATGGGCGCGGCCGGCCTGTTCGAAATCTTCTAGGTTTCAACGGCTTCACGACCTGAGATAGGTCACGGCGATATGTGACGAAGGGTCGCCCCCACGGGGCGGCCCTTTTTCTTTGGTGAATCAACGAGAAAGCATGCTGAGATACCAATTCGATACAACCAGCATGGGAAGAGCATTGCACGCTTCTTGCAGTGCGGTAGTAGCACACCCAATTGTTGCGTCGCAGCATTCCAGTCTGACACAGGTCCCGCTCGTGTTTTCCCAGATCCGTAAGTTCGTTCTCCCGATCGCCGCCATTGGGGCCATCGCTTCGGCGTCGCCGGCTCTGGCCGACGCCAATGTCGGCCTTCAGGTCATGCGCGAGTACAACCTCACCGTCCTGGGGAACCTGAAGTCCAGTTCTGAGGTCGAGGGCCGCACCTTCGTCGGCGGCAACCTCACCGGCAACTCGTCGAACTACTTCATCAAAGGGAACAAGGCTCCGGTCTCGGCCGCGCCCGGCCTGACCGTCGTCGGCAGCGTGAGCGGCGGGACCAAGCAGCTTAACAACAGCTCCGGCGCTCTGATCGGCGGCTCGATGTCGAGCGGCCTCAACCTGAACGGCGGCAACCAAACCGTGACGATCGGCGGTTCGGCGTCGAACATCAACGGCAGCAAGGGCAGCACCGTCCAGATCGGCGGCGCGGCCAGCGGCAATATGAACAAGAACGGTGGGACGATCCAATCGAACCTCGGCCTGCCCGGCTTCACGGCCGGCCTGCAGGTCCAGGCCACCGACTATGCACTCGGCGTGAAGGACCTGTCGGCATACCTGGCTGGACTGACCCCGACGGACCAGGTCAGCTTCCCGCTGCAGAACCGCATCCAGTTCTCGCCCGCCACCGGCGGCGGCAAGCTGGCCGTGTTCGACCTGGCCGACACCAGCGTCTTCAACAAGGTCGGCGAGATCCAGTTCCTGACCAAGGGCTTTGACACCATCGTGGTCAATGTCGGCGGCAAGGACGCCAAGATCGCCAAGAACTTTATCGGCAATAACAGCGGCCTCGGCGAGCATGTGATCTGGAACTTCTACGAAGCTCAGACCGTCGATTTCGGCTCCAACAGCTTCTACGGCTCGGTGCTCGCGCCTTACGCCGCGGGCAAGATCGGCAACTTCATCGAAGGCTCGGCCGTGTTCGGCAGCCTGGAACAGAACGGCGAGATCCACCTCGGGGGCTTCGCCGGCAATCTCCAGGTCCTGCAGTCGGTCGTGCCGGAACCGGCCACCTGGGCGATGATGATCATCGGCTTTGGCCTCATCGGCTCGACCATCCGCCGCCGCAACCGCGTGGCGCTCGCCGCCTAAATTCGCGGCTATCGATTAGGGCGGCCCTGCTAGTGAGATCAATTCTCGCTTGGCGGGGCATTCGCCGCTAGGCTCCCGGCGGGGTTCCCAGAGGGCCTCGTCTGGATCCGCACTTTAATGATCGTCTTCGCCTCGGCCGTCGTGCTCCTGCTTCTGGTGCTCAACGGC
Source organism: bacterium (assembly GCA_030824495.1). Taxonomy (GTDB): domain Bacteria; phylum Pseudomonadota; class Alphaproteobacteria; order Caulobacterales; family Caulobacteraceae; genus Phenylobacterium. The sequence goes on from JAVBXP010000048.1 coordinate 33,327, forward strand.
CTGTTCGCCATGTCCGAATTGGCCGTGGTGTCCTCCCGACGCGCGAAGCTGCAAAGCCGGGCCGAACGGGGCGACAAGGGCGCGGCAGCCGCGCTCCGCCTATCTGAAAATCCCACTCGCTTCCTGGCCGCTGTCCAGGTCGGCATCACCCTGATCGGCATTCTGTCGGGCGCCTATGGCCAGGCGACCATCGCCGGTGAACTCGACCTGATGCTCGAGACCATTCCCGCCCTGCACGACTATTCCGAGCTGATCTCTACGGCCGTGGTGGTCGTGATCATCACCTATCTGTCGCTGATCGTCGGCGAACTGGTGCCCAAGCGCTTCGCCATGGCCTTCCCGGAGACCATCGCCTCGCTGGTCGCCCGCCCCCTGACCGTGATGGCCAAGGCGATGGGTCCGTTCGTCACCTTGCTGACTGCGTCCACGGTCGGCGTCCTGCGCCTGCTGGGCATCCGCGACCAACGCGGCGAGAAGATCACCCAGGAAGAGGTCGAGAGCGCCCTGGCCGAAGGCGCCAGCGCCGGCCTGATCGAACCCCAGGAACAGGCGATGATCGGCGAGGTCCTGCGCCTCGGCGACCGCCAGGTCCGCGTCGCCATGACCCCGCGCCGCGACGTCTATTGGATCTCGCTCGCCGACACGCCCGAGCAACAGAAGGAAGACATCCGCGCCTGTCCCTATTCGCGGATCGTTGTCACCAGCGGGAACGACGTCGAAGAGCCGGTAGGCGTGATCCACAAGAACGACGTGCTGGACGCCGTGCTCGACGGCACGCCGCTGGACATCGCCAAGATCATGGCGACCCCGCTCTACATCGTCGAAAGCACTTCGCTGCTGCGCGCCTTCGACCTGCTGAAGCAGACGCCGTTGCATATGGCTCTGGTCGTCGATGAGTTCGGAGCCCTTGAAGGCGTCGTCACCCCGACCGACCTGCTGGAGATGATCGCCGGCGACTTTGACGAGGGCCACGACGCCGAGAACCCAACCACCATCCTGCGCCGTGAAGACGGCAGCTTCCTGGTGGACGGCCGGGCCGATGTCGAGGACCTTGCCAAGGCGCTGAGCGCCGACTTCAGCGAGACCTCGCACTTCCATACGGTCGCCGGCCTCGTCCTGCACGAGGTCGGGCGCTTGCCTACCGAGGGCGACGTGTTCGAGATCGGCGGCTATCGCGTCGAGGTGATCGACATGGATGACCGCCGGATCGACAAGCTGTTGTTCAGCAAGCTGGCCGATCCCGACGAGCCCTCGCTGACCGACATCCTGTCGTCCTAAGCGCCCCTCCAAGGTCAAGCTCGGCAACAGTTCCTTCATGATGAACGGGTGAAGTCATGCCCCATGACGGGGGGGCCTCTTTAGTTGGAGGGTCCGTCATGGACTTCACGATCAGGCTGGGCCTCGCGGCCGCAGCCACCGCTATCCTATTGGCCGGCTGCGCGGCCACGCCGCCGTCGCAACGGGGCGCCGCCCAGGCGGTCCGCGCCGATCGGCAGATCGAGGCCCAGGCCAGCGCCTTCGAGGCGTTCATGCGCAACGCCCGCGCCATCGACGACAAGTTCTCGGGCCCCGCCGCGGTCAATGAGGGCCTGCGGATTGGCGCGGCCTATGATCCCAAGCAGATGGAGGCCGGCATGATCGCCTATGCCGCCGTCGCGGCCTTGCAGGATCCGAAATTCGTGGCCGGCGTCCGCAAGGCCGGCAAGGACGGGCAATTGGCCAAGCGGCTGGTCGCGCGGCCCGACCTAGCCACCACCCTGCCCGGCGCGGACTCCGGCGCCGCACGCGCCAACGCCGCCCTCTATCGCCAGGGCGAGGCGCTGAACGCCAGCGGCTTGCGGGTGAAGAAGGTCTCCTACAGCGTCCAACACCAAGCCTGGTCCCAGGTCTTCGTGCCCGACGCCAAGGCGCGCCTGACCAGGGTCAAGCAGATCTCCAGCGCCGGCTATCGCCCGGTCGCCGGTGACGAAGCCCGGCTCTATGCCGCGGTTTCCGACGGCGGTCGGCGCGGCGGGCCGGCAAGCCCGGTCGTCACGCGCGGCCTGGCGGTGGCGGCGCTGACCGTGCTGGGCGACGGAGCCAAGGCCAAGAGCCTGCTCAACGAGCCCAAGAGCGGCATGTGCCTGCGGGTCGCCAAGCTGAACCTCTATCAGTGCCTGGCCAGCGCCGGCCCCTATTATGAGGACATCTATTGCCTGGCCATGCACGGCATGATGGAGCCGAGCAGCTGCGCGACCAGGGCGTCCGGCGCGCCAATTCGCACCGCCCAGCGATAGTCGGCGCCTAACAACCGTCGAAGTCTGGACTAAAGTCGCGCGGCGCCAACCGACCGGCGCTGGAGATCGCCGATGCAGCCGCCCGACTGGGACAATAATCCGTTCACGCGCTCGAGCCCCTGGGGACGTTTGCCGTCCCAGGGGCGGATGAGCATTGGCCCGCTGCCCAAGTCCACAGAAGGCGCCGAGCCGCAACCCGCGCCCGAGCCGCCTCCTGAGCCGCCGAGGCCGCCGTCCAAGTCGTTCTCGACCGCGCCGACGCGGCCGACCGGCATCCTCAGCGGCGGATCGCTGACGCCGCAGGGCGCGGCGCCCAGGCCCCTGGCCACCCGGCCGATGCCGGGCGCACGCACGGTGACGCCGCTTGCGACGCGTCCGATGCAAGGCGCGCCGCCCCCACGCCCAGCGTCGCCTACGGCCACGCCTACGCCGGCGATGGCGCCGACACCCCTGGCGGCGCGCCGCGCCGCGCCAGCGCCCTCTCCCGCGCCTGTAGTCGCACCCGAGCCTGAGCTCGCGCCGATTTCGGTCGCCGCCCGAGCCCCCGCCAAGACCTCGCGCACGCCGATGATTGTCGGCTTCGGCGTGGGTCTCGCGGCCCTGGGCTGCTTGGCGGCTTTCTTCATGCTGACCAGCAAGGATGCGCCGGCCCCCGCCGCAATGGCTCCGCCGCCGACTGCCGCGCCCATCGTCTCAGAGCCGCCGCCAGCGGCGGTCGAAGCGCCAGTCCAGGCTGCGACGGAACCCGCGCCCTTGCCCCGCGCCGCCCCGCCCGAAAAGGCGGTTGTGTCCGCCGCCGCAGCCCCACGTCGCGAGGCGCCCAAACCCGCGGCCCAGCCGGTCGCAGTCGCCACGCCCCGACTGGACGTCCCGGCGCCAGCGCCGGCCCCCGCCCCGGTCCAGGCGACGATAGCGCCGCCGCCGAGCATCACCGCGCCGTCCTTCACGCCGCGCCCCGCCATGCCGGCAGATCCCGACGCGCCAATCGCCCTTCACCCGAACTGACGGCGCCCCTACAACGGTCCTAGCGAAAGCTGGGAGGCGCGCATGAAGTCATTGTCCCTGGACGAGATCGAACCGTTGTTGACGGGCCAGGTCGATGTGCGCCGACGAAAGGACTCGCTGCAGCCGCTAAGGCTGCCGGTCGCCGAGCTTGGCTTCTACGACCCGTTCAACCGCTGGGTTGGATCCTGCGCAGCGGCCTGCCGCGTGCGGCTATCGACCACCTCGCGCAGCCTTCGGCTGACCGCCACCCAACGACTGCTGGCGCAGCCGGCGGGCGATGAGCGACGCGGCGCCTACGACCTCTATGTCGACGGGCAGCTGTTCGGCCGCTCGTATGGGGCAGGCGGCGCGGTGATCAATCTGGAAAGCGGCACGCTGGAGGGCGACGAGGCCTTCGCGATCGATTTCCAGGATCTGCCGGCCGGCGAAAAGGTCGTTGAACTCTGGCTACCGCAATCAGCGACGGTGTCGATCACCGGACTGGAGCTGGACGATGGTGCCAGCGCGGCGCCGGCCGCCGATCCGCGTCCGCGCATCCTGTTCCACGGCAGTTCGATCACCCACTGCATGGAGGCGCAGGGCGCCAGCAACGGCTGGCCGGCGGTCGCCGCCCGTCTGGCAGGCTTTGATCATCTCAATCTTGGCTGGGCCGGCTCGTGCCTGCTCTCGGGCCAAGCCGCCCGCATCATCCGCGACACGCGCGCGGACGCCATCGTGCTGAAGCTGGGGATCAATGTGTTCGACGGCGGGCAACTGCGGGAACGGACCTTCCCGGATTCGGCCCACGCCATGATCTCGATCATCCGAGAGCGGCACGAGAAGACGCCATTGGTCGTCGCCTCGCCGATCTACTCCCCGGGCCGGGAGGACGAGGGCTCGCTGGGCGGCCCCTCGCTGGTGCGGATGCGGCAATTGTTGCAGGACGTGGTCGCCGCGCGGGTGGCGGCGGGCGACGCCGCGATCCGCTACCTGGACGGGCTGTCGCTGTTCGGGGCGGCCGACGCGCATATGCTGCCCGACGACCTGCACCCGAACACCGAAGGTTATCGGCTGATGGGCGAGCGCTTCAACGCCCTGATGCTATCAGGCGATCAGCCCCTGATCAGGGCTTAGCGCCCGACCAGGGCTTGGATTTCGCGGCCGACCGCGCAGAGGCGGCCTTCTCGCTGCGGTGGATGCCGCCTCTGTTGTTCAGGTTCGCATTGGCGAAGCCACCGGGACGGTGACGAAGGGCGGATATGGCGGGGGCGGCAGGCTTCTCGACGGTTTTTTCGTTCATTTCGGCACCTTAGCACAGTTCCGGCGAAACTCAGCGCGAGGGGCGCAGATGCCCTCGCGCCGAGTCGCAGTCCCGTCCCTAGGCGAGGGCGACCAGGGTCCGGCGACGGGTGACCCGGATGGCGCCTCCGGTCAGGCCAAAGCCGACGATCATCATCGCCCAGGCCGCCGGTTCCGGAACCGCCGAGACGCCGCCGAGCGAGAAGCTGGCCGAACGGCCGTCATAGAACTGGCTAGGCTGGAAGAAATTCCCCTGGTGATAGAGCTTGCCGCCCGGGTCGGCATAGGCGGGAATTCCAAGACCGTTCGCGTTGTAGAAGCTGATGTCGTAGCTGCCGGCGTCGAGGGCCAAGGCGCCGATGTCGAAGGTCACCAGCTTGATGAAATCGGTCTGGGTGTCGGTCAGCAAATAGTTCGCCGCACTAATGGTGAAGTCGGCGATCGCGGTCCCCGGCAAAGCCCCATTCAGATTGAAGAACCCGACATTGGTCGAGCCGCCCGGCGAGAAGCGGGTGTCGATGGCGAAGGTCACCGAATTGATGGTGGAGTCCGCGGCCAGTTCGAAGGTGTCGTAGATCCGGAACGGCAGGAACGCGTTGCAACTGCTGCAATAGCTGGCCTGGACGGGCACAGCCGTCAGGTCGGGAATGGATTGAAAGAGCGTCGCGGCGTTGGCCGACGATGCGGTGGCCAACGCCAAGGCGGCGGCGGCGATTATCGACTTCATTGTGAGACCCCGATGAAACCGGCCGACAAATCGCCGGCCGTTGGGGTTACGGGCGCGCGGAAGGAGCGGACGCAAAGTCCGCCCACGCGCCTCCAGTTTCACCCGGCGCGCGAGGAAACCGCCATCAAACGCCGAACAACTCCTTCAGATAGGGGTTCAGCAGGCGGCCATCGGGGTCGAGGCGCCGACGCACCTCCAGGAAATCGTTCCAGTTCGGATAGAGCAGCGCCAGTTCGCGCGCCTTGAGGCTGTGCAGCTTTCCCCAATGCGGGCGGCCGCCATACTTCAGGAAAATCGGCTGGATGAGTTCGAACAAGAAGTCATAGTCATCCTTGTAGTGGCAATGGACGGCGACCGAGCCGCGCGGCCCGCCCTGGAACGGTGAAAGCCACACGTCGTCGGCGGCGATGCGCCGGACTTCGATCGGAAAGAATACGTCGGGGCGTTTGGCCTCGATGGTCTCCACGACCTCCTTCAGCGCGGTCAGATGGTTCTCGACCGGCAGGTGATATTCCATTTCGTTGAACCGCACCGGGCGTTCGGTCGAGAGCAGCTTCCAGCCCTGGCCGATGGCCTCCTCCGGCTCGGCCGAACCCAACAGCGCCTCGGCGGCGGACTTGCGCAGCGGCGCGGAGAACCTGGTCAGGTTTCGCAGTTGCTTCAGCACCTCCAGGAAGGCGCTGTCGGTGTCGGGACCACGCGGCTTGGCCTGGGCGTCGGTCTCGTCATGCGAGATGTTGGCGGCCAGGCCGGTGAACGGCACGGCGTAGAACTCGAAATTCCGGTGCTTGGCCCAGCGCTCCTCGGCCTTGGCCAAGGCCTCCTCGAGGGGTTCGACCCAGACCCGGCGATGCAGGTTGCGGTTGGCGATGGTCTTCAGGCGCGCCTGGGTGATGACGCCGAGCGCGCCGAGCGAAACCCGGGCCGCCTGGAAGATGTCGGGGTTCTGTCTCGCATCGCACTCAATGACCTCGCCGGAGACCGTGGCCAGCCGCAGGGCGGTGACGTCGCCGTGGATCGCCTGGATCGTCGCGCCCGTCCCATGGGTGGCGGTGCCCAGGCAGCCGCCCAGCGACTGCTTGTTGATATCGGGCAGATTGGCCATGGCGCGGCCGCGCTCAGCCAGGGCGGGGCCAAGAACGCCCAGCCGGGTTCCGGCCCACACCACCGCCTCGTCACCCTGCCAACCGGACACCCCGGCGATATTGTCCAAGGTCATCAAGGCGCCGTCGGTGGGCACGAGGGCGGTGAAGGAATGACCGGCGCCAGCGACCCGGACGGGGGCCTTCGAGGTCTGCAACACGGCGACCACGCCTGCCTCGTCGCGCGGCGCGCTGCGCACGGCCGGATAGGCGTAGGCGATGCCCGACCAGTTTCGCCACAGCAGATGGTTCTGGCCATCGACGCTGGGCGGCGCCGGCGGCTCAGGCTTGTCTCGGCTGGCGAGATAGACCCCGCCGCCCGCCGCGACGATCACACTAGCTCCCCCGGCGACCATAGCTGTCCGGCGCGAGATCATTGCTGGTCATCCTTGCCGGCCATGAAGCGGGTCAGGGCCTTGAAGTCAGCGGGGGTGCAGGAAGCGCATTGCCCCATGGCGGGCATGGCCTTGTAGCCTTGAACCACATGATCGAGCAGCACCGCCTCGCCCTGTCTCCAGCGCGGCGCCCAGGCCTTGGCGTCATGCACCAGAGGTGCGCCGGAATCAGCAACGACATGGCAGGCCTTGCACGACCCGGCATAGAGTTCAGCCAGGCGCGGATCGGCGGGCGTGAGACTGGCAGGATCGGCCGGCGGCCCCGGCTGCGGCGCGCAGGCGGCAAGGATCAGGCTGGCTGCGACCAGCGAGACAAAATGGTTCAAGCGTCCTCCCCCAAGGCGGCTTCGTCGTTTTTAGATGTGTAGCGCCGCCCGATAATCTGGATGCACCAGGTCGTGATATTCCGGGTGGCGGGTGATGAAGCCGGCCACGAACGGACAGGTCGGGATCACCTTCTCTCCCCGCTCACGCGCGAAGGCCATGGCGGCCCGCACCAGCTTGCCGCCGACGCCCTTGCCTTCAAAGGCCGGCGGGACCTCGGTGTGCGGGAACAGAATGCCGGTCTTCAGCAACCGGTACTCCGCATAGGCCACGTCGTCGCCTACCCGCACTTCGAAGCGCCCATCGGCCTCATTGTTCACGACCTCAAGGTCATCCGTCCCGGCCATGCCAAGCTCCATTTTCACTGAAGCTCAGGACATCACGCGGGACGGCGAAGCGCAAACCTCATCCCAACCGGCCGATCGCCTCGACCACGGCAGGCGTCTTCTCGACGATGACCATGTGACCCGCCTCAGGAATGGACACCAGTACGGAACCGGCGATCCCCTTCTTGAAGCCGTGCGCGTAGAAGGGCGGCGTGAGCCGGTCGCTGTCGCCCCAGACAATCACTGTCTTGGCCTTGATCCGGTAGAGCCGGTCGACCAGGCCGCGCTCCGGGATCGGGAACAGGATGCGGCCGGCCATGCCGAGTTGGCGGGCGTTGTTGACCAGATAGGTCTGCAGGAAGTTCGGGTCCTCGACATTGCGCCCCGCTGTCAGCATGGCCGCGCCGGCCACCGCGTCGTGGAACAGGATCTGCGGCATTTCGAACGGCAGCAGCGAGAAGATGTCGGCGATGGGGTGATCGTCGTCCCAGAGGCCGGCCGGGCAAATCAGCGCCAGCCGCGAGACGTCGTTGGGCGCCACGGCCGCCATCTCGGCGGCGATCATGCCGCCCATCGAATGGCCGACAAGGATCGGATCCTTCAGCCCCAGCGCCTCGATCACGTCCCAGGTGTGGAGCGTGAAATCAAGCATGTCGCGGATGGTCGGCGCTTCCTCGCTGTCCCCATAGCCTGGGATCAAGGGGGCGTAGACATGATGCTTGGCGGCCAGGGCGGCGAGGAACGGATCCTCCGCCGTGACGCCGCCAGCGCCGTGCAGATAGACAAGGTCGGGACCGGTCCCGCCTTCGAAGTAGCGGACCGGGACGTGACGGGTCTGGACGGTTTTCAGTTCCATGTTTCCCCCTCCCCTTACGCGTAGGTCTTGGCGAGCGAGGCGCTGGTCGGGAATTCGCCCGGCAACGAGCCGGAGGTCACCCGGTTCTCCAGCGGCTTGGCCCAGAACCGGTCATCGTCGGCGAAGTCCGGGAACATATTGCGCAGCTTGGGCATCACCTTCTCGGCGAACAGCCGGGTCGAGTACATGCACTTGTCGGCCGGCATGTTCCCGACATGCATCAGGCAGAAGATATTGCCGACGTTCAGGCCCTTGATCAGGTCTTCCATCCGTTGACGGACGGTTTCGGGACTACCGGCGATGATGTGCCCCTGCTCGACCAGATCCTTCCAGGTCAGCTCGGTGTAGCCGCCGCCCTTGGGCGGGGCGTACTGCGAGAGCGCGCCAGACTGAATGGTCTTGATGGTCCGGTAGCCCGGCGCGTCGGCGAAGCCAGGATAGACGTGCAGGCAGCGATTGTAGAAATAGCTGACGTGTTCGGAATAGAGCCGCTCAGCTTCCTCGTCGGTCTCGGCCACCAGGATGGTCTGGGCGAAACCGGCGCGATAGGGCGACTTGTCAGGCGCGCCGCGCTCCTCGACCCGGTCCCAATAGCCCTGCATCAGCGCCTTGGCCCGGAGGTAGCCGGAGAAGCTGAGGTAGGAATACGAATAGGTGTTGTCGATGCAGAAGTCGTAGGTCTCGACCGAACCGCCGCCGGGGATGTGCACCGGGGGATGGGGCTGCTGGATCGGACGCGGCCAGATGTTGACGTGCCGCAGCTTGTTGTAGCGCCCGTTCCAGGCGAACGGGTCGCGCGTGGTCCAGGCCTTGATGATCAGGTCGTGGGCTTCCTGGTATTTCTCGCGCGTCAGGGATGGGATCTGCCCGTAACAATAGTTGGTGTCCATCGAGGTCCCTACCGGGAACCCCGCCACTAGCCGCCCGCCGGAAATGCAGTCCAGCATGGCGAATTCCTCGGCCACGCGGACCGGCGGATTGTAGAGCGCGATGGAGTTGCCAAGCACGACGATGGCGGCGTTCTTGGTGCGACGCGCGAGGCCGGCGGCGATGATGTTGGGGCTGGGCATGATGCCGTAGCCGTTCTGGTGGTGCTCGTTCACCCCAACCCCGTCGAAGCCGAGCGTATCGGCGTATTCGAGCAGGTCCATATAGGTGTTGTAGACCTCATGGCTCTTGGCCGGGTCGAACAGCCGCTGGTCGATATCGACCCAGACCGACCGGTTCTTCTCCCGGAAATCGTCCGGCAGATACGGCCATGGCATCAGGTTGAACCAGGTGAACTTCATCGCTTGCTCCTCCCATGCCGCCTCTATCGGGCGGTCAGGTGAACGACGATAAGCCAAATGCCTCCGGCGCCAAGCGATAAGCGGCGGCGAGATATCCCAAAGAAAATCTGATCAACGGCCCCCTTCCAATCAACCGACACAAAGATATATTGATAATCAATCGCAACTAGGTAATCAGCCATGCACACGGCCAAGAAGACCTTCAGCTACAGCATGATGCACCTTGTGGTAGCCATCACCGTCGCCTACGCGCTAACTCGCGACTGGCGTGCGGCCTTGGCGATCGGGATGATCGAGCCGATCTTCCAGACCATCGCCTTCGCACTGCACGAACGCGCCTGGGCGCGGATCGAGGCCAAGGGAACTTCGCCCAAGGACGCCCGTTTGGCGGGCGTCGAAGCTTAAGAATGGGAGCTATGAGATGAGCGTGAACGCCGGACCCAGCGCCAAGGACCGCAAGGCGGTTGCAGAAGGTCTGTCGAAGCTGCTGGCCGACAGCTACGCGGTCTATCTGAAGACCCATGGCTACCATTGGAACGTTCGGGGGCCGAACTTCTCCCAGCTCCATTCGCTGTTCATGGCCCAGTACACCGAGATGTGGACGGCCATCGACGAAGTCGCCGAGCGCATCCGCGCCCTGGGTGAATTGGCCCCGCAGGGCTACGGCGCCTTTAGCAATCTGTCGGCGATCAAGGACGGCGATCCGTCGAAGAACGCCGAGGCCATGCTCAAGGATCTGATTGAGAGCCACGAGACCCTGATCGCCACGCTCTACGCCAGCCTGCCGGCGGCGCAGGAAGCGGGCGACGAAGTCAGCGCGAGCCTGATTTCAGATCGCCTGACCGCTCACGAGAAGCATGTCTGGATGCTGCGCTCTTCGCTAGGCTAGGCGCAGGGCGCCTTGGCCGCCGTTTCCGCCACCGGGCGCACGACGGCGGTCCAAAGCGCGTAGCCACTCGGGGTCATGTGCAGGCCGTCGGCGATGAAGATGTCCTTTGGGGTTCCATCGGCCTGCAACATGGTCGGGACCACATCCACATAGTCCAGGTCCGCGCGGGCTGACGCCATGGCGCGGATCTTGGCGTTGACCGCGTCCTGGTCGGCCTTCTGCGCCCAGCGCGCTTTCGACGGCTTGAGCGAGATGAAATAGACCGGGGTCGCGCCGAGCTTGGCGGTCTTCAGGGCCATGAACCGTTCGAAGTCGGCGACCACGTCGGCGCCCGCCTTGCCCGCATGCAGATCGTTTTCGCCCGCGTAGAAGAAGACCGCTCGCGGATGATATGGCCCGACCACCTGGTCGAAATAGAAGTTCACATCCGAAATCTGCGAGCCGCCAAAGCCGCGATTGATGACCGGGATGGGGGCCATGTCCTGGGCCAGGGTGCTCCAGAACCGCACCGACGATGATCCCGTGAAGACCACCTTGCATCGCTCTGGGGGCGTGGCCCGGTCCTGCGCCGCGAAGGCCTCGATCTCAGGCGCCAGGCGTTCGGGTCCGGCGGGTTGAGGCGGGGCCGCCGACGATTGTTGCGCCATGGCGGCCGGCGCGGCGCCCGCGACAAGCAAGGCGGCGGAGATAGCGGCAAGGCGATTGAGCATCGTATCCTCGGGGTGGCCAGAGACAGGCCTTTCAAAAACGAAAAAGGCGCCGCGGTCTCCCGCGGCGCCTCTCCGGTCAAAGAGCTGTCGCTCTTAGAAGCGGTATTGGAATTCCACGCCGTAGGTGCGCGGGAAGTTCAGCTTCACGGTCCGACGATAGGTGTCGTTCGCGGTCAGAGACGACGGGCTGGAGCTCTGATAGGCCACTTCGTCGGTGACGTTCTTCACGAAGCCGATGATCGTGTAGCGGTCGCCGGCGTCCTTCCAGAGCGCGCGGAGATCGATGATCTCGTTCGACGGGGCGGTGTAGTTCGCCTGGCTGAAGATCGAGGTCTGCTGATCGTCGGTATAGGTGTAGGTGGCGCCGAGCGTCAGGTTGCCCGGCGAGAAGTTGAACGTGTAGTTGGCGCCGAGATTGATCTTGTTCTCGGGCGTCATCGGCAGGCGGTTGCCCACCAGGTCTTGCAGGCGAGCCGGGCCAACCGGTCCGATCGGATTGGCGCCCGGGCGCACGGCGCGCGGGTCGTTGGTGTCGACGAAGCAGCAACCCTCTTTGATCTCGGCGTTCAGGTAGGCGTAGCTGCCGAAGATCAGCAGGTTGTCGATCGGCGCCCACTGAGCTTCGAGCTCAACACCCCAGTTGCGGGCGTCGAGGTTCAGGAACTGCGTGCCGGTCGAACCCGTCGCGGCGTTCAGGATCACGCTGATCGGGGCCTGGAAGCCCTTGTAGTCAGCATAGAAGATCGCCGAGTTCACCTGCAGGCGGCCGTTGAGCATGGTCTGCTTCAGGCCGATTTCGTAGTTATCGACATATTCCGGATCGGCGTAGGGCTGCGGCGTCAGGCCGTTCGAGGCCAACCAACCACCCGACTTGTAGCCGCGGCTGTAGCGAGCATAGGCGTTGGTGTCGCCGGACGGTTGCCATTGCACGCCCAGGGTGCCGGTCCAGGCGTCGTAGTCGGCCTTCAGATCACGGGTAAGCGTTCCGTTCTGACCAGCGCGCAGGTTGGCGTAGGCTGGGTTCTTCTGGCAATCGGCCAGGGTCGCCACGCCGCAGATGACGAAGGTGGTGAAGTCGACCGCGATGCCTTGGCCAACCGCCTGCGGGATGTTGGCGAACTGACGCAGCAGGGTGGTGGTGGTCGGGCTACGCGACACATAGCGAGCCGAGTCGGTGCCCTCTTTTTCGTCGGTCGAGTAGCGCAGACCGGCGGTGAGGGTGAAGTTCTCCGCGAACTCCCAGTCGATCTGACCGAAGGCGGCGTAGGAGTTCACTTCCAGGGTGCCGTCCACGAACAGGTAGTTGCCATTCGGGTTGGCAGCGGCGGCCGTGCCGGTCGCCAGGCTGATCGGGGCGAGCATCGAAGCATCGCCCAGAACGCGCAGGCCCTGCGGCTGGCTATACTGCTGATGGTATTGATAGAGACCGGCGATCCATTGGAGCGGACCATCGGAGTTGGACGACAGGTTGATCTCGTTCGACCACCACTTCTGGTTCTCGGTGTAGAAGAAGCGTTCGTTCGGCGAGACGCCCAGCGCGGTGTAGGCGCCGAACGGGGTCGCGGCGTTGATGCTGAACAGACCCTGGCGAGACGAGCGGTCTTCGTCCCCATTGGTCTGGTAGCTGTAGGACTGGTAGCCGGCCAGGTACTTCAGGGTGGCGAAGCCCAGGTCCCAGGTCATGTCGAAGTGCAGACGGTTGTGGTTGGAGAGCTTGCCCTCCATCGTCTGGTCCATGTTGATCCGGTAGGGATCAGCGACGGATGGGTTCACCCCGCCATAGCCGTTGGTAGGGTTGTAATAGAGCGCCGAGTTGCCGAGACCGGTCGCCGACACGGTGTCGTAAGGCGTGATCACGCTCTCGAAGATGTTGCCGACGCCGTAGCTGTCGTCCCAATCGAACTTCGTATAGCGCAGGCGAGCGGTGATGTTTTCACCCAGATCGGCTTCGATCTGAGCTTCGAGGGTGTAGCGCTCGAGACCGCCGGTGTCGCCGCCGGGGCCTTCGTTCTTGATGAAGCCTTGGTCGCGACGTTCAACCGAACCGCCGACCAGATAGCGCAGGCCTTCGGTGATCGGGCCGCGGATCATCGCGTCGAAACGGTGGGCGCCATAGTTGCCGACCGCCGCGCGAACCTCGGCGTCGAACTCGTCGGTCGGACGCTTGCCGATGATGTTCAGCGCGCCGCCGATCGAGTTGCGGCCGTACAGCGTACCTTGCGGGCCGCGCAGGATTTCCGTCCGCTCGATGAACAGCGACGGCGTCGAAGAGTCGGCCATCGAGTTGGAGAAGATGCCATCCGAATAGAGCGCGACGCTGGGGTCGGTGCCGATGGCGTTGGTCAGACGGCCAAAGCCGCGGATCGAGAGACGGTCGTTGTTGGTGTAGGCGACGCTAGGCGTGACGCGCGCCAAATCTTCAACGGTGGCGACGCCCAGAAGGTCGCGCTTTTCGCTGGTGAACGCGGTGACGGCGACCGGCACGTCCTGAAGGCTCTGCTCCCGCTTTTCAGCGGTGACGACAAGCTCTTCGATTGTGAAGGAGTCCTGCGCTAGGGCAGGCGCGGCGGCCGCGGATAGGGCGGCGACGGACGCGCCCATAACGAAAATACTGCGCAAACGCAGGGGTTGGATCATGTTTTACCTCCCAGCCAGACGCGGGCGTTATGTCACCCGTCGTGTGTACTTGATGGTCAAAGCTGGATGTCTCGAACGGCGTTCGAATAGATGAAAAAGCCACACCGAGCCACTTTACCGCCCCTTGTGGCGTAAGGGTCGCGGTCGCCATCAGGGGGCAAATGGCTAAGCTGAGGAAAACATAGGACGATTGGGCAATTGGCCAATTATCCTAGCGGCGGAGGATTAGAGCCTCCAGGCCACGAACCGCTGATTCAACGGCCTCATCCTTGGGTCCATGGCCTGGCGCGCCGCGTGAAAGCGCCACAACGGCGATGCCGCGACCCCAGGCCCAGATCGCCTCGGCGATCTTGTGGGCCACCTCCGGCGGGTGAACGGCGGCGAACTCCGCCATGATCGCCTGGCGCAAGACGGAGAAGGCTTCGGCCTCGGCGGCGGTCACATCCTCGCGGCGACCGGCGTCGAGCGCCTCGTACGCGAGTTCATAAAGCTCGGGCTTCTCGCGCAGGAAATTCAGATAAGCCATGCCGGTGGTACGCAGGCCGCCGTCCGGCGGGCCGGCGTCATAGGCCGCGCGCATTGCGTCGCCAAGCTGACGGAATCCGTCGATCGCCAGCCCCGACAGCAAGGCCGCCTTGTCGGCATAGTGATAATAGACGGTGCCCGGCGCGACGCCGGCTCGATCAGCGATGGCGCGCAGTGACAGCCCGATCCGGCCGCTCTCGTGAAGGATGTCGCGAGCCGCAGCCAGGAGTTGTCCGCGAACATTGCCGACATGGTAGTTGCGGCGGCGCTCCGCCGTCGCCGGCGTCAAGACGCCACCCCCCTCAACGATGCTGTTACGGCCCCATACATGGTGGGGATCAATCTCACTGACCGACCAAAGTTATCATTGCTAACTTAACGCCGGATAGGTCGCCCAACGCAATGGCTATCAGGTCAGGGCGACGACCTTCGCGTGCAGAGCGAGCACCAGGTCGGCGGGCGCGAGACGGGCCTGCAGCCCCCGTTGACCGCCGTTGATGAAGACCCGCTCGTGGGCCAGAGCGGCCGCATCGACTATGGTCGGGACGACCTTCTTCTGACCGAACGGGCTGACCCCGCCGACGCGATATCCCGTGATCCGCTCGGCGTCGGCGGGTTTCATCATCTGGGCGGTCTTGCCGCCGACCGCGGCGGCCAGTTTCTTCATCGCCACCTCCTGGTCGGAGGCCAGCACCGCGCACACCGGCTTACCATCGACCTGCGCCATCAGGGTTTTCAACACCTGGTCTGGCGAAACGCCCAGGCTCTCGGCCGCCTGAAGCCCGACGCGCGGCGCATCGGGATCATAGTCGTAGGTATGCAGTTCGTAGGCGACGCCGGCCTTATCGAGAGCCAGGGTCGCAGGTGTCGTCTTGGCCATGGCCGACGATTTAGCCGGCTCTCGAAGCTGGGCCAAGCCGGGCGCCGTTTGCGCGGCCACGCCGCTTTGGCGACCAAAGAACGCCGTTGTGTCTATTCGGGTCAGAAAATTCGCCCATATGTTCTGCAGCATGGCGCGGAAACCGACCCCAGGCGTTTCCGTCTGCGACCAACCCATCGCCCTCCACCACAGGGAGACGCCACCGATGCCAACCGCCGACCTACCGCTCCCGCCGCCGGCCACCTCCGCCCTGGACCTGATCGGCCGCACGCCGATGGTGGAGCTGGTCGGATTCGACACCGGGCCCTGCCGACTGTTCGTGAAACTGGAAAGCGCCAATCCAGGCGGTTCGATCAAGGACCGCATCGCCCGCTCGATGATCGCGGCGGCCGAGGCTGACGGCTCGCTGCCGCCGGGAGGGACCATTGTCGAGGCGACGGCCGGCAATACCGGCCTGGGCCTGGCGCAGGTCGGCGTGCTGAAGGGGTACAAGATCTTGCTGGTGGTGCCCGACAAGATGAGCCGCGAGAAGATCCAGCACCTGCGGGCCATGGGCGTCGATGTGCGCATCACCCGCTCCGACGTCGGCAAGGGCCACCCGGAATATTATCAGGACATGGCCCAGCGGCTGGCGGCCGGAATTCCCGGCGCCATCTTCATCAATCAGTTCGCCAACCCAGCCAATCCGAAGGCGCACCAGACCACCACCGGCCCGGAAATCCTCGAGCAAATGGAGGGCGACCTGGACGCCATGGTGGTGGGGGTCGGATCGGGGGGTACGCTGACGGGCCTCGGCCGCTATTTCGCGGAGGCCTCGCCCAAGACCAGGATGGTGCTGGCCGACCCGCAGGGGTCGATCCTAGCGCCCCTGGTCAACACCGGCGAACTGATCGAGCCCGGGTCCTGGGTGGTGGAAGGCATCGGCGAGGACTTCGTGCCGACCAATTGCGACCTCTCGCTGGTCTCAAAGGCCTATACGATCCCCGACGCCGAGAGCATCGGCGCGGCGCGCGAACTGCTGACCAAGGCCGGGATCCTGGGCGGCTCGTCCTCGGGCACGCTGCTGGCTGGGGCGCTGCGCTACTGCCGCGAACAGACGCAGCCGCAGCGGGTTGTCACCCTGGTCTGCGACACCGGCGCCAAGTACCTGTCCAAGGTCTATAATGACAGCTGGCTGGCCGAGCAGGGCCTGACCCAGCGCAATCTGCACGGCGACCTGCGCGATCTGATCGCCCGCTCGCCCGCCGACGGCGGCGCGGTGACCGTGGGTCCCGACGACACCTTGCTGACCGCCTACAACCGCATGCGGCAGGCCGATGTCAGCCAACTTCCCGTGCTGGACGGCGGGCGGCTGATCGGCCTGATCGACGAGAGTGATCTGCTGGACGCCGTCGAGGATTCCAAGCCTGACAAGCGCTTCGCCCAGAGCGTCGCCACAGCGATGACCGCCAAGCTGGACACCCTGCAGGCCGGCGATCCGCTGGACGCCCTGCTGCCGGTCTTCGAGAAGGATCAGGTGGCCATCGTCTTGGACGGCCGTGAATTCGTCGGGCTGATCACCCGCATCGACCTCATCAACTATCTCAGGCGCGCAGCGTGACCGACGAGACCCCCACGGGAAAGAACCGCCTGGAATTCTCCACGCGGACCATCCACGGCGGCCAATGGCCAGACCCCACCACCGGGGCGGTGATCACCCCGATCTACGCCACCTCGACCTACGCCCAGACGAGCCCGGGCGAGCACACCGGGTTCGAATATTCCCGCAGCCAGAACCCCACCCGCTTCGCCTTCGAACGGGCGATCGCTGATCTGGAAAGCGGCACGCGGGGCTATGCCTTCGCTTCCGGCCTGGCCGCGATCTCGACCTTCCTGGAGGTGCTGGACGCCGGCGACCATGTCATCGCCAGCGAGGACCTCTATGGCGGCTCGTTCCGTCTGTTCGACAAGGTGCGGCGACGCTCGGCCGGGTTGGAGTTCAGCTTTGTGGACATGGCCGACCTGGCCGCCATCGAGGCGGCGATCAGGCCCAACACCAAGCTGCTCTGGGTGGAGACGCCGACCAATCCGCTGCTGCGGCTGGCGGACCTGGCGGCGATCGCGGCGCTGGCCAAGCAGCACGGCCTGATCGCCGCCGCCGACAACACCTTCGCCAGTCCCTACTGCCAGCGACCGCTAGAGTTAGGCTTCGACCTGGTGATGCACTCGACCACCAAATACATCTCCGGCCACTCCGACATCGTCGGCGGCGCCCTGGTGGTGGGACAGAACGCCGAGCTCGCTGAGACGGTGGGCTTCCTGCAGAACGCGGTGGGGGCCGTGGCCTCCCCCTTCGACTCGTTCCTGGCCCTGCGCGGTGTGAAAACCCTGGCGCTGCGCATGCAGCGCCATTGCGAGAACGGCCTGAAGATCGCCCGCTGGCTGGAGAGCCGCTCCGACATCATCCAGGTGATTTATCCGGGCCTGCCCAGCCATCCCCAGCACGAACTGGCGCGCCAACAGATGACCGGGGGTTTCGGCGGGATGATCTCGGCGGTGCTTGATCGCGATCTGGCCGGCACGCGGCGGATGCTGGAACGCACGCGGCTGTTCACCCTGGCCGAAAGTCTGGGCGGGGTGGAGAGCCTGATCGAGCATCCGGCGATCATGACCCACGCCTCGATCCCAGCCGAGACCCGCAACCGCATCGGAATAGCCGACAGCCTGATCCGGCTGTCGGTGGGGATTGAGGACGCTGGCGACCTGATCGCCGACCTGGAACAGGCGCTGGCCTGATCATCGTCTCGTCATCCTCCGGTCGTCTGCAAGACAATCCGGGGGATGACGAGACGGGCGTCAATGCCCGGCGTGCTTGGCCTTCTGGGCGGTGTCCCAGGCGACGAATTCCGGACCGTCGATCAGGCCGTCCTTGTTCTTGTCAGCGCTCGCGAAGTCGGCGGCGGGCAGCTTGTAGGCGACCCACTCGGCCTTGCTGATACGGTCATCCTTGCTGGTGTCGGCCGGATGGATGAAGCGGCCTTCGGCGGCGGTTGCCATGGTGGCCGAGCCGGCCAGAACGACGCCGGCGGCGATGAAGAGGCTGGTGAAACGCATAGGTGTCCTCCGTTGGGTCGGCGGAGCCTGACGGCGGCTCGTGGCGGAAATGCGCCGACGCGGCCGCCTCCAGATCAGGCGAACACCGCGCCGCGACGGCGGCGTATCGCCCCGCCGGTGGCGAAGAAGCCGGCGATCAGCATGGCCCAGGTCGCCGGTTCGGGCACCGCGGCAAGATAGATCTCCTTGGTGGTGAAGGCCCGCCCCGAGTTGTAGGCGTCATAGTCCAGGTTCCAGCCCATCGCGTCGAACGCCGCCAGGTCCAGCGACGTCACCCGCCCCATCTGCCCATAGGCCACGGTCGGGTCCATCATCCCCAGGGAGGCGAACCCCGACATATTGTCCTTCCAGTGCGAGGCCTGGTTCGCATCGCCATTGTAATCGCCTGTCGAGAAGTACCCCGCCTGATAGGGGTTCTGGCCGTCGATCGAGAAGAACGGATTGCCGCCGACCGACCAGTCCAGCATCACCCCGCCGTCCCCGAGCCCCTCGGGATTGTCGCTATAGCGATAGAGGTCCAGCACCGAAGCGACGGCGTAGTCGTTGAGGTTCAGCAGGGCGAAATCGGGATCCTCGGCCGACGGACCTTTCGGCGCGCCGAGGATATCGTAGATGTCCACGCCGCTGACGAAGCCCAGCGCATGGCCGATCTCGTGGATGGCGACGCTGATGAAGTCGATGGAGTCCGAGGCGATCCCGTCGCCGGGATTGAAGTCGAACTTGTACTGGTTGCTGAACTCGATGGAGCCGTCGGCGCTATCGCCAAAGCCGGTGAAGCCCAGGGCTTTCAGATTGGCGTTGTTGGCGTCCAGATAGGCGTTGTTGCCGCTGAGGTCGTTGTCGAGCACGCGGATATGCGTGTCCACGCCCTCGCCGCTCGGCAGCTTGTAGCCCGAGGTGATGACGTCGAGCGCGCCATAGTCTCCGGCCACCGGCCGCAAGCCCGGCAGATTGGCGGCGGCGATGGCGTCGATCTGGGAATTGCCCACCGCGGCGATCTGGCCCTGCACGATCTCGATGGGCACGACGGAGGAGCTGCTCGACGTCTGCCCCAGGATCCGGTCGCCAAGCTGCTTGAACCCCACATCGAGATTGATCGTGACGTTGTTGGTCAGGCGCCGGCCCCAGAAATCAGCCGCGATGCTGAAGCCGGTATAGGCCTCGCTGCCAGCCCCCACCCCGCCCACGTCATTGAGCACGATCTTGGCCGCCAGGGCCGGTGTCGAGAACGCCACGATCGCCAGGGCGGCGGTCGTCGAAACTAGGGCCTTCCTCATCAGGTCACTCCGCAGTTCACTGACGCAGCGAGACCCGCGAAACACCCGCCGCCCCCTGCGATGGTTAATCCGCGGTAACCGTCACACACCCCAAGTTGAGCCTCAATAATATTCTATTGTAGAGCTTATTGTTTCGCTCGGGCCCGACACATTCAGTCGATCGCCTTGCCTGCTGGCGGCGTTAACTGCGTAGGCGGCCACTTGATCCCGAGTTGCTCAAGATAGGTCGGGTAACGGTCCTGATCGTAATAGTATTTACGCATCTCAGGCCGGTACTTGGCCATCACCTCGGTGTTGATCTCGATCGGCGGCTTGTCGGTCGCGGCCAGCATCGGCACGTACTTCTGGTCCTTGGTCTGTACCTTCACGAAGTAATCCTTGGCCTGCGTGCGCAGGTCCGGGCGGGTCAGCACATCCATCATGGTCATCGCCACCACCTTTGAGCCGGCGACCACGCCCTTGTGGGCGACCGGCGTGGCCATGGAGATGGCGTTCGACCAGTGGTGCCCCGGCAGTTCGGGAATGTTGGACGGGTAGTAGATGGACACCGTTGGCAGGGTCCACGAGATGTCGCCGATATCGTCCGAGCCGCCGCTTTCCGGCTTCTCAACCGGGGTGGCCAGCTTGTCGAGCTGGGTCGCCAGACCCTTCTCCGGCGCGCCGAGGTTCTTCTGCACGGCCTTGGCGAACGCCTGCTCGTCGGCGCTCCACTTCGGCAGGCCGACCTTGTCGATATTGGCCTTGGCGGCCTCGGCCAGCGGACGGTTGAAGTGCTGGGGGGCGGCCGAGCCGAGCACCCGGTGGCTGACGGTCGTATCGGTCATCTTGGCCGCGGCGTCGGCGATATTGTTGCCGATGTCGTAGCTCTTCTTGATGCCGTCGAAGGACTGCTCGCGGAAATAGTACCAAACGGTCGCCGCCGACGGCACGACGTTGGGCTGGTCGCCACCGTCGGTGATGACGTAGTGCGAGCGCTGCTCTGGCCGCAGGTGCTCGCGGCGCATATTCCAGCCCATGTTCATCAGCTCGACCGCGTCCAGCGCGCTGCGCCCGCGCCACGGCGCGCCGGCCGAGTGCGCCGAAGCGCCTTTGAAGCTGTATTCCACCGAAACCAGGCCCGTGCCGCGCGGCTGACCCCAGGCGGTGGCGAGATTGGAGCCGACATGGGTGAAGATCGCCACGTCGGCGCCTTTGAACACGCCGTCGCGAACCATGTAGGCCTTGCCGCCCAGCAGCTCCTCAGCCACCCCGGGCCACAGCATCAGGGTCCCGGAGATATTCTCCTTTTCCATGATCTCCTTGACCGCCAGGGCGGCGACGACGTTTAGGGCCTGACCCGAATTGTGCCCCTCGCCATGGCCCGGCGCGCCCTCGATCAGCGGGTCGTGCCAGGGCACGCCGGGCTTTTGCGAAGCTTTCGGAATGCCGTCGATGTCGCTGCCCAGCACGATGACAGGGCCGCCCGAGCCGTGGGTCCAGGTCGCCGTCCAACCGGTCGGCAAACCGGCCACCCCACGCTGGATGGTGAAGCCGTTCTTCTCCAGCACGTCGGTGACGTATTTGGAGGTCTCGACCTCCTGGAACGCCAGCTCCCCGAACGAGAAGATCGAGTCATTCATCTGCTGGGCGAGCTTGGCGCGGGCCTCGACGCCAGCCTCGGCGCGGGCCTTGAGGGCTGTGACGGCGGGGGCCGAATAGGTCTGAGCCAGGGCCGCGGGCGCGGCCGCGCCCATCAGGCCAGCCACAGACACGGCCGCCAAAAACTTCGAAACCATCACCAATCCCCCCGTCACTTCACTGGCGACAAGGGGCCATGAATTGGCGCCAGCGGAAAAGCGTTTTTCGCTGCGGCCGGCGCCTAAGCTCTAGCGTGGCGACAGATTGATCACCGCATCGTCGCCCTCGATGTGGACGATCACCACGCCCAGCGCCGGCCCGCCGTCGATTTCCAGCACCATGTTCTGGCCGACATAGTCGGCGAGGCTGGCGCCGCTGACCGCGCGGATCTTGCCGATGAAGCTGAGCAGGGCTGTAGCGCTGTGCTCGATCGAGGCCTCGAAAGTCACGGCCTCCAGCGGCTTTTCGACCGTGCCGATGATCCCGGTGCCGCGCTTTGTCGAATGGACCATGTCCTTACCTCACCAACTTCAACGTACCGGTGATCGCGTCGATCTTGAGAATATCGGCCGGCCCGATGCCGACGCAGGTAGGGGTGCCAGCCTCCACCACCGTGCGGCCGGCGTCGCGGATCAACATCACCGGCAGACCGGCCGCCTCGGCCTCGTCAGCCAGGGCCAGCAGAGCGGCTTCGGATTCGCAACGCAGCACGACCTTGGGCATGCCGACGTCGAGCCAACCCATCTGCTGCTCACGCGGCGCGCGCAGCAGCCCGCCGACGGCGGCATGGGCCACCTGGGCCGCCAGCTTACCGGGCGGCAGGTTCAGCGCCTGATTGACGACGATGACTTGCTTCATGCCTTCCCATGCCCGCCGAGGCGCCCCGGCCGCAAGGGGCGCGGTCGGCGGGCCGCCGATTTTGCGACCTAGTGCGAGGACGACAGCTTCATCATCACCAGGCCCGATACGATGAGCACGGCGGCCAGCACCCGCATGAGGCTGAGCTGCTCGCCCAGCACGACGACGCCGACCACGAAGGCCCCGACCGCGCCGATGCCGGTCCAGATCGTATAGGCCGTGCCCAGCGGCAGGGTCCGCATCGCCATCGACAGCAGGCCGAAGCTGGCGATCATGGTGACGATGGTGATTGCGGTGGGCGCGAGACGGGTGAAGCCTTGCGACTGCTTCATGAAATAGGCCCAGACGATCTCAAGCACTCCGGCCGAGACAAGCAAAATCCAGGGCATGCCAGCCCTCCTGTAAAGGGCCGGGCCGTCCCGGTGTTGCTACCCATGTTTGGGGGAGGACGTCCTCGCGCCGCTTACCTAGGCGAACGAGCCCTGGACTTCAATGTCCTGCCGGCGCGGCCCGCGGTCGCGACCTAGGATTTGTCAGTAAGGTCAGGCCCTTGGGCGTCTATGGCGGAGAGGGTGGGATTCGAACCCACGGTACCCGTAAAGGTACGCCGCATTTCGAGTGCGGTGCTTTCGACCACTCAGCCACCTCTCCGGAGACGACAATCGGGCCTTCCGAAGAAGATGGCCCGCTGAGCGAGGCGCGGAACCTACTCATCCGGCCCCTCCAGATCAAGCGGGTGTTTCAGTTCTTTTCAGCGTGGGTAAAGGACCATCTGGGTGCAGCGAAACAGGGCGATGGTTTTGCCGGTTTCCTGGTGGGTGGCGACGGCGTCCCAGACCTGAGTCATGCGACCGCCGTGGGCGAGGCGCGCCTCACACAGAACCGTGTCGCCTTCGCGCGCTGTGCCGAGGAAATTGCTCTTCAGCTCGATGGTGGTGAACCCGGCGCCGCCCTCGGGTAGCGAGATCCGGCAGCCGTAGCCGGCGGCCGAATCCAGCAGGGCGATGACGCTGGCCGCGTGCATGAAGCCGTTGGGCGCCATGTGCTTCTGGGTCACCTTCACTTGGCTGCGCAGATAGCCCTGGCGGGCTTCCAGCACTTCCAGGCCAAGCTCGCCGGGCAGGAAACCTTCCTGCATGGCGTTGAGCTGAGGAACGGGATTGTCGCCCAGCTCGGGGAAGACGTCGGCCATCGGCTTTTCCTTACGCGCCTGCGGCCAGGACCGCGACGCCGTCCTGATCGGCGAACAAGGTGTCGCCGGGCGTGAAGATCACGCCGCCGAACGCCACAGGCACGTCGAGGTCGCCCTCGCCGCGCTTGACGCTGCGCATGGGGTTGGTCCCCAGCGCCTTGACGCCCAGGTCGAGGGTGGCGAGCACCGCGGCGTCACGGACCGCGCCGAACACCACGACGCCAGCCCAGCCGTTCTTGACCCCGTCCGCGGCCAGCATGTCGCCGACCAGAGCGCGGTGCAGCGAGCCCCCGCCGTCGACCACTAGGACGCAGCCCTGGCCGGGCGTCGCCAAGGTGGCCTTCACCACCGAATTGTCCTCGTGGCAGCGGACGGTGCGGATCGGTCCCGAGAAGGCGATCTTGCCGCCGAGGTCGCGAAACTGGGTTTCGCAGACCTCGATGGTCCCCTCATGCTGATCGCAAAGGTCGGCGACGGAAATCTGGCTCATGCCGTGGCGGTTCCCTTGTAGGCGTCACGCAGTTCGCGCTTCAGCACCTTGCCGATGTGGCTGCGCGGCAGTTGGTCGACCAGTTGCAAATCGGCCAGACGCTGGGTCTTGCCGAGTTTGGCGTTGACCCATTCCTTCAAGGCGTCCGGAGTGACCGTCTGGCCCGGCTTCAGGGCCACGAACGCCACTGGCGTCTCGCCCCACTTGTCGGACAGCACGCCGACCACGGCGGCTTCCAGCACCGCCTCGTGGAGAACGATCTCAGCTTCCAGGTCGGACGGGTAGATGTTGAAGCCGCCCGAGATGATCATGTCCTTCTTGCGGTCCATGAGCGTCAGGAAGCCGTCCTCGTCGAACCGGCCGACGTCGCCGGTGCGGATGAAACGCAGGCCCTCGGGGTTGTACCACTCAGCTTCGGACGTCTTGCCCGGCTGGTTGTGGTAGCCGACCATCATCGCCCCAGAACGGCCGACGACCTCGCCGATCTCGCCCTGGGCGACTTCCTTGCCGTCCTCATCGATCAGCCGGATGTCGTGGCCCGGCAACGGCTTGCCGACAGTGTGCAGCTTGTCGGGATGCTCATGGGCCACGAGGCCGCAGGAGCCGCCGCCCTCGGTCATGCCGTAATATTCCACCAGCCCGCCCGGCCAGCGCTTGAGCACGTCGGCCTTGATCTCCGGTGAGAACGGCGCGCTGGTCGAGAACTTCATCTGGAAGCTGGAGAGATCGTAGGAGTCGAAATCGGCCCGCTCCATGATCCGGCGATACTGAACCGGCACCAGCATGGCATGGGTGACGCGGTGCTTTTCCGACAGCTTCAGGAACTGCTCGGCGTCGAACTTCGGCATCAGCACAGCGGTGCCGCCGTTGGAAATGGTCGGCAGGTAGGAGACCAGCGTGGTGTTCGAATAGAGCGGCGTTGAGACCATGGTCACCGCGCCCATCGGATAGGCGCCGCGACGGATTTGGCCCCAGCGCATGCGGTGCGGCTGGACGATACCCTTGGGCGCGCCGGTCGTGCCCGACGAATAGATGATGTTGAAGCCCTGGTCGGGATCGATCGTCACCGGCTCGGGCTTGGAGCCCTTGGGCGCCAGCCACTCCTCGAAGGGCACGCCGGCCGATGAGCCGTCGAGCGCCACGCGCTTGGCGGTGATCTGATCGGCGACGCCTTCCAATTGCTTGGCGACGCCGGCGTCGAGGAAGAAGACCTTCGCCCCGCAGTCGTTCAGCATCATGACCAGGCTATCTGCCGTCGAGGACGGCGCCAGCGGGGCGACGATCGCTCCGGCGCGCAGGATGCCGAAAAAAGTCGCGCCATATTCGGCCGAGGTGGTGGCGCAGACGGCGGCCACGTCGGCGGTCTTCAGGCCGTCGCGCTGCAGGGCCACGGCGATGCGGTCCATCAGTTCGTCGAGTTCGGCGTAGGAGATCGTGCGGTTGGCGTCCACCAGGGCCGCCTGTGCGCCCAGGTCCTTGGCCTGCTCGCGGATGACATCTGCGAGCGTCCCGAAGTCCTGGGTGAGAATCTGTTCCGCGGACATGCCTGCTCCCAAATGCTTGTTTGAATTCTGCTGGGGTTCCTAAACCCCGAATCCGTCGAGGCTGCAATCGCCGCTTGCCGCCAGGGGCTTACCCGAGGGAAAGTATGAAGGCCCGCTCCGGCATTTTGGCGGCGCACGAAGATTGAAGACCAACGGGCCGCTAGAGCCCACCGCATTCCTGGGACGAAATCACATTATGGCTGACGAGATGATCTCGCTTGGGGCCAAGCTGAAATTGCTGGCCGACCTCAAGCCCGACGCCCCCGCGGTGAGCTGCGGCGATACGACCCTCACCTATTTGCAGTTCCATAAGCTGACCAACCGCGCCGCGCGCGGCCTGCTGGCCCATGGCGTGAAACTGGGCGACCTGGTGACGCTGGGCCTGCCGAACTCGACCGACTTCGCGGTCGCCTGCTGGGCCATGTGGAAGGTCGGGGCGACGCCGCAGCCGATCTCGTTCCGCCTGCCGAAGGGCGAGCTTGAGGCGATCATGGAGCTGGCGAAGACTCCGGTGGTGATCGCCCAGTTCGATCACCAGATCGACCGGCCGCTGCTGTCGGTCGACGACCTGCTGGCGCTGTCGGACGACGAAAGCGACCTGCCGGACGTCACCGCCCCGGTGTCGAAGGCCCCGACCAGCGGCGGCTCGACCGGCCGTCCGAAGCTGATCCTGGCCGGCCAGCCGGGCGTCAGCACCAAGGAGATCCCCGAGGTCGGCGGCTGGCGTCTGAAGCAAAACTCCATCGCCCTGTTGCCCGCGCCGCTCTATCACAACGCTGGCTTTGGCATGATGATGGCGGCCTTCAGCCAGGGCGCGCACATGGTGCTGCTGCCTCGCTTCGAGGCTGAGGCCACCCTGGCGGCCATCGAGAAGCACAAGGCGAGCTGGATCTATCTGGTCCCGACCATGATGAACCGGATCTGGCACCTGCCGGAGGAAACCCGCGCCAAGTACGACCTCTCCTCGCTGGAGACGCTCTGGCACTTGGCCGCGCCCTGCCCGGCCTGGCTGAAAGAGGCGTTCATCAACTGGGTCGGCGCTGAAACGGTCATGGAGCTCTACGCCGGGACCGAGGCCCAGGCGGTGACGACGATCTCGGGCGCCGAGTGGCTCGAGCACCGCGGCTCGGTGGGCAAGGTCACGGTCGGCGAGATGATCGCCGTCGGCGAGGACGGCCAGACCCTGGCCCCGCGCGAGGTTGGCGAGATTTACATGCGCCGCCCCGACGGCGCGCCGCCCTCGTACAAATATCTGGGCGCGACGGCCAAAACCCTGCCCGGCGGCTGGGAAAGCCTGGGCGACATCGGCTGGTTCGACGAGGACGGCTATCTCTACCTGGCCGACCGGCGCACCGACATGATCCTGGTCGGCGGCTCCAACGTCTATCCGGCCGAGATCGAAGCGGCGCTCGAAGAGCATCCGGAGGTGCAGTCCTGCGCGGTGATCGGCTTCCCGGATGACGACCTGGGCAACATCATTCACGCGATCGTGCAGACCAAGGGCTCACGCGACGAGGCCTCGCTGCGGGCGCACCTGGCCCAGCAGCTGGTGACCTACAAGCAGCCGCGCAGCTACGAATTCGTCGATGAGCCGCTGCGCGACGACGCCGGCAAGGTGCGCCGCACCGCCCTGCGCGACGAGCGGCTGGCCAAGATGAAGACGCAGCAGCCGGCATAGTCGCCGCCACCCACATCGTCATCCTCCGGTCAGCGGCACGCTGATCCGGGGGACCCAAGCAGACGCGCAAGTTCTGCAACTCAGCTTGGGTCCCCCGGATCGCCCTGCAGGCGCCCGGAGGATGACGACCGTGTGTGCTGCACGGCTCAGCGGTTGAAGCCCATGCTGCACCGCGATATGCCAAAACCATTCTTCAAAAGATATTTCCGGGGAAACGCATGAGCATAAAAGGCAAGGCCTACATCATGGGGGCGTACGAGCATCCGCTCCGTGACGCGCCCGACAAGTCGACTCCGCAGCTTCACGCCGAGTGCGCCAAGGGCGCCTTGGAAGATGCAGGCCTGACCAAGGACGACATCGACGGCTATTTCTGCGCCGGCGACGCCCCTGGGTTCGGGGCCATGTCGATGATCGACTATATGGGCCTGCGCAATGTGCGGCACATGGACTCCACCGAGACCGGCGGCTCCTCCTACCTGCTGCATGTCGGCCACGCCGCCCAGGCGATCGCCGAGGGCAAGTGCTCGGTGGCCCTGGTCACCCTGGCCGGCCGTCCGCGCCAGAACAAGTTCTTCGGCGGCGGCGCTGGCAAGCCCGGCCAACTGACCGACGGCCCGCCCGAGGCCGGCTATGAGAACATCTACGGCGGCTCGACGCACAACACCTACGGCATGTGCGCCATGCGCCACATGTACGAGTACGGCACCACCTCCGAGCAACTCGCCTGGATCAAGGTCGCGGCCAGCCATCACGCCCAGTACAACCCCAACGCCTTCCTGAAGGACGTGGTGACGGTCGAGCAGGTGGTGAACTCGCGGATGATCTCCGATCCGCTGCATCTGCTGGACTGCTGCGTCGTCACCGACGGCGGCGGCGCGCTGATCGTGGTGTCGCCGGAAGTCGCCAAGACCCTGAACCGTCCGAAGGTGAAGATCATGGGCGCGGGCGAGTCCCCCAAGGGCCCGATGGGCGGCCGTGGCCTGGACCTGACCCATTCGGGCGCGGTCTGGTCTGGCCCCATCGCCTTCGGCGAAGCCGGCGTCACCCCGGCCGACATCAAGTACGCCTCGATCTATGACAGCTTCACCATCACCGTGCTGATGCAGCTGGAAGACCTGGGCTTCTGCGAAAAGGGCCAGGGCGGCAAGTTCGTCGCCGACGGCAACCTGATCTCGGGCGTCGGCAAGCTGCCCTTCAACACCGATGGCGGCGGGCTCTGCAACAACCACCCGACCAACCGCGGCGGCATCACCAAGGTGATCGAAGCGGTGCGTCAGCTCCGCGGCGAGGCTCACCCCAAGGTGCAGGTCCCCAACTGCGACATCGCCCTGGCCCACGGCACCGGCGGCTCGCTCGGCACCCGCCACGGCGCGGCGACCCTCATCATGGAACGGGAGGCTTAAGAGCTATGACCGACGTTCAAGACCGTCCCGCCACCATGACGCGGAACATCCCGGCCCCGGCCGTGACCATCGAGAGCAAGCCCTTCTGGGACGCGGCGACCGAAGGCAAGTTCATGATCAAGCGCTGCAACGCTTGTGGTGAAGCCCACTGGTACCCGCGCGCGCTGTGCCCGTTCTGCTTCTCGGACGAAACCGTCTGGGAAGAGAGCCCCGGCGAGGGCGTGATCTATTCCTACAGCGTCATGCACCGCTCGCCGTCCGGCCCCTACGCCATCGGCTATGTGACCCTGAACGAAGGCCCAGCCGTCCTGACCAACTTCGTCGACGTGGCGCCCGATGGGCTCTCCATCGGCCAGAAGGTCAAGGTGAAGTTCCAGCCGACCGAAAACGGTCCGCCGGTCCCGGTGTTCGCGCCGGCGTAGGACCAATCCCTCTCCCCTTGGGGAGAGGTTAGGTGAGGGGGTGGCCTATCGGCTTCCCCCTCGCCGATGATCGAGGCTGAGATGCGCCGCTACGCGCCGCTTCCCCTCACCCGGCCTCTCCCCCAAGGGGAGAGGAGAGCCGCCCAGCCACACCGTCCGCCTCGCGCGGATGGCGCAGGCGGTGCACCTGAAGGTGCGCAAACCTAGGATCCTCGATCCGCGCGCCGTATTCCGCCCGCCGCCGCGCCCAGGTGTCCCAGGCCCAGCGGATTGGGTGTTCCTTGCTCAGCCACATCCGCCAGTCCTCGCGGTTGCCGGTCCCCGGCCACAGCTCGGTGCGGTCGACAGCGCGCAGGACCGAGCGCCTGATCACCCGCGGCATGATCACGGTGCGCTCATAGTCCAGCCAGACGAGATGGCTGGCCCGGCTCCAGACAATGTCGCGCACCTTCCCGTAGTTGCCGTCGCTGACCCAGGCGTCCTGACCAACCGCCTCACTTACGCGCCTCACGAACTCATCGGGGTCGTGGCTGTTGAGATCCTTCCAGCCGGCCTGCCAATTGATCGCGTCCAGTTCGATGTGCGGCAGGCCAAGGGTCCCGGCCAATCGCTTGGCCAGGGTCGACTTGCCCGAACCCGAACTCCCAACCACCGCGATCCGCATCAGGTCTCTTGAGTCTCCGACAGCTCGGCCAGGACTTCCTGCGTATGTTCGCCCAGCCGCGGCGGGTGGCGGCGGATGCTGGACGGCGTGCCCGTGAACTTCACGGGCGGCTTCATGGAGATATAGGTCCCGGCGTGCGGGTGGTCGTACTTCTGGAAGAAGCCGACCGCCTTCAGGTGCGGATCGCTCGGCAGGTCGTCCAGGCGATTGGTGCGGGTCACCGGGATCGACAGCGGCTTGAGCAGAGCCAGCCACTCATCGGTGGTCTTGGTGACCGTGACCGTCTCGACGAGGGCGTAGAGCTCATGGATGTGCCTGCCGCGCGCCTTGGCCTGGAAGCGTGGGTCCTTGGCGAAGGTCTCACCCCAGCCTGCCACCTCGAAGAAGATGTCCCATTGCTTGTCGGTGTAGGGCAGCAGGCCGATGTGGCCGTCCTTGGTGGGAAACGGCTTGCGGTGCGGATTGACCACCCGCTGATAGCCCCATTGCCCGGTCGGCGGATCGAAGGCGTGATCGTACAGGTGCTCGACCAGGGTGAAGCTGGTCATGCATTCCAGCATCGGCACCTCGATGAACTGGCCCTGCCCGGTCTGGCTGCGGCTGAACAGGCCCGCCGTGATCGCCTGGGCCATGAACAGTCCCGAGACTTTGTCGGCCACCAAGGTCGGCAGGATGCGCGGGGTGGGATTGCCGTCGGTGCGCGGCAGGATGTCGGCCAGGCCGCAGGCCGACTGGATCAGGTCGTCATAGGCCGGCTCTCCGGCATAGGGTCCCTCGGAGCCATAGCCGGCGGCGTGGACATAGACGACGTCCGGCCGCAGGGCCTTCACGTCCTCATAGGCCAGGCCCAGGCGCTTGAGACCCTCGTAGCGGATCGAGGTGGCGAAGACGTCGCAGCTCCTGATCAGCTGCTCGAGGCTGCGGCGCGACTTCGGGTCGGCCAGATTGAACATCACCGAACGCTTGTTGCGGTTGATCGTCAGGAAGATGGGGCCAAGATCGCGCGGCCACCCCTCCGGCGTGTGGCCAGGCCAACGCATGATGTCGCCGCCATCGCCGCTCGCCGAGCCCGGATCCTCAACCTTGATCACCTCGGCGCCCTGGTCGCCGAGCATCTGGGTCGCATAGGCCCCGAACACCACGCTGGTCAGGTCGAGGATCCGCACACCCTTGAGCGGCCCGGTGGCTTCTCCAGCCAACTGCTTTACTTCCGCCACGTCAGGCCTCCCCTCTACAAACCGTCTCGCTATGATTAGGCCAAAGATCGCGCATTGACGCGAGGGAGGGCTAGTGGACTTCGCGCTTTCCGACGAACACAGGATGCTGAAGGAGCTGGTCGCCCGCTTCGTTCAGGACGAGCTCATGCCGCTGGAGGCTGGCGTCCTCGCCCGCGAGGCGGACGGCAAGGGCCTGGGCATCGGGCCGGCTGAGCAGAAGCGGTTGGACGAGGTGTCCAAGTCGCTGGGCCTCTGGGGCCTGGACGCGCCCGAGGACATTGGCGGGGTGGACCTGCCGGCCGTGGCCATGGTCGGGGTCAATGAGGAACTGGGCAAGACGGTCACCCCCTACACCCTGCCGCCGGACAGCCCGAACCTGCGGATGCTGGCCGCGACCGTCAACGAGCGCCAGCGCGAGGCCTATCTGGCGCCCTATGTGCGCGGCGAAACCATCAGCGCCATCGGCATCTCCGAGCCAGGCGCCGGGGCCGATCCGGCCGGCATGATCACCCGGGCCGTTCGCGACGGTGATGACTGGATCATCAGTGGTCGGAAGATATGGATCAGCCGCGCCGAGGAAGCCGACTTCACCATTCTGATGGCCGTGACCGACAAGGAAAAAGGCGCGCGCGGCGGCATGTCGGCCTTTCTGGTCGACAAGGGAACGCCCGGCTTCAACGTGCTGCGCAAGATCCCGATGATCGGCGGTCAATCGACCTACGAGATCGCGCTGGACGATTGTCGGGTTGAGGGCTGGAAACTGCTCGGCCAGGAAGGCAACGGCTTTGCGCCGATGCAGCTTCGGCTCGGCACGCGGCGGATCGAGATGGCGTCGTGGTCGATCGGCATGGCCCAGCGGGCGCTGGATATGATCTGCGAGTACGCCCCGCAGCGGAAGACCTTCGGCCTGCCGCTCAGCGAACGCCAGGCGATCCAGTGGTGGGTGGCCGACGCCGCCACCCGCATCCACGCCGCCCGGCTGATGACCTATGACTGCGCCTGGAAGCTCGACCAGGGCCGGGACGTCCGCCAGGAAATCTCGATGATCAAGGCCTACTCCACCGAGATGGCCTGGGAGGTCGTGGACCGGGCGATGCAGACTTTCGGCGCCATGGGCGTGACCAAGGAACTGCCGCTGCAACTGATGGCGACCCGCCTGCGCACCATGCGAATCTATGATGGCCCCACCGAAGTGCATAAATGGGTGGTGGCCCGCAACCTGATGGGATCGAGACGATGAAGACCGCTTACGGCGACCACCTCACGGTGACCCTGGATGGCCACGTGGCGACCGTCACGATCGACCGGCCGCCGAACAATCACGTCTCGGTCGAGTTGATGGCCGACCTGGCCGACGCCCTGGAGAACCTCGATAACTCCAACGACTGCCGCGCCGTGGTGCTGGCCTCCGCCGGCAAGGCGTTCTGCGCCGGCGCCGACCTAGTGGCCCCGGACGGCATCGCGGGCAAGGGCATGGGCGGCATCAACGCGCTCTATGACCAGGCCGTGCGGTTGTTCTCGGTGGAAACCCCGATCGTCGCGGCCGTGCAGGGCGCGGCCGTGGGGGCAGGACTTGGCCTGGCCCTGGTCGCCGACTTCCGCGTTGCGGCGCCCGAGGCGCGGTTCGCCGCCAATTTCGTGAAGCTGGGCTTCCATCCGGGCTTTGGCCTGACCCACACCCTGCCCCGGCTGATCGGCCAGCAGCGCGCCAATCTGATGTTCCTGACCGGGCGCCGGGTAAAGGCGGAAGACGCCCTGGCCTGGGGCCTCGTCGATGAAATTGCGCCACTCGGCGACCTGCTGGGCGCAGCCCAGGCGCTGGCCGCCGAAATTGCCGAGAACGCGCCCTTGGCCGTGACCGCCACCCGCAAGACCCTGCGCCAGGGATTGGCCCACGCAGTGCGGGCTCAGACCAATCACGAACACGCCGAGCAGACCATCCTGCGCGCCACCGAGGACTTCGCCGAGGGCGTTCGCGCGGTGCAGGAACGCCGTCCGGGACGCTTCACAGGACGCTGACAAGCAGATCGTCAAGGTCGAGAT
>JAVBXP010000050.1 GCA_030824495.1 bacterium
CGCTACGCGACGCCATCGCCCACCCGATCATCTCGCGGATCATGATCATTGGCTTCGTGATCGTCTCCGGTTTCGCCGGGATCGAGGCCACCTATGGCCTCTGGACCGAAGCCAAGTTCGGCTGGGGTCCGCGCGAGATCGGCTTCGCCTTCGTGGTCATCGGGGTCATCGGCGCCTTCGCCCAGGGGATCGGAACCGGCGCCCTGGTCCGCCGCTTCGGCGAGCCCCGCGTCCTGATCGCCGGCCTGACCCTGATGTGCATCGGCATGCTGGTGCAATTCTCTTCAGAAGTCTGGCCGATGGCGGTTCTGGGATTGGCCATTGTCGGCTTTGGCCAGTCGATCTGCTTCCCCAACCTGGTGGCGATGATCTCGCTCTCCACCCCGCCGGACCGGCAGGGGGAGATGCTGGGCCTGAACATGTCGAACAACGCGCTCGCCCGGATCGGCGGCCCGATCTATGCAGGCCAGCTCTTCTCGCTGGTCTCGCCCGGCGCGCCGTTCGCGCTCGGCGCCTTCCTGATTCTGCCGGCCCTCGTCATGGCCTATCAAGTCATGAAGCTGCTCCCCAGGCGGACCTAGAAGAGCGAAGCCAGCAGATTGATCGTCAAGGCCAGCACCACGGTGTTGAAGGTGAAGGCGACCAGTCCGTGCACCGTGCCGATGCGTCGGAGCGGCTTGGACGTAAAGGCGATGTCGGCGGTCTGGCTGGCGACACCGATGACCACCGAGAAGTGCACGAAGTCCCAGTAGTCGGGAGCCTCGCCGCCGGGAAACAACAGGCCCTGCGCATCATTGGGGCTGTCGTCGTCAGGCGCATAGTACTCATGCGCATAGTGCAGGGCGAAGATCAGTTGCACCGTGAACCACGAGGCCGCCACGGTCGCGAACACCAGGGCGACCCGCAGCGCCCGGATCAGCCCCTCATCGGCCTTGGCGGCGGAAAGCTCGGCGGCGATCACCCAGATGCTGGCCGCCGCAGCGGTGATCACCAACGCCAGGATCACGCCCTGGCCCTGGTCCTGAGTAGCC
Source organism: bacterium (assembly GCA_030824495.1). Classification (GTDB taxonomy): domain Bacteria; phylum Pseudomonadota; class Alphaproteobacteria; order Caulobacterales; family Caulobacteraceae; genus Phenylobacterium. The sequence continues at coordinate 1,032 of JAVBXP010000050.1, forward strand.
GCGGTCGCGCGGATCCGGCCGACATCAGCCCGCCACATCATGTGGATCGCCGCGGCGATGAAGGTCAGGCAGGTCGCGTCCCAGGCCAGGATCGCCGAGGTGACAATGCTGAGGCCCGTCGGCAACAGCAGGCATAGGGCCCAGACGCAGGCGCCGGCCAGCGCCGACAGCAGTAACCGGGGCCGCGCCTTGAAAGCGGCCAGCATGCCGGCGCGGCGCTGCGACTTGGCTTGCCCTGCAGGCGTGGTGGTCATCGCAGCCTCGCTCCAGCCCTGTTGAAACCTCTATAACGCCGGGGCCCTGAGTCGCCGCAGCGCGGACTCAAGCCCTTGCCTTCCTTCGCCCTTTCACGTAAACGCCCCGCTCTTCGGAGTCGTCTGGCCAAAGGCATGCCAGGGCGACTCGTCAATACGCCAGAGGACGGGGTTAGCGCTCCGTAAGAGAAATGCCCAAACTGAAGACCAAGTCAGGCGTGAAGAAGCGCTTCAAATTGACTGCGACCGGCAAGCTGAAAGCCGGCGTGGCGGGCAAGCGTCACCGCTTGATCAACCACAGCGCGAAGTACATCCGTCAGAACCGCGGCACCAAGGTGATGAGCGAAGCTGATACGAAGATCGTCAAGCTTTGGCTCCCCTACGGCCTCTAAGGAGAACTGACATATGGCTCGCGTCAAACGGGGCGTAACCGCCCACGCCAAGCACAAAAAAGTTCTCGAGCAGGCCAAGGGTTTCTATGGCCGCCGCAAGAACACCATCCGCACGGCCAAGGCCGCCGTGGACAAGGCCGGGCAGTACGCCTACCGCGACCGTAAGGTCCGGAAGCGTAACTTCCGCTCGCTGTGGATCCAGCGCATCAACGCTGCGGCCCGCCTCGAAGGCTTCACCTATTCCCAGTTTATCTACGGCCTTGATAAGGCCGGGATCGAAATCGACCGCAAAGTCCTCTCGGACATCGCGGGCAACGATCCGGTCGGGTTCAAGGCCATCGCCGACAAGGTTCGCACCGCGCTGGCTTGAGGCCCTTTGAGTCCGACGACTTAACTGAGCATTCGAGAAGCCCTCCGGTGAGAACCGCCGGAGGGCTTTTTGCTGCCCTCTTCACGCGCCCCGTCCGTTCCCCTAGACGAGCCCCGTCATGACCGCCCAACTCGAAGCTGAAATCACCGCCGCCATCGACGCCGCCGCCGATGGCCAGGCGCTGGAAGCCGTGCGCGTCGCCGCGCTCGGCAAGTCCGGCTCCGTCTCGGACCTGCTGAAGTCGCTGGGTTCGATGAGCCCCGACGAGCGCCGCGAGCGCGGCCCGCAGATCAACGGCCTGCGCGACCGGATCGCCGCCGCGATCGCCGAGAAGAAGGCCGCCCTGGAGGCCGCCGAACTCGACGCCAAGCTGGCGGCCGAACGCGTCGATCTCTCGCTGCCCGCCCCGCCGCGCCGCCGCGGCTCGATCCACCCGACCATGCAGGTCATGGACGAGATGATCGCCGTCTTCGCCGAGATGGGCTTCTCCGTCGCTGAAGGCCCGGACATCGAGACCGACTTCAACAACTTCACCGCCCTGAACTTCCCGCCCAAGCACCCGGCGCGGGAGATGCACGACACCTTCTTCCTGCCCGAAGACGCCAATGGCGAGCGCAAGGTCCTGCGCACCCACACCAGCCCGGTGCAGGTGCGGGTCATGCACAAGGTCAACGAGAAACTGCCTGGCTGGATCGCCAACGGCCAGGAACCGCCGATCCGCGTGATCGTGCCCGGCCGCACGTTCCGAAAGGACAGCGACCAGACCCACACGCCGATGTTCCACCAGATCGAAGGCCTGGTGATCGACAAGGCCATCCATATGGGCCACCTCAAGTGGACGCTGGAAACCTTCCTGAGCCGCTACTTCGAAACCCCGGACGTGGTCACCCGCTTCCGCCCGCACCACTTCCCGTTCACCGAGCCCAGCGCCGAGATGGACGTGCAGTGCGACCGCTCGGGCGGCGAGGTGAAGATCGGCCAGGGAACCGACTGGCTGGAGATCCTCGGCTGCGGGATGGTCCACCCCAACGTGCTGCGCAATGTCGGGCTCGATCCCGATGTCTGGCAGGGCTTCGCTTTCGGCTGCGGCGTAGATCGCCTTGGCGTCCTGAAGTACGGCATGCCCGACCTGCGCGACATGTTCGCCAGCGACGTCCGCTGGCTCGAACACTACGGCTTCAGCCCCTACGCCACGCCAAGCCCGGCGACGGGCCTAAGCTGAGCCGCGACGAAAACCAGATGCTCCCCCCTTGGGGGAGCTGTCGGCGAAGCCGACTGAGGGGGACTTTGATCCCAGCAGCCGCAGGCCCCCTCCGTCATGTGTCGCTTCGCTCCACACGCCACCTCCCCCTGAGGGGGAGGATCTAGGAAGACACGACGATGAAATTCACGTTGTCCTGGTTGAAAGACCACCTCGAAACGACCGCCACCGCTCAGCAGGTGGTCGACGCCATGACCATGGCCGGCCTTGAGGTCGAGCATGTCGATGATCCGGCCACCAAGCTGGCGGCCTTCTCGGTCGCCAAGATTGTCGAGGCCGTACAGCACCCCAACGCCGATCGCCTGCGCGTCTGCCAGGTCGAGACGCGGGATGGCCGCAAGGAGATCGTCTGCGGCGCGCCGAACGCGCGTGTTGGCCTCACCACGATCTACGCCCCCATCGGCGCCTATGTGCCGGGCCTGGGCGTCACCCTGGTCGAGAAGCCTGTGCGCGGCGTGGTTTCCAACGGCATGCTCTGCTCGGCCTCCGAGCTTGAGACCGCCTCGGAATCCGACGGCATCATGGAGCTGCCGGACGATCTGGCGGTCGGGACCCCCGCCGCCGAAGCGCTCGGCCTGGAAGCGGTCATCGACTTCGAAGTCACCCCCAACCGCCCAGACTGGCTCGGCGTCGTCGGCATCGCCCGCGACCTGGCCGCCACCGGCCTCGGAACGCTGAAGGACGTCCGCGTCGCCAAGGTCCCGGGCAAGTTCCCCAATCCCGTCGAGATCCGCCTGGACGGCGCCGGCGCGTGCCGCCAGTTCTCCGGCCGGCTGATCCGCGGCGTGAAGAACGGCCCTTCGCCCGTGTGGCTGCAACAGAAGCTGACCTCCATCGGCCTGCGTCCGATCAACGCCCTGGTCGATGTCACGAACCTGATCACCTACGACCGCGCCCGACCGCTGCATGTCTATGACGCCAGCAAGCTGACGGGGGGCTTCATTGAAGCGCGCCTTGGCCGCGAGGGTGAGAGCTTCGAAGCGCTCGACGGCAAGACCTACGCGATCACCCCCGACATGACCGTCATCGCTGACCGCTCGGGCGTGATCGGCCTGGGCGGCGTCATGGGCGGCCTCAGCACCGGCAGCGCCGAAGAGACCACCGACGTCTTCGTGGAGAGCGCCTGGTTCGATCCGATCCAGACCGCCCAAACCGGCCGCGCCACCGGCATCAATTCCGACGCCCAGTACCGCTTCGCGCGCGGCGTCGATCCCGAGAGCCTGGTTCCAGGCCTGGAGCTGGCGACCAAGCTGATCCTGGAACTCTGCGGCGGCGAGCCGTCGGAAATTTCGGTGACGGGCGAAGCCTTGCCCCGCCCGGCGGCCATTGAATTCGACCGTGGCTACGTCAGGAAGCTGGCGGGCCTGGACCTGCAGCCGCAGCGGATCGACGACATCCTGCGCGACCTAGGCTTCACGATCGACGGCGACGTCGTCGCACCGCCCTCGTGGCGCCGCGACGTCGAGGGCAAGGCCGACCTGGTCGAGGAAGTGGCGCGCATCGAGGGCTACGACGCCCTGCCCGCCCTACCGCTTCCGGAGATGCCGCCGATCGCCGGCGGCGTGCTGACCGCGCGCCAGTCGCGAATCCGCGCGGGCCGCCGCGCCATGGCCGCCAAGGGCTATGCCGAGACCATTACCTGGAGCTTCACGAAGCGTGAGACCGCCCGCCTGTTCGGCGGCGGCCAGGATGAGCTGGTGATCACCAATCCGATCGCCTCGGACCTGGATTGCATGCGTCCCTCGATCCTGCCGAACCTGATCGAGGCGGCCGGCCGCAACGCCCGTCGCGGCTTCCCTGACGTGGCGCTGTTCGAGATCGGCCCGCTGTATCGGGGCGACCAGCCGGCTGATCAGCTGACCAGCATCGCCGCCATCGTCGCGCCGCGCCCGCCCCGCCGCTGGGATGGCGCCAAGACCGACGCCCTGTTCGATCTGAAGGCCGACCTGATGTCCTTGCTGGACGATCTGGGCGCGCCGACCGCGTCGCTGCAGGTCGCCCAATCGGGTCAATCGGACTGGTGGCATCCAGGTCGTTCGGCCGCGCTGCGCCTGGGCAAGAACACGGTCGCCGAGTTCGGCGAGATCCATCCGCGCATCCTGAAGGCGCTGGACGTCGAGGGGCCGATCCTCGCCTTCGAACTGATCGTCGACGCCCTGCCCGAGCCGAAGAAGAAAGCCACCAAGACCAAGCCGGCCTTGGAGCTTTCGCCGCTCATGCCGCTGTCGCGCGACTTCGCCTTCGTGGTCGAAGGCGGGGTGGCCGCCTCCGACCTGACCAAGGCTGTGGCCGGCGCCGACAAGGCGCTGATCACCCAGGTTCGGGTGTTCGACGTTTATCAGGGGCCTGGCGTGCCCGACGGCTTCAAGTCGGTCGCGGTCGAGGTTCTGCTGCAACCGCGCGACAAGACCCTCACCGAGGCCGAGATTGAGGCCCTCTCGGCCAAGGTCGTGGCCGCCGCTGAAAAGGCCGTGAGCGCCAAACTGCGGGGGTGATGATCCTATTCCCTCTCCCTCGGGAGAGGTTAGGTGAGGGGGCGGCGCGTAGCGGCGCTATAGTCCGCTACGCCACTGTGTCGGGACAGTCGCTTCCCTCACCCGACCTCTCCCAAAGGGAGAGGAGATGAGGTTCTAGAACGGCAGAACCCGCTGCTTCCGGCTGAAGCCCAAATAGCCGACATTGGCGCCCAGGCGCAGGCCGACGCCGGTGCGGATCGGCGCGATGGTGACGTCGTCCGAGCGCAGATAGTTCACGCCCAGGCCAGCGATGAAATAGGCCGCGCCCTCGACGCCCGGGAACCGCTGGAAGATCACTTCCGGGTACTGGAGATTGTAGCAGAGGGTGAACACCCGGCTGGCGTTTCCGCCGAAATCCCAACCCACCGATGGGCCTTGCCAGAAGACTTCGATGGGCTCGCGGTTCTTCATATAGAGCAGGCCACGGCCATACCGCGCGCCGCCCACGAAGGCGCCTGACGCCTCTTCGCCGGCGATATAGGCGGTTGGCTTGCCGTTGTCCTGGAACACCCGCTCGATCGCGCCGCCGGCGGCCTCGGCTCCAACGCCGAGGAAATCGGACACGTTGTTGACGATCTCGTCGCGGTTATAGGTTTCAGCCTTTCCGGCCGAATAGCTCGGATTGGCGGTCGCGCTGGGCGTGGGCGAAGGCGGCGAACCTGGTCCCCCAGGCTGAGCAGACGCGCAGCCCGCTACGCCAAGCGTGGCCATTCCCGAAACGATAAGCGTACGGCGATCCATGTGTCGCAAAATCCTCGAAGCTTGAACGAGCCTCACATCCCCAGAGGGCATGAATGCGGCGGTCAGGCTTAACGATGGATTAACCATGCGCGACGCCGCGCTCGCGATCTCGTGTGAATGTGCTAGAGGCAGCGGACCATGACGACGCCTCTGTCCCACATCCGCAATTTCTCCATCGTCGCCCACATCGACCATGGGAAATCGACGCTCTCCGATCGCCTGATCCAGGAAACTGGCGGCCTCACCAAGCGTGAGATGACCGAACAGGTGCTGGACAACATGGAGATCGAGCGCGAGCGCGGCATCACCATCAAGGCCCAGACCGTCCGCCTCGAATACAAGGCCAAGGACGGCGAGACCTATGTCCTCAACCTGATGGACACCCCCGGCCACGTCGACTTCGCCTATGAGGTCAGCCGTTCGCTGGCCGCCTGCGAAGGCTCGATCCTGGTCGTCGACTCCTCGCAAGGCGTCGAGGCCCAGACCTTGGCCAACGTCTATCAGGCGATCGACAACAATCACGAGATCGTCCCGGTCCTCAACAAGATCGACCTGCCCGCCGCCGAGCCGGAACGGGTGCGTCAGCAGATCGAGGACGTAATCGGCATCGACGCCTCCGAAGCCGTGCTCTGCTCGGCCAAGACCGGCGAAGGCATCGCTGAGGTGCTGGAGGCGGTGATCGCCAGATTGCCACCGCCCAAAGGCGACCGCGAAGCGCCTCTAAAGGCGCTGCTGGTCGACGCCTGGTACGACCCCTATCTCGGCGTCGTGGTCCTGGTGCGCGTGCTCGACGGCGTCCTGCGCTCGGGCATGAAGGTCAGGATGATGAACGCCGGCGCCACCCACCAGGTGGACAAGATCGGCGTCTTCACCCCCAAGCAGACCGAGGTCGCCGAGCTCGGCCCCGGCGAGATCGGCTACATCACCGCCCAGATCAAGCAGGTCGCCGACGCCGCCGTCGGCGATACGATCACCGAGGAAAAGCGGCAGACCGAAAAAGCCCTAGCGGGCTTCCGCGTCGCCCAGTCGGTAGTGTTCTGCGGTCTGTTCCCGGTGGACGCCGCCGACTTCGAGGATCTGCGCGCCGCCATCGGCCGCCTGCGCCTGAACGACGCCTCCTTCACCTACGAGATGGAAACCAGCGCCGCGCTGGGCTTCGGCTTCCGCTGCGGGTTCTTGGGGCTGTTGCACCTGGAAATCATCCAGGAGCGCCTGAGCCGCGAGTTCGACCTCGACCTGATCGCGACCGCGCCCAGCGTGGTCTACAAGATCCATATGAACGACGGCTCGGAGATCGAGCTGCACAACCCGGCCGACATGCCGGACCCGGTGAAGATCACCAGCATCAGCGAGCCGTGGATCAAGGCGACGATCCTGACGCCCGACGAGTATCTCGGCTCGGTCATCAAGCTCTGCCAGGACCGTCGCGGCGAACAGCGCGAGCTGTCGTATGTCGGGTCGCGCGCCCTGGTCGTTTACGATCTGCCGCTGAACGAAGTGGTCTTCGACTTCTACGACCGCCTGAAGAGCGTCTCGAAAGGCTATGCCTCCTTCGACTACGCCATCGAAGGCTACCGCGTCGGCGACCTGGTGAAGATGTCGATCCTGGTCAATTCCGAACCGGTGGACGCGCTCTCGATGCTGGTCCACCGCGACCGCGCCGAGACGCGCGGCCGTGGGATGGTCGAGAAGATGAAGGACCTGATCAGCCCGCACCAATTCCAGATCCCGCTGCAAGCGGCGATCGGCGGCCGGATCGTGGCCCGCGAAACCATCCGCGCCCTGCGCAAGGACGTGACGGCCAAGTGCTACGGCGGCGACATGAGCCGCAAGCGCAAGCTGCTGGACAAGCAGAAAGCCGGCAAGAAGCGCATGCGTCAGTTCGGCAAGGTGGAGATCCCGCAGGAAGCCTTCATCGCCGCTCTGAAGATGGATGCCGACTAGCGATACGTCCCTCTCCCCGCCGGGGAGAGGTTAGGTGAGGGGGTGGGCCCCTCAACGACGAAGGGCTTGGAAGTTGGCTTTGCGCCGCTTCGCGACGCCCCCTCACCCGGCCTCTCCCAAGGGAGAGGAGAAGGCCCTGGCGATTGCCCAATCGGCCGGGCCTTGCCTAAAAAGAGCCCTGAAGCTTCGCCATGAGGCGTCGACATCATTCGGGGGAGCCACCCATGCGCAAGATCATCATCCTCACCGTGACCGCCGCCGCCTTGCTGACGGCCGCCTGCAATACGGTCGCGGGCATTGGCCGGGACGCGCAGGCCGCCGGCGCCGCCGTGGCCGGCGCAGCCGACGACATGAAGCGCTAGGCGTCTTCCTCGCGCGAGGCTTCCTCGGCGATCTTGGCTTTGTCGCTCGGCGGCACGACCACCGGGTGAGCCTCGCGCGAACTGTCCTCGCCAGGCGTTGTCGGCCCGGTATGCCCGTGAGGGTCCTTCTCGTGAGGGGATTTACGCTCGTCGGTCATGGCCAAAGTCCTTCCATCAAGGGAAAGACTTAAGGTCGCGGGACGTTCCCGCATGCTCGCGTCGTCTCCGCATGCGACGGCAAGCCCCCTTTCCTCTGAGAGCCCCAGGGCGCATACGAGCCCTCGTCAGCTTTCAGGCGCCATGTAGATGTTTATCCGCTCGATGCTTCGCGGCCTGAAAGGCCGTTGCCCCGCTTGCGGCGAGGGCAAGCTCTTCTGGCGTTACCTGAAGGTCGAGCCGCGCTGTGGGGAATGCGGCCATGACCTGGCGAAATATCCAGCCGATGACGGCCCGGCCTACTTCACCATCCTGATCGTCGGCCACCTGATCGTCGGCCCGCTGCTGTTCTTCCCAATTATCTGGGAAGCGCCGACCGCGATCGTGCTGCCGGCCACCCTGATTCCGCTGGCGGCCGTCACTCTTTTGCTCCTGCCGGTGGTCAAGGGCTGGTTCATCGGGCTGCTCTACGCCCTTAAGATCAAAAACACTGACGCCGAGATCCACACCGCCGACATCGCCGACTAGGGTCGCCTGGAACCGCCGCCGTGGCGGATCGTTCGTTTCGCCTGGCCGGCCACCTGGCGCCGGTTCGCTAAGGGAGACGAACCATCATGGGCGTTGGGACAATCCTGCTCATCATTCTGGTCCTGCTGTTGATCGGCGCCTTGCCGACCTGGGGCCACTCGCGGTCCTGGGGCTATTTCCCCTCCGGCGGCCTTGGCCTGGTGCTGGTGATCGTGCTGATCCTGGTGCTGATGGGACGCATCTAGCCTTCCTCCGCAACGGCCCCTAGCATCCCCGCAAAATATCGGGGGGAACTGCATGACGGCCGCGGAAACGGGGATCGACGCCCAGGCGCCGAGTGGATTTCTGACGCCGGGCCTCACGCCCGTTCAGCGTCTGCGCGCGATCCTCGGAGGTTCGGCCGGCAATCTGGTCGAGTGGTACGACTGGTTTGCGTACTCCTCCTTCACCCTCTATTTCGCCCATCACTTCTTTCCGAAGGGCGACCTGACCGCGCAGTTGCTGCAGGCTGCGGCCATCTTCGCGGTGGGTTTTCTGGCGCGGCCGATCGGTGCCTGGCTGATGGGCCTCTATGCCGACCGGGCGGGGCGCAAGGCGGCGCTCTCCCTCGCTGTGGCCATGATGTGCGCTGGGTCTCTGATCATCGCCGTCGCGCCTAGCTACGCCATGGTCGGCGCCACCGCGCCCGTCATCCTGCTACTGGCGCGCCTGCTGCAGGGGCTGTCAGTCGGCGGGGAGTACGGCGCCAGCGCCACCTATATGTCGGAGATGGCCGGCCGGGCGCGGCGCGGCTTCTGGTCCAGCTTTCAGTATGTGACCTTGATCATGGGCCAACTCCTGGCCTTGGCCGTGCTGATCGTCCTTCAGAACGTCATGGACAAGGCCGACCTGTTGGCCTGGGGTTGGCGCATCCCCTTCCTGATCGGCGCCGTGCTGGCGGTCGTGGTGTTCTGGATCCGCAGCAGCCTGGAGGAGAGCCCCTCGTTCCTGGCGTCCAAGCAGAGCGGCGCGCCCCGCTCCACCACCATGCTGCTGTTCATGAACCACCCGCGCGAGAGCGCGATCATCTTCTGCCTGACGGCCGGCGGCTCGCTCGCCTTCTACGCCTACACGACCTACATGCAGAAGTTCCTGGTCAACACCTCGGGCTTCTCCAAGAACACCGCGACCACGATCACCGCGGCCGCCCTCTTCATCTTCATGTGCTGCCAGCCATTGTTCGGCTACCTCTCCGATCACCTGGGCCGCCACCGAACCATCGCCTTTGCGTTCGGCGCCGGCGCCCTGCTCACCTATCCGGCCATGAGCGCCATCGCCGGGACCGACAACGCCTTTGTCGCCTTTGGCCTGATGACCCTGCTATTGGTGGTGCTGTCCGGCTACACGTCAGTTAGCGCACTGGTGAAGGCCGAACTGTTCCCCGCCCACGTGCGCGCCCTGGGCGTCGCCCTGCCCTACGCCATCGCCAACGCCCTGTTCGGCGGCACGGCGGAATATGTTGCGCTGTGGTTCAAGCAGCAGGGTATGGAAAGCGGCTCCTACATCTATGTGTCGGCGATCATGGCCGTGGCGTTCATCGTCGCCGTGCGCCTGCGCAACACCAACCGCGAAAGCCTGATCACCGAGGACTGAGGCCATGGACATCCTTAAAGCCCTCTCCGTGTCCGACATGGTCGCCCTGGCGATCTTCGCGCTCGCCTGGATGGCCTATGAGCCGCTGCTGCACGCGGTCGGCGGCAATAAAGGCGTAATCAACACCGACATGACGGCGATCCGCGCGGCCTGGATGCGGACCATGGCGGCGCGCGAGAACAAGTTCATGGACGGCCAACTGCTGGGGCACACCCTAAACTCGGCCTCGTTCTTCGCCTCCTCCAACCTGATCCTGATCGCGGCGGCGGCAGGCGTGCTGTTCGGCGGCGAAGGCGCCTTTCGCAGCGTGTCCAGCCTGATGGTCCTCAAAACCTCGTCGCGGCTGTTGTTCGAAGCCCAGATCGCCCTGGTCCTGCTGGCCCTGGCCCGCGGCCTGCTCGATTTCATCTGGGCGATCCGGCAGATGAACTACTGCCTGGCCGTGATCGGCGCGGCTCCGGAAACCGACGACAAGGCCTTCCAGCGCGCCTACGGCGACACCGCCGCTCGCCTGCTCAATCCGGCGCTATCGTCGTTCAACCGCGGTGTTCGGGGGTACTATTTCGCCCTTGCCGCCGCCGCATGGCTGTTTGGTCCGGCCGCCTTCATCCTCACCACCCTGGCGGCGATTACTCTGCTGTTCACGCGCCAGCGCCGGTCTCCCGCCGCGCGGGCGGTCGGCGACCTGCGGCGGATGCTGGAAAAGCTCTAGGCCAGGCCGAGCTCGGCCCGCAGCTTGCGGGTCAGTTTCGCCGCGATCAGTTCGTGGGACGTCGCGAGCCAGCTAACGGCCTCGCCCGGCGTAAAGTTATCGAGATCGACCAGCACCCAATGGCCCTTGGCCAGATACGGCGCCTGGCGGCCGGGGCCGTCATCGGTCAGCACCATGAAGCCGATCTCTGTCACCTTGAACGACAGGCCGCCCGCCAGGCCGCAGATCGCGAACACCTTGCCGCCGACCTTGTAGACATCGGCCCCGCCCCACTGAACGACCTTCGTCGCAGCCGGCAGCGCCATGGCTACGGCCTCCACGTCCTCACGGGTCATGCCAGGCCGATGTCCGCGCCGTAACGGAAGTGCTCCGACATCAAGCCTGGACGCCCACGCCGATCGGGCAGGTCACGCCGGTGCCGCCGATCCCGCAATAGCCGTTGGGGTTCTTGGCCAGGTACTGCTGGTGATAGTCCTCGGCGAAATAGAACTCCGGCGCCTCGGCGATCTCGGTGGTCACCGCGCCATAGCCCTTGTCAGACAGCGCCTGCTGGTAGGCCTGAAGCGAAGCCACGGCCGCAGAAGCCTGGGCGTCGTTGTGGACATAGATGCCCGAGCGGTACTGGGTGCCGATGTCGTTGCCCTGGCGCATGCCCTGGGTCGGGTCATGGTTCTCCCAGAACACCTTCAGCAGGTCCTCATAGGTGACCACGCGCGGATCATAGACCACGCGCACCGCCTCGGTATGACCGGTGCGACCGCTGCAGACCTCTTCATAGGTCGGGTTCGGCGTGATGCCGTTCACATAACCGACGGCCGTCACCCAGACTCCGGGAACTACCCAGAACTTGCGCTCCACGCCCCAGAAACAGCCCATCGCGAAGTCGGCGATTTCCAAGCCGTCCGGATAGGGACCCTTCAACGGCCGACCATTGATGAAATGGGTCTCGGCGGTGGGCAGCGGACTGGAGCGGCCCGGCAGGGCGGTGTCGATGGTCGGAAGGTCGAGGTTCTTTTTGGCGAAGAGCATGGGGGGCGCGCCTGATCGATGGGGTTTGGACCAGAACATAGGCGCCCCAAGCGGCGAATGCACGCGCCACGCCGCCGAGAGCACCTTGCCGCCACCCAGCAACGCCTTGCCAGGCAGGGCTTTGCGGCCTGAAATCGAAAAGCCTGTGCGTCGCGGCCTGACAGCGCTTGCTCGCGAGGACTTCATGAGTATATTGCGCGCCTTCCGCGAGGGGTCTCACCGCCTCTCAGGGCCTGTGGTGAGGTGGCGGAGTGGTCGATCGCGCACGCTTGGAAAGCGTGTTTACGGGAAACCGTAACGAGGGTTCGAATCCCTCTCTCACCGCCAACCCCTTCCCGCCTCATAGGCCACAAGGGAAATCAGTAAAAATCAGCCACTTAGAATGACCAAGCGCCGACTGCCTGCTACACTTGATACGGAGCAGACGGCTATGGCCACGGGCCTCATTCGGCGCAATGGGCGGTACTCCACCCGACGTGTAATCCCTCTGGATTTGCAGGCCCATTATGGGCGCAGAGAGTTAGTCAGGGCGCTGGGAACAGCAGACCCTTTGGAAGCCCGGACCCAGCACGCTCGTATGTGGGTCGCGCTCAATGATGAGTTCCAAGCCGCCCGCAAAAAGCTAACCGCTGAAGCTGCGCTTCCAGCCGCCAGTCAGGGTCCGCGAAGGCCAGATCCGTGGGAGACGATCAGCGACGAGCAGTTCGCCCATGAGATGGAGCAGCTTGAGCTTCGCAATGACGACATCGCGAGCGATGAGCACGAGTTCGAGAGCCGCGAAGGGCTGCGACGCCAGCTTGAGGCGCGCTTGCTTGACCCGAAGGCCGACCTATCACCAGAGCAATCTGCACTGCGTGACATCGTTCAGGCTAGTGCTTACCGAGCCGCTGTAGCTGAAGAGCAAGCCGCGATAGCAAGGTCAGGGGCTAAGCGACCTAACCTCCACGTCCAGGCATCTGACGCGGCACCATCGCGGGCGGCCGTGACGACTGGCCTTTCCCTTTCAGGAGTCGTGGACCGTTGGGCCGCTGAGAACCAGCCGAAGGCCCGGACTGTCACACGCACCCGCAACATCATTGATCGGTTTGAGGCGGTGAACGGCAAGCTGGCGGTTCAGGACGTGACGAAGCATCACGTGCTGGCGTTCAAGGATGCTTTAGTCGCTCAAGGCCAGAGCCCAGCCAACATCAACGTCATGATCCCCATGCTCGGGACCGTGTTCAACTATGCGGCGGATAAGCTGCATCTGATCCAAATCAGCCCTGCGGCTAAGATTAGGGTGACAGACAAGCGGAAGGCCAAAGACAAGCGCCGAGGCTTTGAAGTCCACGAACTCAACGCGATTATGGCCAGCCCCGTCTATGCCGATGGCTTGAGGCCCGCTGCGGGTGGTGGAGAGGCTGCCTATTGGTTGCCCCTGCTCGCACTTTACACCGGCGCACGACAGACGGAGCTAGGGCAGCTTCACCCGGAAGATATTGTTGAGGAGACCTACTCCGACGCGGATGGGCAGGAGCACGCCGCCTGGGTCATGCGGATTGTTGAAAACCCCGACCGGGGACAGTTCGTAAAGAATGAGGGCAGTGAACGCCGTGTTCCGATCCACGCCGATCTGGTCGCTCTTGGTTTTCTCCGGTTCGCAACGGCGGCGAAGCTGGCGGGCCGATCCCGGCTTTTCGACAAGATCGTACCCAACTCCGTCGGCGAACTAATGGGCAACTGGTCCAAGTGGTTTGGTCGCTACCGTCGCGTTGAGTGTGGGCTGACAGGGAAAGACACGCCCTTCCACTCATTCCGACACAGCTTCAAGCAATTCGCTCGCCTCTCCCTAATACCCAACGACGTGCACAATGAGTTCACGGGGCACGAGACAGGCGACGTAGCCGACGCCTATGGCGGACTGTCCTATCCCCTCGCTCCGTTGGTTGATGCGATGGGAAAGTACCGGGTGCCGGGCTTCAAGTTGCCTGCATCGCCACCCGGCCTAGCGACCTAGATTTGAGAGGGTGGCAGGTCGGGGCCAACAACATGCCCCTGAAGGAGCGTTCGCGCCCTTCCGTGCGAGCCGGTGTTGAACGTCTGCGCCCACTTATCTTGCTTGGTCGCTAAGCCCATGCCTGCAAATGGCGAGACCTGGGACTGCGCGTTGATCGCGCCCTCTTCTCTCAATTCCACCTCGCTCTCTCGCTTCGCCTGGAAGGCGGGCTGAGAGGGCTGATTGGTGCTCGCCGCCATCGCTGCGCTTACCAAGCCATCGGCGGGAATGAAGCCCAACGCAGTCTCCAACTGCCTCTGCGCTCATGGTCCCGTCAGCAAGTTCACCGCTGCGCACCGACAGCGCCACGCTGTCTTGAGCCATCATCGGACCTAGCGCCGAGATGGCCGCGTCATTGCCAGTAGCGATGTATTCGTTGAGGGCCTGATCGTACTTCGCCACGGTGGCATCATCGCTTGCGTGGATCAGGCGGGTGATCTTCCCAATCGCCGCACCAACCTCAGGCTGGCCCGCAACGAACTCATTCAGGGCGCGCTCGAACGCTTTGGCCGGTGGGTAGCCCTGACCTTTGTATTCACTCGCCCAGTTGTGGACGGTCTGAGCGTCGTAGCCCTCTGCGTAGATCAAGCTGAGCGCGGCGTTGACCTTGACGCGCTGTCTATTCGTTAGGCCCGCCATGGGGTTCTCCTTCAAAAATTTTCGTAATGGCCTGCCGGGCAAGCTGACGTTGATGCTCGCTGACAGCGGCCGAGTGGATGACTTGGTGCGTGTGCTGAATGGCCTTGATCAGGCCGGGGCAACCCTGGGCCTGCCATTCGGACATGAGGGCCAGGACTGTCCCCCGCGTCGCCTCGCGTTCCCCATTGGGGCGTCGTTCGTGGAGTGAGGGCGGCGGCCTACCTGATAGGACAGGGATGCGCAGACGCACGCGCTGCTCCCGCCAGTGTTGGCTCAACGCCCTGACTTCAGGGCCTGTGCTCGCCTCACGCCGCATGAGCCACGTGCTCAGCGCGCTATGCACCGCCTCCTCAACTGCTGCTGAGCCGTGCGCCCCGCATCGCGCGCGAAGTTGGTCTAGCGTGGTCGCTTGGTAGTCCACTGGTACGTACCGGCTTCGGGGGCTCCGAGCCTTCGGCGCTGTGGGGACATGGGCCAGAGCGTCGTCAATGCGCTGATCGTGTGCGGCGTCTCTCCGAAGGGCGCTTAGGGTGCGAGCCGCGCTCGATCTCTCACTCACTCCGCAGAGGGACCGGTGAAGTACCCACGCTTTAGCCCAGCGAAGTAGATCGAAAAGGCGTCCCATGCATCCGATGGGTTCAGCGCCATGATCTTCGCGGGGATGCGCGAAGGGTGCTTGTCTAGCAGGTAGTTGAACGCCTCGCCGGGGAGCGCCGTGAAACTGCCAAACACGATGGTCTTAGGTGCGTTCTCCCAGCCGTTCCATTCGCGCCGAGTGACGTTGATCCGGTAGATGTTGTGCATGATGTTGTCGCCGGACTGCGTGATCTCTTCCTCAACGTTGATGTCGATAAAGTTGGCGTACATCGCATCTCGTTGAGCGATGACATCAGCGGCATTGCGCTCCGCCAATTGCTCTTGTGCTACTCGCAGTTCGACGGTCAGGCGCTTTTCATCGGCTTCGGCGTCCTTAAGACGGCGCAAGGTCACGACATCAGCGCGAGCTTGGTTCAGTTCGGCCGCGAGACGTTCAACATCATCGGTAAGCTGAGCGCGGTCGCGGGTCTTGTTGAGGTTCATGCTTGGTCCTTATTCGGGCTGCTAATCAGCCGGGAAATGTTTGGGTGAAGAGGTCAGAGCGCCGAGCCAGCTTGGCCTTGCCCTTAGCGACAGCAGCCGAGAGGCGGTGCTCGCCGAGGGGGTCAGACCCGACATGCTTAGGTGCAGCGCGTGCGCCCTGGTCGGCCTGGTAAGCCGCAGCTACAGCGCGTGAGGGTGCAGGGCCGGGAGGCTTGCGCGTTGCATACTCGGGAAGAGGGATGCGCAGCATTTCGAGCGCAGCGCGTAGGCCGATCATCACTCGGCGATCAGCGTGGATGAAGTAGTCGCGTGCAGCGGCAGACGCCACGATGTCATCGTTGACGGTATAGGTCGCCATTCCTGGCACTCCTTAGATTTTTGGTGAGGGTGCACGCGGGACAAATCGGTCCGATCGGTGCAGAGGATTAAGACGGATAGGTCTCGCGCTTAGGCGCACAGACATCCTCTTTGATGAGCAGCATGAGTTGAACGGCCTGCTACCGCCAAGCGCAGTACCGTCTACCAACCTTGGTTAGACCAAGCGGAACGCCATCTCTAAGCCAAGCACGACCTTAGAGTTTTCAATCTAGCGTTCATGCTGCTCATAAAAGGGGGTGTATTATTTAGGGCGATCATCCGCCTATGGGTTAATCCCATTATTAAACCGGGTTTATCCCTATCTATTATATATTGATCGAAGATTTGATGAGTTGGGTTGAGTTCTGTCGGTCCCCTCCCTGCGATAGATGCAGCATTTGCATCTCCTGGGATTAGGTCCGGGCTTCCTGTTTGATCGTGAGTTTGATCGAGCGGGTTTGAGCCTGTCGGTTGACCTCGACTAGCCGAAGCTAATCCCCTCGGCTTACGCCTAATGAGGTCATGCAAGTTTGAGCCATGCCAGGGCTGCGCTATTGCGCCGTAAATTGAGGGTCGATTGAGTTCTTTGGAATACCCGCCAGGACCATGAGGTCAGATCGGGGAGTGGGCAGTTCTGCTCGTTGGTATCGAAATCCGGCCAACGACGTTTCCCTGTGCCTGATGGTATCAAAACTCCCAGATGCGTCCCGCCCCATATAGGCCCGCTGAGCGCCGTCAGGGGACCGGCGCCACAGACCTAGCGCGCATACGGAGAAGCCCGCCACGGACCAGCCCAGCCCCGGCATGGCGACGCTTAGCCAGCCCGGTCCAGAACCCGCTTCACCGCCATTGGCGTCCATGCCTTGCCCCGCGCCGTTTGCACCTGCATGGCGTTCAAGCGGTCGGCCAGGACAGCCAGGGATGGTGAGCCCTCGGACTGCACTTCCCGGATGGTGGGGAGAACCCGGGCGGCAAACGCATCGGCCTTTTCTCGTAGCGCCTGAGTGCCCAAATCGGGCCTGCTGACCGTCAACCCCCTCGGGCTTCCAAGGCGCGTCAGGGTCCGCCCTGAGCGCCGGGAAACGTATTCCTCGCCAGCATCGAGCTTCGCCTTGATGGAACCCATGGCCGCCTTTGTACGCGCCGAGATGGCCTCGCGCTCCTGCTGAGCGACCGCCGCCATAATGTGCACCGTGAGCCGGTTCGCTGTCGGCATGTCGCAGGCGACAAAATCCACGCCTTGCTCCATCAAGCCCGATAGGAAGTGGACGTTGCGGCTCAGGCGATCCAGCTTGGCGATGAGGAGCTTTGCGCCAGTTAAACGGCAGCGCTCCATGGCGCGCGCCAACTCTGGCCTGTCGGAGCGCTTGCCGCTCTCGACCTCCTCAAACTCACCGATAAGCTCCCACGCCCCGCCATTTAGATAATCGCGGACAGCCTGTCGCTGGGCATCCAAACCAAGCCCTGATGCGCCCTGCTTGGCCGTAGATACGCGGTAGTAAGCGACGAACTTCCCGTCCATATCATCCCTCCATACGTTCGTATCGAGATTTGATATGGCGGCTCGGTTGCTGCGTCAACGTTTATCGATCTAACCACCCCGGTTAACCATCCAACAATCGCGGCTGTTCATAAGTATGACCACGGCATTAACGGAGGACGCTATGATCGTGCTGGACCCAGACCTGTTGGCCGCTCTGGCAGCCCTTGTGACGGCCACCGCCGCACTAGTTTGGGCGATCAGGCGCAGGCCATGACCACCCCACGGGGTAATACGCGCCTTAGAGTTTCAGAGGGGCGACTTCACGTAAGGACATCAAATTTCAGGTCGAGGCGGCGGGCCCGAGCGTCGTGCTTGCAGGTCTTGCCAATCCTCTTCCACCTTCGCCGCAAACACGTCGATCTGCTTACCGACGAAATCAGGGAAATAGGCCCGCGAGACATCTTGCGGCGTGATTTTATCACTTAGGTTGAGGTACCTAATTATGGCTTCGATTATCTTCGCGAACCGCTCGCGCTTAAGCTCAAAAGAAGACGGATTTTCGATAGCGTCATGAAACTGATGCCACGCACGCCGAACCTCTACTGCATCAATAAAGGCCAAATCAATTAGATTTAGCGCATTGAAAACATCGTAGTGCAGAATTTGCGCCCTATACTGTAAAAGTATAGTCAAGATTTGGCGCTGCTGCCTCGCTGTCTCGTCACTCGCCTCTTTATCTCGACGCAATTTTTCAGCAAATTCGGCGGCCTTAATTGGCGCGTCTATGGTTGCCTTTACAGCAAGGCAGGCCGCCAGAAATGTAGCAACCCCAGCCAGACCCTGGACCCATGCGGCGATTTCAACGCTCGTCATGCGGATGGGCCCTTTGGTGCCTTAGGAGGCTCACTGCTAGGCAGCCTCAGAATTGGCGCACCGGACGGTGTCGGGAACTCTAGGGTGGGGCTCAGCACCCGCAGCGTCTCAAAGTCAGCAGCATGTGGCGATACCTCGTCATCGGGTAGAGGTTCGGCGGGTGGAAGGAACCTAACATCCAAGGTCATGCCGCGCTCAATCCGCGCCAAGAGGGCGCGATGCGCCCATATCAGGCCGTTCTCAACCTCCTGAGACCTAGGCCCCTCAGTTTTTGAGGTCTCCATTATTTCGGCGACACGCTCTTTGACTTTCGCGTCAATTAACTTGTCAACCTTGTTCTCAAATATCTTCAGTTCGTCTTCATCAAAGCTGATGGCCTTCGCGCGGTTCCGTAATTCCTTAATCTCCAAGGCGGACTTCCAGGTGTCCAAAATCCACGAGACGGACTTAGCTATCATGGCGACGGTGGGAACGCCGACGCACAAATAGATAATCGGATCTGTAGTAGAAATTTGCTTTACGCCAGGGTCCTCAACCGTCCCCGTGGCCGCCTCAGAGAAGAGGGATATTATTGTATTAAGTGTGTGAAGCTCTTTCGAGAATGGGTCGAGCTTATTATGGAATAGGTCTCTCGGGATTAATATACCAAGCTCAGCCTCTCCTGGAACAGGAGTGTAGGCTTCAACTCCTAGACGCCCAAGACTTTCCGAAAGCTGATGCAGTGAAATTATGTATTCTCGCCGCTTATCCAGCATTAAATTGAATGAGCTAGTCACAATAGACGGCGTCATAGTGTTGTCAGCTAAGTAGCTTCTGACACTTTGCGCCATCTCCGGCCCGAAGAACGGTTCAGCATTTATTTCACTTAGCGCCGCCCTCTCCGCTGGAGATAGATCATCATAGAAGTGCGGACCAAGCGTGTTTTGCAAATCGTCTAGCGCGTGAACGACTTCGTTTTGATAACTCGGCTCAGCAGGCTGTGTTGTCAGGTTTTGAAGTGCTGCCTGAAGGCGATCCGCCTTACTTTGCAAGTCGAGGCGCTGCTCTGCGTGGATTAAAAAGTCCACGAGTTCTCTTAACCGTTCAGCGTTCATAGCCCCCCGCCGTCACCTTCCGCGGCACATCGAAGCTGCGCCATGCGGTTTTGATCATTGGACGAGAAGAGCAGGCGTATTGCAAGGCTAACGGGGAGGTTCCAACAGCCAACTCAGTTTGCTACACTTCAAGCGAACCATTGTAGCAGGCATCGCTTGCTAAGTGATTGAATTTACTAGAAGTGAGCGGTTTCCCTCTCTCACCGCCAACCCCTTTCGATAATCCACTCGCCTGATTTCGAGGTTGGAACTCTGGAGGCCACGGCTCCTGGCGCACACATCTTTGGAATCACCTCTTGGGCTACTCCAGCGAGGGCTAGGTTGCGGACCTTGTCGTTTAGGCGGCAGCAGCCACCTCTGACGACAATCGCGAGGGACATTTAGCGCGGTCTCCTTTTGTTCTTTTCTCCTTGAAACCGTCAAGCTACGATCGGTCATGGACATGCTGATCGATACGTCTGGCTTCCCCGTCGGTCGTGATCTCGACTACGAGAGCGCTGGCGAGGTCGAGCAGTTGGATGCTCTAGCGGCAGAGGCAAAAGCGTTCGTCCAGAACGACAGCTTCGCGCGAATTTCGAAGCTAACGCTCGCGTTCGGTGTCGTGCCCATTCTTGGGCTCTTTCTGGTCCGTTTCGAGAATCCCCGAAAACCTGAAGATACGGAACGGTGGGCGGTGGTCGGTGACCTGCCCTCTATGCACTTTGAAACGGACGATACCCCGACCCCGGCCCTTGCATTGCAGCTCTACTGCGCGATCGCGCAGGACTGGGCCGACAATGTCCTCGCCGGCCGTAGCCTGTCAGATAGCTACCCGATTGAAACCGCGCCGACGCCCGAACACGCCAAGATGCTGCTTGGCCGGGTCGCCTTCATTCGGCAAGAACTAGTCCCTCTCGCTGAGCCGCGCACCGCCTCTTAAGGCTTCCTCGCATCCTCCAGTACGGCGCATCCCCGACGCGCCCATCTGGCCCTGGCGGCTCATGCTGCGATCTGTCACCAAATGCGTCCTAAACGCCGCTCGCGGGGGACAGCCAATGCGCGGCGGAGATAGACGGGTCGAACTGACCTGCGGGGCGTGGCCCTGGGTTGCCTGATCACCGTCGTGTTCACGGCGGCTAATGTCCGCGCGTGGGGCTGACCTTCGCCTCCTCCATCCCGGCCGCCGTGATCTCCATGGCGCTGATGCGGGCGCTGAAGACCTTGACCATCTGGGAAAACAGCATCGTCCAGACGGTCGCCTCGGCCGCTGGCACCCTGTCGTCGATCACTTTCGTCCTGCCCGGCCTGGTGATGGTCGGCTGGTGGACCGGCTTACCATTCTGGCCGTCGTTGGGATCTGGGTGAACGTGGCGCTGGCCGGCTTCATCGTGGCGACCAACAATCCTTCGCCAATCGCGGTGGCGCCGGCGAGCTTCCCCGAGCAGTTCATGTGGGCGGGCGCGGGCGTCTTCGCCCTGATCGTGCTGGGCCTCTATCTCTGGACGGAGCTGAAGTCCCGAGACTTCCCGCTGCTCGAAGCCGACTAGTCCTGGACGTCGGCCTCCGGCCGGTCGTCGCCGGACGAGACCTCGGCGTGCCAACGCCCTTTCTCGTCCTCGTATTCGATGCTGGTCGTCGTGCCCGGCCGCACCTGCTCGCGCGCGGCCGTGTGGGCGGCGCGCGAAGCCGCATCGTGGCTGGCGAAGGTTTCCGAATAGGTGTCGCCGACCTTGTAGGCCCAGCCACCGTCGTGTTCGACGATCTCGTACTTCACCGCAGACATGGCCGCTCCGCTTTCTTGAGACGCCTAGCCTGCAAGAAGGCTCGCGCTTGAGCCGACTTGCAAGCGGCGCCGTAGAAGCAGGCCGACGATCAGGCCTGCTTCTTGGTCTTGCGCTCATCCCGGATGCGCTCGATCGGATCGAGCACATAGGCGAAGTCCTGGCGGCGGAAGCTGCGGAACAACAGGATCACACCGCTGAGCGCCAGCCAGGTCACGCCGCTGCCGACCGTGATGATCAGCGGGTGATTGAAGCTCTCACGCTTGGTGTAGTCCATGATGTGGATCATCCAGAAGATGTCCCACAGTCGCCAGGTGTTGTTGCGGCGCTCCAACACCTCACCGGTCGTCGTCGACAGCAGCAGGGTCGTCTGCTCCTTGTCGGCGAACTCCACGCGCCATAGCGGCAGCGGCAGCGAACGGGTCTCCACGTCGCCTGTCTCGACCTTGCGGATCGAGGCGACCTTTTCAGAGCCGCTGAACGCCGCGACCGCAAGCGCGGCGGCCTTGACCTCGTCGACGGCCACGGCCTTGCCGCTGACGGCGTCGATCAGCTTCACGCCGGTCGGCGTCGCCGCCTCATAGACGTAGCTTTCGCCGAGGGGCCTCAGCTTCAGCGCGTGGATGGGGCCACCGACCGCCTCGGCGACCCGAGCCAGCGTTACCGGCTCAGCCGGCGCGATGGCGGGAACCGGCGCGCGGACCGACGGCTCGCCCGAGACCTTGTGGTGGTCGAGCAGGGCCATCATCGCGCCGCTGACCGACCAGAGGAGGAACTGCAGGCCCAGGATCAGGCCGAACCATTTGTGCAGGGTGCGGATCAGGAACATGGGGACCTCAGGCCGCGGCTTTTTTGCGCGCGCGGCGGCGGCGCCGGAAACTGTAGAGCAGGAGCCAGGCGCCGCTCGCCGAGGCGGCGACGGACATCCAGGTGGCGACACGCAGCAGCGTGTTGTTCATGTCGGTGCGTTCTTCGTAGTCCATGATGTGGAACATCCAGACGAAGTCGAAGGTGCGCCAAAGATCGTGGCGCTTGGCCACCAGCTCGCCGGTCAGCGGCGAGATATAGAGGGTCGGCCGCCACAGACCGGCGAACTCGACGCGCCAGATCGGGACCGCCCGGTTTTTGATTTCGCTGGGCGCGACGTCGAGCAGCTCGATCTTCTCGATGCCTCCGACGCCTGCATAATAGGATAGGGCGCGGTCTCGCGCGCCGGTCTCGTCGATGGGCAACAGCAGCTCGCCGCTGCGCGCATCGAACAGCATGCGGCCGGGAACGGCGTCGACGACATAGACCGGCTGGCCAAGCTGGTTCTCCAGCTTCACTGAGCGCGTACCGCCCGGGATCAACGAGCCGGGCTCGACCAGGCCCTGCATGACGATGGGGCGGCGATCGGGCGCGCGCACCAGATGGTCGCCGTGGATCGTGTCGATGTGGACGGCGGTCATGTAGACGCCGCTGATCGTCCAGAACACGGCTTGAACGCCGATGATCAAGGCGAGCCACTTGTGAGTTTTTCGCGCCAGAGCTGGCAAGCGCATCTTGGTTTCTCTCAACGCGAAGCGTTTGAACGGTAGGTCGTCGGGCGGGAGTGGGGCCCCGCCCGACGCCTGGACGACTGGCCTAGTTGAACTGGTAGGTCAGCCGCACGTAGCCCCGGCGACCGAGCAGGTCGTAGGTCATGGTGTCAGTGTTGCCGTCCGTATAGCTCTGGATGAACGGCGCCTTGCGGTCGAAGATGTTGTCGACGCCGAACGCGATGTCGGCGCTCTTGGCGAAGCGATAGGCGACCTGGGCGTTGTGATAAAACACCCGCGGCGACTGGTAGCCGATGTCTTTCGGCCCGGCGTTGAAGTCGATCGCCTTGCCGATCATCTGAACCGAATAGGTGCCGGTCCAGGTTTCGTCGGTGACGGAGAAGCTGGCGTTCGAACGCCACTTCGGGAAGCCGCCGTTGCCGCCGCCGATGCGGCCGTCGAACTGGATCGGTTCGGCGCCGTCATAGGCGGTGATCAGGTACTCGCCGAGATAGGTCGTGTTCCAGTCGAGGCTGGCGCGCGTCGAGCCAATATCGAAGTCGTAGTGGATGCCGATATCGACGCCCTTCATCTCTTCCTTGCCGGTGTTCACCGGGATGGAGGAGAGGAAGTTGACCTCGCCGGTCAGCGTGCTGCGCGTGTAGTTGGTCGGCCCGCAGAACGGGTGGGTCAGGCCGGCCGAGGCGTAGCAGACCGCCAGCTTGGTCGAGCCGGGGATCGAGCGGATCGCATCGGTGATCTTGATGTCGAAATAGTCGACCGTGACCGACAGGCCGCTGACCTGCGGCGGCGTGAAGACCACGCCCAGGGTCAGGGTCTTGGCCTCTTCCGGCTGCAGGTCGCTGTTGCCGCCGTTGGTGGTCAGGATGGTGTTGCCCAGCTGCCTGAAGCCGGCCGGAACGCCGGAAGCCTTGCAGTTGGCGACCAGGGTAGCGTTGCCGCTGGCGCTGTAGCCGCTGCACGGATCGGTGGTCGTCAGGTTGCCTTCGGAAACGCCGCCGAACAGTTCCGGCACGCTGGGAACGCGGAAGCCGGTGCCGTAGGTGGCGCGCAGCCGCAGGCCGTCGATCACCGTCCAGTTCAGGCTGCCCTTGTAGGTCAGGTTGTCGCCGAACAGATCGTAGTCTGAGTAGCGGACCGCCCCGTCGGCGACCAAGAGCTTCATCATCGGCAGGTCGGCGAGCAACGGAGCCGAGACTTCCAGATAGGCTTCCTTGGCCTGCATCTTGCCGGAGATGGACTCCTGCTGGTTGGTGTTGCCGATGCCCAGGACCGTCAGGGCGTCGGGGTCGCGCCAGCCCTTTTCCTCGCGATAGAGCAGGCCTGCCGCCGCGCCGACCGGACCGGCCGGCAGCTCGAAGACGGTGCCCGCGAAGTCGAGCGTCACGCTGCGCTGCTCGTTACCGCCGGTGTCGCGCGAGGTGTAGAGGATGTAGTCTAGCACCTCTTTGGACAGGCTTCCTTCGCCCAGATAGTCGCCGCACGGCGCGCCAGGCACACAGCCCATCGACTTCTGCACGCGCTCAAGGTTGGCGATGTTGGTCATGGCGTCGATGCCGGTGTTGCGGCCCCAGTTCACCGCCGCTTCCCAGGTCCAATCGCCGACCACCTTGCCGCGGGCGCCGGCCACCAGGCGATAGGTGTCGGTTTCCTGGAAGAACTTGCGCGGGCCGCCCTCGCCGATCCGGCGAGCCAGCAAGACCAGGTCTTGGCCGGTTGGGTTGTTCGGGTTCGTGCCCTTGATCGTGAAGTCGCGCAGCAGATCGGGGGTGCCGTCCGGATTGGTCGGACGGTGGGTGAGCCCGCCAGGCGTGGCCAGCTGGTTGCTCTTTCGGTGAGTGAAGAAGAACTCGCCGAACAGGCTGACATCGTCGGTCAGGTCGTAGTCGGCGAGGAAGGCGGTGCTGATCCGCTCGATGGGCGAGACCGCGTTCAGGAACGGGTTCGAGTTGAAGCCGTGCTTGGTCCCATTATAGGGCTCGTAGAACTGGCCGTCGGCGCCCGCCGTCTGGCTGAAGTTGACGATCCGGCCGTCGGCCAGACGCGCGCGGCCGCCCAGGGTGTTGCCGCTGTAGGAGCAAACCAACTGCCCGCCGGACTCGCCGAGGGCGCAGGGCGCCCGGCTCGCCAGGTTGACCGCTTCGGTCTTCTGATAGGTGAGCGCCGCGGTCACGCCGCCACGGTCGCCGCGCATGCCCCACAACAGATCGACAGTGTACTCCTCGCCGTCGTTCTCGTCGGTGACGCCGTACTTGCCGGAGACCTTCAGGCCCTCGAAGCCCTGGATGGTGATGATGTTGACCACGCCGGCGACGGCGTCCGCGCCGTAGATGGCCGAGGCGCCGTCCTTCAGGATGTCCATCCGGCCGATGATCGCCGTCGGGATCATGTTGAGGTCGGGAGCGCTGTTCGCGCCGGTGCCGCCGTTCACGACGCGGCGGCCGTTGATCAGGGTCAGGGTGCGGTTGATGCCCAGGCCGCGCAGGTTGACCTGCGCTGTGCCGTAGCCGTTGCCGGTCCAATAGGCGCTGGTCTGGCCGCCGGCGGCGCCGGCCGACGCCGGAAGGCGCTGCAGCAGGGTTTCGACATTGGTGATGCCGGTGTTGGCGATCTG
Organism: bacterium; assembly: GCA_030824495.1. Lineage (GTDB taxonomy): Bacteria > Pseudomonadota > Alphaproteobacteria > Caulobacterales > Caulobacteraceae > Phenylobacterium. The sequence goes on from JAVBXP010000050.1 coordinate 26,402, forward strand.
CTCCTGGTTCACGACCGTCGCGGGGCCGACGCCGCTGATATCCACCCGCTTGATGCGGCTGCCGGTGACGACCACTTCCTCGACATCGCGCTCAGCGCTTTGGGCGAAAGCCTGGCCACCCACCATGGCCGTCGTCAGCAGCGCGCTGGCGAACAGCAGATTCTTCGAAATACGGCGCATGCCGACCCCCTCAATCCCTAGAAACCACAGCTCGACCCACCCAGGCCGCGCCCTTCATTCACCCAACTGTCTTGTGCCCCGCCCCCGGCGCGTCAAGACATGTATATACATATTAGACCGCGAACCTGCGGCACGAACTTCCACTAATCCGCAAGTTTCTGGATCGGAATCCTGCAATTTGCAGCTTTGTGAAGGTATATTTTCCACACTTTGACGGAACGCAAATGCGATCATCGTTATTTGCGCGATCTCGAATATTCATAGGCAAGCACCGGAAAATATTTCAATTGATCATTCAGTGTGCAGCCATGACCAACCAAAGAGCGGGTGCTACAATGGATCACTCAATCAATACGAGAGTCCATTTCTCCAGGTGAGACCTGCCGATACATAAATCAGGAAAATTTCGATTTGTGATCATCCACGGATGATCACAACCCACGAGCATATCGCCGCGTGGATTCCATCTATTACTTATATGTTCGGAAAACCCCTCCGCCGCCCGATCCCGCTCGACCACGTTGCGAAGTGGTCGTTCGATAGGGATACGCGCGGCTCGCCACGATCCCTCACTTTGCCGCAACGCGCCGCTGCGATGGGTCGAGGTCAGCAGGCGACCTGGCGACGGCGAGTGACACCCGCGCCGCCGCCAGGCCGGATAATCAGAAGGGACGAACGCCGACGATCAACTGGCCATTGAGCTGGAAGCGGATCTTCGCACCCACCTTCATCTGGCCGAGCAGCGCCTTGTCGGCGACCTTGAACGGCATGACCATGGCCGGCCAGTTGAGGGCCTTGATCGGGTCATGAGCGAGCGTGACCGTACCGGCCTTGGCGTCGATTTTCTTCACGACGCCGACCCCTTCGACGGTCCCGGCGACCGGAGCCGCGGCATGGGCCGAGTGATCCCCATGCCCCGCGTGCTGAGCGGCGGCGGCGGTGGTCAGGGCGAACGAGGCGGCGAGCGCCAGGACGATAGTCTTCATTGCAGTCTCCAGAGATAGACGCGGCCCTAGCCGCGGAAAAATCGAAGGTGATCAACGGGCGCTAGAACCAGGCCCGAACGCCGACGACGAAGGTGGTGCTGTCCCGGTCCTCGCCCGCCTCGCGGGCCAGGTCGGCGGTCTCGCCGAACTTCCGCTCATGCATGACCCCGATATAGGGGCCGAACTCGCGCCGGAATTCGTAGCGCAGGCGCAGGCCAACCTCGGCGTCGGTGACGCCCGAGCCGATGCCCAGTTCCCGAACCTTCTGAGCCGCGAGGCTAAGCTCGGCGCGCGGTTCAAGGATCAGCTTCTGGGTCAGGCGGAAGTCGTAGGAGCCTTCCAGCCGCGCCGACAGATCGCCCTTCTCGGACAGGAACGCCGCGCCTTCCAACTCGAACCAGTAGGGAGCGACCCCTTCAAAGCCGAGCGTCGCATAGGTGCGCGAGGGGCCGGGCTCGAAGTCGTGGCGGACCCCGACCTGCCAGTCGAAATAGGGGCCGATCGGGCGGGAATAGAGCGCCTGGACCTCGGCGCTGTGCAGGTCGCCGCCCAGAACGCCTTCGCCGGACGACTTCAGCACCAAGCGATGCTCGTCGCCGCCATACCAGGCCTCGCCTTCCCAGCCATGGCCATCATCGCCCGACTGGGGACGAATTTCAGCGGTCGAGAGCATGACCTTCCAGGCTGTGCTGCCGCCATGCTCGACGGCCAGCTGAGCACGGGCGGCCGCCATGGCTTCGGGGCTGTAAAAGCGCTCGGCGGCCCGGTCCGTCGCGACCGGAGGCGCAGGCTCAGTCCCGACTACGACATCATCGGCTGGGGCCGGCGCAGCCGACATGTCGTGACCGGCATGGGGATCGGCCGCGACCGGCGCCGCGGGCATCGCGTGTCCCGCGTGCGGATCGGTCGGGGCCGGCATGACATGCCCGGCGTGCGGATCGGCGCTCGGCGCACCGTGCTGCGAGTGATCGACCTGAGCCAAGGCGGGGGTGGAGAGGGCGAGCTGCGCCAGGCCGATCAACATCAACCGGTTCATACGGGGCCTCCATCCAGAGGGCGCACGGTGACGACGTTGAACATGCCAGCGTGCATGTGGAACAGCAGATGGCAGTGGAACGCCCAGTCGCCCGGCTCGTCCGCCGTCAGGTCGAAGGCGACCTTGCCGCCCGGCAGCACATTGACCGTGTGCTTTCGCGGATTGTGGCCCGGCTTTCCCGTGACCACCTCGAAGAAGTGGCCGTGCAGGTGGATAGGGTGCGCCATCATCGAGTCATTGACCAACACCACCCGGACCCGCTCGTTGAAGCGGAACGGAATGGGGGCCTTCAGCTCGCTGTATTTCTCGCCGTCGAACGACCACATGAAGCGTTCCATGTTGCCGGTGAGATGGATCTCCATCTCGCGCGACGGGTGCCTCGGATCGGGGTTCGGGTCCAGCGAGGCGAGGTCGGTATAGACCAGCACCTTGTGGCCGACATTCTCCAACCCCTGGCCGGGATCGCCGGTGCGATCGGCCGGCATCGGCGAGATCATCTGCACGCCAGGGCCGGTCTTGACCTGAGGCGCGTTGCGCGGATCCAGCATCATCGCGCTGTGGTCCATGTCGCCATGGTCCATCCCCGCCATGCCGGACATATCCATGCCCATGTCGCGCATGTTCAACAGCGGGCGCTCGCGCAGCGGCGGCACGGCGGCGACCATGCCCGGACGCGGCGCCAGGGTGGCCCGACCCATACCCGAACGGTCAGCGGCCTCGGCCACCAGGGTGTAGGCCTGATCTTCGGTCGGCTGGACAATGATGTCGTAGGTCTCGGCCGGCGAGATCTGGAATTCGTCGACTGTGACCGGGCGGACATTCTGGCCGTCGGCCTGGACGACGCTCAACTTCAGGCCCGGAATGCGAACGTTGAAGATGGTCATCGCGCCGGCGTTGACGAACCGCAGGCGAACGCGTTCGCCGGGCTTGAACAGGCCGGTCCAGTTGTCCTTGGGCCCATGGCCGTTGATCAGGAAGGTATAGGTCGAGCCGGTGACATCGAGGATATCGGTGGGATCCATCCGCATTTTTGACCACTCGACGCGGTCCTTCAGCGACTGGTCCTGGCCTTGCAGCAGGCCGCCAACGGTCTGCTTCTGCATGTTGAAATAGCCAGCGTGGGCCTTCAGCTTCCGCATGATCGTGTGCGGATGCATGAAGCTGTAGTCCGACAACACGACCACGTGCTCGCGGTCATAGGCGACCGGATCGGCGCCGGCCGGATCGATGACGATGGGACCATAGTGGCCCATCTGCTCCTGCAGGCCGGAGTGGCTGTGATACCAATAGGTCCCGTTCTGGCGGACCTTGAACTCATAGTTGAAGGTCTCGCCCGGTTTGATGCCGGGGAAGCTGACGCCGGGCACGCCGTCCATCTGGAACGGCAGCAGCAAGCCATGCCAGTGGATCGAGGTGTCCTCGTCGAGGCGGTTGGTCACCGCCAACCGCACGTTCTGGCCTTCCCACAGCCGGACCAGCGGTCCTGGCACCGTGCCGTTGATCGTGACGGCGTGGCCCATGCGGCCATCGACCTTGAAGGGCGTATGGCCAATGGTCATGGCGATGTTCTCGCCCGATACGGTCGGCAGGGTCGAGACCAGGCCCGGCGTAGCGCTCTGCGCCCAGCTCGGCAGCATGGCGCTGACAGCCATCCCTCCACCGATCATGGACGCGCCCCGCAAGAGCTGGCGGCGATCGAAGTCCCTCATGTCAGGCGGTCCTCACAGGCAAGAAAGAGGGCCGCGTATGGCGGCCGGTACGGATACTGTTGGTCATGATCAGGGAAAACTGAGGCTTCCCACCGTGGGAGGGTCAAGTCGCGGCATACGATAGATACGCACGCGCCGCGCGCGCCCCTCAGACCCCCGGGTCGATTTCGTTCAAGCCGAGCGCTTCGCTCAGTTTCCGGCGCGCCCGATAGACCCGGGTCTCGATCGTCTTGGCCGACACCCCCAGCAGTTCGCCCGCCGCCTGGTGCGAGAGGTCCTCGAAGCAGGTCAGGATCAACGGCTCCTTCAACTTGGTCGGCAGGGCCGCGATCGCCCGATCAAGGGCGACCTGCCGCTGGCGGCCGATCAGGATCGCCTCGGCGCCAGGGCCTTGATCCGCCTTGGCCAAGACCGCTTCGCTCTCCAGCGTCCGGGTTCCGAACACCAGTCGGCGCACGCTTTCACGCCGCCCGCGGTCGCGACACTTGTTCAGGGCGATGGTTCTTAGCCAGCTGCCGAAAGGCCGTGCGCCGTCATAGCGGGCCAGACTGTTCCAGACGGCGACGAAGCTCTCCTGCACGACTTCATAGGCGGCGTCGGCGTCACCGACATAGCGGCGCACGAAGCGATAGAGGCCGTCCTTGTGACGCCGCATCAGCAGAGTGAAAGCACGGTCCTCTCCCGCCAGCGCCCTTGACGTGAGTTCGGCGTCCGTCGCGTCGTCCGGGTCGCTCACTTCGTCTCTTCGGTCAGAGCCTCTGACACGCGCTTGTCGAAGATCGCGGCCTGGTTGGGGGTCAGGATCGCCCGCATGTCCAGGATGTGAACGATAGTCTCCTTCTGGAGCTCGCCCATCACATCGTGGAAATGCTCGATTGCGCTCTGCACTTCAGGAGAATTCTGGTGCTTGGCCTCGATCGCGGCGGCCAACTCCGCGTTCGCCAACCGCATCTCAGCCTCGCGCGCGCTGCGCCGGACCGCGAAGTCGCGCTCCAGGACATCGAGCTTGGCCTTTTGATCGGAACTGAGGTTGAGCTTATCGTGCAGGAACGTGTGCAGCGACGGCTCCTGCTCGGCCCGCAATACGTATCTCGCCCCGCCCCACGCGCCCAATCCCGCCGCCAACGCGACCAGGACGAGGGTCAGCAGAAGTCCGCGCAGGCTCTTCAACGCCCACCGCCGAGCAGGGTCGAGGGCGCCAACTGTACGTTCACGGCGAAAGCTGACGTCTCCACCGGCCGCGCCGCCGCGACCGCCGCCGAGGCCCCGCCAACAGCGACGCCCACGATCAGCGACATGGCGACCGCCGCCGTCCGCAAGGGAATGAATGCGCCGAACGCGCCGCGCTGCGGACGCGAGTTGGCGATCGCGCGCCACACGGTGGGCTCGAGTTGGCTAAGATCACGATCCGGCGCCTGCGCCCGAAGGCCGGCGATCAGGTCGTCCAATGGCTGACTCATCGAAAACTCCGAGAACGTCCCACCTGATATACGCCACGCAACGACGAAACCCTCAACTGAGGGATGACGTCGCCGGACGCGTATCCTTGATGACTGACGCAATGGGACGCCACGCATGACCGCCATCGCCGCCGCTCTGCCCCGTCGGGGCCTGATCGTAGGGCTGACCGCCGCCGCCCTCGTCGCCGGTGGATCGGCGCAGGCCTCGACCCGCAGCATCACGGTCTACAAGACGCCGTACTGCGGCTGCTGCAAGGGCTGGATCACGCACATGATCCGCGCGGGCTTCAGCCCAAAGGTCATCGAGGTCGAGGATCTCGCGCCGATCCGCTCCCGGCATGGCGTACCGTTCCGCCTGTCCTCATGCCACACCGGCCTGATCGGCGGCTATGTCGTCGAGGGCCACGTGCCGCCGAAGGATGTCGTCCGTCTGCTCGCCGAACGCCCCAAGGCGCTGGGCGTCACGGTCCCCGGCATGCCGATCGGCTCGCCCGGCATGGAAGTTCCGGGCGGCAAGACCGAAGCCTACGAAACCCTGCTGCTGCTCGACGCCAAGGGCCGCACCAAGGTGTTCGCCCGGCACGGCTAAATCGTCAGAGCCGTTCGGCGTGCCAGGCCACGTGATCGGCCACGAAGCTTGAGATGAAGAAGTACGAGTGGTCGTAGCCCTCCTGCATCCGCAGGGTCAGGGCCACGCCTGCCGTCTCGCAAGCAGCCGCCAATAGTTCGGGCTTGAGCTGCTCGGCCAGGAAGTTGTCCGCCGTTCCCTGATCGACCAGGATCTCGGAGACCCGCGCCCGTCCCGCTGCAATCAACAGCGCCGCGTCATGCTCGCGCCAGGCGGTCTCGTCAGGACCGAGATAGGCGGCGAAGGCTTTCTGTCCCCAGGCGCACTGCGTCGGCGAGCAGATCGGCGCGAAGGCCGAGACGCTCTTGAACAACTCCGGATAGCGAAGGGTCAGGGTCAGCGCCCCGTGTCCGCCCATCGAATGGCCGAACACCCCCCGTCGCGAGGAATCCAGCGGGAACGCGCCTTCCACCGCCGCGATCAGGTCGGCGACGATGTAGCTCTCCATCTTGAAGTGCGGCGCCCAGGGCGCCTGTACGGCATCGACATAGAAGCCTGCGCCCTGCCCCAGGTCATAGGCCGGATCGTCGGCCACACCTTCACCGCGCGGGCTGGTGTCGGGCGCGACAATGGCCACGCCGGCCTGGGCGGCGGCGGCATAGGCGCCGGCCTTGGTGGTGAAATTGTCCTCGGTGCAGGTGAGACCCGACAGCCAGATCAGGTAGGGCGCCGGCCCATCGACCTGGGGCGTGAAAACGCTGAACCGCATTGGCGTCCCGGTCGCGATGCTGGCGTGCCGACAATAGCTCAAGGTTCCGCCATGAACCCGATGCTGCTGGAGAATTTCGACGCTCATGGCCCTGCACCTCTCGCGCTTGCGCGCCGTTTCACCACAGGCTGCATACCGCTCGCGAACCGCAAAGAGCAATCAACCAACCAGCTGGGCGACCGCCGTCTAGGTCCCGTTCAGAAGCCGAATGCTCTATAGGCCCCTCTTGTCGGCCATGAGTATCGCCAGGGCCGCGAAACGAGGCTGACATGACCGATCCTGAACTGCGGCAGCTCACCAAGGGCGACCTGCCGGCGCTGACCGCGATCCAAAGCAGCGTCTTCGAACCGCTCTTTCGGGAGACCCAAGACGTACTTGGCAGCCGCCTGACGGTCGCTCCGACCTGCTGCTGGGGCGCCTTCAAGAATGGCGAACTGGCGGCCTACATTCTCAGCCACCCCTGGCCCGCGGCCAGCCCACCGCCTATCGGCCGAGTGCTGCCTCCGCCGCCGCCCGGCGACAACTGGTTCATCCATGACCTGGCGATCACGCCGCAGGCCCGGGGACTGCGGCTTGGTCACGCCCTGGTGCGCTCGGCGGCCGACGCGGCTCTGAAGCTTGGCCTGGTGCGCGGCGACCTCATCGCCGTCCAAGGCGCCTGGAGCTTTTGGGAAAAGCTGGGCTACGCGCCAGCCGAGGACTTGTCGGAAGAACTGAAGGCCAAAGTCGCCGGCTACGGCCCTGATGCGCGGTACATGACCGCGGTCATTTCAGACCTCAAGGTCTGAGGCTCCACTCGCCCAGGCCTGGCTTTATTCAACCTTCGCAGGAACTACGGCGACGCTTGAACATTCTAGGCGTCAGGCCTGCATCCTCTGGGAGATTTCAATGCTGTCTCGGCTAATACTCGCGTCGGTCATTTTGCTCGGCGCATCGGCGCCGGCGGTGGCCCAGGACCGGATGGCTCCGAACGCCCAGCTCTTCTCGGCCACCAATTTCATGGGCCGCAGCCTCACCATCACCCGCGAGACCCCGATCGTTCAGGCCAGCTGGCAACCACGGAGCATCCGCATGGGCGGCGGAAGCTCTTGGGAGGTTTGCGAGCAGCGCCACTTCATGGGTCGCTGCACCGTCCTGACCGGCAGCAGCACTAACCTCACCAGCCAACTCGGCATCACCCGGATCGGCTCAATTCGGCCGGCTCGCCCGATCCCGCCGAACCCCGGCCCCGGTCCCGGTCCGCTCCCCGGTCCCGGCGGCGGCGGCGGTCAGTCGCTGCGCGGCATGGCGGCCGAGTTCTTCCCCGCGCCTGAGTCGCGCGGTCGACGTATTGACGCCTGCAACACCCAAGGCGGTTCGGCGGCCTGCATCACCCGTGAGGCTGCGAACTTCTGCCGCTCGATGGGCTATGTCAGCGCCCGAAACAGCGCTGCCGAAACCGTCGGTGGGCGGATTTATCTCGCCGACGTCCTCTGCTCGCGGTGGAACTGATGCGCACCCTCGCAGCAATGGGCGTGGTCGCACTGATGGCGACCGCCTGCGCCACGACCACGCCGCCCGCGGGCGGCGGCGTGATCGCCGGTCCCGAATGGAAGCTGGAAGATCTGCTCGGCGGCGGGATCATCGATCGCTCCAACGTCACCCTGACGCTCGGCCCCGATGGCCAGGCATCAGGCTCGGGCGGCTGCAACCGCTTCTTCGGAAGTTGGTCGGTCAAGGGCTCGGCCCTGAGCCTGGGCAAGATGGGTTCGACCATGATGGCCTGCGATCCGGCTCTGATGAACCAGGAAGGCAAGTTCCTGCGCTCTCTCGAAACCGCGACCACCTACAGCTTCACCTCGGACGGCGCCCTGGTGATCACCACCACGGAAGGCCCGCTGAAGTTCCGCAAGGACTAGGCCGGCGCCAGCTCCCGCGCCGCCTGCACGAAGCCGCTGGTGCGGTAGCGAGCGGCCGGGCCGGCATAGCAAAGCCCGACGATCCGGCGCGGCGTGAAGCCTTCCAGCTTCACCCGCGCCACCCCGGCCTCGCGATAGCTGTCAGGCATGACGGTGATTCCCAGCCCAGCCCGCACCATCGCCATCACTCGGTCGTCGTTCACACCGCGATAGCTGAAGGCGGGGCGGACATTGCGATCGGTGAAGTAGCGGCTGGTTTCGGCCAACACCTCGCAATGCCTGCGCACCATCATCACTTCGTCGGCCAGCTCCTCACCGCGCAGGGAAGGCGCCTCGGCGAGGCGGTGAGTGGACGGTAGCGCCAGGCCATACCCCTCCTCGAACAGTCGCTCGCTGGCGAACTTGTCGGTGGCCGGGCGCAGGATGGTGAGCGCCACGTCGGCCCGACCTCGGTCCAACAGACTGATCACCTCACGCTCCGAGCCCTCCAGCAGTTCAAGGCTCTCATCGCCGGCGACGCGCTGCGTCAGCGCCTGTTCCAACAGACCGGTCGGGATCGTCGACAGCACCGCAACCCGCAGCAGTTCGCTCTGCGCCGCGCCAGACACCGAGGCCTGGGCGAGGTTGAACTCGTGTTCGATGCGGCGAGCGTGGACCAGGAACCGACTGCCAGCCTGCGTCAGGTGAACCCGGCGATTGGTGCGGTCGAACAGCCGGGCCTGAAGTTGGCCTTCCAGCTTGGCGATCCCAGCCGACAAGGTGGGCTGCGCGACATTCTCGCGCGCGGCCGCCCGGCTGAAGTTCCCGGTCTCCACAATGGCCAGGAAGTAGCGGAGCAGGTAGCGATCCATGATAGGCCACATCTATCATGTCGATCATGATCGTTCAATTTTGTGGATTGTTCACGAGCCGCTAGTTTTGCGAGGTTGTCCCAAGACGCCCTCCAGAAGGCAGATCAAACATGTCCGGCCCCAGCTTCCAGTTCGGCCTCGGCGAAACCGCTGGCGCGATCCGTGAAACCACCGCGCGCTTCGCCGCCGACCGCATCGCCCCCATCGCCGCCCAGATCGACGCGACCAACACCTTCCCCCGCGAGCTGTGGCCCCAGATGGGCGAGCTTGGCCTGCACGGGATCACGGTCGAGGAGGAGTTCGGCGGCCTCGGCCTCGGCTATCTGGAACATGTCGTGGCGATGGAGGAGGTGTCCCGCGCCTCGGCCTCGGTGGGCCTCTCCTATGGCGCGCACTCCAATCTGTGTGTGAACCAGATCCGGCGCTGGGGCAGTCCCGAGCAGAAGCGTAAGTACCTGCCCAAGCTTATCAGCGGCGAGCACGTCGGCTCGCTGGCCATGAGCGAGGTCGGCTCCGGCTCCGACGTGATCTCCATGCGCGCCCACGCCCAGCATCGCGGCGACCGCTACGTGCTGAACGGAACCAAGTTCTGGATCACCAACGCGCCGCATGCCGACACCCTGGTGGTCTACGCCAAAACCTCGCCCGACGAGGGCAGCCGCGGCGTCACCGCCTTCCTGATCGAGAAGGGCATGAAGGGTTTCAGCGTCTCGCCCAAGCTCGACAAAATGGGTATGCGCGGCTCCGACACCGCTGAACTGGTGTTCGAGGATTGCGAGGTCCCCGAAGAGAACGTGCTCGGCCCGCTCAACGGCGGCGCGGGCGTTCTGATGAGCGGCCTCGACTATGAGCGCGCGGTGCTGGCCGGCGGACCGCTGGGCATCATGCAGGCCTGCCTCGACGTGGTCCTTCCTTACGTCCGCGAGCGCAAGCAGTTCGGCAAGCCGATCGGGTCCTTCCAGCTGATGCAGGGCAAGATCGCTGACATGTACGTCGCTCTGAACTCGGCTCGCACCTACGTCTACGCTGTCGCCAAGGCCTGCGACGCCGGGCTCACCACCCGCTTCGACGCCGCCGGCGCGATCCTGCTGGCGTCCGAAAACGCGGTGAAGGTCAGCCTCGAGGCCGTGCAAGCATTGGGCGGCGCCGGCTACACCAAGGAGTTCCCGGTGGAACGTCTGGTTCGCGACGCCAAGCTCTACGACATCGGCGCCGGGACCAACGAAATCCGTCGCTTCCTCATTGGCCGGGAACTGCTGGGCGCATGACCAAACTCGCCACCGCCATCGACAAGGCGAGCCCCGCCTTCCAGACCAACGCCGCCCACAATCGGGCGCTGGTGAAGCAGCTGCGCGAGCGCGCCGCCCATGCAGCCCTGGGCGGGCCGGAACAGTCCCGTCAACGCCACGCCTCGCGTGGCAAGCTGCTGCCGCGCCAGCGGGTCGAGCGGCTGCTGGACCCCGGCTCGCCGTTCCTGGAAGTCGCCCCGCTCGCCGCCCATGGTCTGTACAAGGACGAGGCGCCGGGCGCGGGCCTGATCACCGGCATCGGCCGGATCGCAGGCCGCGAGGTGATGATCCTCGCCAATGACGCCACGGTGAAGGGCGGCGCCTATTTCCCGACCACAGTGAAGAAGCATCTGCGGGCTCAGGAAGTGGCGATGCAAAATCGCCTGCCCTGCGTCTATCTGGTCGATAGCGGCGGCGCGAACCTGCCGCACCAGGCCGAAGTCTTCCCCGATCGCGACCACTTCGGCCGCATCTTCTACAACCAGGCCCGGATGAGCGCCGAGGGCATCGCCCAGATCGCCTGCGTCATGGGCTCCTGCACCGCCGGCGGGGCCTATGTGCCGGCCATGTCGGACGAGACGGTCATCGTGCGCGGCCAGGGCACCATCTTCCTGGGCGGCCCACCGCTGGTGAAGGCCGCCACCGGGGAGATCATCACCGCGGAGGAACTGGGCGGCGCCGACACCCACGGCCGTCGCTCCGGCGTGGTGGACTATGTGGCTGAGGACGACGAGCACGCCCTGACCATCGTCCGCTCCATCGTCGCCAACCTGAACACCACCAAGCAGGTGGAGCTGGACATGGCCCAGCCCCGTCCGCCCGCCTACGACCCCGAAGAGCTCTACGGCGTCGTGCCCACCGACGTGCGCGCGCCCTATGACGTGCGTGAGGTGATCGCCCGCATCGTCGACGGCTCGGATTTCGATGAGTTCAAGGCGCTGTACGGCACGACGCTGGTCTGCGGCTTCGCCCGCATCTGGGGCCACCCGGTGGCGATCCTGGCCAACAACGGCGTGCTGTTCTCCGAGAGCGCGCTGAAGGGCGCGCACTTCATCGAACTGGCCTGCAAGCGGAAGATCCCGCTGGTCTTCCTGCAGAACATCTCCGGCTTCATGGTCGGCGGGAAGTACGAGGCCGGCGGCATCGCCAAGGACGGCGCCAAGCTGGTCACCGCCGTCGCCAGCGCCGAGGTCCCGAAGTTCACCGTCCTGATCGGCGGCTCCTTTGGAGCGGGAAATTACGGCATGTGCGGCCGTGCCTATTCGCCCCGCTTCCTGTGGACCTGGCCCAACAGCCGCATCTCGGTGATGGGCGGCGAGCAGGCCGCCAGCGTGCTGGCCACCGTTCACCGCGACGCCGCAACCTGGACGCCAGCAGAGGAAGAGGCCTTCAAGGCTCCGATCCGCGCCAAGTACGAGGACGAGGGCTCGCCCTACTTCGCCACCGCTCGGCTGTGGGACGACGGCATCATCGACCCGGCCCAGACGCGCGACGTGCTGGGCCTCTCCATCTCCGCGGCCCTCAACGCCCCGATACCGGACACCCGGTTCGGCATCTTCCGGATGTGACCATGATCAAGAGCATTCTGGTCGCCAACCGAGGCGAGATCGCCTGTCGCGTCTTCCGCACCGCCCAGTCGATGGGGATCGCCACCGTCGCCGTCTATTCCGAGCCTGACGCCGAGGCCCCCCACGTGCAGATGGCCGACCAGGCCGTGCTGATCGGACCGGCCCCGGCGCGCGAGAGCTATCTGGTGGGCGAGACCATCATCGAAGCGGCTCTGGCGACCGGCGCGGACGCGATCCACCCCGGCTATGGCTTCCTCTCCGAGAACGCCGAGTTCGCCGAGGCGGTCATGGCTGCTGGCCTGATCTGGATCGGACCGCCGCCCGCCGCGATCCGCGCCATGGGCCTTAAGGACGCCGCCAAGTCTCTGATGGCCGCCGCCCATGTGCCAGTGACGCCCGGCTATCTCGGCGAGGACCAGAGTCCCGAGCGACTAGAAAGCGAAGCCGAGAAGATCGGCTATCCGGTCCTGATCAAGGCGGTGGCCGGCGGCGGCGGCAAGGGCATGCGCAAGGTTGAGCGGGCCGAGGATTTCGCCGCCGCTCTCACCTCCTGCAAGCGCGAGGCGGCCGCCTCGTTCGGCGACGACCGCGTGCTGCTGGAAACCTATGTCACCCGCCCCCGGCACATCGAGGTTCAGGTGTTCGGCGACAGCCACGGCAATGTCGTCCACCTCTATGAGCGCGACTGCTCGCTGCAGCGCCGCCACCAGAAGGTCATCGAGGAGGCCCCGGCGCCGGGCATGAGCAAGGCGGCCCGCGCCGCCGTCACCGAGGCCGCCGTGAAGGCCGCAAAGGCCGTCGGCTATGTCGGCGCCGGCACCGTCGAGTTCATCGCCGACGCTAGGGAAGGCCTGAAACCCGACCGCATCTGGTTCATGGAAATGAACACCCGGCTGCAGGTCGAGCACCCCGTCACCGAAGCCGTCACCAGCGTCGATTTGGTCGAGTGGCAGATCCGCATCGCCGCCGGCGAGCCTCTTCCGCTGGCCCAGCATCAGATCGAACTCACCGGCCACGCCATCGAGGCCCGGCTCTATGCCGAGAACCCGGCCGGCGGCTTCCTGCCCTCGATCGGAACTCTGGAGCACTTCCAGCTTCCGGAGGACCTGATCCGCGTCGACACCGGCGTTCAGGAAGGCGGCGAGGTCTCGCCCTTCTACGACCCGATGATCGCCAAGCTGATCGCCCACGCTGCGACACGTGAGGGCGCGTCGGACATGCTGGCCGAGGCCTGCAGCCAGGTCGAGGTCTGGCCGGTCAAGACCAACGCCGGCTTCCTGACCCGCTGCCTGGACCATCCGGATTTCATCGCCGGCGATGTCGACACAAGCTTCATCGAGGCCCGCCTCGACGCCCTCGCCGCGCGCCCGGCCCCGTCGCAAGCAGCCCTCGCCGCCGCCGCGATGGCCCTGACCCTGGATGAAGAGAGCGACCGCGGCGCCACGCCGTGGCGAGACCTGACCGGCTTCCGGCTCAACGCGCCGCGCGCTGCGACCGTGCGGCTCTATCTCGGCGACGAAGGCTTCGACGCCCCGCTCTCGGCCGACGAACTTCCCGGCGACGCCCTACTGACCGAGGACGGCGAGGTCGTGGTCTTTGACGCCGGCGAGACCTTCGTCTTCACGCCCCGCCCGCCGATCAAGGACGCCGCCCACGCGAGCGGCGGCGACGGCGCCATCCGCGCACCGATGCCAGGCAAGGTGGTCGCCGTCGCGGTTTCCGTCGGCGATAAGGTCACCCGCGGCCAGGCATTGCTGACCCTCGAAGCCATGAAGATGGAACACGCCCTGACCGCCCCCTTCGACGGCGAGGTCGGGTCGATCGCAGTGTCGGTTGGCGATCAAGTCAGCGAGGGCGTGACTCTTGCGCGGTTGGTGGCGTCCAAAGCCGCCTAAGCCTCAGCTCAGCTCGCCCCAACCCTCAGGCGGCGAATACTGGGCCCGCAGTATATTGCAGGCTTCAGCGCTTGGGGGCTGACTTGTCCGATATCGCGGAGGATCGAGACCCGGCTCCTGCCGAAACGGACCACAAACCGCCTCCACATCTTCCCAGCGCCGAAAAACGGAGCCCCGCTGATTATCCTGGAGAAACAAGGCCTCGGCTTTAGGAAGTATAGCAGAGCGACCTTCGGGCCAGGTTGCGAAAGTCAGGAACCGCCCTTCGGTCTCAAGGTAGTCGAGCTTCGACACATGAACATCCTCGCCTCGCTCGGCTAGGTCGTCGGCCAGTTTCAAGCCCTGATCGATGTCGTCCCAAGTCTGCTGGGCAACGCAGAGCAGACGGATGCCCGGCGGGCTCTCAGCGCTGGGCTCAAAATGAACCCAGGTTCCATTCCGCAGGACAAACGGCTGGTAGGCTATCGGCCTAGTGTCAGTCCGCACCACATGCAGACCAAGCCGGGCCATGGCCTCAAGCGCCGTCCTGTCTTCGCTTCCCGCCACCAGGAGAACACCCCTGGCCGCGACCACCACGACTGGCTCGCCCGTGAGCGATAACGACTCGAAAATCTCGGGTTGGAGCAGCCGTGACGAAACATAGACGTCGCCGTAGTCCAGGATGTAGTAGCCCTTCGCCTGCAACGCGAAATCCACGCTGCCCCGAGCGCGAAGATTCATGACCGCTCGTTCGTAGAGTTCCTCGAACGAACGCCCCAGGCGCTCGACCTCCGCCTGGTTGATGAACTGAACGCTGTGGGGCTGGTCATAGGCGAGCGCGAGCGCCAGCGGACTTGCCAACGGCCTTACGGGCGCGTCCGCAAACGCCAGTCCCCCGAACTCGCTATTGTGGCGAACGACCGGAACAAGAAAGTCGGCGATCTGGTCGTAGGAGCCCTTCACCTGCGTCTCGAACACGAAGTTCAGCGCCTCGTCCAATGCAGCCCGCCGCCTGGAAAGCGGATAGGTCAGCCAGTCCTCGAAAATCCGGCCCAGGTAGGTCGTGCCGCCCTCGCCCGACTCGATTGCGAAACGATCGGACGCATAGGATAGAGGGTACGGCCATCCCCGCTGGCGAAGACGACGCATCACCTTTTTCGCGAACCGGTCCTCTGGTCTTCCAAGAAGGAAATCAAAGACGCCCATATTTGCCCGCCCTTAAATTTAACAAGAACAAATAACGAACATTATTTGCTGTCAAGCTTGATGTGCACGCACGCCACGGCGCTGTTAGGATTGTTCATGTCGCTTGATCTGACCGCCCTCAGCGCCGCCGACGACACCATCCGCCACGTGCTCGCTGCCGCCGGAATGTCCCCGCCCGCCGCCCCGATCGACGTCGTCAGCCATGGGAAGTCCGGCGACCTAATCGCCCTGTTCGGTCCGGTCGTCGTCAAACTCGCGCCCTCCGTCCTGTCCCATAACATCGTGCTGCTGGCGCAGGAGATCGAGGCGATGCGCTGGTTGGGCGACCGGGTCAGGGCGCCGGCGATCCTCTGGGCCGGCCCCTGCGAAGCCGGTTACGCGCTGGTCAGCGAAACGGCGCGCGGGACGCCTGTCTCCCATGTCGCCGAGGGTCAGGCGCGGGCCGCCCTGATCGCCACCATCGAGACCCTAGCCGCCCTGCACTCCCTGCCCTCGGCCGATTGCCCGTTCGACCGGACGCTCGCCGTGCGTATCCCGATGGCGGAGGCCCAGGTCGAGGCGGGCCTTGTCGATGAGGACGACTTCGACGCCGAGCGCGCCGGCTGGACCGCGCCCCAGGCCCTGGCCCATGCCCGCGCCACCGCGCCGAAATCAGAAGACCTCGTCCTCACCCACGGCGACGCCAGCCTGCCGAACTTCATCTGGTCGCCGGGCCAGCCGGTCACCCTGCTCGACCTCGGCCGCTTCGGCGTCGCCGACCGCTATCAGGATCTGGCGATCTTCCTCCGCTCAGCCAAGCGCAACCACCCCCACATCGACGCCCCCGCTCTGCTGCGCGAGCACTACCCGCTGGCGGAGATCGACGAGAGGGCCTGCGAGTTCTACCGGCTGATGGACGAGTTCTTCTGAGGCACTGTCGCGCTGGCCGGGGTTGGAACTATCCGACAAACCTCTGCGGACAGCTCCAGGGTGATCGGCTCCTCGTTCAGCAGACTGTAGCGATAGCGGGCTGAGCCGCCGGCGCGCAGCAACTCCTGAAGGGGTTCTTCCGCACACGCCTGGGGCAGCAGGTTCGTGCGCACCGCTTCTTCGAACTGTTCGCGTGACACCGCATCGGTGGGCGAAAAGCGATAGTCGAGGATCAGAGTGCGGCCCTCACGTCGAGCGTCCGTCATCGTGGTGACCTCGTCGATCTGCATCGGCGCGGCGGCTTTCACCGCAGCCACCTCCCGATCAATGATCGCTTCCACCGTAAGATCCGAGGACTCGCCGCGCGGCGACGGCGCATTCATGGCGTTGATGCTGGAATAGAGCAGCCAGGCCATCACAGCCGTCAGCGCCGCGAACTCCAGCCCCTTGCGAACTTTCGAGGCCGGCATGACCGCCGCCAACGCCGGCGACTTGGCGTCTACGTAGAGCCGCCGCGCGAAGTAGATGATCCCACCCCAGAAGACGATGAGGAACGCCAACCCGACGAGCGCCACCATGGGCCCATCGTTGGTCGCCTGGCGAACCGCCCGGATGATGAGGAAGTCTCGCTCTGGCTCTTCTAGCGATCCGAACGCCGCGAAGAGGAACATCGCGGCCGACTGCCAAATGAAGATCGCCCCCACCCAGCGCCAGTAGCTCAAGCGCCGATACCGCAGGATTCCCATCACGGCCGGAATGTAGACCAGCAACCACATACGCGTTCTCCCCTCTGAAGCGACTATAATGTTCTTATTTTGTTCTGGTCAAGCTTACTACTTTAGGTTATAAAAATAGTCCGGCGCTGGCGCTTGCCGGTTTCAATTTCAAAATCGGGAGAGTTTGAATGCCTCCAAGGGGCTGGCTGAACGGCGACGCGCGGGCCGCAATGGCGGCGTGGGCTGACGCAAAAGAGACGCTTGAAAAGGCGGCGACGGACGCGGCCGTAGCTAGTCGGCGCTGGGTTGAGAGTGTGCGTGAAAACGCTAACGCCAACTTTGGAAGATTAGGCAGGGACCTCGCCTTTTCCCAGGAGATGTCCCGCAATGCCAATATTGGCGCGCCAGTGGCAACGTCGCATAAGCGACCCTTGCCCGTGACGTCGGCGCCAACGGCTAAGTCGGGGCGCCCCAGCGATGCTAGGACACCTACCTCTTTACACAAACCAACCCGAAAGCCCGACATCGCGGCGCGCGCGTTGGACGCTGCTCTTCAGGTGGACACCGCCGTTCGAGGTGCTGCAGACACCCTCACCTTCGGCTTCGCAGATGAGATAAGTGCAGGCGCGACTGCGGCCTTCGACTTCAGCAACAGGCCATTCCGTGACAAGTTCGCCGACTATCACGCGGTTGAGCTTGCGCGCGATCAAGCGGATGCGCGTGAACGGCCGATCGCCCGGCGCACAGGTCAAGCCAGCGGCCTAGCGCTGTCGCTATTGGCTCCTTCTTCGGCCGCCGCCGCGCGCATGCTTGCGCCAAGGCTACTCTCTGAAATGCGTGGCATGAAAGGGCTAGCCGCTATTCCCAGAATTAGGACAGGCCCCCGCGAGTATGCGGTAGCCGCGGCCGGGGCAGGTGCTCTCAACGGCGCTACGCAGTCGGCGACAGACGCCGCCACGGGCGGCCATGGAAGCGTGGGCGACTATCTCGGAGCGGTGATCGGAGGCGCAGCGGCGACCCCTTTCGCAATCGCGCGCTCCCCGAAATCCGCCGGGGCCGTGGAGGGGTTCACCACCTCGATAGCGCAGGACCTTCTCAATGGACGTCACGTATCAATCGACAACGCGATGAGGAGCAGCGCCGCAGGTACCGCATCAAGCGATATCGCCGACCGGCTAGGTACGCGGTGGGCCCGAGGCTTGAGCTCGACGCAAAAAGGCAAGGTCGGCGAGCAACTCTCAATGCATAAAACTCGGGCGCGAGGCTATGTACCTAATGGGCGCGGCCAGCGTCTGTACCTGAGCAAGGGCTTCACAGTTCTCGATCCGGCATCGAGTGTGGACGAGCTAGTGGAGTCGAAAAACGGACCGTTCGTAAAGGTCAGCCCGAACCAACTGCTGGCGTTTCATGAAAACCCGGGCCGATACCGGTTTGACTGGTGGCAACCTTCCGATGTCGGGGAAATCGCCGGCTTTGGCGGAGCCTCACTGGGCGTCCACCTCGCCGACGATGATTACCCCTAAAACACCACCACGCTTCTGATGCTCTCGCCGGCGTGCATCAGGTCGAAGGCCTTGTTGATGTCTTCGAGCGGCATGACGTGAGTGATCATCGGGTCGATCTGGATCTTTCCGTCCATGTACCAGTCGACGATGGTCGGGACGTCGGTGCGGCCGCGGGCGCCGCCGAAGGCTGAACCTTTCCAGACGCGGCCGGTGACCAGTTGGAAGGGACGGGTGGAGATCTCCTTGCCCGCCTCGGCCACGCCGATGACGACGCTCTCGCCCCAGCCGCGATGGCAGGCTTCCAGCGCCTGGCGCATGACCGTGGTGTTGCCGGTGCAGTCGAAGGTGTAGTCGGCGCCGCCGTCGGTCAGGGCGACCAGATGGGCGACGACGTCGGCGCCGCCGATGTCCTTGGGATTGACGAAGTGAGTCATGCCGAACTTGCGGCCCCAGGCCTCGCGGTCCGGATTGATATCGACGCCGATGATCATGTCGGCGCCGACCATCTTCAGGCCCTGGATCACATTGAGGCCGATGCCGCCCAGGCCGAAGACCACGCAGTTGGCGCCCGGTTCGACCTTGGCGGTGTTGACCACCGCGCCCACGCCCGTCGTGACGCCGCAGCCGATGTAGCAGGCCTTGTCGAAGGGGGCGTCGTCGCGGATCTTGGCGACCGCGATCTCGGGCAGGACCGTGTGGTTCGCGAAGGTCGAGCAGCCCATATAGTGGTGGATCGTCTGGCCCTTATACGAGAAGCGGCTGGTGCCGTCCGGCATCAGGCCCTTGCCCTGGGTCCCCCGGATCGCGGTGCAGAGGTTGGTCTTGCGCGACAGGCAGCTTTTGCACTGGCGGCATTCGGGCGTGTAGAGCGGGATCACGTGATCGCCCGGCTTGACGCTGGTCACGCCGGGGCCGACCTCCAGCACGATCCCGGCGCCTTCATGACCCAGGATGGAGGGGAACAGGCCCTCGGAATCCAGGCCGTCCAGGGTGTAGGCGTCAGTGTGGCAGATGCCCGTGGCCTTGATCTCGACCAGCACCTCGAAGGCCTTGGGGCCTTCCAGGTCCACCTCCACGATCTCGAGCGGCTTCTTGGCTTCGAAAGCGACGGCGGCGCGGGTCTTCATGGCGTCCTCGTGGGCTGGCGGGTGGTCCCCCTCACCTACGCCGCGGGGCCGGTGAGGAAAACCCCTCGCGGCCTCAGCGCGCCGTGCGGCGGGCGTCGATGGGCCAGACCTCCACTTCGCCGGCCTCGTCCACCACGTACATCGCGTCATAGAGGTTGATGGTCGGATCGATGTGGCCGGGCTGCAGCCAGATGATGTCGCCGACCTTGGGCGCGTCGGCCGGCCAGGCGATGGCGGCGTCCTCGTCGGCCTGCGAGATCGCGGCGGCGAAGGCCAGGGGACCGGCGCCCGCCGCCCGCAGCACGCCCATCATCTCCGGATGAAAGATCGCGCCATGCTCATCGCCCATCGGTCGCCACCGC
The DNA here is from genome assembly GCA_030824495.1 of bacterium. Classification (GTDB taxonomy): domain Bacteria; phylum Pseudomonadota; class Alphaproteobacteria; order Caulobacterales; family Caulobacteraceae; genus Phenylobacterium. The sequence continues at coordinate 46,415 of JAVBXP010000050.1, forward strand.
GCCCCGACCGGCGCGCCGAAGGCCACCCGCGCGGGCGGGCCGTCGACGGAGTGAGCCTTCAGCCCCAGGTCGCAGACCACGTGGGTCTTGTGCCGGGCCGAGACCACGCTGGCCGCCAGGAACAGCGCCTGGGAAAACGCCCAGGCCTGGCCGTCCGGCGCGCCGCAATCCTCGTACTCGACATCCATGAAGGCGTAGGAGCCCGCCTGCAGTTCGGTGAACACGCCCGAGGCCAGGTCCTCGGTATAGGTGCCGGTGCCGCCGCCGGTGACGACGCCAGGCTTCAGCCCCGCCTCGGTGAGTTCGCCGACCAGGGCGCCGAGCCGCTGGCGGGTGACCGCGCAGGCCGAGCGGCGCTGATCGAGGTCCGACATGTGCTGCAGGTGGCCGAGATAGGCCTGGATGCCGCGATATTCGAGGCCGGGGGAGCCAGCTGCGATCTTGGCCAGGGCCGCGACCTGTTCCGGCGGCACGCCGGTGCGATGGGTGCCCAGATCGATATCGACCACCAGTCCCACGGTGAAGCCAGCCTCGGACGCGGCCTTCGACAGCCGCGCGATCTGGATCTCGTCGTCGGCCACGACCGCGATGCGCACGCCGGCCTTGGCGATGGCCGCGATCCGCGCTGCGCCCCAGGCGCCGGGCGGCGATGTGACCAGCAGATCGGCGACCCCGGCGGCGGCGAAGGCCTCGGCTTCCCCCACCGTCTGGCAGCATAGGCCCACGGCGCCCAGCTCCACCTGGCGGCGGCCCAGGGTCGAGCATTTGTGCATCTTGCCGTGCGCCCGCAGCTTCACGCCGGCGGCGTCGCACAGCCCCTGCATGGCCGAGAGATTCTGCTCCAGCGCCGCGCGCCGCACCACCAGGGCGGGCGTCATCGGCGGTTGGAATTGGGCTGGCGGTCCAGGGGCTTGAGTCACGGTTTCCTCGCCGGGGCATGAACGATGAGCTGGACTTCTACGATTCCAGTCTCACCCAAGGTTCCGGACGTACCAACCGCTGTCCAGGCTGGATAGGGCGCCTGCAGATATTCGCCCGCGACCTCCGAGAAGGCCGCGAACTGTTGCTGCTTCGATCCAGTGAAATCTGGTCCGTCCCAGACATGGAACGAGTTGATCATCGCCACCTGCTCGAAACTCGCGCCCGAGGCTTTCAGGGTCCGCGCCAGGATATCGAAGGCGCGCCGGACCTGGCCCTCGAAGGCCGCAACGTCGCGCCGCTCGCCCTCCGCCCGATAAACGATCACGCCCGAGATATAGAGGGTGTCGCCGACGCGGCGCGCGGCGGCGTAGCGCATCAGGTCGTGCGCCCGCCGGTCGGCGGCGGTCGGCAGGATCACTTCCCCGCCCGGCGCGGGAATGCGCAATGGCTCGGCCGGCGCCGGCCACGCGACCAGCCACAGGGCGAAGGCGGAAATCAGCATGCGCATGGCGGCCTCCCGTCAGATGGCGACACCATCGGGCGGGAGGCGACCAGCTTGTATCGCTAGTCGACCGAGATGGGTCTCGGCGCGACCGGGATCACTTCTTCGGCTTGGCGGCCTGGACCTCGATCTCGACCATCATGCCCGGCGCGACCAGGGCCGCGACCTGGCTGGTGATGCGCGCGGTCTTGTTGGGTTGGGCGGCGGTTCCGTAGAACTGGTTGTAGCCCTCCATCATGCCGGCGAAGTCCATCTTGCCGCCCTTGGACGGATCGCCGACCAACAGCACCCGCATCATGAAGACGTCGCCATGGGTCAGGCCCTCGGCGGCCAGGATCGCCTCGATGCGCTTCAGCACCCCGATGGTCTGGGTCTTGGTATCGCCGAAGTCAGGTGCGGTCCCGGCCGGCGCGCCGGCGTTGACGGGCGGCGGCGTGATGCCGCTGACGTACATGATGTCGGTCCCCGCCGGCACGACCGCCGCCTGAAGAATGGGCGAGGTCGGGGCGCCGATCCGCTTGACCTGGGCCGCGGCTGGGGTGGCCGCCGCCAGCGCCAGCAGGGCGGCGGGCAGGATGAACTTTCGCATGAAATCGATTCCTATGAATGAACTTGGTTACTGGGCCGGTGTTGTGGGCGGCGATCAAGCCGCCGCACGCGATTCCACCAGTGACCGGTCTTTGACCTGATCGTTCAGGGCCGCGATGGTCCGCTGGGCGGAGAACACCGCGCCTTCCTGCCAGCCAGGCGTCTGGCTGAGGTGGGCGCCCGAAAAATGGACGCGGCCGTGGGGCTGGTTCAGCAGCCGGTACTCGGCCGAATCGAAGTGACCCTCCTGGGCGCCGCCATGTTCGCCCCAACGTGGCCAAGGCCCCATGTTGTAGGGAATCTTGCTCCAGTTGACGACGACCGGGTTGCTCAGTTCGGCCTCGTGGCCGGGGTGCAGCTTGCCGACCACGCCGCGGGCGATCGCGATCTGCTCGGCCATTGGGCGCTTGGCGAAGGCCTCGGCGCGCGGTCCCGACCCGTAGCAGGCCAGCAGCATGCCGCGGGCGGTGTGCAGCCCGTTCGAGGGGTACCAGATCAGGCTGGTGTCGCCGCCGACGAACGAAATGCCGCCGTAGATTTGCTCCTTCTCCCAGAAGCGCGGCGAGTCGAAGCCGATCTTGTTGGAGAAGTCGTTGGGCACCGAGGCGATGGCCGCCTTCACGTCCTTGCCGAAGTTGTTGTCGATCTTGGCCAGCAGCGCCAACGGCAGGGTGATGATCGTGTAGTCGCCCTCGATCACCTGGGTCTTGCCGCTCACCCGGTCGCGATAGGTGACCTTCACGCCCTTCCCATCGGCGCGGATCTGCGTCACCTCGGCGTTCTTGATGATCGGGCTGCGGATCGCGCGCTCGAAGCCGGCGGGGATCTGATCCATGCCGCCGACCGGCTGGAACATGGTCGCCTGCATGTTGATGTTGTCTTCGAACAACGTCGCGCCGAGCTGCGGGTGATTGATCAGGTCGCGGAACGCGGCCGGATCGCGCGCCTTGGAGAACTGGTCGGCCGCGCCTGGCGCCTGCAACAGGCCCGAACGCTCGGTCCCCTTGAACGACATGTCATCGGTCAGGTCGCCATAAGCCTTCAGGAACGGCAGCAGCTTTTCCTTGTCCGCCAGCGTCAGTTCCTGGTCCAGCGAGCCCTTGTTCACCGCCTTGGCGAGCAGCTCGGAAATGTAGCCGCGGGTGTCGTTGACCCCCTGGCGCATCTGCAGGCGCTTGCCGCCGTCGGCCCAGAGATAGGCGCTGCGGCTGGAATTGATCTCCACCTCCAGCGGTACGCCCAGCTTCTCGCAATAGGAGATCAAACCTTGGTGGTGGCTCGGAATCCGGGCGGGCCCGGCGTTCATGTAGAGGCCGTCGGCGAAGGAGACGGTCTGGGTCTGCTCGCCCACCATCTCGACCTTCGAACCGTTGCGCAGCGTCCAGTTACGCCCACCCAGACGGTCGCGCGCCTCCAGCAGCGTCACCGAATAGCCGGCGCGTTCCAACTCGTAGGCCGCCACCAGGCCGGCGATCCCGCCACCCAGAATGACCACCCGCTTGCCACGCCCCGCGTCGGCCGCCATGGCCGGCGTCGCGGCGGACGCCACTGCCCCCATCAGCCCCAATGTCCGCATCGCCGAATAGGCGGCTCCGTAGCCACCAGCCGCACCCAACCGATGCAGCAATAAACGCCGGCTAATCCCCATCGCTCAAACCCCCAAACGACCACAAGGCGTGCATGACCGGCGCGGCCGTGGCTGGGTTCAAGCCGGGAGCGTTCGAAACGACTGCAATCGGGTCGGGCTGGTCAAACTTGGGGCGCCACAGCCTCAATATTCCGCAGGCCTCGGGGCGCCGGATGCAGCATCCAGACCGCCATCCGCATTGTGATCAAAAAAATGGCGGCCGAAATAGGCCTTATGTCCAGATAACGAACACGAACCCTCAGTTTTCGACTCTTTTAGGAACCTCACCCACCAGCGATATCGGGCTCGTTGACACTCATATCGTTTCATGACGAGCCTAAGACAGTCTTCGACGCCAGTCAGAATCCTGACGACGCCGATAGGTCTTCAAAGACAAAAATAATATCTTCCGAGGAAACAAACGGGACGGGCCGATCTCCATGGGCGGGGGAGCTATCGGCGTGTTTGCTTTAGTAAATACAGTATTTGAAGACATCACGTTGGCGAAATTCGCACGCGGATGCGCATCATCGATATGTAATCGACGGAATGAACCGATCCTGGCGGCCGTTGCCGGCCCCAGAGAGGCGCCGGCGCGCGCGCCTATTTGAACCCAGTCCTTTGAATTCTAGCCGGGACTGCGAGTCCGGCGGCCGATCGTGGCCGCCTTTGTTGTGGGGGCAATAAAACATGAGAAGAAAAATGCGTATTGGACTGCTCGCGGGCGTCTCTCTCGCGACTCTACTCTCGACCGGCCTGGCGAACGCGCAGACGACCGCGGCCGCGCCGGCCACCGCCGAACTTGATGTGCTGATCGTCACCGGCACCCGCACCACCGGCCTGCGGGCCATAGACAGCCCTGCTCCGATCCAGGTGCTCGACGAGACGGCGCTGGCGCGGGTTGCGCAGTCCGACCTCATCCAGGCCATCGCTCAGAACATTCCGTCGTTCAACGCCCAGGCGTTCGGCGGCGACGCGGCCAACCTGACGCTCTCGGCCAAGCTGCGGGGCCTCAGCCCCAACCACGCTCTGGTGCTGATCAACGGCAAGCGCCGGCACGGCACCAGCAACCTGGCGGTGCTGGGCGGGCCGTTCCAGGGCGGCGCGACCGCCGACCTCAACTTCATCCCGCTCGGCGCGGTCAGCCACATTGAAGTGCTGCAGGACGGGGCCGCGGCTCAGTACGGCACCGACGCCATCGCCGGCGTGATCAACATCATCCTGAAGGACGATCCCGATGGCGGCTCCATCGTGCTGTCGGGCGGCAAATATATGGACGGCGGCGGGCTGACCGGCGACGTCACCGCCAACCTGGGCGTCGAGCCTTTCGAAAACGCCTATCTGAACATGACGTTCGAGAGCCGCTGGCACGATCACACCTTCCGCGGCGACGTCGATCCCCGGGTGCTCGACACCCCCTACAACCTCACCTCGACCTCGCGGCTCTCGCGTTATCCGCAGATCGCGACCACCGACGAATATCCGTACATGAACCGCATCGCGGGCGATGCGGAATACCGGCTGAACATCTTCGCCTTCAACGCCGGCTATGAGATCTCCGACAGCCTAGAGTTCTACAGCTTCGGCACCTATGGCGTGAAGTACGGGTCGGCCTTCGAAAACTACCGCGTGCCGAACCTGGTGGTCGGCCGGGACGGCACCGTCCCTCGGCCCTACGGCTTCAGCCCGAAGATGGTCCTCGACGAGACAGACTACGCCATCAGCGGCGGCCTTCGAGGCGTGATCGGCGATGTCTGGAATTGGGATCTGTCGAGCACCTACGGTCGCGACGAGATCGGCATCGATGTCCGCAACTCGTTCAACCGCTCGCTCTATATCGACACCTCGACGCCCACCACGCCAGGCTTCTCGCCCAGCGACTTCCACGCCGGCGACTTCATGGCCAGCCAGTGGACGACCACCCTGGACGTCTCGCGCGAGTACGATGTCGGCATGGCCACGCCGCTGAACATGGCGTTCGGCGCGGAGTACCGGCAGGAGGAATATGAGATCAAGCCGGGCGACCCGGCCTCCCGCTATAAGGAAGGCTCGCAGTCCTATCCTGGCTTCGCGCTCACCGACGCCGGCGCCCATAGCCGCGAGAACTGGGCCATCTACGCCAACGGCGCCCTGTCGCCGATCGAAGCCCTAAAACTCGACGCCGCCATCCGCTACGAGAACTTCAGCGACTTCGGCGACACCACCGTGGTCAAGGGCACGGCCCGCTACGACTTCAACGACACCTTCGCCATCCGCGGCACGGCCAGCACCGGCTTCCGCGCACCGACCCTGGCGGAGTCCTACTATTCGGCCACCAACGTCTCGCCGACCGCGGCCTTCGTGCAGCTTCCGCCCAACTCGGCGGCGGCGCGGCTGGTCGGGATCGACGGCCTCGATCCGGAAAAGTCGACCAACTTCAGCGCCGGCTTCGTCGCCCACCCAGGCGGCGGCGTGACCATCACCTTCGACGCCTATCAGATCACCGTCGAGGATCGGATCGTCGGTTCCGGCTCGCTGTTCGGTTCGGGCGGCGCTCTCAACCTGGCCGCGGTTCGGGACGCCATCCTGGCCAACGGCAACGTGCTGGACCCGACGGTCACCCAGACCGGCATCACCATCTTCACCAACGGTTTGGACACCCGGACCCGCGGCGCGGAAATGGTCCTGACGGCCTCATCGGATTTCGCCGAATACGGCTCGGTGCAGTGGTCGCTCACCGCCAACTACAACGAGACCAAGGTCACCAAGATCGCCGCGCCCCCGACGCAACTCGCCGGCGCGTCGCTGTTCAGCCCAACCACCATCGCCAACCTGGAGGACGCCGCGCCCAAGTATCGCTTCGTCGCCGGCGCGCTCTGGAATTGGGACAAGCTGTCGGTGAACCTGCGCCAAGCGCTCTATGGCCCGTCCTCGGGCCTGAGCAGCCGGACCGGCGCGGTCTACTACAAGACCGAGATAGACCCGACCTTCATCACCGACCTGGAGGTCGCCTATAAGATCACCGACCAGATCAAGCTCGCCGTCGGCGCCAACAACCTGTTCAACACCTATCCGGACAAGGTGAACCAGCAGCTGCGCGACGAGTACTTCCAGACCAACAACAGCGCCTATGTGACCCAGTATCCGACCTTCTCGCCCTTCGGCATCAACGGCGGCTACTACTACTCCAAGCTCACCTTCAACTTCTAAGGCCCTCTCAGCCTTCGAGCGGTCGGGCGGCCTGAAAGGGCCGCCCGATTTCTTTTCGGCCTATAGCGCCTTACCCATCCGCACCAGCGGCACCCGCACGCCGCTGGAGGTCTCGGCTTCGAACGGCTCGATGCGGTGATAGCCGCAGGCTGTGTAGAGCGGCTCGCCGCCCATGGTCGCGGCCATCTCGCAGCTCTTGAAACCCTCAGCGGCCGCACGTTCCTCGCAGAGCGACAGGATCAGACGCCCCACCCCGCGACGCGTGAAGTCCGGGTCGGTGTACATGGCGCGCACGCGCGCCGCCTCGGTCGCCGGATCAAGCAAGGCGGCGTCGCGTCCGCTGGTATGATCGCCGCCGAACAGGGTGGCGCGCCGGCTCCAGCCGCCGCAACCGGCGATCGCGCCGCCGGCTTCGATCACGAAATAGGTCCCGTCGGCGATAAGCTGGGTGTCCAGTCCCATCACCTCATGCGAGGCGGTCACCTCCTCGGGCGACAGGAAGGCGGGCAACAACAGGCTGATGGAACGCTCCATCAAGACCTTCAGCGCGGGGATGTCGGCGGGCGTGGCCAGCCGCGAACTCAGGGGCTCACTCATCCCCAAGACCTAACCAAAACACGATCATGCGTCACCTGGGGGCGCCGTGACGACCATCGCATGCCCCGACTTGGCGCGGTTCGCGCAATGACGTACCAACAATCCATGGCCAGCGCGTTCGATCTGTTCAAGTTGGGCGTGGGGCCGTCGAGCTCCCACACCATGGGTCCGATGACCGCCGGAGGCCGCTTTCTGGAGCGGCTGTCGGGTCAGGGGCTGCTGGCGCAGACGACCCGCGTCGAGATCGCGCTTTACGCCTCGCTGGCCCTGACCGGCCGCGGCCACGCCACCGATCGCGCCGTCATCCTCGGCCTCGCCGGTTTCATTCCCGCCACCATCGATCCGGACGCCGCAGACGCAGCGCTGGCGGCCATTCGCGCCTCGGGCCTGCTTCAACTCGGCCTTGGCGGTCCGCAGATCGCCTTCGACGAGACGCGAGACATTCTGTGGGAAGGCCGCACCCGCGCGCCGCAACATCCCAACGCCTTGGTCTTCCGGGCCTTCGCCGGTGAGGCCCCGCTCGCCGAGCGGCTCTACTTCTCGGTTGGCGGCGGGTTTGTCGTCGATGAGGACGAGATTTCCGCCAACGCCTCGCCGATCCGCAGTGCGCCCCTGCCCTATCCGTTCGCATCCGGCGCCGAACTGCTGGCCCAGGCGCAGGCCGCCGACCTCACTATCGCCGAGCTGATGTTCGCCAACGAGACGGCGACGCGAACACCCGACGAAGTGAACGCCGGCCTCGACGCCATCTTCACGGCCATGGAGGCCTGCATCGACCGCGGCGTGCGTCAGGAGGGCTGCTTGCCGGGCGGCCTGAACGTTCGCCGCCGCGCCCGCCAGATTCTGACCGAGCTGATGAGCAAGGTCGAACGCAACATCTCCGACCCGCTCGCCGCCCTGGACTGGGTCAATCTCTGGGCTCTGGCGGTCAACGAAGAGAACGCCTCCGGGGGCCGGGTGGTCACGGCTCCGACCAACGGCGCGGCCGGCCTGCTGCCGGCGGTGCTGCGCTATTACGACCGCTTCTATCGCGGCGACGCCGAGGGTCGGCGGACGTTCCTGCTGACCGCCGCCGCCATCGGCGCGCTCTACAAGCGCAACGCTTCGATTTCCGGGGCCGAGGTTGGCTGCCAGGGCGAGGTGGGGGTAGCCTGCTCGATGGCCGCCGCCGGCCTGACCGCGGCGCTTGGCGGGACCAACCAGCAGATCGAGAACGCCGCCGAGATCGGCATGGAGCACAATCTAGGCCTCACCTGCGACCCGATCGGGGGCCTGGTCCAGATCCCCTGCATCGAGCGCAACGCCATGGGGGCGGTGAAGGCCATCGACGCCTCGCGCCTGGCCCTGCTCGGCGATGGCCAGCACACCGTCTCGCTCGACAAGGTGATCGCCACCATGAAGCGCACCGGCGAGGACATGAGCGAGATCTACAAGGAGACCTCGTTGGGCGGTCTCGCCGTCAATATGGTGGAGTGCTGAGAGCCAACTGCCATCCCGGAGACGCTAGGCGGCCTTCCACACCCCGCGCGCCATCAGCTGCAGATGGCTGGAGATCAGCAACTCGCGCTCCACCCAGGGGAAGCCCGGCTTAGCGATCAGCAGCGACACCAGCCCATGCATGCTGGACCACACGCTTTGGGTCAGGGCGGATGGATCGATATCCACCGTCAGGCCACGCGCCTGCAAATCCGTCAGCTCGCGATGCAGCACGCCGTAGGTCGACTGGGTCTCCGGTGACAGCGTCACATCCTGCGGCTTCCACCACGCCTTGACCTGGGAGCTCTCGGACATGAAGGCGATCTGGTACATCTCCGGGTGCTTCAACCCAAAGTCGATGTAGATTCGCAGCATTTCCATCAGGCATTCGGGCGACACAATCGGCCCCCGATCACCGTCCGCCAGGCTTTGCGCCAACAGGGCGAAGGCGCGGCCGTGCAGCTCGCGGCCGATATCATCCTTGGTCGGGAAATAGGCGTAGAGCGTCGGCTGTGAAATCCCCACCGCCTGGGCGATCTGCCGCGTCGATACGGCGTAGAGTCCAAATTCGGTGAACAATTTCAGCGCGGCGGCGAGGATCTCCTCGCGCCGCTCGGCCCCCTGGCCCTTGGCTTTCCGGGGGGAGCGTGAGCCGGACGTATTCATTCTCGTATGCCTGTCATGAGCTTCACCCGCTTGACAATCACACATTATCGATCACTGATCACCTATCATTGATTGGTTGTGGAGATACCGGTGCGTATTGGGCGTTTTCAGAGACCACGCCTCGTTCGCGCCGGTGCGGTGGCGGCCATTAGCTTGGCCGCCACCGCCGCTTGCGGCAAAGCTGACAAGGCCGCCGAGGCGCCGCCCCCGGCCTCGGTGGAGGCGGTCCTGGTCCGCGCTCCGGCTGACAGCTCGACACTGGTCGCCACCGGCCCGCTGGAACGCCGCCGGGAGATGACGCTCTCCTTCCGCATCCCCGGCGTGATCACCGCGCTCGACGTGGACGACGGCGACGTAGTCCGCGCCGGCCAGGTTCTGGCCACGCTCGATCCAGCCGGCGTCGCCGCCGCCGAAGTCCGGGCCGGCGTCGAGGTCGAGCGCGCACGTCGCGACCTGGCGCGCGACCAGGCTCTGTTCGAGAAGGGCTTCGTCTCGCGCCAACGCCTGGACGACCGCAAGAGCGCGGTGCGCGCGGCTGAGGCTGGCGCGGGAGCCGCAGCCTTCGACCGCCGCTGGGCGCGCCTGGTCTCCCCCGCCAGCGGGGTGGTGCTGCAACGCACCGCCCAGGCCGGCGAAGTCGTTCAACCTGGACAGGCGGTGCTGCGCATCGCCGACGAAACCAGCCCGCTCACCCTGCGCGCGCCCTTGGCCGACCGCGACGTTTCGCGCGTCCGCGTCGGCCAGAGCGTCAGCGTGCGTATCGACGGTCTCCCCACCGTCGTGCCCGGACGTGTCGCCCGGGTAGGTGAGCGGGCCGGACCGCAAACTGGCGCGGTGGACGTCGAGATCGAGCTGATCGGCGCCCACCCCCTTCGTTCGGGTCAGGTCGCGACCGCGGAAATCTCGGCCGGCGGCTCGAGCGCGCCCACCCTCTCGCGCGTCCCCGCCGAGGCGATCCTGGAGGCCAAGGGCAAGCAAGCCTTCGTGCTGGTGGTCGATAAGGACGTGGCGCGCCGCCGCCCCGTGACCTTCGGCGGCTTCGACGGCGATGACGCCCTGATCACCGGCCTGCCGCCCCAGACCCGCGTGATCACCGCCGGCGCAGGCTTCGTTGGCGACGGCGAAAAGGTCCAGGTCGTCGATCCGACGCGGCTGGAAGTGGCGAGCGCCGGAGCGGCGCGGTGAAATTCGACATCGCCGCCTTCGCGGTCCGCAATTGGCAGTTCACTCTGGTCGCGTTCGCCCTGTTGATCATGCTGGGCGTCAACGCCCTGATGACCACGCCGCGTTCCGAGGACCCGCACTTCCCGATCCCGGTTGTCATCGTCCAGGCGGTGCTGCCGGGCGCCGAGCCCGCGGAGATGGAGCAGCTGGTCGCCGATCCGATCGAGGACGCGCTCGACGGCCTGGACGACGTCACCAAGATCACCTCGACCAGCTTGGACGGCGCGGCCGTGGTCAGCGTCGAGTTCGACTGGAGCGTCAATACCGAGCGCAAGTACGACGAGGTCGTGCGGGAAGTGAACGCTCTACGCCCAAATCTGCCGCCCGGCCTGACCCGGCTGGAGGTTCGCCGCGCGCGCACCACCGAGGTCGCCATCGTCCAGGTCGCCGTGGTCAGCGACCACCTGCCGATGCGCCGGCTGGAGAAGCTCGCCGACAATCTGCGCGAACGCCTCGACCGCGCGCCCGGCGTGCGCGAGGCACGCTACTGGGGGGCGCCGACCTCCGAGGTGCGCGTCGCCCTGGAGCTGCCCCGCCTGGCCGCTCTGCAGCTTCCCCCCACCGCCGTCGCCGACGCCCTGCGCGCCGCGGGGGCCGAAACGCCCATCGGCGCGGCCCATGCCGGCGACCGGCGCTTCAACGTCAAGGCCGGCGGCGCCTTCCGCGACCTCGCCACCGTGGCCGACACGCCGGTCCGCGCACTCGATGGCCAGGTGGTCCGCGTTCGCGACGTCGCCACCGTCACCTGGGCCGAGCAGGAGGCCAGCCACCTGGCCCGCTTCAACGGCCAGCGTGCGATCTTCGTCACCGTCACCCAGAAGGACGGCGCAGACGTCGCCAAGGTCACCCAGGGCGTCGAAGCCGCCTTGGCCGACTTCGAGAAAATCCTGCCGGCCGGGGTGAAGCTCGAGCGCGGCTTCGTCCAGGCCGACAATGTCGAGCATCGGCTGTCGCGCCTGTTCCGCGACTTCGGCCTGGCGCTCGCGATTGTCATGGTCACTCTGCTGCCGCTCGGTTTCCGGGCCGCCGGGGTGGTGATGTTGTCGATCCCGCTGTCGCTGCTGATCGGCCTGGCCCTGTTGCAGGCGCTTGGCTTCACCGTGAACCAGCTCGCCATCGCCGGCTTTGTGCTCAGCTTGGGCCTGGTGGTCGACGACTCCATCGTCGTCACCGAGAATATCGCCCGCCACCTGCGACAGGGGGCCAGCCGGATCGACGCGGCGATCAACGGGACGCGCCAGATCACCATGGCGGTCATCGGCTGCACCGCCACCCTGATGTTCGCCTTTCTGCCGCTGCTCGCCCTGCCCGGCGGCTCAGGCGCCTATATCCGCTCGTTGCCGGTGACGGTGCTGTGCACAGTCGGCGCGTCGCTGATCGTGGCCCTGACCGTCATCCCGTTCCTGGCCAGCCGCATGCTGTCGCGGCACGAGGACCCGGAAGGCAACGCCATCCTGCAGGCGCTGAACGGCGCGATCCACCGCTTCTACACCCCGGTCCTGCATCGGGCCCTGACCAGGCCGTGGGCCGCCTTCGCGATCATCGCGGCGATCTGCGCCACGACCATCCCCATGCTGGGCGCGATAGGATCGAGCCTGTTCCCCGCCGCCGAGACGCCGCAATTCCTGGTCCGTATCGAGACCGCCGACGGCACGGCCCTGGCCAAGACCGACCAGGCTCTGCGCTATGTCGAAAAGCGCCTGGCCGCCGTCCCGCAGGTCAAATGGACCTCGGCCAATCTGGGCCGCGGCAATCCGCAGATCTTCTACAACCAGCAGCAGCGTGAAACCCAGACCAACTACGCCGAGGTGTTCGCCGCGCTGAAGGCGTGGGAAGCTGGCAAGAGCGAGGTCGTGCTCGATAAGCTGCGCGCCGACTTCGCTCGCTATCCCGGCGCGCGCATCAGCGTCGTCACCTTCGAGAACGGCCCGCCGATAGAGGCGCCGATCGCCGTGCGCATCACCGGCGAGGACCTTGGCGTCCTCAAGACCCTGGCCGCCCGCGCCGAGAACATTCTGAAGACCACGCCCGGAACCCGCGACATCGACAACCCGCTGCGCCTCGACCGCACCGACATCGATCTTGGCGTCGACGAAGCCAAGGCCGCCGCCCTGGGCGTGCCGGCCGGCGGCGCGCGTCGCACCGCGCGCCTGGCCCTGTCGGGCGAGGACGCGGCCCGCTATCGCGACCCCGATGGCGATGACTACCCGGTCCGGGTCCGCCTGCCGATGGAGGGGCGCAACGAGCTCTCGGCCCTGGGCCAAGTCTATGTCCCGACCCAGAACGGCCAATCGACGCCGCTGGCCGCCGTCGCCGAGCCCCGCTTCCAGTCGAGCCCCGCGCGCATCACCCGCTATGATCGCCAGCGGACCGTGACCGTCACCGCCCACGTCCAGACCGGCCACCTGACCTCGAAGGTCACCGCCGACGTCGAGGCGCGGCTCGCCAAGGAATTGCCGCTGCCTGCCGGCTATCGCCTGTCGATGGGCGGCCAGGCCGAGGCGCAGTCGCAGAGCTTCGCGGGCCTGGGCGCGGCCATCCTCATCGCGATCTTCGGCATCCTGGCCATACTGGTGCTGGAGTTCGGCAAGTTCCGCACCGCCCTGGTGGTGGCCGGCGTCATTCCCCTGGGCCTGTTCGGCGCGGTGGCTGCTCTTTGGTTGACCGGCAATTCGCTGTCCTTCACCGCCACGATCGGCCTGATCGCCCTCATCGGCATCGAGATCAAAAACTCGATCCTGCTGGTCGATTTCACCGAGCAGCTTCGCAAGGACGGCATGGGCCTGCGTCAAGCCATTGAAAAGGCCGGCGAGGTCCGCTTCCTGCCGGTGCTGCTGACCTCGGTCACCGCCATCGGCGGCCTGCTGCCGCTGGCGTTCGAAGGATCGGGCCTCTACTCGCCCCTGGCCATCGCCATCATCGGCGGACTGGTCACCTCAACCCTCCTCAGCCGCGTCGCCACACCGGTGACCTATTGGCTTCTCTCACGCGGCGAAGAGAAGAACTCTGTCGACTTGAGCGATATTGACGTCGAAGCTCAGGCCGCATGAACCCACGTGTATTTGTTTTAGCCCTTTCAACATTCTCATTCGGATCCAGCGCCTTCATTTTCGCAGGCCTTCTGGAATCGATGGCGGTCGATCTTGGCGTGTCCACCGGCGCGGTCGGACAGCTTCAGACCGCCTATGTGCTGACCTCGGCCCTGGCGGGCCCGCCGCTGGCCATGCTGCTGGGGCGAAGGGAGCGTAAGGGCGTTTTGCTCACCGCCCTGGGCGCCGCCATCGTGTTCAGCCTGCTCTGCATGTTCGCGGCCAACTTCAGCCAGCTCCTGGTGCTGCGCGCCATCCTCGGCGGCATCGCCGCCCTGGCCGGGCCCGCCGCCTCGACCATGGCCGCCAGCCTGGTCCCGCCCGAGCGGCGCGGATCGGCCATGGCCACGGTGATGGGCGGCATGACCATCGCCTTCCTGCTGGGCATTCCGCTGGGCAGCGTGGTGGGCTCGGCTTTCGGGTGGCGCTCGACCTTCGCGCTGTCCGCCCTGCTGTCGGTGATCGCTTTCGCCGCCGTCGCTTTCTTCATTCCCCGCGTGCAGGCGCCGGCTCCGATCAAGGGCGGCAAGCTGGCCATAGGTACCGCAGCCCCGCTGTGGGCCGCGACCTTCCTGGCCTTCGGCGCGAACATGACGATCTCGACCTACATCGCCCCGATCATCCGCCTGCAGACCGGGATCACCGGCGCGGGCGTCGGGGCCTTCCAGTTGATGATCGGCGTCGGCAGCTTCATCGGCCTCTGGCTCGGCGGCCGCAGCGCCGATCGAGGCAAGGGCGGACTGTCCGTCACCCTTGGCTTCCTGGCGCTGGCCACCGCCGCGGGCCTGCACGAGCTTGAACTGCTGGGCGGCGCTCCGGCCGGCGCCCCGACCTACGCGGTGGTCTGCCTGGCGATCCTGATCGCGGCGACGGCGCTGTTCTCGATCATGCCGGTCGTCCAGACCCGCCTGGTGGAGGCCCTGCCCACTGCCGCCCCCATGGCGCTGGCCCTGAACGGATCGGCCGCTTCGCTGGGCCAAGGCCTCGGCGGCGGACTCGGCGGGGCGATGCTGACCAACTACAACGCTCCGGCCTTGACCTCGGCGGCGATGGTCGTCGCCGTCACCGGCGCGATCTTCTGGGCCGCGACATCGGGCCGGGTGAAGCAGGTGGCCCCGGCCTGAGGGAGCTCCTCCCCGCGGGGGAGGATCTGAGAGATGACAAGACCTCCGCTTCCCGCCAGTCTTGGCGCATGAGCCTCATGCCCCTGCCCGCCCAACCCGCCGATGTTCCCTGGCCGACGGAGGCCTGGCCGAAAGGCGACCTGCCCGCGAGCCTCGACCGCGCCAACTTCGATAGGCTGCTGGCCCAGGCCTTCGCGAGCGAGGACGTCGGCGCCACCCACGCCTTGGCCCTGTTTCAAGGCGGCAAGCTCATCTTCGAACGCTACGGCGAGGGCTTTGGCCCCGAGGCCACCTATCCGTCGTGGTCGAAGGCCAAGTCCATCACCCAGGCCCTGGTCGGACTGCTGGTCGGCGACGGCAAGCTGGACATCAACGCCCCCGCCGCCGCGCCCGAATGGCGCGCCGATGGCGATCCGCGCGCGGCCATCACCCTCGACCAGCTGCTGCGCATGTCCAGCGGCCTGAAGTTCATCGAGGACTATGTCCCGGGCCACCCCTCCGACGTCATCGAGATGCTGGGCGCGAGCCGAGGCGACGTCGCCGGATACGCCGCGGGCCAACCGCTGGAGCATGCGCCGGGCAGCTTTTGGTCCTATGCCAGCGGCACGACCAACATCATCGCCAGGCTCGCGGGCCAGGGGGCGGGCGGCGATCTCAAGAGCTTCATGTGGGAGCGCCTGTTTGGTCCGCTCGGCATGAAGAGCCCGATCCCCAAGTTCGACGCGGCCGGCACCTTCATCGGCTCGTCCTACTGCTTCGCCACCGCCCAGGATTTCGCGCGCTTTGGTCTGCTCTACCTGCGCGGCGGGATGTGGGAAGGCCGCCAGTTGCTGCCGCCCGGCTGGGTCGACTACGCCCGCACGCCCACCTTCCAACAACCCGGCGTGACCGAGGGCCGCTACGGCGCGCACTGGTGGCTGGACATCGCCGGCCCGGGCTCGTTCTCGGCCAACGGCTATGACGGCCAATACACCGTGCTGGTCCCCGACCTCGACCTGATCCTGGTCCGCCATGGCGCCACGCCTTTGGACAAGAAGGACGTCCTCAAGGCGTGGGTCGGCCAGGTGGTGCAGTGCTTCCGCTGATCATCGGCTTCTTCGTCGTCGCCGACCTGATCCTGATCGCCTTTATCCTGGCGCGCGCACGGCTGAACGACATGAAGGTCCCGATCCGTCGCGACCTCTTCGCGTCCGGCGCCCCGCGTCGGATCATGGCGATCTGGGCCCATCCCGACGACGAGATCACCAGCGCCGGGACCCTGTCGGCGCTCGCCCGCGGCGGCGCGGACCTGACCCTCGTCTACCTCACCACCGGCGAGGCCGCCCGCGACACCGGCTACTCCCGTGAGGAGTTGGCGAAGGTCCGCCGCGAGGAGGCCAAGGCCGCCGGCGCACTGCTGGGCGCCTCCCATGTCGAGGTGCTGGACTTTCCCGACGGCGGCCTGGCCACCACCGACCACGCCGTGGCCAAGGCGGCCATCGCCGGCCAGATTCAGCGCTTTCAACCCGGCGTCATCGTCAGCTTCGATGACCAGGTCGGCTTCTACGGACATCCCGATCACGTCCAGACTGGGCGCTGGGTGCGCGAAGTGGTCAATGAAGGCGCGCCCTCGGTGACCCGCCTCTATCAGGCGACCTTGCCGAAAGCTCTCGTCTCCCTGGCGCTCAAGCTGGTCCAGGCGTTTCGTGACAACTACCCGGCCGACCCTGCACGCGGATTACCGTCCGCCACCTTGGCCTTCCCCATCGCCGCCCAGGCCAGGACCAAGCGCCAGCTGCTGGACGTCCACAAATCACAGGCCAAGATCATCGCCGACGTCCAGCCCTACTACGACCGGGTCCCAGCCTGGCTCTATTATCGCCTGTTCGACCGGGAGTACTTCACCCTGGCCGTGGATCGCTGAGCGGCTTGCGGCCG
>JAVBXP010000085.1 GCA_030824495.1 bacterium
GGGCCCGATGAAGCACATCCTTGAAGAGCTGGAGAAGCGTCGGGGCGAGGCTCGGCTGGGCGGGGGCGAGCGGCGGATCGCCAGCCAGCACGCCAAGGGCAAGCTGACGGCTCGGGAGCGGCTGGACCTGCTGCTGGACGAGGGTTCGTTCGAGGAGTTCGACATGTTCGTCGAGCACCGGGCGACTGACTTCGGGATGGCCGATCAGAAGGTGCCGGGCGATGGGGTAGTGACCGGCTGGGGCCATATCAACGGCCGGCTGGTGTTCGTGTTCTCCAAGGACTTCACGGTGTTCGGCGGCAGCCTGTCGAACGCTCACGCCCGCAAGATCATCAAGGTGCAGGAGCAGGCGCTGAAGGTCGGGGCCCCGATCATCGGCCTGTTCGACGCCGGCGGCGCGCGGATCCAGGAAGGGGTCGACGGCCTGGCCGGCTACGCCGATATCTTCCTGCAGAACACCCTGGCCTCCGGGGTGATCCCGCAGATCAGCGTGATCATGGGTCCCTGCGCCGGGGGCGATGTCTATTCGCCAGCGATCACCGACTTCATCTTCATGGTGAAGGACACCTCGTACATGTACGTGACCGGCCCGGACGTGGTGAAGACCGTCACCCACGAGGAGGTCACCCACGAGGAGCTCGGCGGGTATCGGGTGCATGCGATGAAGTCGGGCGTGGCCGATGGTGCGTTCGAGAACGACCTGGAGGCCCTGACCCAGATCCGCCGGCTGGTCGACTTCCTGCCGCTCTCCAACCGCGAAGGCGCGCCGGTGCGCGAGAGCTATGATCCGGGCGAGCGGCTGGAAGCCTCGCTGGACACCCTGATCCCGGCCAATCCGAACAAGCCCTACGACATGAAGGAGCTGATCTGGAAGGTCGTCGACGAGGCCGACTTCTTCGAGATCTCCCCGGACTTCGCCAAGAACATCATCTGCGGCTTTGGCCGCATCGACGGGGCGACGGTGGGGATCGTCGCCAACCAGCCGCAGGTGCTGGCCGGGGTGCTGGACATCGATAGCTCCAGAAAAGCTGCGCGGTTCGTGCGGTTCTGCGACGCCTTCGAGATCCCGCTGGTGACTTTCGTCGACGTGCCGGGCTTCATGCCGGGCACCAAGCAGGAGCAGGGCGGGCTGATCCGCCATGGGGCCAAGCTGCTCTTCGCCTATGCCGAGGCCACGGTGCCGAAGGTGACCTTGATCACCCGCAAGGCCTATGGCGGGGCCTATGACGTGATGAGCTCCAAGCATCTGCGCGGCGACGTCAACTACGCCTGGCCGACCGCCGAGATTGCGGTGATGGGCTCCAAGGGCGCGGTCGAGATCATCTTCCGCAACGAGAGCGCCGAGGCCATCGCCGAGCGCGAGGCCGACTACAAGGCCCGCTTCGCCAATCCCTTCGTCGCCGCCTCCCGCGGCTATATCGACGACGTCATCATGCCCCACTCCACCCGGCGCAGAATCTCCAGGGCGCTCAAGAACCTACGCGGAAAACAACTCTCCAATCCCTGGAAAAAACACGACAATATTCCGCTCTAGCTTGCGTCATCGTGACGGAACCAGCGCTCGTCCTCGTCGTTGTCGGGTTCACAAACCTAGCAACCCAGGGAGAAACAGCGATGTCCGACAGGTGGACAGACGAACGCGACGAACTGGACCGGATCGACCGCGAGCGCCATTACGGGCGCTATCGCCGGGACGAATATGCGGCGTCAGACTATCGCCCGCGCGACTATGGCGAACGCAGCTTTAATCCGCGTGAGCGCGACACCGGACGCTCGGTGTTCGGCGAGCGCGAGAGCGGGGCGAGCTATGGCGCGCCGCGATATGGTGAGCGCAACAGCTACGGCCGGGATCAGGATCGCGGCGGCAGGTTCTATGCTCAGGCCGGTCGCGACCGGCCCTATCGCGACGACTATCGACCTTCGTCCATCACCCAGGGCGGGCCGCAGTCCTATATGGCCGGCCGCTATGGCGCAGACCGTCACGGCGAGGGCCGCTGGCGTGACGATGACGAACATGCCTATCGCGTGGCCTACGGTGATCATCACCCCGATCACAAGGGACACTATGAGCCCCGCGACAGCGCCCGCCGTGAAGATCGCAGTTTCTGGGAGCGGGCGAGCGATCGCGTCGCCGCCTGGTTCGGCGAGGGCGACTATGATGTTCGCACCCGGGACGGCGAGCATCGTGGACGCGGTCCGACCGGCTACAAGCGGGCGGACGAGCGGATCAATGACGAGGCGCATGAGCGTCTGACCGACGATCCTTGGGTCGACGCCACCGCCATCGCCATCGCGGTGTCGGGCGGCGAGGTGACGCTGTCGGGTACTGTGCCGGAACGCGAGGCCAAGCACAGGGCCGAGCGGATCGTCGAAAACCTGTCGGGCGTCACCCACGTGCAGAATAATCTGCGGGTCCAGCGGGCCAATCCAATGACGGAACCCGGGCGCGGCTTTGGCGACAGCGCCAGCGCCAGCCAGATGAACCAGCCGCCGAAGACGCCGCGCGGCAACTAGGCCTTTCCCCGTCGCGTTTCGTGCCTAAGTGTGAGGCGTGACGGGGACCTCCTTCCAGCCTTGGCTCGACCGCTGGCGCCTGACGCCCGATGGCGAAGCCTTCACCACGGAATATACCGGTAGCTGGCTGCTGCCGGTTCGCCGCGAAGGCATGCCTGCGATCCTGAAGGTGAGCCCCTCGCCGGATGAGATCGCCGGCGGTGCGCTCATGGAGTGGTGGGCCGGCGAGGGCGCTGCGCGGGTCCTGGCCCGCGAGGCCGATGCGCTGTTGCTCGAACGGGCGATGGGGTCGCGCTCCCTGGTCGCCATGTCGAAAGACGGGCAGGACGAGGCGGCGACGCAGATCATCTGCGAGGCGGTCGAGGTGCTGCACGCGCCGCGCGAACGGGCCTTGCCGCCGACCTTGGTCCCGTTGGACATCTGGTTTCGAGAATTGGGTCCGATGGCCGCGAGGCAGGGCGGCGTGCTTGCGGCCGCGCATGAGGTCGCCCAGATCCTGCTCGCCGAGCCGCGGGATGTCGTGGCCCTGCACGGCGATGTTCACCACGCCAATATTCTCGACTTCGGGTCGCAAGGCTGGCTGGCGATCGATCCCAAGGGGCTGCTGGGCGAGCGCGGCTATGACTACGCCAACCCGTTCTGCAATCCAGACACCGCAACGGCGCTGAGGCCCGGCCGCCTGCAGGGCTATCTCGCCCAGGTGTCGGAGCAGGCCAGGATGGAGCCCAAGCGGTTGCTGATGTGGATCCTGGCCTATAGCGCGCTGTCGGCGGCCTGGATCCTGGGCGACGGCGACGGCGCCCGCTTCGACCTGTCGATCGCCGAGTTGGCCGCGGCCGAACTCGGCGTCTGACGCCGATCAGCCTCCCAGTTTCCAGCCGACCTGCTGGGAGAAGTCGCTGAAGAACTGGGGTTCATAGGCCAGTTCCGGATCCTTGCGGACCCACTGGTCCAGGACCTCGGCGTCTTCCCCGACCAGGATGCGCCAGCGCTCCGCCTTGACCCCGTCGAGGATCACCTTGGCCGCTGCCGCGGCGGTCATCGGGGCGTCCTCCAGGAAGCGGCGGGCGGCCTCGGCGCTGATGGCGCCGACAGCTTCGTCGCTGGCCTGGCTGAGGTCCATTCCGGCCGCTGCAGCGCGAGTGCGGGCCTGGGCGAGTTCCGCGGCGCTCAGCTCGTCGGAGTCGGTGCCGCCTTGGACCTTGCGGGAGTTGGCGATGATCGAGGTGCCGATGTGGCCGGGCATGACGACCGAGCACTTGATGTGCGGGGCGGTCAGCCGCAGATCGGTCACCAGGGCCTCGGTGAAGCCCTTCACGGCGAACTTGGCGGCTGCGTAGGCGGTGTGCGACGTGTTGGGCCCCACGGTCGCCCAGAAGCCGTTGACGCTGGACGTGTTGACGATGTGGCCCTCGTCGGCGGCCATCAGCATCGGCAGGAAGGTGCGTACGCCCAGATAGACGCCGCCCCAGCAGACATTGAAGGTCTTCTCCCAGGCCGCGCGACTGTCGGTCACCATGCTGCCGCCGCCGGCGATCCCGGCGTTGTTGAACAACAGGTGGATGCGGTCGGTCTGCTGTTGCTGCGCCATCTCATCGCGGAAAGCGATCAACTGGGCCTCGATGGAGACGTCGGCGATATGGGTGGTGACCTTGGTGCCCTGGGGCTTGCCGTCGGCCTCGATCAGCCGGACGGTCTCGGCCATGGCCTTGGCCGAGACGTCGCACATGGCGACGTTGCAGCCCTCGGCGGCGAGCTGACGGGCGAGCTCCCGTCCCATGCCGGTTCCACCTCCGGTGATGACGGCTGTCTTGCCTGCGAAGTCTTTCACGGCGTCGCCTCCCTGGGGCTCTTTTGGGAAACGCTATCCAGCTTACCTACCGTCCGCCAAGCGCGGCGTGCTCAGACCTCGGTGTTGTAGAGGCGCAGGATGAATGACACCTGGTACAGCAGGTTGGCGATGGCGAAGGCGGCATGGAAGCGCTTGTTCCGGGTGGCGATGGCCACAGCGCATAGGGCGACATAGACCACGCAGCGGATCGGATATTCCCATCCGAGGTGGGCGAGATAGTCCTGGCCCTTGATCGCGGTGTCGACGATGTCGGCGAGGAAGGTCAGGGCCAGCAGGCCGAAGAACCACTTCCGCCGCGACATGAAGAAGTCCTCGAACCCGCCGTAGTCGGCCAGATCGTGGGGGAACAGCAGGCAGGTCAGGAAGTAGTAGAGGCTCGCATAGGCCAGGACGAAGGCATAGAGCTCGAAGGTCCAGGAGACGCCGGAAAGGCGGAACTCCCACCACCAGAAATGGACCGCCGACAGCAGGATCGACACCGCCCAGGCCAGGTGGACGGGATAGAGCTTTCGCCGTCCCGGATGTTGGACGAGGCCCGAAAAGCCAGAGAGCGCCCGGGTGATCGAGAGCCCGACGACGAGCCCGATGATCACCCGAACATGAAGGTAGAAGTCAGCGCTGACGGGCGCTGGCGTCATCAGGCGGGCAGGGCCGCCAAGGCTGCGTTATCGCCCCGGTGAAGGGGATCGCGCAGCGGTTGGCCGTCCTGCACGAATTCCAGCGAGACCGAGTTGATGCAGTAGCGCAGCCGCGTCGGCGCCGGGCCGTCCGGGAAGACGTGGCCCTGGTGGCTGTCGCAGCGGGCGCAGCGGGTTTCGATCCGCACCATGCCGTAGCTGACGTCGCGCACGGCCACGACGTGGCTCTCGGCGTAGGGGGCGTAGAAGCTCGGCCAACCCGTGCCGCTCTCGAATTTCGTATGGGCTCGGAACAGCGGCAGGGCGCAGAGGCGGCAGCAATAGACCCCGTCCTCCTTGTTATCGAGCAGGCCGCCGCAGAAAGGGGCCTCGGTTCCATGGTGCAGCAGGACCTCGGCCTCTTCGCGGGTGAGGCTGGCTTCAAGATCCTTGCGTTCCGCCGGGTCTGGCGGGGTGAGATCAAATCCGGTGGGGGAGGCGGCTGGCGTGCTCATGGGGTCCAATCTAAGGTCCCTGAAGGTTTAGCGAAAGTAGCTCGCGGAGGATGGGCGCATGATCACCAGCACAACGCCGGAAGTGGCCGAGCGGTCCATCAGTCAGACCCTGGGCGTGGTCAGCGGCGAGGCGATCATCGGGGCCCATCTTTTCCGCGACCTCTTCGCCGGGATCACCAACATCATTGGCGGCCGGGCCGGGGGCTATGAACATGCGCTGCGCGAAGCCCGCGACATCGCCCTTCGCGAAATGTGCGAGGAGGCGGCGCGCCTTGGAGCCGACGCCGTGGTCGGCGTCGATCTCGACTACGAAGCCATGGGCGCCGACAACGGCATGCTCATGGTCACCGCCGCCGGCACCGCCGTTAAGCTGCGTTAGGTCCAAATGTTCTCCAAGATACTGATAGCGAACCGCGGCGAGATCGCCGTTCGGATCATCAAGACCTGTCGCCGGATGGGGATCGCGACGGTGGTTGTCTACTCGGAGGCGGACGCTGACTCGATGGCGGTGGAGCTGGCCGACGAGAGCGTCTTCATCGGCGGCGCGCCGGCGTCTGAGAGCTATCTGGTGGC
Organism: bacterium; assembly: GCA_030824495.1. Taxonomy (GTDB): domain Bacteria; phylum Pseudomonadota; class Alphaproteobacteria; order Caulobacterales; family Caulobacteraceae; genus Phenylobacterium. Next base: position 6,072 of record JAVBXP010000085.1, read on the forward strand.
CGACAAGATCGTGGCGGCCTGCCGGGAGACCGGGGCGGAGGCTGTGCATCCGGGCTTCGGGTTCCTGAGCGAAAACGCCGGGTTCGCGCGGCGGCTGGCGGCCGAGGGGATCGTGTTCATCGGCCCCAACCCTGAAGCCATCGAGGCGATGGGCGACAAGATCGAGAGCAAGAAGTTCGCCGCCCGCGCCAATGTCTCGGTGGTGCCGGGTCATGTCGGCGAGATCGACGACACCGCCCATGCGCTGAAGATCTCCGGCGAGATCGGCTATCCGGTGATGATCAAGGCCAGCGCCGGGGGCGGGGGCAAGGGCATCCGGGTGGCCTGGAAGGCCCAGGACGTCGAGGAGGGGTTCCCGGCGGTGCGGGCCGAGGCCAAGGCCAGCTTCGGCGACGACCGGATCTTCATCGAGAAGTTCATCGAGAGCCCGCGGCACATCGAGATCCAGGTGCTGGGCGACAAGCACGGCCATGTGGTGCACCTGTTCGAGCGCGAGTGCTCGATCCAGCGGCGCAACCAGAAGGTCATCGAGGAAGCCCCGAGCCCGCTGCTGGACGCCGAGACCCGCGCGGCGATGGGGGCGCAGGCCGTGGCACTGGCCCAGGCGGTGAACTACGACAGCGCCGGGACGGTGGAGTTCGTGGCCGGCCAGGACAAGAGCTTCTACTTCCTGGAGATGAACACCCGGCTGCAGGTCGAGCATCCGGTCACCGAGTTGATCACCGGCGTCGACCTGGTCGAGCAGATGATCCGCTCAGCCTATGGCGAGAAGCTTGTCTTCCAGCAATCGGACCTGGCCATCAACGGCTGGGCGATCGAGAGCCGGATCTACGCCGAGGATCCCTATCGCGGCTTCCTGCCCTCGATCGGGCGATTGTCGCGCTACCTGCCGCCGCAGGAGGGCCAGGTCGGCGCGGCCATCGTGCGCAACGACGCCGGGGTGCGCGAGGGCGATGAGATCTCGATGTTCTACGACCCGATGATCTCCAAGCTCTCGACCTGGGCGCCAGGCCGGCTGGCGGCGATCGACGCCATGGGCCGGGCGCTGGAGGACTTCCACATCGAGGGGCCGGCGCAGAACATCCCGTTCCTGGCTGCGGTGATGGACCAGGAGCGCTTCCGCTCCGGAGCGCTCTCGACCAACTACATCAAGGACGAGTTCCCGGACGGCTTTGGCGGGACCGAGCCGACGAGCTTCCAGGCCGATCTGCTGGCGGCCGTGGCCTGCGCCATGCACCGCAAGATCACTGCCCGCTCGGCCCCGCAGCTGGTCCGCGACGAGTGGATCGTGATCATCGGTCCTGATCAGCGGCGGGTGAAGCTGTCGAACGGCGGCGAGGCTTTCCGCGTGACCTTCGAGGACGGCCGCGCGCTCAGCCTGACCGACGTCCGCTGGCTGCCGGGCCAGCCATTGTTCCGAGGCGTTCTGGACGGGACGCCCTTCACTGTGGCGGTCAAGCCGGCCCCGGAAGGCTTCGTGATCCGCCACCGGGCCGCCAGCGCCAAGGTGCTGGTACTGACCCCTCGCTCGGCCGAGCTGCACCGCAAGCTGCCGCCCAAGCAGGCGGCCGACACCTCCAAGCTGATCCTCTCGCCGATGCCGGGCCTGGTCGTCACCCTCGACGTCGTCCCTGGCCAGGCGGTGCGGGCCGGACAGGCCGTCGCCGTGGTCGAGGCCATGAA
>JAVBXP010000018.1 GCA_030824495.1 bacterium
CGCGTCGGACGAACCGCCCGCGGCGGTCGCCTCGGCCAGGCCGGGCGTTTCATAGGGGATCGGGGTCGTCGACTCGACCGGCGCAGGCAACGGCGCGCCGAGCGACACCGGCCCGGCGGCGGCGCCCAGCTTGGCGCCCGCCATGGCCGATTCCGGCGCCCTATGCGGCGGCGGGGCGTCCTGGCTCATTGCACGCTGAGCGATGTTCCAAAGAATGATGGCGGCGAGCACCAGCATGCCGGCGCCCACGATCAACGTCAGGCGTGGGTCCTTGGTCTCGCTCACACCGATCGGCGCGCGCAGGGCGTTGTCCGTGAGCGGCTCTTCGCGGCGGAAACGATCGACGGCGGCTTCACCGTCCAGGCCCAACGCATTGGCGTAGGCGCGCACATAGCCGACCGTGAACGGGCGTGAGGGCAGCTCGTCGAGGCGCATTTCCTCGATCGCGGCGAGGTAGCTACGACGGATTCGCGTGGAGTCGGCGAGGTCTTGCAGGTTCAGGCCGCGGAATTCGCGGGCGGCTTTCAGAGCCGCGCCAACATCGGCGCCAGTGTCCAAGGTAGGCGTCAAGGACTCGTGACGGTTCGCCTCGCGATCACCGTCCATCTGTAAATGCAGACCTGTAACCCCGCCAGTATCGAGCGGCATGGCTACCTAGCGCCCCTTGCTAGAGTTGCGATTTTAAGGCGAAATCACGCGCCGTCGACGTTACTGTCTAAAACCTAATATTGCGTTGTGGGTATCATCGTAGGCATTGCGATTCAATGCGCTATTCAGACGCGGACCGGTGTTCGCTAACTTTCGCGCCGCGAATTCTAGATGGCCAAATACAATTTACGCGCGAGGGTCTCGATCTCGTTGCGAATAGTACCCGCCGACCCGCGGATCAGGGTTTGCACGCCACGCCGCGCGGCTTCCCGATCGCATGACAGCACCATCTGCTTGACCGGGCCGATGCCCGCCGGCGGCATGGACAGTCGGTCGAAGCCCAGCGCCACCAGCACGAACGCCTCGAGCGGCCGGCCGGCCATCTCGCCACAGACCGAGACCGGCGTGCCGGTTTCCTCGCAGGCCTTCTGGATGGTCTCCAGCGCCCGCAGGGCCGGCGGCGACAGGAAGTCGTAGCGGTCGGCCACGCGTGGGTTTCCCCGGTCGGCGGCGAACAGGTACTGCATCAGGTCGTTGGTGCCGACGCTGACGAAGTCGGTCATCGGCAGCAGGGCGTCCAGGTGCCAGATCAGCGACGGCGCCTCGATCATCGCCCCGACATCCAGGCGCGAGGGGGCCGGGCGGCCGCGGCGCTGGGCCCAGGCGACCTCGTGGTCAACCAGGGCGCGGGCGGCGCGGAACTCGTCCACGCTGGCCACCAGCGGGAACATGATGCGCAAAGGCCGGCCGCGGGCGGCGGCGATCAGGGCGCGCAATTGCAGGCGCAGCAGGGCCGGGCGGTCCAGCCCCATGCGGATGGCGCGCCAGCCTAGGGCTGGGTTCTCTTCGCGCTCGGCTTCCATGTAGGGCAGCACCTTGTCGCCGCCGAGATCGAGGGTTCGGAAGGTGACGGCGCGGTCGCCGGCGGCGTCCATGACCCGGCCGTAGAGCGCGGCCTGGGCGTTGAAGCGCGGCATCTCCTCGGCGACCATGAACTGGAATTCGGTGCGGAACAGGCCGATGCCCTCGGCGCCGGTCTCCTCCAGGATGTCCAGGTCGACGTCCAGGCCTGCGTTCATCAGCAGGGTGATCTTGGCGCCGTCGCGGGTGAAGGCCGGCGTATCGCGCAGCTTGGCGAACTCGGCGCGGCGTTGAAGGCGGACTTCCAACCGCGCCTGCAGCGCCTTCACCACGTCGGGCCGCGGCCGCAGATAGGCCTCGCCGGTTTCGGCGTCGACGATGACCGGGTCGCCTTCCGAAACCCTGTCACGCAGGCCGGTCAGCCGCCCGACGCATGGGATGTCGAGGGCGCGGGCCACGATCGCGGCGTGGCTGGCCGAGGAGCCTTCCTCGAGCAACAGTCCGCGCAGCTTGGTGCGATCATATTCCAGCAGATCGGCGGGGCCGAGGTTGCGGGCGATCAGGATGGCGTCCTGCGGCAACTCGCGGGGCGCATGGCCGTCGCCAGACAGGTGGCGCAGCAGCCGGTCCGCCAGATCCTCGAAGTCGTGCAGCCGTTCGCGCAGATAGGGGTCGCGCGCCTGGCCCAGCCGCGCGCGGTGTTCGGACCGCACACGCTCGACCGCCGCCTCGGCGGTGAGGCCGTTGCGCACGGCGTCTTCCAGTGAGCGGTTCCAGCCCCGGTCGTGGGCGAACATCCTGTAGGTTTCGAGCACCTCGTAGGAGGCCTCGACCAGGCCGTGCTGGCCTTCAAGCATGGTGTCGATCTGGGCCTGAAGGCCGGCGATCGCGGTCTTGAGCTTCTCTTCCTCGGCGACCACGTCCTCGGCGAGCAGTTGCGAGGGGGCGACCGGCGGCTCGTGGAGGACTGCAACGCCCAGGGCCAGGCCGTCGGCGAACTTCGAACCGATGAGCCGTTCCGGGCGATGGGGCGCGATCTCGACGCCCTTAAACTCGCCTTCCAATTCGCTGCCGGCGACCATCTCGGCCAGCACCATGGCGACAATCTGCAGGTCTTCGACCTCGTCGTCCGTATAGCCGCGCTCGGTTCGGTTCTGGACGACCAGCACGCCGATGGCCCGGCCGCCGCGCAGCAGCGGCACGCCCATGAAGGCGTGGAACGGATCCTCGCCGGTTTCGGGGCGGTAGGAGAAGGCCGGATGGTTCGGGGCGTCGGACAGGTTCAGCGGCCGGCCAAGGCGCATGATCTCGCCGACTAGGCCTTCGCCTGGCTTCATGCGGGTCACGTGGACGGCGCCGGGATCCAGACCCTCGGTGGCGAACAGCTCCATGTCGCCGCGCTCGCGTCGCATGTAGAGGGAGCAGACCTCGGCGACCATCGAGCGAGCGATGATCCGCACGACGGTGTCCAGCCGCGTTTGCGCGGGCCCGCCGGAAGCAAGCGCCTCGCGAATCTGCCGAAGCAGGCTGCGTTGTCCTCGAATAGCGACGCTGGGCGTGGCCATCAGTGGGCTGTTCTCCCTGTCCTTTTTCGCCTCCTAGCAGCTTTGGACGTCGGAACGGAGACGAAAAGCCCACCCCGCGATTTTGTGAGCTTCACTACGTGGCGTCCGCAGGTCTGGAAGAAGAGCGCCATTTCCAGCCTGCCTAATTTGTGGGCATTGCAATCGAGCCGTCCAGGCTGCTTCTCCTGGTAGGGGCTAGGGCGTCACCAGGTAGGCGCAGCGCCTGGCGTCGGCGAGGATGTACTCGACCCGCTTCACTTGGGCCGGGGCGAGCATGGTCTGGAACAGGGCCAGCTCAGAGCGGCAAAACCCCTGGCAGGCCGCGGCGGCGGCGCAGATCGGGCAATGGTTCTCGATCAGCAGGTAGTCGCCGTCTTCGCCGCGACTGCACTCGGCCATGTAGCCTTCGGCGGCGCGGATCTGGGCCAGGCGTTCCAGTCGTTGTTCGAGCGTCGCCGCGCCGGCCATCGCGTTGCGATAGCCGATCTCAATGGCTTGCTCGCGGCGCTTGATCAGCCGCTCCATGCCCGCCTCGCCGAACTCGGCGCGGACGCCTTCGATCAGCTCGACGGTCATCTGAGCATGGGTGTCGGGAAAACGCTCATGACCCTTTTGGCTCAGCGACCAGGACCGACCCGGCCGTCCGACCCCTATCCGTTCGGTGACGTGCTCGACCAGCCCCTCGTCGGCGAGCTTTTCCATTTGCAGGCGTGCGGCCTGACGGGAGACACCAAGAGCCTCGGCCAGTCCCTTCGTCTGAAAGGGGCCCTTGCTCTTCAGGAGCAGGAGGATTTGGTCGGACGGGCTGCGCATTTGACAAACGAATGATTGCAAAATTAGCGGGCAGGGTCTAGCTCGAAATATGTAAAGCGGGAGTTTGTCAAATGGCGGCCACGACGAAGGCGGACGGAAGTTGGGGCGACGTCATGGCCGATGGCCGGCTTCCCCGGTTCATCCTGATCTGCCTGGGCGTCTGGATCAGCGCCGCCGACTCCCTGGTGACCGCCACGATCATGCCCAGCGTGGGCGCGGATCTAGGCGGCTACGCCTATTTTGGTTGGGCGACGGCAGGGTTCCTGCTGGGCTCGGTGGTGGCGGGCGCCAGCTCGGGCTTGCTGGCGCTGCGCTTTGGCCTGCGCCGCGCGACAGCCGCTGCGGCCCTGCTTTACGCGGTGGGCTGCGCGCTCAGCGCCGCCGGCCCAGACATCTGGAGCTTCCTGGTCGGCCGGCTGTTGCAAGGCATGGGCGGCGGCTGGGTCGTCGGCTTCTGCTCGGTCGCTATTGGACTGTTGTTCCCCGACCGCCTGTTGCCCCGGGTCTACGCCGCCATCACCGCCGTCTGGGGTGTCGCCAGTCTGCTTGGCCCGATGATCGGCGGGATATTCGCCGACCTTGGCGCCTGGCGCTGGGTGTTCTGGCTGTTTGCGATCCAGGCCGTGGGCGTGGCCTGGGCGGCCTTCGTCATGTTGCCGCGTGGCGACCAGAACGAGGCTGACAGCCGGGTGGCGTGGCCCCAACTCGCCCTGATCGCGGCCGGCGTTTCGGCCATCGGCTTGGCCGACATGGCCCATGACTTCGCACGCTCGACCGCGCTGATCGGGCTCGGGATCGCCCTGTTGGCAGCCATGGTCTGGGTCGACGGCCGTTCCAGCGTGCGGTTGCTGCCCAAGGGATCGGGCAGCCTGAAGACGATAGCCGGTGCAGGATTGGCGACGATGTTCCTGCTGACCACGGCCTCGATGGGGTTCTCCATCTATGGTCCAGCGATCCTGCAGACCTTAGCCGGGTTCTCCGCCCTGGCGGCCGGCTACGTAATCGCGGGCGAGGCCGCGGCTTGGACGGTGCTTGGCCTGATCGTCGCCCACCTGACCGGCGCATGGCCCGTGCGGATGATACGTCTGGGCGCGGTGGTGGCGATGCTCGGGGTGCTGTTTAGCGCCCTGGTCTTCCCATCTGGTTCTGTCTGGGGCGTGATCGTGGCGGGGCTGTTCCTGGGCGGCGGCTTTGGCCTGTCATGGGCGTTCATGAGCCAGCGCATCCTGGCGGCCCTGCCCCTGGAAGAGCGGGCGATCGGGGCGGCGGCCATGACCACGGTCAGGCTGACTGGCGCGGCCGTCGGCGCGGCGGCGGCAGGTGCGGTCGCCAACCTTGTCGGCTTCTCGGAAGGCTTGTCCGAAGCGACCGCCAAGGCGGCGGGCCTTTGGGTGTTCATCTCGATCCTGCCGGTGGCGATGCTGGGTGTCTGGACGGCCTGGAGGCTGACCGCTCGGCCAGCCTAGGCCGAAAGGGCGCCTGTCATGATCCGTGACAGGCCCTCAGTGGCTTCAGCCCGGGACAGGCGGCCGGCGGCCGCCGCCTGGGACAAGGTGTCGGCCGCGCCGATCACGCCAAGCAACACTGCGCGGGCCTCGGGGCCTGACAGGTCGACGAACCTCGACAGGGCCTGCCGGTAGAGTTCGACATATCCGTCGCGCAGGGTCTGGCGGAACTCGTCCATTTCCTCGGTCGCCGATAAGGCCGCGGCGATGGCGCCGAATTCCGGGCCTGACGACAGCACGCAATCGACATAGGCCGCGCTGAGGATCGCGACCGCGCCGTCGAGCGTCGTGGCGCTGACCTCCAGGGCGAGCTTGGCGGCCTGCACTTGTCGATCGTCATAGTGACGATACAGCGCGATCAGCAAACCGGCCCGCGTGCCGAAGTGCTCGTAGGCGATGGGTTTGGTGACCCCGGCCTGCTCAGCCAGATAGGCCAGGGTCAGGGCGTCGGTGCCGTGCGACCGCACAATAGCCGAGGCGGTCTCCAGCAATTGCAGCCGCCGCTGCTCTCTTGGCATCCGCTTGGCCAACACGACCATCCCTCTGACCCCGGGGCGCATCAACGCGCTTGACCGACCAACGGCGCTACGTATGTTACGAATAGTAACTTACAGATCGTAATATAGCGACGGTTCTAGCGGAGGTGCTCATGACAGCCAAGTCGATTCAACTCTCTCAGCCGACCCCCGATCAGGCGGCGCGCTTCGCCCCGCTCATCGCAGAGCTGATCTGGGCCACCGGCCCGGTCAGCTACGGCTATCAGTTCGGTGACCAAGGCCTGTTGGCGCGGATTGTCGCGGCGTCATGGAGGGCGCCTGACACGCTGTTCGCGGCCTCGGCGGCCACTCTGGCTACGGATGGCGATGAGCTGGTGGGGCTGGAACTGGGCTTCGCGGGCCCCAATTTCTACGTCTTCAAGAACAATCTGGTCGGTCTCGCAGGCGACTTGATCACCCAAGGCGTTGTGACGTCCGCTGAACTCAAGGGCCTGGCTGAACGCGCTGAGCAGGCGAGCTATTTGAACGCGCACGTACCCGACGACGTCTACTACCTGCATGCTCTGTCGACGCCGGAGCGTCATCGCGGCAAGGGCGCGGGCCGACAATTACTGCATGCGGCCATTGGGCGGGCGAGGGGCGAGGGCTATCGCGAGCTTCAACTGGACGTCCTGGCCGACAACCCTGCGGTTGGCTTCTATCAGGCCAATGGCCTGCGTATCTTGTCGGAGACCCGCTCGCCGGAATTGTCGCGGGAGCACGGTTTTCCGAGCGAGTACCGCATGGCGGTGACGCTATGAGCTCGCGCATCCTGATCGCCGGCGGCTATGGCGTTGTGGGCGGACTGATCGCGCGGCACCTCCATGCGGCGGGCCACGATGTCGATCTGATCCTGGCTGGGCGAAATCCCGCGGCCGGCGAGGCCCTGGCTAAGGAACTGGGAGCCAGGACGGCTCGTCTCGATGTCGCTGATCCAAGCGGGGACCTCGCAGACATCGGCCCGGTGGATGTCGTGGTCGCCGCCTTGCAGGACCCGCGGGAGGCTCTGCTGCTCGGCGCCTTGAGATCGGGCGCGGCGCATATCGGCGTCACCCGCACCGCCGACACCATGTCGCCCGTCGCCGTTGCGGCCAGCGCCTTCGCGTCCGGTCCCGTGCTGATGCTGGGCCATTGGCAGGCCGGCGTGCTCACCCTGGCGGCACAGGTTGCGGCTGCGGCGTTCACCCGGGTGGACCGGATCGAACTTGCGGCGCTCTACGACTATGCCGATCCTATCGGGCCGATGACCGCCGGCGACAGCACCGGCTTCGTCGGCCGCGCCTTGACCCGCCGTGACGGCCTTTGGCTCTCGGTGGATGCGGCAGAGAACGCTCGACAGGTGAGGCGGCGCGGCCAACCGGCTTTCGACGCCATGCCCATGGGGGTGCTGGATGTGCCTAGCCTGGCCATCGCAACGGGCGCGCCCAATGTCCGCTTTGATCTGGGGACCGGGGAATCGCGTGGGACTCAGGCCGGCGGCGCGGCTTCGCACGATCTCTTCATCGATATTTCGGGGCAGGTTGCGGGCGGGGCGGTCGAGACCCGCCGGACCGTCGTCTCCGATCCCAAAGGTCAGGCCCACCTGACCGCCTTGGGCGTCATGGTCGGCGTCGAGCGCGTTCTGGGTCTTGATGGTGGTCCGCCGGCGAGCGCCGGCCTGAAGTTCCCGGAGAGCTTCATCAACGCCGCCTGGGCCTTGGGCCGTCTGGAGGCCTTTGGCGTATCGATCACCTCTGAGGAGATCTAGGGCAGCTCGGCAAAGGAATCCCGCCACCCTGGTCGAGCCGGGGTGGCGGAGCAGATCCTAGAGTTGGTCGAGGCCGAAGCCGGCGTGCAGGGCGCGCACGGCCAGTTCGGTGTAGGCGGCGTCGATCAGCACGCTGATCTTGATTTCGCTGGTCGAGATGACCTGGATGTTCACGCCCTTGTCGGCCAGCGACTGGAACATGGTCTTGGCCACGCCAGTGTGGCTGCGCATGCCGACGCCGATGACCGAAACCTTGGCGACTTCCTCGTTCACCTGGACGTCTTCGAAGCCGATTTTCTGCTGGTTGGCGCGGACGATCTCGACCGCACGGGCCGCGTCACGCTTGCCGACAGTGAATTCCATATTGGCCGTGGCGGCCGTGCGCGCGTGGCTCTGAACGATCATGTCCACGTTCACATTGGCGTCGGCCAGGGCGCCGAAGAGCACCGACGACACGCCCGGACTGTCGGGCAGGCCGAAAAGGCTGATCTTTGCTTCGTCGCGGCTATAGGCGACGCCGCTCACGATCCGCTTTTCCATGATCTCTTCCTCGTCGCACACGATGGTGCCTTGGCCGGGCGCTTCGCCGGGCTCAACAAAACTGGACAGCACTCGCACCGGGACGTTCTGGGCCATGGCCAGTTCGACCGAGCGGGTCTGAAGGACCTTGGCGCCGAGCGACGCCATTTCAAGCATCTCCTCATAGGAGATCTTGTTGAGTTTGCGGGCCTTGCTCTCGATGCGCGGGTCGGTGGTGTAGACCCCGTCCACATCGGTGTAGATGTCGCAACGGATCGCCTTGACGGCGGCGGCGATGGCCACCGCGCTGGTGTCCGAGCCGCCGCGGCCGAGCGTGGCGATACGGCCGTCGCGGGTCACGCCCTGGAAGCCGGCGATGACGGCGACTTCACCGGCGTCCAGAGCCGCAGACAGCTTCTCGGACGGAACATCGTCGATGCGAGCGCGGCCGTGGGCGTCGTCGGCGATGATCGGAACCTGCCAACCCAGCCACGATTTCGCGGGCAGGCCCATATTGCGCAGGGTCATGGCCAGCAGACCGGCCGTCACCTGTTCGCCCGAGGCGACCACGGCGTCGTACTCGTCGTCCGAAGGCGCGAGACCGGGCGCGGCGGGGCCGGCGCCATCGGTCCAGGCGACCAGCTCATTGGTCTTTCCGGCCATGGCCGACACCACGACGCAAACCTGGTGTCCGGCCGCGACCTCCGCGGCCACGAGCCGGCCAACGCGCCGGATACGCTCTAGGTCGGCCACCGAAGTGCCGCCGAATTTCATCACTAGCCGAGACAGCGCAAGAGCTCCGCTTGAGAGGGAAGGCTGCGCCTAATAGCGGCGAGAGCGGTGGGGGGCAATGTCTGCCTTTCCGCAGCGCAAAAACAGCAGGTACGCGCAAGATGGCGCCCCGTGGCGATGGGGCGCGTCGCATGGGGGCTGGCGCTATTTCATCAGCGGGAGGAAAAGGGGCCATGTCCGTCGCTGCATCCTCCATCGACCCCGAAGAGGTCGAACGTTTTTCCCGCATCGCCGCCGAATGGTGGGACCCTAAGGGCAAGTTCGCCCCGCTGCACAAGTTCAACCCGACTCGCCTGGCCTTCATCCGCGAGCAGGCCCAGGTCCGGTTCGGCCGCGACGCCAAGTCGCTGCGCCCGTTCGAGGGCTTGCGGTTGCTCGACATTGGATGCGGGGGCGGCCTGCTGTGCGAGCCGATGACCCGGCTCGGTTTCCAGGTAACGGGCGTAGACGCCTCGGAACGCAACATCGGCACCGCCAGCACCCATGCGGCCGAGCAGGGGCTTTCCATCGACTACCGCGCCTCAACGGCCGAGGACCTGCTGGCGGCCGGCGAGCAGCCTTTCGACGTGATCCTCAATATGGAGGTGATCGAGCACGTTGCCGATCCGGGCGAGTACCTGCGCAGCTGCGCGCGGCTGATGGCGCCGGGCGGCCTGATGATCGTGGCGACGCTCAATCGCACGCTCAAGGCCTTCGCCCTGGCCAAGGTCGGTGCGGAATATGTGCTGCGCTGGGTGCCCGCCGGCACCCATGACTGGACCAAGTTCCTGAAGCCCGAGGAGCTTCGCAGCTTCCTCGCCGCCGAACCCGTCGCCATGCAGGGGCCGTTCGGCGTCACCTATGACCCGCTGTCGAGGCGTTGGTCCAGGTCGCCGGACTGCGACATTAACTACATGATGACGGTCACCCGCGACGCGGCGTAAAGAGGCGGCCTACAGGGTGGTAACCATGCCTTCGATACGCGTGTTGGGTCACGCTTTCCGTGCCTGGCGTCGCAATAAGAGGTGGGCCAAGCACGAGCCCGAGACCCCTTATCTCGCCGATTTGCTCGCCGGCTCGCCGATCTGCTTGCACGTCGGCGCCAGCGACGGTCGGCATGCCTATGTCGTCACCCAGGTCGCGCCGCGGGCGAAGATCCACGCCTTTGAGCCGTCGGCTTTCACCTTCGAAGTGCTGAAGGTCTGCCTTGCCTGGCACGGTATCGCCGGCCAGGTGAAGCTGATCCACGCCGCGGTTTCGGACACGACGGGGGAGCTGTTGCTGGTGACGCCGAAGAAGACCTCGGGCCGCATGGGCCGGGCCTTCGCCTATGTGGCCAGCGAGGCGCCGACAGGCCAGGTGCGGCCGGACCTGGAAGACAGCGGCGTCGAAATTCAGCCCACGCCGGTCGTCACCCTGGATGGCTATTGCGAAAGCGTCGGCCTGAAGCGGGTCGACTTCATCCGCATGGACATCGAAGGCGGCGAGCAGAAAGCCCTGAAGGGCGCGGTCCGAATGATCGACCGCGACCGGCCCCACATTCAGATCGAGATCCATCCGGTGATGCTGGAAAGCCGCTTTGGCGGCACGGCCGAGGGCGTGCTCGATTTCTTCATGTCGCGCGGCTACCGGATGTTCTCGCTGAACGCCGACCGCCTGGAAGAGCGCTCGACCATCGACAACGACCTTCCCTGGAAAGACTACTTCTTCGTCCACCCCAGCCGCGCGCCGGAACTCCCAGACGGCGTCTTCAAGGCCCGCATGGCGGCCTAGCCAGGGTCAGCCCTAGCGTCCGCGCTGGGCGCGTCCTACCCTCATCTGAACAATGATAAGGGAGGAGCCCGCGATGCTGGCCCTGATGATGGACCGGGCGCTGAACCTGCCCTCGATTCTGGAATATGCGGCCGCCTATCACGGCGACCGCGAGGTCGTGACCCGCACAGTCGAGGGGCCGATCCACCGCTATGGCTACAAGGACGCCTTGGTGCGGGCCAAGCAGATGGCCAACGCGCTGATCGATATGGGCGTAAAGCCCGGCGACCGCGTCGCGACGCTGGCCTGGAGCACCCATCGGCACTTCGAGCTCTACTATGCGGTGTCGGGCATCGGGGCGATCCTGCACACCATCAATCCGCGGCTGCATCCCGACCAGATCGCGTGGGTCGCCAACCACGCCGAGGACAGCGTGCTGATGTTCGACATCAGCTTTGGCGAACTGGTCTCTGAATTGGCGCCCAAGCTGGCGACCGTGAAGACCTTTGTCGCCATGACCGATCGCGCGCACCTGCCGCCGGAAGCTCCGGCCGGGACGTTGGTCTATGAGGAGCTGATCGCGGCGCACTCGCCGGAGTTCGTCTGGCCAGAGCTGGACGAGCGTCAGGCCTCGGGGCTCTGCTACACCTCGGGCACCACGGGCAATCCGAAAGGCGTGCTGTATGGCCACCGTTCGACGGTGCTGCACGCCATGGCGTTAGTCCAGCCTGACGCCTTCGACCTATCCGCCCGCGACACCGTGTTGCCCTGCGCACAGATGTATCACGCCAACGCCTGGTGCACGCCCTACGCCGCACCGTTGGTCGGCGCCAAGCTGGTGCTGCCTGGCCGGCAGTTGGACGGCCCGTCGATCTGCGAACTGGCGGTGGCCGAGCAGGCGAGCTTCCTGCTGGGGGTGCCGACGATCTGGGTCGGGGTGCTCGATCATCTAGACCAAACGGGGCAGAGGCTGACCTGCGTGCGCAATGTCGCCATTGGTGGTTCGGCGCCGACGGCCGCACTGATGCGCCGGGTCGAGGATCAGCTGGGCGCCACCGTCCGGCAGATCTGGGGGATGACCGAGACCAGTCCCATGGGGGTCATCAACACTGCGCTGCCCGCCCACGCCGGCGAGGACGAGGACGCCGCCTATGCCCGCAAGCTGAAGCAGGGGCGGGGTCTCTGGGGCGTCGAGATGCGGATCATGGGGGACGACGGGACGGTCCAGCCGCGCGATGGCGCGAGCGTCGGCGCCCTGCAGGTTCGAGGCCCCTGGGTCTCTTCAGCCTACTTCAAGAACGAGGGCGCGGAGGTTTTCCTGGATGACGGCTGGTTCGACACCGGCGACATCGCCACCATCGACCCGGAGGGCTATCTGCGCCTGACCGACCGGGCCAAGGACGTCATCAAGTCAGGCGGGGAGTGGATATCGACCCTCGACCTGGAGGATGCGGTGTCTTCCCATCCGGCCGTGGCGATGGCTGCGGCCATCGGCGTACCGCATCCGAAGTGGGACGAGCGGCCGCTGCTGCTGGTCGTCCTGCGTCCGGGCCACACTGCAGAGCCTGAGGCCTTGAAGGCCCACGTCGCTGAACGGGTGGCCAAATGGTGGACGCCTGATGAGGTGCGGATCGTGGCCGAGCTGCCCATAGGTCCGACAGGCAAGGTGTTGAAGCGCGAGTTGCGTGACTGAATGGCCACTTCAGCCTGAAACAGGCGGCCCGGTGCGAACCGGGCTCGTCCTCCCGCGTTCATTCACCACGTCAGGATTCTGAAGTGGAGCTTGGACTTTGCCGCATAGAAGACCCAAGGGCGTGCTGTCCATGGGATGGGCGTGTCTCGCATCGGCCGCGGCCGGCCGGACCGAGCATGTCGCCACCTCAGACGACTATCCCGACGACGTCGTGCGCCGCGTACATTTCGAGGCCGGAGGCGGCCTGGGCTGGAAGCTCTCGGCGATTGCGACCCCGCGAACCAAGGCCGCGCCCTGGAAGATCGTCGTGGTCACTGGCGCGCCGTCATGGGCGGAGTATTGGGCGCCTGCCTTGGCGGCCTTGCCCCAGGACCGCGAGATGATCGTAGTCGATCGGCCAGGCTACGCCGGTTCTGAGCCGATCGAATATGTGGGCGACATCGCCGTTCAGGCGCGGGCGCTCGCGCCGCTGCTCGACGCAAAGCCTGGCCAGAAGGTGCTGCTGGTCGGGCAATCCTATGGTGCAGCGATCGCCTCGTTGATGGCGGCCGACAACCCGCGCAAGGTCGCGGGTCTGGTGCTGTTGTCGGGCTATTTCGGCGAGTCCGGCCCCACGGCGCGTTGGTTGCTCGATGTGGGATCCAGGCTTCTGAAGGTTATCCCGCGCGATCTGCGCCATGCTGTGATCGAGGTTTCCAATCAGCCTGGGCAATTGGATGGTTTCCGCGCCGCCTTGGCGAAGTTGAAAGCGCCGGTCCACGTCATCCACGGCGACAAGGACGACTTCGCGCCGATCGAGATCGCCGAGCGCCTGGTCGGTGAGACGCGGACCAGACGCCCGATGCGCTTCGAGCGGGTTACCGGCGCCAACCATTTCCTAAACGACGGTCCCGTCGAACCGCTGCTGGCGGCGCTGGAAGGCTGCATTCCGGTTCAACGCCCCTTCCTCCATTTCCGGCTCCCGCCCTTACCGAGCCTGGGGTTTTTCAAGCCCAAGGAGCCTCATGGCGCAGCTCACGCTTAGGGCGCGCAGCAGGCTTGGCCGCAATCACGATTGGCGTTCGGCGTGGAACCTCACCAATCCGTGAAGGGTTCTGTCGCTTGCTGGGCGGGTGAAGGACGGAGACGATCAAGATGATCATGAAGCTTCTTCTGGCCACGGCCGCCGCCGCTGCATTCGCCCTGCCGGCCACAGCGCAAGAGTTGGGCACGTCAGGCGCCGCAGCGACCGAACCGGGCGCTTCTATGTATGAACCTTCGACCTCGATGGCGGCTCCGGCCAAGGCCGCCAGGACCGGCCTCGCCGCCGATACCGCGGCGCGCGTGGCCGATGCGGATCTCGCCATTGGCGGTACGGTGAAAGACTCCGCAGGCATGGATATCGGCAAGATATCGAAGATCGGAAAGTCGGGCGGCCAGACGATCGTAACTCTGTCGTCCAACGGCAAGACCGCCCAGGTGCCAGCCTCTAGCCTGATGAAGTCTGGCGGGGCGCTGGTCTCATCGGAGAGCAAGGCCCAGGTGTGGTCGCCGAAGTAGGCGCCGCCGCAACCTTGTCGATGCAACGGCCCCTGCGGTGACGCCGGGGCCGTTGTTTTTTGAGCCCTTCAGGCCCAACGGGAAAAACCCGCTTGGCCCGCGCCACCTGAACAGCGATAAGGTTCGGAAGACGAAAGCCGCGGACATACCGCGACTTCGATAATTCCGCCCCGAGTGGGCGCTGTTTGGGGAGTTCGCAATATGAAGGCAGCCGTCCTGCGCCAAGTGGGCACGCCGCTTCAAATCGAAGACGTGCAGATTAATAAGCCGGGCCCGCACGAGGTGCTGATCCGCACCAAGGCCGCCGGCCTCTGCCATTCTGACCTGCATTTCATCGAAGGCTCCTATCCGCACCCGCTGCCCGCGGTGCTCGGTCACGAAAGCGCGGGCGTCGTCGAAGCTGTCGGCTCCGAGGTCCGCACGGTGAAGGTGGGCGACCACGTCATCACCTGTCTCTCGGCCTATTGCGGCCATTGCGAATCCTGCCTGACCGGCCACCTGTCGCTCTGCGTGTCGCCCGACACCAAGCGCGACGCCAAGGATGAGCCGCGCCTGATGCAAAACGGCGCTGGCCTGCCCCAATTCCTCAACCTGTCGTCCTTCGCCGAACAGATGCTGATCCACGAGCATGCCTGCGTAGCGATCCGCAAGGACATGCCGCTCGACCGCGCCGCCTTGATCGGCTGCTCGGTGATGACCGGCGTCGGCGCGGCGATCCACACCTCGAGCGTGCGTCCCGGCGAGACCGTGGCCGTCATCGGCTGCGGCGGCGTCGGCCTAGCGGCGATCAATGGCGCGGCGATCGCCGGCGCGGGTCGGATCATCGCGATCGACATGGTCGCCTCTAAGGGCAACCTGGCCCATCAGTTCGGCGCCACCGACTTCATCGACGCTTCGCAGACCGACGCGGTCAAGGAAGTGATTGAGATGACCAAGGGCGGGGTTCACCACTCCTTCGAAGCTATCGGCCTGGCCAAGACCGCCGAGCAGGCGTTCGGCATGCTGCGTCGTGGCGGCACCGCCAACGTCATCGGCATGATCCCGATCGGTCAGATGATCAGCTTGCCGGGCTTCGCCCTGCTGGGCGAGAAGCGCATCCAAGGTTCGATGATGGGCTCCAACCGCTTCCCGGTCGACATGCCGCGCCTCGTCGACATGTATATGAACGGCAAGCTGAAACTCGATGAGATGATCTCGCAGCGTATCCGCCTTGATCAGGTTAACGAAGGTTTCGCCGAGATGAAGAAGGGCGAATTGGCCCGTTCGGTCATCGTCTTCGACTGATTGCATCACTGAAAACGCAGAATAGGCCCTTCCATCCGGGAGGGCCTATTTTGTGCGTGGAAGCTTAGAGCGCCCACGATGTAGATTAACCAAATAAAAATCTGAGTAACCGGGAAACCGGTAGCTTTCTGGCGGGTTTGGCTTTGCGGTGTGGGGCGTTCTTGCGGGGAGCGATTGATGTCGCACGACGAGAACGAGGAGGTTCGGCTGATCGCCGCCCTCTGGCTGGAACGGTTCGGAGAGCCGCCGGCGATGCTGACGGATGCGGACCTGATGTGGCGGGTGCTGCGCAGTATGTCGGAGGGCGCAGGCGCCGAGCCTCGGCCCGCGACCGGCAGATTCAACTATTTGTAAGGCGCTCGCCGTGAGGGCGTGAGGCAGTCGGCTCAAGGTGACTCCTAGGCGGACTTCTCCGCCGTCACGGAGTAATTCCAATGAAGCTAGCCCTTATCGCCGCCGGAACCCTGGCGGCCTCCGCGCTGGTCGCTGGCGGCGCCTTCGCCCAGGCCCCATCGACTGCGTCGACCGCCCCCACCGCGGCCCACAGCGCCTCGACGACGAGCCATTCGGCCAAGAGGAAGCATCATCATCACAGCAAAGCGACGGCCGCCCCCGCCGCCGCCACGAACGCGAAGTAGTTCGGCGCGCGAAGCTGCCCAGGTCTCCCCGATCGGAGAACGATCATGTCCAACAAGCTGTCTCTAGTCGCAGCCCTGGCGCTCGCAGCCGGCATCCTCGGCCCTGGCGCCGCCTCGGCGGCGTCCTGCCGTGACGCGCAGGGGCACTTCACGAAGTGCGCTGCCGCCGCCCCCGCTCAGCAGTGCCACGACGCCAAAGGCAAGTTTGTGAAGTGTAGCGCCAGCAAGAGCGCCCCCGCCGTCACGGCCATGTCCACCAAGAAGTAGGAGGATCTGCCTGCCTGGCGTGGTCCCCCCGCGCCAGGCGAAGGTCCTACTGGACGAAGAAGCCCAGCAGGGCGGGGCGCAGATAGTCTTCCATCAGCCCGTCGGTCGACCCCGGATTGTTGCGCGGATCGAGCGGCAGCGAAGCATTGAACACCACCATCACCGCATGAGCCGCCAGCAGCGGATCGACCGGCCGGATCGAGCCGTCGGCGATGCCGTCCGAGATCATGCCCGCGAAGGAGTGTGTGATCTGGTGGAAGCGCGACAGCATCTGGCGCCGCATCGCAAGCGGAACGGCCGCCAGGGCGTGATGGCGCAGCATCCGGCCGCTTTCGCCCGAGGCCTGATGCATGCCCAACGACGCTGTCGTCAGCCATAGCCGCGCCCAGCCAGGTTCGATATCCGCCGTCCCGCGCTTGGCCTGGTCAATGATGTCGAACGAGCGGGTGAAGCAGGCGACCGCCAGCTCATCCTTGTCGGCGTTGTGGTGGTAGAATGAACCCTTGGTGACCTTCAGCTCGGCCGAGATCTTGTCGACCGATGCGCCGCGATATCCCTCGCGGTTGATCAGCTTGGTGGCGGCGACCAGGAAGCGATCGCGCGTCACTTCATCGTTCAGCGCGTCCGGCGAGCCCAACGGCAGCAGCGGCAGATCGGGCCAGGCCTGGCCCTTGGCGGCCAAGCCCCCGGTCATCACGTCGGCGACGCGGGCGGCGACGCGCGTGTAGTCGTCGGGCTCATAGGCGCCGATCCAGGTGTCTGACCAGGTGAGCTGGTTGACCACCAGGCGGGCTAGCGCCTGGCGGCGTGGCGGGGTCATCCAGGGCATGTCCGGCGATTTGAACAGCCGGGCGATCCGCACATACAGCGAGTTGAACGCTTCGATCAGCGCCTTCGATTGGTCGCCCTCGACCAGGTAGATCTCACTGAAGGGCGCCAGCGGGATATCACCCTCAGCGGTGATCCGGCGGCGGGCCTCGAAATAGGCGGCGACGAAAATGCGCAGCCGGTTCGGCGGGGAGGGTTCAGCCTCGGCCTGGGTCAGCATCTCGCCAAACCGCCCCATGGTGTCATGCAGGACGGCGGCGGCGAGGTCTTCCTTGCGCTTGAAGTAGTAGGTGAGACTGACCGGATGCAGGTCCATCCGCTTGGCCACTGCGGCCAAGGTGAAGCCGCTCATCCCCTGGGCGGCGAAGACCTTGATCGCCGCGGCCATGATCGCATCGCGCTTTGCAGCGTAGCGTGCGCGGGGCTTTGGGTGGACGGCAGCGGTCAAATCAACTCTCCGCGCGAAGCAGGTTCAGACGAAACACTAGTCCGCATGCGCCGTCGTTGGAAGCTAGCGGCGGATCGCCGTGGTCTTGCCGTCCTGAGGCGCGGCGGCGGCCAATTGACGGGCCTCGGCTTGGTCGGTCTGGCCGCTGATCATGCGATCGATGCGGGCCTTCTGGGCGCGGAAGGCGGCAAGTTCGCCGCCGGCCAGGACCGTGCCTTGCGGAACCTTGGCGCCGACCGGATTGACCCGCTTGCCGTGCTGCCAGATCTCGTAGTGCAGGTGAGGGCCGGTCGAAGCGCCGGTCGAGCCGACATAGGCGATCACTTGGCCTTGGCTGATGCGCTGGCCGGCGCGCACGCCCTTGCCGAAGCGCGAAAGGTGGGCGTAGCCGGTCTCGAAACCGCCGGCGTGGCGAATACGGACCCAGTTGCCATAGCCGCCCCAGCGACGCGCCTCGACGACGACGCCGTCACCAGCGGCGAACACCGGGGTTCCCGAGCCCGCGCCGAAGTCGATGCCTTGGTGCATGCGGTTGAAGCCGAGGATCGGGTGGCGACGCATGCCGAAACGGCTGGTCATCCGGGCGTTGTCGACCGGGGTGCGCAGCAGGAAGCCTTTGATATTCTTACCGGTCTCGTCGAAGTACTGGACGTCGCCGTTCGCGCGCTCGAAGCGGTAGAACTGGATGCCCTTGATCGAGGCGTATTCCAGGGCTCCGGTCGCGATGGTCTTGCCGCTCTCGGTGATCTTGCGGTCGAAGACCATGGTGAACTCGTCGCCCGGCTTCAGGTCGCGGTCAAAGTCCACCTTGTGGGAGAACAGCTTGACCATGCTGCCGACCATTGAGGAGTTCGCGCCTAGGCGGGCGGCGCTCTCGTGCAGGGAGCCGGAGATCTCGCCGCGGGCGATGGTCTGTTCGTCGCGGATTTTCTCTTCCATCTCGCGCAGGCGCATCGCGCCGTCAAAGGTGCGCGAGAGGGTGATGGAGTTTGCGGGGCCGGTGCGCATCGACAGGCCGATCAGCCGGGCCTGACCACGCTCGGTGCGCGGCTGGGCGATCGCGGCGTCAAAGGCCATGCCGGCCTTGATGTGGACCGTGTCCATCGCCGCGGCCAGGGTTTCGACCGCCTTGCGGGCTTCGTCGCGCGGGACGCCGGCGCGCTCGACGGCCGATTCAAGCGTCTCGCCGGGGCGGACCTTGACCGGGACGTTCTCTGGCCGTGCGAAGCCGGGCTGGGCTTCGGCTTGGGCGAAGGCGGTATGTTGGAGCGCCGCGATAGCGGCAGGGTCTAGGGGCGGTTTGATGGGCGCGGCGGGAGCGCCGGTGGTGATTTTCCAGCCTACGGCCAGTGCGGCGATACCGGCGACGCCGAGCAGCAGGCCCGGAGTAAGCCGAAGTGTCGGGCGTCGTGGATCAAACTCTTGCATCGTGCCCCCGTACTCGCGATGCCCATGGCCAAGCTTAGGCAAGCCTACCCATGATCTAAGCGCATCGAAAACTGGTTAACTGCCCCAGCCCAGCAACGAATTGGCGGGCCTGACTCTCAAGCGGTTTGGTTAATGGAAGGTAAGTCTTTTCTGTGACACCGGCCGGGGGTCGCTCGCGACGAGATATGCCGACGCGAAGACTCGAACGGTGTCGCTTTAAAGCAGACCAAGCACCAGTTCGGCAGGACGGCACAGCGCCGCACCCTTCGGAGTGGACACGATAGGGCGATTCACCAGGATTGGGTCCATGATCATCGCCGCGATGATCGCCTCGTCCGAGGTGCCCGGATCGGTCAGGCCGAGCTCGACCGCCTTGGTCCCGCGTTCGCGCAGGATCTCACGCGCGGACACGCCCATCTTCTGCGTCAGGGTTTCGAGTTGTTCGCGGGTCCAACCACTTTTCAGATATTCCACCACCTGCGGCTCGATCCCCTTTTCGCGCAGTAGCGCCAGGGTGTTGCGCGACGTCCCGCAGGCGGGGTTGTGATAGATCACGATGTCGGCGGTCATGGTGTCTTCTCCACGGCGGAGGGTTTCTGTGCGCCGTGGCGACGCGCGGCGCCGCAAGATAGCGGAGGCGAAGACGAGCGCCTACCGCCAGGACGCGAAAACCACGGCCGTTCAGCGCATGGGCCGATTACCAGGTCAGTCGCTGGGTTCCGCCGACGATCGTGGCGTCGGAGGCGTCAAAGCCCATGACGTCGGCCGGGCGCGGGGGCAGGGGCTTGGCGCCGGCGGGCCAGGCCTCGGTGACAGCGATGAAGCCGACCTCCAGCGCGCCGGGGCCCGCGGCCTTGAAACGGAGCTCCAGGCCTTGCGGCGCGACCTGCCAATTGATGCGGGTTTCGGCGCCGGGCGGGGCGAGCGCCTGGACCGGCCTGCCGTTCAGGGTCGCGTCGCCGAGCGGGACGGTGGACTTCAAGACCAGTCCGAGCGTCCGAGCGCCGGGCGGCGGGGTGACCTGCAGGTGCTGGGAGCCGTCGGGCTGTCTGGTCAGTGCGAATGTCGGCGGGGCGGCCGGGACAGGCGCGGCCGGCGCCGCCCAGACCTGGCCTCGCCAGCCGGCGGGCAGGGTGGTCTGTGTGATCTCGCCGCCATCGGCGGTCAGCATCTGGCGGGTCCAGTCCGGGATGTCCGGGGTCAAGCTGACCCGCGAGGCGCGATTTTCACTGGGCTCTACGAAGTAGGCGGCGTGGGTTGCTTGGGGGTATCGCGCGCTCCAGGGCGGATCCAGGCGAACCACGGCGACCAGGACAAAGCCCAGCATGATCAGAGCCACGGCGGTGACGCGGACGCCCTTCTCATTCTCACCGGTGTGGGCCAGCGGCCAAAGCAGCAGCGCCGACAGCCAGACGATGACCGCCAGCAGTTCCGGCAGATCCAGGCCCAGGAACACGCCGTGGCCGAAGCCGAGCAGCCAACTGACGCCGATCGCTCCCAGAACTGCAAGGACGCCCAGGAACGGCAGGCTACGCTTGGAGCCCATGGCGGTGATGGCGGCGCCAAGGCCGGCGAGCGCCAGGGGCCAAGCGACGAGGAAGGCGGTCGGCGGCGCGAGAATCTGGAGCGCCAGCACGGCGAGAAAGCCGGTCGCCAGCACGCCGGCCCAGGATCCTGCGGCGGTCG
Organism: bacterium; assembly: GCA_030824495.1. GTDB lineage: Bacteria > Pseudomonadota > Alphaproteobacteria > Caulobacterales > Caulobacteraceae > Phenylobacterium. Next base: position 20,529 of record JAVBXP010000018.1, read on the forward strand.
CCGGGCGGCCAAAGCTGACCGTGGCCAGGATCGTTCCGGCCAGGCCTAGGCCGAGGCCGATAGGGTCCCAGCCGCCAAAGGCCGAGCAGGCGACGCCGGAGCCAAGCACGATCATGCCTGTCGCCAATCTCGTTCGGCCGCGACCGGCCGCCGAGGCGGCGATGGCGAGAGCTCCTATCGCCAACAGGATCAAAGCGATCTCCCACCGGGTCACCTGGGCGAGCAGATAGCGCTGCTCCATGAAGCCGAAGTCGGCGCCCGTCGCTCGGCGAGCCAGCCGGAACAGTACGGCCGACAACGCGATCAGGTAGAGCGCTGCGCCCACGCCCTGGATCACGTCCAGCCAGGGCAGAAGGCCTTTGCTGCGCGCTCGCCAGGCGCCGATGGCGACAAGCAAGCCGGCCAGCACCAGGACCGCCCAGCCGACCACGGGCGGGTAGGCGAGCAGGTGGCCGGCGAAGGTGTTGGCGTAGACCAGGCTCGGCGTCTTGGCGGGCAGGGCGGCGGCGAAGGCGGCCTCCCGCGCGGCGGCCAAGGTCTCCTGCCCGATGTGCTGCAGCGATCCCTTGTCCAGGTTTGCGGGCGTCGAGGTCGGTGAGTGGTAGTCGAACTGGCGCCCGATGAAGGCGTAGTTCAGTCCCGGGACGCCAGCCGCCTTGGAAATGGTGAAGTCGGTGTCGTTGGGCATCTTCTCGTACATGAAGACGGTCAGCGACGAGGCGGTCGGCGAGATCGCCGTCTTGCGGAACAGGTCGATCGTCTCGCCGTTTTCCGCGCCGGTCTGGAACATCTGGGCCCGGCCGCCGCCACCGCGCGCTTCCATGTTCAGCAGGAAGCCGATCCGCTTGGCCAGGGGATGTTGTTCGAAGAAGGCTGTCGCGCCGAGCAGGCCGCTTTCTTCACCGTCGGTAAGCAGGACGATCACGTCGCGAGCCGGCTGACCCTGGGCCTTCAGGGCGCGGACGATCTCCAGCGCGGCGGCGACGCCGGTCGCGTCGTCGGCTGCGCCCGGGGAGCCGGGCACACTGTCATAGTGCGCCATGATGGCGACCGCTGGCGCGGTGCGGTCGCGGCCGGGCAGCACGCCGATAATGTTTTCGACCTGGCCGCCGGCGATGGCGATGTTTTTACGCCCCTTGCGTTCGAACAGGGCTTCGGCGCGTTGGATCTGAGGTTCCAGGCCAAGGGCGGTCATCCGCTGGATGAGGTAGTCGCGGACGGCGACGTTCTGAGGCGACCCTATCGGGTGCGGCGCCTTGGCGATGATCTCGACGTCGGGGAAGGCTCGCGCGGCGGAGAAGCTGGTCGCCGGGGTGTTGGCGGGCGCCGGGCTCGGCGGCCGCTCAGCGCTCCAGGCCAGCGCGAAGGCCGCGATCAGGCAGAGAGCCAACGCGATGGATCGTCCCAAGGTGTCGCCTCCCCAGCAGACTGTTGGCCGGGACCCTAACCTGGAACGCGGGCAAAAAGAAAACGCCCGCCGGAAGGAGCGGCGGGCGTTTCGTATTCGGTCGGAAGTGCTGTCGGCCTAGGCGGCGACGGCGGCTTCTTGCGGGTCGCGCAGCACGTAGCCCCGGCCCCAGACGGTTTCGATGTGGTGCTTGCCGTCGGCGGCCGCGGCCAGCTTCTTGCGCAGCTTGCAGATGAAGACGTCGATGATCTTCAGCTCAGGCTCGTCCATCCCGCCATAGAGGTGGTTCAGGAACATTTCCTTGGTGAGCGTGGTGCCCTTGCGGAGCGAGAGCAGCTCCAGCATCTGGTATTCCTTGCCCGTCAGGTGGACGCGGGCGTTGTTCACTTCGACGGTCTTGGCGTCGAGGTTCACGGTGATGTCGCCGGTCTTGATGACCGATTGCGCATGGCCCTTGGAGCGGCGGACCACGGCGTGAATCCGGGCGACCAGTTCGTCCTTGTGGAACGGCTTGGTCATGTAGTCGTCGCCGCCGGCCCCAAAGGTCTTAACCTTGGTGTCGATTTCGGCCGAGCCGGACAGGATCATGATGGGCGTATTAATCTTCCCGACCCGCAGGGTGCGAAGAACGTCCATGCCGCTCATGTCGGGCAGGTTGAGGTCGAGCAGGATCAGGTCGTAGTCGTAGATCTTGCCCAGATCGACGCCCTCTTCACCGAGGTCCGTCGTGTAGACATTAAACCCTTCGGACTTGAGCATCAGCTCGATGCTCTGCGCCGTAGCGCTGTCGTCCTCAATCAATAGTACGCGCATCAGTTCCTCCTCGAACGGTAGCGCTTAAGCCCCCGAATTTCAGGCAAGTCGCCTCGGCACTCGCGGTTAACTTGCCAGCGAGTTAATTTAAGATCGGTTAATGGTGAAGTGCCTCTCAGCGAATCGTTAACTCGGTTCGGGAATCGCCCACAAGCTTCGCTCTGTCTGTGTGAGTCGTCTGGCTGTTGAATCTTTTGTGATTGGACGGGCGGCGCGAACAGCCCTTGCGGCCAAGCTTTGGCCTCACGGGGAACGGTAAGTTGGGCGGGTCGTTTCGACCTGCGAACCTAGAAGCCGTCAGGAAACCCATGGCCGTGAAACTGAAGCCCCTCGCCGAACAGGTCATCGTCATTACCGGGGCCTCGTCTGGCATCGGGCTGGCCACCGCGCGCAAGGCCGCCGAGGCGGGCGCGGCCGTTGTGCTCGCCTCGCGCAATGAAGAAGTCCTTCGGGCGGTCTGCAAGGAGATTAACGACGCCGGCGGGCGGGCCCATCCGGTGACCGGCGATGTCGGAAGCCCGGAGGATGTCGAGAAGATAGCTCGCGCGGCGATCGCGCGCTTCGAGCGCTTCGACACCTGGATCAACGACGCCGGCGTCGGGCTCTATGGCGAACTGATGCAAACTCCGGCCGCGGACCACGAGCGGCTGTTCCGCACCAACTACTTCGGCGTCGTGAACGGCTCTCTGGAAGCGGTGAAGCACTTCCGCAAGCGCGGCGGTCCGGGCGCGATCATCAACCTGGGCTCGGTGCTCTCCGACGTCGCCACCCCGATGATGGGCGCCTATTCAGCGTCCAAGCATGCAGTGAAGGGATTCACCGACGCGCTGCGGATCGAGTTGGCCCGAGAGAAAGCGGCGATTTCGGTCACCCTGATCAAGCCCTCCAGCATCTCCACCCCTTTCGCCGATCACGCGCGCAACCTGATGGACAAGGCCGCCACTGTGCCGCCGCCCCACTATGCGCCGGAGGTCGTGGCCGACGCGATCCTATACGCCGCTCAGCATCCGACGCGGGACTTCGAGGTTGGGGCCGGAGGTCGGCCGTTCGCCATCGCGTCGGCCGCGGCGCCTAGTCTGTCCGACAGGTTGCTCGGGGCTGTAATGCCGCCGCTCAGCCGCCGGCGTGGAGCCAAGCCGCTCAGCGACAACCTCTATGAGGCAGGCGTCGATGGGCAGACAGAGGGCGCGCATCTGCGCGGTCGCCGGTTCAGCCTATATACTGAGGCGCAAAAGCACCCCGGCTTGACCTTCGGCCTGGGCGCCTTGGCGGTCACGGCCTTGGCCGCATTCCTGGCGCGGGACATCATCGGGCGAAACGCGCGGCCGATGATGGTGCGCGCGGTCAGACCGATGTTGGTCAGGGGCGCAATGCGCCATCCGCTCGCGACCGCCACGCTGGCGGCAAAGCACCCGCGCGAGGCCGCGCGCCTGGCCTCGGCGCTTCGCTGAAAGTGTTAAGAATCTTCACTGTGGGTTAACGGCGTCGGGAGGATTCTCGTCAGGGTCGAATCTGACCCTGAGGGCCCCACCCGTTGCGTAGCCTTGTCGCCGCTGTCGAGCGGATCGATCCCTTGATCGTTTCCGGCCGTGTCGCGGCCGTAAACGGACTGCTGATCGAGGCCCGTGGCGGCCTCACGCGGCTGGCCGTGGGCGCGCGCGCCGAAATCGAGCGCCGCGCCGACAAGCCGCTGGCCGCAGAGGTTGTCGGCTTCCGTGAAACCCGCGCCTTGCTGATGCCTTTCGGCCCGGTCGAAGGCGTGGCGCCGGGCGCCGAGATCCGTATCGAACCACAGGGCTCGGCCGTCCGCCCGACCGCGGCTTGGCTTGGCCGTATCATCGACGCCTTCGGCGAGCCGATCGACGGAAAGGGGCCGCTGCCCCAGGGCCTGGTTCCTTATCCACTGCGCGCCGCGCCCCCTGCCGCCCACGCGCGCGGCCGGGTCGGAGAGCGCCTGGATGTCGGCGTGCGCTCGATGAATGTCTTCACCACCTGCTGCCGCGGCCAGCGCCTCGGCGTCTTCGCCGGCTCGGGCGTCGGCAAGTCGGTGCTGCTGTCGATGTTGGCCAAGGAAGCCGACTGCGACGCCGTGGTCGTGGGCCTGATCGGCGAGCGGGGCCGCGAGGTTCGCGAGTTCATCGAGGAGACCCTGGGCGAGGAGGGGCTGAAGCGCGCCGTCGTGGTGGTCGCCACCTCCGACGAGCCGGCCTTGAAGCGCCGCCAAGCCGCCTACATGACCCTGGCCATCGCCGAGTTCCTTCGCGACCAGGACATGGAAGTGCTGTGCATGATGGACAGCGTCACCCGCTTCGCCATGGCTCAGCGCGAGATCGGCCTGGCCGCGGGCGAGCCGCCGACCACCAAGGGCTATACGCCCACCGTCTTCACCGAACTGCCGAAGCTTTTGGAACGCGCTGGGCCAGGACCGATCCGTCCGGATGGCACGACCGCCGGGCCGATCACCGGCATCTTCACCGTGCTGGTGGACGGCGACGACCACAATGAACCGATCGCCGACGCCGTGCGCGGGATCCTGGACGGCCACATCGTGATGGAGCGCGCCATCGCCGAGCGCGGCCGCTTCCCGGCGATCAACGTCTTGAAGTCGATCAGCCGAACCATGCCGGGCTGCCACCTGCCGCATGAACGCCAGATCGTCAAAATGGCCCGTCAGTCCCTGTCGGCCTACGCGAACATGGAAGAACTGATCCGCATCGGCGCCTATCGCGCCGGGGCCGATCCGATTGTCGACCGCGCCATCGAACTCAATCCTGCGCTCGAGGCCTTCCTCGCCCAGGACAAGGACGAGGCGACAAGCCTGGATGCGAGCTTCGACAGTCTCGCGCAAATTCTTATGGGTGACGCCGCATGAGCTGGGCTCAGTCCCTGATCAAACTCTCGACCTATGAGGTCGAGGTCCTGCAGAAGCGCCTGGGCGAGATCGCCGACCGGCGCATGCAGGCGGAGATGAAGCTGGTGATGCTGGAGGCCGAGGCGCAGGCGGAGTCCGACCGCGCGCGGCACGACGCCGAGCATGGCTGGTATCAGCTCGGCTTCCTGGACGGGCTGCGAACCCGCCGGACGATGATCCAGGCCGACATCGCCAACATCCAGGCCGAAGAGGCCGGCGCGCGTGACGCCCTGGCGCTCGCCTTCGAAGAGCAGAAGAAATACGAGCAGGTCGCCGAGGGCATCCGTTTGGCGCGCGCCAAGGAAACCGCTCGGCAAGAGACCGCTGCTTTGGACGAACTTGGCCTGCGAAAGGCCGCGCGCGGCTAGTTCAGCGGCGCGCCGCCGGGGGCCGAGGTGCGCGGCGCAGGCGCGGGGGCCTGGTCGGCGTCGGCGGCTTGACGCAAGGCGTGCAGGTCGTCGCTCAGGCGGAACAGCGCCACATAGAGCTCGCAGAACGAGCGCCACAGAAGCACCAGGCCAGCCACGACCAGCAGGCCGGCGACCAGCACCGGAATCGCCAGGATCACGCCGATCCAGCTCTCCTCGCGCAGGGCCACGCCGACCGCGGCGCCCACCGTGCCGAACGCGATCAACGCGATGACGCCCAGGCCGGCCCAATAGATCAGATGGATGACCTGATTGGTCATCAGCCGCTCGAAGGTCAGCAGATCCCAGAAGATCGAGCCCCCCGGGCCGCGCCGGGTCTTGGAAGCAGGTGGCCGCATTCGAAATCCAACGCCTAGCGGCCAACAGTGACCGCGCCAGGCTCAAACCGCTATCAGCCGACACGCCGGGCTGCAACGTCCCTGACGCTACGGCCTGGCGCCGAGCTTGCCGATGGCCCCGCCGATCAGGCCCGCGACGGCCGATCCTATCGTCCCGAAAACCAGGATGCCGGGCGGCACGTCCCGCAGCAGGACGGAGACCCCAATTCCCAACAGGGCGCAGGCTCCGCCGACAATCAGGCCGCCCATCAGGCTGCTGCTCCAGCCCCCGATCGCCGCCTTGGCGTAGAGCCACCCCGCCGCCAGCGAGATCAGCAAGCCGCCCACCGCGAAAACGTTGTTCTTGATGAAAGGCACGTAGTGGCCGGCGATCACCATGGCCAATTGGGCGACCAATCCGAATCCCACGGCGCCTCGGATGGCTCTGGTATTCACGGCTTTTTCCCCGTGTTTTCGCCCGGCCAACACCGCCGAGTTTGTCAGCTTGCGCTCAGTTTCGCGGCGTCAGCAATCGAATGATCTAGCCGAACCGCCTGACATTTCCCGCAAAATGCGTGTTAGCCTCCTTCACATGGGAGATGACACGACGACGCTGGACATCGCCGACTGGAGATTGGAGCCGATTTCCGGCGCCGATCGCGACGTGGTGGAGGTCATCCGCCTGCCGCCCGAACAGGAGGAATTCGCAGGCAGCCTGGACGAGGTCTTCGGGCGGCTGAACGAGAGCGACGCGGTCGGACTGGAGCAAGGCTTTGCGGTGGTGGAGCCTTCCGGCGAGATCGTAGGCTTCTTCGTCCTGCGCGAAGGCTTGCGTCGCCCGCCCTGGGCGCCGCCCGGCACTGTCAGCCTGCACAGTTTCCGCGTTCGCCCGGGACTTCAAGGCAAGGGCGTTGGCCGCCGGTGCATCGCACTGCTGGAGGAATGGTTCTCCCGCGAGCGGCCGGTGCAGCCCCAGTTGATGCTGGCCGTGAACGCTCGCAACGCCCCTGCCATCGCCGCCTATCAAAAAATCGGCTTCATCGACACCGGCGACCGGCACGAAGAAGGTCACGGGCCGCAGTTCGTCTTCGTCAAGCCGATGGGCTAGGGGCGCGAGCCTTGAGGACGACCGGGGTGACTAGATCGAACCCACGGTCTTCAGCCGCGCCTTCGGGTGGATTTCGTTCTGGCTCAGCACTGGGGTCTGACCGCGGAAGCGCTCAATGATCGAGCGCACATAGGGCCGGATCTGCGGGCTGGTCAGGAGCACGGCGCTTTCGCCGGCCAGGGCGGCGCGCTCGAAGCTGTCGCGCACCAGCCGGATGAAGTCCTGCAGTCGCGAGGGCGCCAGGGCCAATTGCTTCTCATCGCCCGAGCCGATCAGGGCGTCGGCGAAGGCGTTCTCCCATTCGGCCGACATCGTGATGATCGGCAGCGATCCGTCGTCCCCGCGATAGGCGAACGAGAGCTGGCGGGCCAGACGGCCGCGAACCTGTTCGACCAGCAGGGTGATCGATTGGGTGTGCGGAGCCGCTTCACCGATGCCCTCGAGGATCGCCGGCAGATCGCGGATCGACACCCGCTCGCGCAGCAGCGCCTGCAGCACGCGCTGGACGGTGGTGGCCGACACCACGCTGGGGATCAGGTCCTCGACCAGCTTCTTCTGCTCGGTCGGCAGTTCCTTCAGCAGCTTCTGCACCTCGGCATAGGAGAGCAGGTCCGGCATGTTTTCCTTCAGGATCTCGGTCAGGTGCGTGGTCAGCACCGTGGCGGGATCGACGATGGTGTAGCCGCGGAAGGTGGCCTCTTCCCTCAGGGATTCGTCGATCCAGGTGGCGGGCAGGCCGAACGCCGGCTCACGCATGTGCTCGCCGGGAATGTCCACCTGGCCGCCCGAGGGATCCATGGCCATCAGCGATCCGAGCCGAACTTCGCCGCCGCCGCCTTCCATTTCCTTGATGCGGATCATGTAGCCCTGCGAAGGCAGGCGCATGTTGTCGAGGATGCGCACTGCCGGCATGACGAAGCCGAAGTCGGCGGCCAGCGTCCGGCGCAGCGCCTTGATCTGGTCGGTCAGGCGACGGCCTTCAAGGTCGTTGATCAGCGGCAACAGGCCATAGCCGAGTTCGATCTTGATCTCGTCGATGGCCAGCGATTGGCTGATCGGCTCTTCCTGATCCTGCACGGGCGTATTGGCTGGAACGATGTCGATGGGCGGCGGCTTGGCCGCATCCTGGGCGCGTTTCCAGGCCAGGAATCCGGCGCCGGCCGCCAGGGCCGCGAACGGAATGATCGGCATGCCGGGGATCAGCGCCAGCATGCCGGCCGATGCCGAGACCATGCCGAGCGCGATGGGGTTCATGGCGAGCTGGGCGACCAGGGCCTTGTCGGCCGATCCATCGACGCCGGCCTTCGACACCAGGAAGCCGGCGGCGATCGAGATGATCAGGGCGGGGATCTGGCTGACCAGGCCGTCGCCGATGGTCATCAGGGTGTAGGTGGCCGCGGCTTGGCCGAGCGGGACCTTGTGCTGCACCACCCCGATCAGGATGCCGCCGATGATGTTGATGGCGACGATGATCAGGCCGGCGACGGCGTCGCCGCGTACGAATTTGGAGGCGCCGTCCATGGCACCGAAGAAGGTGCTTTCCTGCTCAAGTTCCTTGCGGCGGCGCTTGGCTTCTTCTTCCTCGATCAGGCCGGCCGACAGGTCGGCGTCGATGGCCATTTGCTTGCCGGGCATCGAGTCCAGCGTGAAGCGGGCGGCGACTTCGGCGATCCGGCCCGAACCCTTGGTGATGACGACGAAGTTCACGATCACCAGGATGGCGAACACGATCACCCCGATGACGAAGTTGCCCCCCATCATCAGGTTGCCGAAGCCCTCGATGATCTTGCCGGCGCCGTGCGCGCCTTCGTGGCCGTGACCGAGGATCAGCCGGGTCGAGGCGATGTTCAGCCCCAGCCGGAACAGGGTGGTGACCAGCAGGACGGTCGGGAACGCCGTGAACTCCAGCGGCCGACGGATCAGCAGCGAGGTCATCAAGATCAGGACCGACGAGGTGATCGAGATCGACAGCAGCAGATCCAGCATGAAGGGCGGGATCGGCAGGATCAGCAGCAGGACGACGCCGATGACTCCCATCGCCAGCGCCACCTCGCCCTTCATCAACCACCCGAGCATCTCCCGGGGGCTGGGGCGGTCCGATGATGAGAGTGTCGAATCCGACATCTTCGGTCTCCGCCTCTACCCCTTCAGGGGGAGAGGTTGGGGTGAGGGGCGCTCGCGTTCGGCGAGCACGGCGCGAACCGCCGCTTCATGATCGTTGTGGATGAGTCGAGCGGCGTCGTCGCCCCCTCAACCGATCTCTCCCCAGGGGAGAGCAGGCTCGTCTAGGCCGCGCTGGCCCCCATCTGCGGGGCGGGCACCGAAACGCCGGCCTCGTTGTATTCCTTCAGCTTGTTGCGAAGCGTCCGGATCGAGATGCCCAGGATGTTGGCGGCGTGGGTTCGGTTGCCCAGGCAGTGCGACAGGGTGTCGAGGATCAGCTGCTGCTCCATGTCTGCCACAGTCTGGCCGACAAAGGCTCGGGTGACCGCCTCGGCGGCGCCCGCGGCGGTCTGGGCGGTGCGCACGGCAGGGTCAGGGGCGGCGAGGGGCTGGCCGTCCGGCAGGCGGATGGCGCTCTCCTCGATCTCCGGACCGATCGCCAGCAGCACCGCGCGGTGCATGGCGTTCTCAAGTTCGCGGACGTTGCCCGGCCAGCGGTGGGCGGCCAGGCGGCGCTTGGCCTCGGCCGAGAGCGGCCGTTCCAGCGTGCCGTTGGCCTTGGCGTATTTGCGGACGAAATGTTCGGCCAGCGCCACGACGTCGCCCGGCCGTTCGCGCAGCGGCGGCAGGCGAAGGTTCACGACGTTGAGCCGGTACAGCAGATCTTCGCGGAACGTCCCGTCCTTCACGGCCTGAGCCAGGTCGCGGTTGGAGGTGGCCAGGATGCGGATGTCGACCTTCACGGGCTTGGAGCCGCCGACCCGGTCGATCTCGCGTTCCTGGATGGCGCGCAGCAGTTTGGCCTGCAGGCGCGCGTCCATCTCTGAGATTTCGTCGAGCAGCAGGGTGCCGCCGTTAGCTTCTTCGAACTTGCCGATCCGCCGGGCGACGGCGCCGGTGAAGGCGCCCTTCTCGTGGCCGAACAGTTCGCTTTCCAGCAGGTTCTCGGGGATCGCGGCGCAGTTGACCGAGATGAAGACCTGCTTGGCGCGGCGCGACTTCTGGTGGACGTAGCGGGCGATGACTTCCTTACCCGATCCGCTTTCGCCGGTGATCAGGATGGAGGCCTCGGAGGGCGCGACCTGGTCGGCCAGGGCGATCACCGCCTGCATGCCGGTGTCACGCACCACCATCGGCTTGTTGTCGTCGGAGACGGCGGCCAGGACGGCGGCGATCATCTCGGCGTCCGGCGGCAGCGGGATGAATTCCTTGGCCCCAGCGCGAATGGCGTCGCCCGCCTTCTGGGCGTCGGGATCGACGCCGCAGGCGACAACCGGCACCCGAATGCGTTCGTTCTCGTTCGCCGCGATCAAGGCGGCGATGTCGAGATCGTAGTCGACCAGCAGCAGATCGGCGCCTTGCCCCGCCCGCAGGGCGTGAGTCGCCGCCTCGATGGTCTCGACGTGGCTCACCTTGGCGCCCGCCGTCATCGCCATTTTCACGGCGTTGGACAGCTGTCCGTTCAGTTTTCCGACGACCAAAAGCCGCATTACACTATCTCCTCAGACGCCTGGGGCCTTAGCCCTGGGAGTCGCCGTCCTTGATGATTTCCGTCATGGTCACGCCCAGGCGCTCGTCGACGATGACGACCTCGCCCCGGGCGACCAGGCGGTTGTTGACGTAGATATCGATGGCCTCGCCGACCTTGCGGTCCAGATCCAGGACACTGCCGGACTGAAGCTGGAGCAGCTGGGCCACCGACATGGTGGCGCGTCCGAGCACAGCGGAGATCGAGACCGGCACATCGAAGACGGGCGCCAGATCGGTGGCGGTCTTGTCTTCCATCTCCAGGCCCAAATCCATCATCGGGGAGTCGGAGGGGGCGAACTCATCGAGTCGAAGGTCGTTGGACATCAGCTGTCGCTTCCGGGGATGAGGGGTTCGGCGTGCAGGCCTTCGGCGGCCAGGGCTGCATGGAGCGCGGCGGTGACGCGGGCGGCGGAGGCGGCCGGGTCGAAGGCCGCAGCTCCGTCGCCGAAGTCGAGGGTGAAAGCGCCAGGACCCATGACCGGCGAGGGGCGAACCTGGATGGCTCCGGTGAAGCCGATGGCCTGGGCCGTATGCTCTAGGGCAGCCTGAATGCCTTCGGCGAGCTCGGGCGGGGCGTTCACCACCAGCCGCGGGGAGGCTTCGATCTCGCGCGCCAGATTCTCCAGCGCGGCCAGGATCGGCGCCTGGGGAAACTGTGCCAGGGCTGCGTCGGCGATGGCGCGGGCGCAGGCCAAGGCCAGTTCAGCCGACCCGACCCGATGCTCGTGCGCCACGCCCGCCAGCTTGGGCATGGCCGCGCCGGCCGCAGCCGCGATCTGGGACAGGGCCTGGGCCTGCAGCGCGCTCATCGAGGCCAGGGCCTGTTGCTCGCCCTGGGCGAAGGCTTCGGAGCGCAGGACCTCGACCTCGTCGATCGTATAGACGCGCTTGGGGCGGCTGGCCGCGTAGGCGATGTCGCCGGCGTTGTCGAACACCGTGTCGAAGCCGAACTTGGGGTGAGGCGTGCTGGTCATCAGTAGATCAGCTCATCGTCGCCGCCGGCGCCGGCCAGCATGATCTCGCCCTTGGCCGCCAGATCCTTGGCGACCTGGACCATGGTCATCTGGGCCTGATCGACATCGCGCAGGCGGACGGGACCCATGCCCTCCATGTCCTCGCGCATGATCTTGGCGGCCCGCTCGGACATGTTGGAGAAGAACATTTCGCGCAGGCTGTCGGAGGCGCCCTTGAGGGCCAGGGCCAACTGGTCCTTCTCGACGCCGCGCAGCAGGGTCTGGACCCCGCCGGGGTCGAGCTTGGAGAGGTCTTCGAAGACGAACATCAGCGCGCGGATGCGCTCGGCGCTCTCGCGGCTGCGCTCTTCCAGCGCGGCGATGAAGCGCGCCTCGGTCTGGCGGTCGAAGGCGTTGAAGATGTCGGCCATCATCTCGTGGCTGTCACGCTTGGAGGTGCGGGCCAGGTTCGACATGAACTCGGTGCGCAGCGTCTGCTCGATCTTGTCGAGGATCTCGCGCTGGACCGGCTCCATGCGCAGCATCCGGGTCACGCACTCCAGCGCGAAGTCCTCGGGCAGGGCGGCCAGGACCCGGGCGGCGTGCTCGGACTTCACCTTGGACAGCACCACGGCGACGGTCTGGGGGTATTCGTTCTTCAGGTAGTTCGCGAGGACCGCCTCGTTTACGTTGCCGAGCTTGTCCCACATGGTTCGACCCGCTGGACCGCGGATCTCCTCCATCAGGGTGTCAACCTTATCCGGCGGCAGGAACGCCTGGAGCAGACGCTGGGTCTGCTCGAAAGAGCCCATGATGGCGCCGGCGCCGGACATGCCGGTGATGAAGTCGACCAGCAGTTGCTCGACGACGGCCGATGAGACGGTGCCGAGGCCGGCCATGGCCTGGGAGATCTCCTTGATCTCCTCTTCGTCGAGCTGTTCCCAGATGGTGCCGTGCTCTTCGCCGAGCGCCAGGAGCACGACGGCAGCCCGTTCTGGGCCGGTCAGGCTAGAGGGATCGGTAATGGCCTTCATACGCGGGCTCATGTGGTCTCATGCAACCAGGTGCGCAGGAGGGAGACCGACTCCTCCGGATGGTTCTCGACGAATTCGGCGACGCGCTTCACCGACGAGGCCTTCACCTGGCCTTCGATGCGGGCGATGTCGATCCGCTGCTCCAGTTCGTTGGACGGGCCGGGCAGGGCCAGCGGCTGACCCGTGGCCGGGTCGAGCGTGACTTGCAGCGGGTGGCCGTCGGCGGTGACCATGCGGGCGCCGCCAGCGCCCGAGGCGAGCGCCGGCAGGTTCCGGTTGGGCGGGGGCTTGAGCAGCGGGCGGACGATGAACAGGATCATCAGGATCGCGACGATGGCGATGATGCCCAATTCGACCGCACGCATGATGTCGTTCTTGTCGAAGCCCATCAGCGGGTTGGTGGTTTCGACGCCGCCGGCCGCCTCGGTGGCGGGGAAGCGGACATTGACCACGGTCACCTGGTCGCCTCGGTCGGCGTTGTAGCCGACGGCGGTGCGGACGAGCTGCTCGATGCGCTGCATCTCCTGGGCCGAGCGCGGGGTGTAGGCCCCCGGCTTGCCGTCGGCGCCCGGGGCGGTGATCCCGTCGATCGCGACAGCGACCGACAGGCGCTTCATGTCGCCCGGCTCCTGAATCTCGGTGCGGGTGGTCTTTGAGATTTCGTAGTTCGTGGTCGACTCGGTCCGGCCGCTGGCCGACTGGTTCAGCGTCTCGCCATTGGCGCCGACGCCGCCCGGGATGTTGGCGCTGGCGGTCACCGCGCCGTTGGCGTCCGGTTGGTTTTCACGGCTGTTCTCTTCGTTGACCGACTCCGAGCGAACGACCTGGCCGTCCGGATCGAAGGTCTCTTGTTGGACGGTGATACGGGCCAAGTTGAGGTCGGCGGTGACATTGACGCGGGCCTTGCCGGCGCCGACCACCCCTTCGACCAGGTTCTTCACGGTCTTGGCGATGCGTTGCTCGACTTCGCTGCGCCGGCCGTCGGCCGCTTGGCCGCCGAAGCCGTCCTCGCCGGTCGACAGGGTCTTGGCGTGCTGATCGACGACGGTCACGCGGCCGGGCTTCAGGTTCGGCACGGCGCTGGAGACGAGGTTCTGAATCGCTTGGACCTGGTCGGGCGAGGGCGCGCGGCCGCCAACCCCGATGGTCACGGCGGCCGAGGGCTGCTCGGCCTGCTCTTCGAAGAGCTGGCGCTTGGGCAGCACCAGATGCACTCGGGCCGAGGTCAGGCCGTCGAGGCCGCGAATGGTGCGCGACAGTTCGCCTTCCAGGGCGCGCTGGCGGTTCAGTTGCTGGACGAAGTCGGTCTGGCCAAGGGCGTTGGCCTCGTCGAAGATTTCATAGCCGACCGAACCCGAGGTGGGCAGGCCCTTGCTGGACAGCAGCAGGCGGGTGGAGGCGACCTTGTCGCGGCCGACCATGATGGTCGATCCGTCGCCCTTGACCTCGTACTTCACCCCGGCCTGGTCGAGGGCGGCGGTGATCGAGCCGGCTTCCTTCATGTCCAGGTTCGAATAGAGGAGCGCCTTTGGCTCTCCCAGATTCATGGTCAGGGCGAACAACGCCGCGGCTACGCCGGCCCCAATCCCGAGAAAAGCCGCCAGCCGTCCGATACCGAACTTCTGCAGGGCGGCGACGAAGCTATTCAACGCGGACGTCCTTCCCGGGGATACGCGGAAGAGACGCCTACTCGCCCGCCGCTAGGCAGGATTTACCCAGTGCTTGGTAAACGACGCGTTTAAGTTTTGCCGCCTTAACGCCTCAATTCGCGAATGAATTTCCCGTCCATTTCGCGTTAAGCTTAACCATTCCAGGGGGTTAGCGCGCCCCAGAGCCCCAGGAGCACCGAAAAGGCCGTATAGACCAAAACCGTAAAAGTAAACGACGCCTTCCGCAGAGCGCTCCACGAATCAACCCGGCGCCCTCCGCGCCAGATCGCCGGCAGCATGATCAGGCTGAGCAGGGTCAGGACGGCGGCGACCAGAACGCAGGCGGAAGCGATGATCAGGGCGGCGCTCGGCCAGCCGTACATCACGTTCGCCACGTCGCTCGTACCGGCGGCCCAAAGTCCGAACAACGTGAGCGCGGCGAGCCAGAGCACGGCCTGGCTGGTCTGGATCAGACTGGCTTGTCGCTGGACCGAGGTCTCGCGGAACTCGCGCCGATTGCGCAGGAACAGGCCGGCGATGGTGGTGATCGCGGCTGCTCCGCTGAGCAGCGCCAGCAGCGCCAGGGTCGTCGGGCGCTTCCAGAAGCCCGACCGTTCGAAGGACTGCTCGCCGAGCGGGGTCTGGAACGCATAGGCGCGACCGTTCGCCATCGAGAAGGCGAGGTGATCGGCGCCGGTCGTGGAGATGAAGCGGCCCTCGGAAAGCTCGCCTTGCGGCACGAAGGTGCGAACCTTGCCGCCCGAAGCGACGGCTAGGCGGCCCTCTGGCGTGATCTTTACTTCGACGCCGCCGATCAGCAGGCCGACCATGCCCTCGAGCCCGCGATAGGCGCGGCGGTTGCCGACATAGTAGCCGGCGAAGTCGCTGGCTCGGTCACGCAACGCCGGCGATCCTGCCCGGGGGAAGGGCTGCGGGGGTACGTAGAATTGCTGCACCACCTGGGCCGCGAAATCGCGGGCCAGATCGCCGCCGGTTTCGGTGTTGGTGCTGATGAAGACGCCAAGATTTAGGTCCGGCGCCACCACCATGTTCGACAGGAACGAGAGCGTACCCCCGGCGTGGCCGAAGCCCTTGTGATCGCCGGGGAGGTTGTACTCGATGAAGCCGTGTCGCCAGCCGTTGATCCCGGCCGGCGTCTTGCGGATCGGCGTGTTGAACGCCTGGGCCGCGCGCGGGCCATAGACGACCGCGCCGTCCAGGGTTCCCGCGTTCAGCAGTAGCTGCATATAGCGCGCCATGTCGGCGGCGGTGGACGAGGCCGAGCCGGCCGGCGCGACCTGGCTGATGAACTCGAAGGGGCGCTCGGCGAAGCCGGTCGGCGTCCAGCGGTAGCCGACCGAGATATTGTCGGCCAGCCGCTGGGGGATTGGCGCGGGCAGGCCGGCCTTCACCGGGTGGGGTTCGCGGAAGCTGGTGTTGTTCATGCCGATCGGCAGGAAGATGTTTTCCTCGATCAGGCGCTCGAAGGGCTTGCCCGACACATAGGACACGGCCTGGCCGGCCAGGGCCGCGCCGTAGTTGGAATAGGCCGACGCCTCACCCGGCGCCCGGACCCGGCGTGGCCGTTCCTGGCGGAGGTATTCGGCCATCGGTCGCACGCGGTCGAAGTTCTTCTCGAACAGGTGCCCGAGAGCGCGGTCTTCGAAACCAGGGGAGTGGTCCATAAGGTTGATGACCCGCACCGGCGTGCGGAAGCCCTGGTCGCGAACCTGGATGCGCTCGGGCAGATAGAGGTTGATCGGCGCGTCCTGGCGGATACGGCCAGCCTCGATCTCCTTCATCAGGGCGATCCAGGTGAAGGTCTTGGAGATCGAGCCGATGCGGAACAGTGTCTTGTCTGGATCGACCCTGCGCGCCGGCGAGAGATCGGCGAACCCGTAGCCCTTCTTCAGCACGACCTGGCCGTTCTGAACGACCGAGACGGTGACCCCGGCGATATGTTCGCGGGCCATGGCTTCGCGCACGACGCCGTCGACGAAGGCTTCAAGTTCGGCGGGGGGCAGAGCCTCGCCCACGGCCAGCCGCGCGCCGCTCGGCGTGGCCGGCAGCGCCGGTACGGGGGCCGACAGGGGCTTGGCCGGCGTGGCGGCTGTTCCCGGCGCAGCGCTGGCGGCCGCCTTGGGCCGGGGCGCGGCTGGGCGCTGGAGGCTGGTGTAGGGAACAGGCCCGTTCGGGTTGGCGCTCGCCGCGGGCGTGGATGGCGCCGGCGACGCCGGCGCGCTCTCCTGAGCCACGCTCGATGTGGCCGAGACAGCCAGGATCGCGGCGAAGACAGCCTTGAAGATCAAATGCATGGACGAATACCCGCTGGCCCCATTGTCCAGTGAGTCTTGTTGTAGGGCGCCTCGCGCGCACCACGCTAGAGCGCTTGATGCCGCGCGAACGCAGTTCAATCGCGCCGGGGCGGTCCCGTGGCGAAGGCGTAGAACGGCAGCACGGGACGCAGTTCTCCGCCGATCCAGATCTGGGGTTCGGAAGGCGGCTTCATGCCCTCGGCGACCTCGCGCTGGGCGACACAGGTCTTCACCGCCGAGGCGAGGGTGATGAAGTCGTGCGTCGACTTGCTCGACTTCAGAACGCAGTCGTCGAAGAACGGATAGACGTTGTCCTCTCCGCAGCCGAACGAGGTGCGGTCGCGGCGGGCCGCGGTCAGGATCATGCGGTTTTTGCTGGCCAGCGGCGGTACAAACACCCCTGAGAAGCAGGCCGACATGATCACCACGGTCGGGCGCGCGCCGCAGGTGGCGTCCAGGATCCGGTTCAGCAGCACGGGGGTCAGGATCTTGTCGTCGACCAGCACGCCATCGGGCGCGCCGTGGGAGGTGAAGTAGATGAGGCAACCGGCCTTGGCCTTGCCCGAGAGGTCGTTGAGCGTTTCGTAGATGGCGCGGGGATCGGCCTTCAGCGGCTGATCCTTGTACCGGTCGGGCCGCACCGAGAACTGCCGCATGTTGGCGGGCGAGAAGCCGATCCGCTGAAGCTCCTTGGAGACATCGCGGCGGGCGTTGTCGAAGACTTCGGTCGGGCCGCCGCGACTTCCGTGGAAGTCGCCGGCGATGACGACGGCGGCCCAGTCGCCAAATGGCTGGCTTTCAGCCGGTGGGGCGGCGAACGCCAAACCGGCCCAGCCTAGGGCTAGGGCGAAGAGTGCGCTGGCGAGGCCGGCGCGCGCTCCCATTCTAGCTTTTGTAACGCTGGAAGGGGGTTGGCACCGCGGTTCCGGTGGCCTTGGCCAGCAACCGCCCGTCGGCGTCGTAGAGCTCGCCCTCTGTGAAGGCGATGGTGCGGCCCCACTTGGCGACGCGGCCTATACCCTTGAGCTTTCCCGGCGCGCCGGGGCGGAAGAAGGTGGTCTTCATCTCGGCCGTCGGCGCGACGTGGGTCATGCCCGAGGCGACCATGCAGGCCACCGACATCGCTTCATCCAGCATGGCGCAGAGATAGCCGCCCTGGATTTGCTTCATCGGATTGAGCAAAAGCTCAGCCTTGGCGTCGAACTCGACCTCGACAGACTTTTCGGCCTGGCTGACCGCGACGATGCGGAAGCCCAGCGTCTGGGAGCCGGTGGGCTGGTTCTTGGAGCGCTGGAAGCGGGCGAGGATCGCCTCGTCCGTGAGGGCTTCTGGTTCCGGAGCAGCGACGTCGGTCATTCGGGGGCGCTCACTTCTTCCGAAACGTGTCGAGCGACACGACGTTCGGGGCGTCCGGATCGGTCTCGGTCGGCGGCTCGGTGGGCTCATCCTGGGCGATGGGCAGGGTCGTCGTGTTGGACGCCGCGGATTCGAACTGCAGCAGGAACTGGACGCTGGGGTCGTAGAACCGGGTCACCGCGGCGTAGGGCACCGACAAGCGCTTGGGCTGGCCGCCGAACTTCAGGGTGATCGAGAAGAAGGTCTCGCCCGGCGCCAGGTCCCAGTACTGGTGCTGCAGGACGATGGTCATTTCGTCCGGGTACTTGCCTAGCAGATCGTTCGGCCCGGACACGCCCGGAGCCTCGGTCTTGAAGGTGATGTAGAAGTGGTGTGCGCCGGGCAGGCCTTCCGGCGCAGCGGCGCGCTTCAGCGCGGCCTTCACCACGCCGCGCAGAGCCTCTTGGGCCATGGCTTCGTAGTGCATCTGGTCTTGGGCCGGCGGGTCCTGAGCCATCGAAACTCCGAGGGGAACAACTTTGGCCGGAGGGTAGCGTTTCGGCGTCCGGGCGCAAGGCGGCTCGCGCGCCAGAAGAGGCTCAATTGACGAGAATTGTAAGGAAAGTGGAGGGGTTCTGTTGCAAGGCCCCCTCCGAGCCCCGCCTAACGCTGCTAAGACGCTAGGAGTTTATGTCGAAATCTGTCGGGTCGCTTACGCGGCCAAACGGACTTCTTCAGCGAAGTTATCGTTCGCATTTAGTTTAAAGCCCGAAACGGTGGGCCAAGCCGAGAGAAAGCAACACCTTTAGACGTCTGTCGATGCTGATCGGCCCCATGCTTACCGGCGATAACGACCGGGGAAGATTGGTGGAGCCGCCGGGAATCGCACCCGGGTCCAGTCCGCTTATTACGTGCGCGTTTATCCCTATAGTCGGGCCGAAACCCGACATGACTAGTATAGGGACGAGGCGATCGTTTTTGAAGGGCTTCCGGGAATTGATCGCCGATCGCCCCGCCTTGAGCCCTGGTTAGCGCACCACCAGCACGGGCAGGGGGCTGCGGGTCACCACTTCCGAGGTCTGGCTGCCAAGCAGCAGGCGGCCAAGTCCGCGCCGACCGTGCGACGCCATGACGATCAGGTCGCAGCCTTGCGCCTTGGCGGTCTCCAGGATCGCCTCGGCCGGTTGCGCATTGCGGACGTGGATGGTTTCGACGGCGACGCCGTGTTGCTCGGCGGCCGTCTTCGCTCCGGCGAAGACGCGGTTCGCGAACTCGTCCTGCACCTTGTCGTAGTCCGCCATCTCGATGGGAACCCAGCCCGCGCCGACACCCGCGCCGGCGCTCGCATACACGGGGAAGGATTCCGTGACGGTGATGACCGAGACCTTGGCACCGATGTCCTTCGCCAGGGAGAGTCCATGGTCCAGGCCCTTCTGGGCGACCTCTGAACCGTCGGTCGAGATGAGGATGTGCTTATACATTTTGTCTCCCTAGATGCGCATATGCATCGCGCTGAAAACCAAAAAGGACGTCACGTATTCATGCGGAGCGATGCGCCAATTCAAACCGCACGGGCCAAGCTGCTCCAGTGGTGAGGCGCCTGGCGTCTTCAGCTTAGCAGTCGATCTGCCGTCTACGCGAGCGCGCTATCTCATATCTCAACCATGAGTTAGCCTCGAATCAGATTGGAGGGTCTGTCATGCAGAAGTTCGTCGCTGAGTTTATCGGTACGCTTACGCTCGTCCTCTTCGGTTGCGGCGCCGCCGTGTTGGGGGGGGACAATGTCGGTCAGCTGGGCATCGCCCTGGCTTTCGGCTTCGCCATCGTCGCCATGGCCTACGGAATCGGCTCGATCTCCGGCTGCCATGTGAACCCCGCGGTCAGCCTGGGGGCGTTCATCGCCGGGCGCATGAGCGCGCGTGAAATGCTCGTCTATTGGGTCGCGCAATTCCTGGGCGCTTTGGTCGGGGCGGGCATCCTCGCCGCCATCGCCGGCATGGCGGGCGGCCTGGGCCAGAACGGTTGGGGGCCAGGTTACAACGGCGAGTTTTCGATGCAGGCCGCGCTGATCTTCGAGGTGGTCATGACGGCGATCTTCGTGATCGTGATCCTGGGCTCAACCTCGGCTGAGGCTCCGGCCGGCTTTGCGGGTCTCGCCATTGGCATCACGCTCGCGGTCATCCACATCGTCGGGATCCAAGTCACCGGCGTGTCCGTGAATCCGGCGCGTAGCTTCGGGCCAGCGGTGCTGGTCGGCGGCCAGGCGATTTCGCAGCTCTGGCTGTTCTTCGTCGCTCCGGCTATCGGCGCGGTGATCGCCGGCGCCATCTATCGCTTCCGCGTCCTGCGCTAGGGCGCAGGGGCGGCGTCTTCCTGGGCCGCCGGCGGCTGAAACGTCGGCGGCTGCGGACGCGAGTGGGGGGCGGGCTTCAGTTGTCCGCCCTCGGCCGTCAGTTGGCGGTAGGCGGCGCGCGCGCTCTCGAAGCTGGCGCCGGTCGGATAGATCACGTCGAAGCGGGGTTCATGGCCCAGCGCCGCGCCCAGCGCGGCTTCCAACACGTCCGCCGCCTGACCGACTTCCGCGCTGTCGCAGGCGCGCCGGACCGAACGGGACTTGCCCGGAACCACCAGGGTCAGGTCGTAGGACGTGCCATCGATGCAGAGCGCGTCGGCGGCGTCCGAACCTTCGGCGACCCTGACCTCGCGCGGCGCGTCCCACAGACGATCCTCGCGCAGCGCCAGGAACTTGGCGGCCGATCCGGCGGGCAGTTCGGCGTCGAACCCTACGCGCCGGGCGATGCCAGGTTCGCAGCAGCCGAGACCGGCGCGGGCCTGGACAAAGGTCTTGCCGTCACGGCGGACGATCACTCGTATCAGGCTCTGGCGCGCGGAGGTGGAGGGACGGACCGCGACCTCGAGGATCATCTCTCCATTGCGCAGAATCTGGTTCTGCAGCGGAGGCAACGCCCACAGGCGGTAGAGCAGCGGATCGTAACCATTGTCGATGGTGATGGCCGGTTCGCTACGCCCCAGCCGTCGCCCGGCCAGGGGATCGGCGGCTTCCGGCGCCGCCGGCCACTTGTCGTCCCACCAACTCTTCGGGTCCGGGGGCGGCCAGGGCCAAGCATCCTCGGCTGTGGCTGATGGCGTGGGGCTGGGCGATGAAGGTTGAGCCAGGGCGGGAGCCGCAAGGCTAAGCAGACACAAGATGGTCGCGGGCAAGCGGACCAATCTCGATCCTCCCTACATGGCGTCGACGCCCCTGGTGATGGAAAGCACGCCCGTACGTGAGAGTTCCACCAGGCCGAGCGGGCGCATCAGGTCGACGAACTTGTCGATCTTGGTCGAGGCGCCGGTCATCTCGAAGACGAAGCTCTCGATGGTGGTGTCGACCACCTTGGCGCGGAAGATGTCGGCGATGCGCAGGGCTTCGACGCGGTCGGCCCCGGTTCCCTTGACCTTCACCAGCGCCAGTTCGCGCTCCAGGCCGTTGGGGTCGCGGGTGATGTCCTGCACGTGGCGGGTGGCGACCATCTTCTCGAGCTGGGCTTCGATCTGCTCCAACACGTGCGGCGCGCCGCGGGTGACGATGGTCACGCGGCTGGTGTGGGCCCGCCGATCTGTTTCGGCGACGGTCAGGCTCTCGATGTTGTAGCCGCGCGCGGCGAACAGCCCGACCAGCCGGTGCAGCACGCCCGGTTCATTGTCGACCAGGATCGCGAAGGTGGCGAGGTTCTCGACCTCTTCGGTGTGGCTGAGGTCATAGACGGAGGCGGGCTGGGCGTCGGACATGCGGGCTCTCTTAACGTCGGTCGCCGAGGACGTCTCACATGCGCGGGCGGCGGGCAAGCCGCGACTGGTCGGGTGGGGATCGGCGGGCTTGCGCCGAACGTTGTTTGGTGACCGAAATCGGCGGGCCGGGTCGCTCGGCCTGGTCCAATCCGGAGCTGACAGTCATGAGCACGCAAGACATCGCCAACGACCTTGTCGCCCTCTGCAAGGCGGGCAAGTTCGGCGAGGCGGGCGAAAAATACTGGGCCGACGACGTGCTGAGCGTCGAGGCGATGCCTGGAGACATGGCGCAGATGCGCGGCAAGGAAGCGGCCCGCGGCAAGGGCGAGTGGTGGGCTGACGCCCACGAAATCCATTCCTCCGAGGTGGAGGGGCCCTATGTGAACGGCGACCAGTTCGTGGTGCGTTTCAAGATGGACCTGACCCAGAAGGCCACTGGCGAGCGGATCAAGATGGACGAGGTTGGGCTCTACACCGTCAAGAACGGCAAGATCGCTGAAGAGCGGTTCTTCTACGGCGAATAGGTCAGATCGGCGGCGGGCTGGGGGGCGGTCTCCCGGGCGGCGGAGGCTTCGCGCCGCCCTGAAGCTGGCTGGTCCAGCGCTCCAAGAGGCGATGGGCCGTCTCTCGGCCGCCGATGCCAAACGCCAGGGCGGCCGCCACGGCGGCCGAGCCCAGGACTAGACCAAAGGCGAGGATGACGATCTCGTCGGCGATGCCCATGAACCGCAGACCCATGGCCGTGGCGAGGGCGATCGTCGCCCAGCGCACGAGGACGGATGCGAAGCTGTCCGCACCCCCCGTCGAGGTGTCGATCATCCTGGCCAGGAAGTTTCCCGCCAGCACGCCGGCGGCGATGATGACGCCGCCGAACAGCACATGTGCGGCGAGCTGCAGAACCTGTGCGAGCATCGAGGCGATGGCGGTGAATTCGAGCAGACGCGCCGCCTCGACAGCCGAGAAGAGAACGATGGTGGCCAGGACGAGTTGGCCGACGACCTTAGAAGGGCTGCCGACAGGCGTCGCGGCTGGCGCTCCGGCCAGTACTTCCGGCGGTGGCGGCGGCGTGCGGCCGGTGATGCCGTAAAACATTCGGTCGAATCCGAGCGAAGGCAGCAGTTGCTCGATCAGGCTGGCGACCCAACGTCCGATGAAGAAGGCCAAGGCCAGGACGATCAGCGCGGCGACCACGCGCGGAATGGCGGCCAAGACCGCCGTCAGCACCAGCACGGCCGGGTCGGAAATTGCCGCGATGCCGAGTTGTTCCAGGGCTGCAATGGTGGCGGGAATGATGATTAGAACGAAGACCAGGGTGCCGGCGGCTTTGGACAGGCCGGACGCCCCGGTTGTCCGAGCTAACCCCGCCTTGTCGAGCCACGCGTCGATGTGAGCGGCGCTCAACGCCATCTCGACTACGCGTTTGGTGATCGTCGCGAGCAGCATGCCGACGAAGAAGATCACGGCCGCGCCGACGATGTTCGGAACGAAGGCCAGGAAGCCGGTGGTCAAGGTGTTCAGCGGCGCGACCACGCCTTGAAGACCGATGACGCCGAGGGCGGCGACCAAGCCGATCAGCAGGACCAGCCAGTAGCCGAGTTGGCCAAGCTGGTAGCCGATGGTCTGCTTAGGCAGAACCCCGGCGTTTTGCTTGGCGGCGCCCGGAAAACGGTCAATGAGCTTGGCCAGGCCCCACTGCACCGCCTTGCCGCCAAAATGAGCGGCAAGGATGATGGCGAGGACCGCCAGGAGCCTAGGTCCCCACTCGAGCAGGACGACGTTCGTCCGGTCGTAGTCGTACATTTTGAGGCTCCAACCGTAGGCCGCGGTTTCTTTAGAAACCGCAACTGCACCATCAGGTTGCGTGGGGAGCTCAAAAACTCTTTAGTTTAGACGAGGCGCTTGCCTGCTTCGTCGATGATGGAGCCCAGGTCGCGGGTTTCCTCGGCCATGATCATTTCGTTGTGGGCCTTGCCGGATGGGATCATCGGGAAGCAGTTCTCTTCCTTGGTGACCCGGCAATCGAACAGCACGGGTTTGCGCACGTCGATCATCTCGCGGATCTTGTCATCCAGTTCGTCGGGGGTTTCGGCGCGCAGGCCGACGCCCCCGAAGGCCTCGGCCATCTTCACGAAGTCCGGCAGGCTGGACGAGTAGGAATGGCTGTAGCGCTCGCCATGCAGCAGCTGCTGCCATTGGCGGACCATGCCCATCCACTCGTTGTTCAGGATGAAGATCTTGATCGGCAGGTCGTACTGAATGGCGGTCGACATCTCCTGCATCGTCATTTGCACCGAGGCGTCGCCGGCGATGTCGATGACCAGGGCGTCGGGGTGCGCCATCTGCACGCCGACCGCGGCCGGCAGGCCGTAGCCCATGGTGCCGAGGCCGCCGGACGTCATCCAGTGGTTGGGCTGCTCGAAGTGATAGTACTGGGCCGCCCACATCTGGTGCTGGCCGACCTCGGTGGTGATGAAGGTCTCGCGGTGCTTGGTCAGCTCGTACAGCCGCTCGATGGCGTGCTGCGGCTTGATCAGCTTGGTGTCGGGCCGATAGCGGAAGGACTGGCGCGCGCGCCAGGCTTCGATCTGCCGCCACCAGTCGTCCATCGCCGCCTTGTCGGTGGCCAGGTTGCGCTGCTTCCAGACCGCAATCATGTCTTCCAGCACGCTGCCGGCGTCGCCGACGATGCCGATGTCGGCGCGGACGTTCTTGCTGATCGACGAGGCGTCGATGTCGATGTGGATCTTCTTCGAGCCGGGCGCGAAGGCGTCGAGGCGACCGGTCACGCGGTCGTCGAACCGCGCCCCGACCGCGATCATCACGTCGCAATCGTGCATGGCGTTGTTGGCTTCGAAGCTGCCGTGCATGCCCAGCATGCCCAGCCACGCGGGATAGGAGGCTGGGAAAGCGCCCAGGCCCATCAGGGTCGAGGTGACCGGCGCGCCGGTCAGCTTGGCGAATTCGCGCAGCAGTTCAGAGGCGCGGGGACCGGCGTTGATGACGCCGCCGCCGGTATAGAGGATCGGCCGGCGCGCGCCGGCGATCATCGCCACGGCTTCTGCGATCTTGGCCGAGTCGCCCTTGGTGCGCGGATTGTAGTTGTGGGCGTGGACGACTTCCTTGGGGCCCTGATAGGCGCCCTTGGAGAACTGCACGTCCTTCGGGATGTCGATGACCACGGGACCGGGGCGGCCCGAGGTGGCGATGTGGAAGGCCTCGTGGATGATCCGCGGCAGGTCGGCCACGTCCTTGACCAGGTAGTTGTGCTTGGTGATCGGCCGGGTGATGCCGATGGTGTCGCATTCCTGGAAGGCGTCGGTGCCGATCAGATGGGTGGCGACCTGGCCGGTGAAAACGATCATCGGGATCGAGTCCATCAGCGCGTCGACAATGCCGGTGATGGCGTTGGTCGCGCCGGGCCCGGAGGTCACCAGGACGACGCCCGGCTTGCCGGTCGAGCGGGCGTAGCCCTCGGCGGCGTGGGTCGCACCCTGCTCATGGCGGACCAGCACGTGCTGCAGCCGCGCCTCTTCGAACAAGGCGTCATAGATCGGCAGGACCGCGCCGCCCGGATAGCCGAAGAGCACTTCGACGCCCTGGTCGATAAGGGCGCGGACCACGATCTCGGCGCCGGTCAGGGTTTCAGTCGTGGCGGGGGCTTCGATAGTCTGGTGGGCGGTCATTTCGGGCGGCCTTGGTTTTCGGCAATAAAAAAGGCCCTCAATGGGGCCTGTGGCAAGCGACCTTTAACGGGCTGACGACGATGTCAGTCCGCGAGAGGTCGCCCAGAGAGTACAAGAAGCTCACGCACGAGCGTTCTCCAAATGAAGTCAGCAACGCTCATGACATGCCCCGATCAGCCCGTCAAGGCGGGGCTCAGAGCAAGAAACTGCCTCCACTGGCTTTCGTGGTCGACAGCCTCGATCCGGGGCCAGTCGGCCATCTGCCCTCGCAGCCAGGTCGACTGGCGCTTGGCGTAGCGGCGCGTCTCGCGTTGAGCGGCCTCCAAGCCCTCGGCGAGGCTGGTTTCGCCCCGCAGATAGGCGGCCAGTTCGCGGTAGCCGACCGCCTTCATGGCTGGCAGGGCGGGATCCAGGCGCCGCGCCGCCAGGGCGGCGACCTCGTCCAAGGCCCCCAGATCAATCATGTTTTTCAGCCGCACGTCGCAGCGGTCGTAGAGGGCGGCGCGAGGCGGCTCCAGCGCGACGGCGTTCCAGGACGCGGGCTCCAGGGCCGGATCGGTGCGAGCCTGCCAGTCGCTGAGCGAGGTTCCGGTGGCGGCGTAGACTTCCCAGGCGCGCGATAGTCGTTGACGGTCGGCGGGCGAAATCCTGGCTTCGGCGGCAGGATCGACCTGCGCCAACCGGTCGCGGAAGGCCGCTTCGCCCAAGGCGTCGAAATCGGCGGCCGATGCGCGGCGAACCTCGGCCGGCGTCTGCGGCACATCGGCGAGCCCATGGGTGAGGGCGCGGAAATAGAGGCCGGTGCCGCCGACCACCACGGCCGGGCGTCCGCGTTCGGCGATCTCGTTCAGCGCTGAGGTGGCGGCGCGCTGCCAGCGGCCGACCGACCAGCCGTCGGCGGCGTCGACCGTTCCAAACAGGTGATGGGGGGCTTGGGCCTCTTCCTCGATCGATGGACGCGCGGTCAGCAGGCGCAGGTCGGCATAGAGCTGCAGCGCGTCGCCATTGACGATCTCGGCGCCGATTTCCTGGGCCAGCCGCAGGGCCAGCGCCGACTTGCCGCTTGCCGTCGGCCCGGCGATCAGCCAGATGCGGGGCTCCATGCAGATCGCCCTTACCCTTGTCGGTCCCGATTCAGACGCGGCTCTACAGGCCGTCGCCCTTGTAACGCCAGCGCTCGCAGGAGCCCATGCCCGCGTCAAGGAGCCCCGCATCCTTGGCGACGGCGCCGTGGACCTGCTGGTCGAAGCCGAGGCCGTTGGGCCGGTACGCTCAGCGGCGGAAGCGAGCCTTGCGCATTTGCCGGTCGATATCTGCGCCCAGCCATGGAACGGGCGGCGCAAGCGACTGCTGATCGCCGACATGGACTCCACCATCATCGGCTGCGAGTGCATCGACGAGCTGGCCGACTTTGCTGGCGTGAAAGAACAGGTCTCGGCGATCACAGAGCGCGCCATGCAGGGCGAGCTCGACTTCGAGGCGGCCTTGCGCGAGCGCGTGGCGATGCTCAAGGGGTTGCCGCTTGAGGCGTTGCAACAGGCCTATGACGAGCGCGTCCGGCTCAATCCGGGCGCCCGGACGCTGGTCCGCACCATGGCGACGCATGGCGCTCGCTGCGCCTTGGTCTCCGGGGGCTTCACCTTCTTCACCAGCCGCGTGGCTCAGGCCGCGGGCTTCCACCTCGACCGCGCCAATATCCTGCACGACGATGGGCATGGCCTGACCGGGACGGTCGGAGAGCCGATCCTTGGCCGCGAAGCCAAGCTGGTCTCGTTGAAGGACCTGTCTCAAGCCGAGGGGATCGAGCTCTCGGAAACCCTGGCGGTCGGCGACGGCGCCAACGACCTGGGCATGATCGAGGCGGCGGGGCTGGGCGTGGCCTACCGCGCCAAGCCGATCGTCGCGGCCCAAGCCGACGCCAAGGTGGACCATGCCTCGCTCACGGCGCTGCTCTATTTCCAAGGCTATCGCGCCGACGAGTTCGTAACCGACTGAAGCGGGGTTTGATTTCCGCCATGGGGCCAAGCTCGCTAGAGACAGCGCCATGAGCTTGCCCCGCGCGCCCCTCGCCGTCGTCTTCGACATGGACGGACTGCTCTGCGACACCGAAGTCGTCTATCGCGACGCCATGATCGCGGTGGCGGCCGAAGACGGTCACGAGATGCCGTTGTCGCTGTTCAAAAGCATGATCGGCTTGCCGGGGCCGTCGGGCGACCGCAAGGTGTTGGACCACTTCGGAGACGACTTCCCGATCGAGTCCTTCAACACCCGTATCCGCGATCACGTTGATGCGGTCTGCGCGGCTGGCGTGGCGCTCAAGACCGGGGTCGTCGAGTTGCTGGACCACTTGGATGAACTTGGCCTGCCACGCGCGATCGCGACTTCGTCCAGCCATCGGTCAGTTCAATCCCACCTCGGCCACAGCGGCATCATCCCGCGGTTCAATACGGTGGTGGCGCGGGGCGACTATGTGCTCGGCAAGCCCAATCCCGATCCCTTCCTGACCGCGGCCGCGCGGTTGGGGATCGCGCCTGAGTTCTGCTTGGCGCTTGAGGACAGCCATAACGGCGTGCGCGCCGCATCCACGGCGGGAATGATGACCATCATGGTTCCAGACCTGCTCGATCCCACGCAGGAGATGCATGACCTTTGCGTCCGCATCGTCCGTGACCTCCATGAGGTCGAGGTCCTGATCAGGGCCTCGCGCTAGCCGCCGCGCGGTTGGTGTTGGGCGGGTTCTTGAACCGCTCGATCACGTCCTTGACGACATTGGACGGGATGGCGAAGGCCAGGCCCGCGCCTGGCTCGCCCCGCGATTCCCGCGCGCTGGCCATGCCGATCACCTGGCCGGCCGAATTCAGCAGCGGTCCGCCCGATCCGCCGGCCGTCAGCGGCGCGTCGGTCTGGATATAGGCTGTCACCGGCCCGCTGAGGGCGCCGTTCGCGAAGCGGTTTTCGCCCGCCGGGCCGATCTGGCGATTGATCGCCGAGACGATACCTGAGGTGGCCGTACCGACTAGGCCATATGGCGCGCCCATCAGCACGACCGGTTGCCCGGCCTTCACCTGATTGCTGTCGGCCAGGTTCAGCGGGACCAATTGCTTGCCCGGGGTGGTGCTGAACACCGCCACATCGGCGACCTCGTCCGAGCCGATCAATTCGGCCCGCGCCACGCTGCCGTCGGAGAACACCACGCTGACCACCGGCATGCCGCCGGTGACATGGGCGGCGGTGACGATCAGGCCTTCTGACGAGACCACGAAGCCCGACCCCATCGGCATGGCCTCGCCCCGCGGCCCGCCTGAGACGGTGATCATCACGGTCGCGCGCTGGCCGCGGTCAACGGCGCTGACGAAGCCCTCGCCGCCGCGCGGCGCGTGTGGCGTATCATCGGAGCCGCGCGTCAGGCCCCAGCCGAGCAGCAGCAGGATGACCAGCGCGACGACGCCGGCCGCGGCATGCAGGAGTTGTTGGGTGCGCAAGACGGACTCCGGGGGAAAAACCTTCAGGCCCAAAAGCGGCCAAGGCTGAGCTTGGTTCCACGAGGAGGGTGCGGCTTTAGAGCGCGATCCAGTAGTGCAGGGCGGTCTCGCCCGGTCGCCAGATGTGCGGGACCGAGGCGGTGTGCACCCCGCCGTTCTTCTCGATGACCTTGATCGAGGCGGGGTTCAGCGCATTGACGGTCAGCAGCACGCGGCGCAGCGGCAGGTTCGCACGAATGTAATCCAGCCCCTCGGCCAGCATGGCGCTGGCGTGGCCGTGACCGCGCGCGCTGGGGCGAACCGCGTAGCCGACGTGCCCGCCGACCTTTTCGAGGTTTTCGTTGAGATGGTGTCGGACGTGGAAGGAGCCGAGGAACGTCTCGGCCTCCACGTACCAGAGGACGGTCGAGGGAACCGCCGCGCCTTGCCCGCCATCTGGCAAGGTCACGGTCGTCGGCGGATTGCGCTGGCTCTCGATGAAGGCCTCCGGATCGGCCGCGATCGCGGCGATCGATTCCGGAGTTTCAGCCCGCAGGGTATCGCGGGAATATCCCTCGCGCAGGGCGTCCAGGAAGGACGGCATCTGCGCGAGGTCTGGTCGTATCAGGCTCGGCATTCGGCTTAGCGGGCGTTGGGGCCGCCGTCGAAGTACTTGAAGAACTCGCTGTCGGGCGACAGCACCATGGTGGTGTCGCCGCGGCCGAGCGAAGCCTCATAGGCCTGCATGGACCGGTAGAACGAGGCGAAGGCCGGGTCACGTCCGAAGCTCTGAGCGAACAGCCGGGTGCGTTGGGCGTCGCCCTCGCCTCGGGTGGTCTCGGCTTCCTGGTGAGCGGTGGCGAGCGTGATCGCGACTTCGCGGTCGGCGCCGGCGATGATCTCACGCTTGCGCTGTTCGCCCTCGGCCCGGGTCTCGGCCGCTTGCTGCTGACGGGAGGTCTGCATCCGGCGATAGACCGCCGCCTGGTTGGCGGCCGGCAGATCGGCGCGCTTGATGCGCAGGTCGATGATCTCGATGCCCAGCTTGGACGAGTTGGCGCGGGCGGCGACATCGGCGCGGGTCTTGGCCATCAGCTCACCGCGACGACCCGAGATAATGTCGTTGGAGGTCGCCGAACCCAGCACCTGACGGAGCGAGGAATTCACCAGTCGTTCGATCCGGTCGGACGCGGTCCGCTCGTCACGAAGGGTGCGGTAGTACTGCAGCGGGTTGGAGATCCGGTAGCGGACGAAGGCGTCCACGACCAGGCGCTGCTGGTCGGCGGCGATGACTTCTTCCTGCTCGGCTTCCAGCGCGAGGTTGCGCTTGTCGAACATCACGACGTTCTCGATGAAGGGCGCCTTCATCTTCAAGCCAGGGTCCGGATCGCCGGGGGCGTTCACGACGCGGACGGGCTCGCCGAGCCGCACGATCACGGCCTGGTTGCGCTGGTCCACGATGAAGAAGGTCTGCGACAGTACGATCAGCAGACCGACGACGATGACGGCGATGACGGTGAGATTGCGGTTCATCGGGCGGCTCCCGTGCTGGGAGTCGGCGCAGCGCCGGTCTCGGGTTGCGGCTCGACACGTACGGCGGGCGGGGCGGCGGTACGTGGGCGGAAGACGTCCGGCGGCAGGATGATCGGCGCGCTGGCGCCCTTGCCGTCGATGACCACCTTGTTCGAGTTCTGGAGCACGCGTTGCATGGTCTCGATGTAGAGCCGCTCCTTGGTCACGCCAGGGGCCTTGCGGTACTCGTTGTAGATCTGGTCGAAGCGCGACACGTCGCCGGTGGCTTCGCGCACGGACTGCTCACGATAGCCGCGGGCGGATTCGATCAGCTTGGCCGCGTCACCCTTGGCTTCGTTGATCACCCGGTTGCGATAGGTGTTGGCTTCGTTGGCGGCGCTCTCGGCGTCCTGCTGGGCGTTGGTCACGTCGCGGAATGCGGCGACGACCTCGGTCGGCGGGTTGGCGGTGCGGATCTGCACTTCGACGACGGTCACGCCGGCGTTCCAGGAATCCAGGGTCCGTTGCATGGTCTCGGCCGCCTGGGCCTGAACCTGACCGCGGCCGCGCGTCAGCACGTCCTGAAGCGGGGTGCGGCCGACGACTTCGCGCATGGCGCTTTCGGCGACGGCTTTCACCGCCGAGTCCTGGTCGCGGACGTTGAAGACGAAGTTGCGAGCGTTCGCCACGCGCCAGGTCACGCTGAAGTCCAGGTCGACGATGTTCTCATCGCCGGTGAGCATCAGGCTTTCGGCTGGCACGTCATTGGTCGCGGTGCCGCCGATGTCGATGCGGTTCAGGCTGGTGACCGGCACCTTCTCGACGCGCTCAAGCGGGATCGGCAGATGATAGCGGATGCCGGGACCCTCGGAGCGCGAATAGGCGCCGAAGGTGGTGACGACCGCCTGTTCGTTGGGTTGGACGATATAGATGCCCGACAGCGCCCAGAGGCCGAAGCCGACGCCAGCCACCGCGGCGATCGCGCCGGGACGGATACCGTCGCCGCCGGGGCCGCCGAAGAAATCGCGAACCTGCTGCTGCAGACGCTCGAACGCTGCGTTCAGTTCAGGGCCTTCGGGGCGGCGCGGTCCACGTGGACCATTGCCGCCGCCACCGCCGGTGGGGCGGCGGGGTGGAGGCTTTTTATCGCCATTCCCATCGTTCGGGGGCGGAGCGCCCCAAGGACCGGGGTTCGCGTTGTCATTCCAAGGCATGGTCGCGTCGTCTTGCTTTCGTCTCGGCGCGGCCGCGTCGTGAGGCCCGTGGCTGGGCTTGTAAACCGGCGCTGTGAGCCGGATATGTTACTCAACGTCCGTTAAAGCAAGGCAAAGGGCCCAATGGATTCGACAATCCCCGATCGAAACGCCGTTCTTGCGGCCCTTGACGGGGTCTTGGATCCGAAATCGGGCAAGGGTTTGGTGGCCGCCGGGCTGGTCCGTGGACTGACTGTCGGTCCTGGCCGCGCCGGTTTCATGCTGGAGGTCCCAGCCTCCGAAACCGGGCTCTATGGCCCAGTCCATGGCGAGGCCCAGGCCGCGCTCTCCTCCGTGCCGGGCGTCGCCAAGGCCCAGGTAGTGCTGACCGCCGAGCATGACGCCCCGCCGCCCGCCGAGGGCGTCACCCGGGTCCGCAAGGGCGCCCGCGTGAGTGAAGATCCCAAGGCCGCGCCGGCACCGTCTCCTGAAGCGGCGCGTCCGGCTCATGTGCGCCGCGTGATCGCGGTGGCCAGCGGCAAAGGCGGGGTGGGCAAGTCCACCGTGTCGGTGAACCTGGCGACGGCGTTCGCCGAGCTGGGCCTGAAGGTCGGAGTGCTAGACGCCGATGTCTACGGCCCCTCAGCGCCGCGCATGCTGGGGATCGACGGCGAACCGGCTTTCGAGAACGGCAAACTGCAACCGCTGCACGCCTGGGGCCTGAAGGTCATGTCGATCGGCTTCCTGGTCGATGAGGGCGCGCCGATGATCTGGCGTGGTCCCATGGCGTCGTCGGCCGTTCGGCAGATGATGAACGATGTGGCCTGGGGTTCGGAAGCCGAGCCGCTGGATCTGCTGGTCGTCGACCTGCCGCCGGGCACCGGCGACATTCAGCTGACGCTGATCCAGAAAATGAAGATCGACGGGGTGGTGATCGTTTCCACGCCGCAGGAGATCGCCCTGATCGATGCGCGTCGCGCGGTGTCGATGTTCCAGAAGACCGGAACCCCGATCCTCGGCGTGATCGAGAACATGGCTTTCTTCACCGACCCGTCCACCGGCGCGCCGATCCCGATCTTTGGTACGGGCGGGGCCAAGGCCGAGGCTGAACGCCTGGGCGTACCGCTGCTGGCCGAGGTGCCCTTGGAGATGGCCTTGCGCGAAGCCTGCGACAACGGCCGCCCGGTGGTGGCCACGACTCCGGACAGCGCCGCCGCCCAGGCTTTCATCGCCGCGGCCAAGGCGTTGATGGTTTGACGACCTGCTCCTCCCCCGCACTGCGGGGGAGGAGGCTGATCAGTCTATCGCGGAAGGCCGACGCCGCTGACCGAATCCAGGAGGGCGGCTTGGGCGGCCAGCGTGTCGCGTTCGTCAAGCTGGCGGCGGACGTCGGCGTGGCGGGTGGCGTCCAGCTTCCAGCCGATGAAGGCCGCGCCGCCGAAGAACACGAAGATGATCGGGGCGAAGACGTAGCAGAGTTCCAGGCCACGGATGGCCTCGGGGGTGTTCACCGCGCCTTCGGCGGCGTTGTAGCCGACGATGTCGAGCACCCAGAAGCTGATGCCGACCGTGATCGCGGTCCCGATCTTCTGAGTGGTGGTGACCAGGGCGTAGAGCAGGCCCACACGTTCCTTGCCGGTTTCGAGCCGGACCTCGTCGGCGACGTCGGCGACCATCGCCCGGACGATCAGGATGAAGGCCGAGGACACGAAGCCGACCGACATCATGCCGGGAATGGCCAGCGACATGGTGGCGGGCGGAATGATCATCAGCGCCGACTGGGTGAAAGCGTAGGCCACCGCCGCGGTGATGATCGCACGGTGCTTGCCGATCTTCTGAGCCAGCCAGCCCCAGAACATTGAGCCGAGCAGGCCCGCGGCGATGAAGAAGACCAGCAGCACGCCGGTCTGCTGGGTCGAGTAGCCCCGAGCGTCGTGGAAGAAGAACAGATAGAGGGCGGCGGTGGTGCCCGGACCAAGCGCCATGAACAGGTCGGCGAAGATCAGCCGCGCCATTTCCGGGCGGCGCACCAGATTCCAGTAGTCGGCGAGGGTGGCGCGTTCCTTGTCAGCCTCTGGGTTGATGCGCTCGGGGGTCACGAATGAGCATAGGGCCACGGTGATGGGCAGCAGGATGATGCAGAACCAGCCCATGGCGTGAACGCCGTTGGCGCCCGTGCCCTTGGGGCCAAGCGCCAGCGGAAGCAGCAGGATCAGCACCGCGCCAACTACGCCGACCGCCTGGATCACGCCATAGACGCGCGAGCGGTCATGGTAGTCGGTGGCCAGCGAGGCGGCCCAGGCCGCTTGGGCCAGGGTCAGGATCGAGATGCCGACATAGAGCACCAGCAGCCAGCCGATCAGGTAGCCCTCGGTGATCCCGGGCTTGGCCATGAACAGCATGTATGAGGCCGCCATGACGATTGGCGCGCCGAGCACCAGCCAGGGCCGGTAACGGCCGAACCGGGACTTGGTACGGTCCATGGCCATGCCGAGCATCGGATCGAGCGCCATGTCGAGCAGCCGCACGATGGTGAACGCACTGCCGACCGCCAGAAGCGAAAGGCCAAGCTGCGCGGCGAAGAAGCGGGGAAGATAGACCGCCATCACCAGTCCGATGGCGGCGATGGGGAGCGCGGTCGACGCAAAGGACATGACCACGGGCAGGGACAGCCGTTGGCTGCTGGTGGCGGTATTCGCCATGAATGCCTCAAATGTCTGGTCCCGGGAAAAATGATCCGGGCGGCTTAGAAAATGACGGCCCGGGACGAGGTCCCAGGCCGGTATCAATCTCAGTTACTATCTGCTCGCTTGGGGTGGGACCGCAATGGCCGGTTCGCCGGAAACCACCTCAATGATCGGCGCCTCGTCATAGAGGGCGTCGCGTTCGTCGAGCTGGCGGCGGATCTCGGCGTGCCGCTCGGGGCCCAGCTTGTAGCCGAACATGCAGGCCCCACCGAGCATGACGAAGGCCACCGGACCGATCAGGTAGGCGAGCTCAAGGTTGTGGATCGCCTCGGGCGTGTTGGCTGCGCCTTCCGTGGCGATATAGCCGACCTTCGAGAGTACGAAGAAGGTCAGACCGATCGAGAAGGCGCCGGCGATCTTGGAGGTCATCACGGTCATGGCGTAGAGCAGGCCCGCACGCTCTCTGCCCTGCTCAAGGCGCACTTCGTCGGCGATGTCGGCGGTCATCGCCCGCGTCAGGACGTTGAAGCCGGCGGCCAGGAAGC
Source organism: bacterium (assembly GCA_030824495.1). Lineage (GTDB taxonomy): Bacteria > Pseudomonadota > Alphaproteobacteria > Caulobacterales > Caulobacteraceae > Phenylobacterium. Next base: position 55,366 of record JAVBXP010000018.1, read on the forward strand.
CGGCCATGAACATCGGGACGGCGCCGATGAGCATGTTGCCCTGGGGGATCGCCATCAGCGAGATTAGCACCAGCGAGTAGCCGGTCGTGGCGACCATCACCGCGCGGTGTTTGGAGATCTTGGTCGCCAGGCGCCCCATCAACGGCGCGCCGACGAAGCCCGCCAGGATGTATATCGCCAGCAGGATGCTGGCCTGGCCGGTGGTGTAGCCGCGGCTGTCGGTGAAGAAGAACAGGTAGAGCGCGCTCATCCAGCCTGGGCCGAGTGCGAGGCACAGGTCAGCCAGCAGGATGCGGGCGAAGGAGGGGCGGGCGATCAGCGCCCAATAGTCCCGCATGCGGAACTGATGGCCGGCCACCTCCGGCGCGATCTTTTCGGGAGTGCGCCAGACGACCAGGGCCACGGCGATCGGGGTCATTGCGAAAATGAACCAGCCCATCGTGGCTACGTTGCCCGCGTCCGAGGCGCCTCGAGCTTCGTTGATGATGGGGATCGCCAGCGCAGCCGCCGCGCCGATCACGCCAATGGCGGTCATGATCCCAAATAGCCGGGAGCGGTCGTCGTAGTGGGGTGCGAGCGTTGCGGCCCAGGCGACGTGGGAGAGGGTGAGGATCGAGTTGCCCAGGTACATGACCAGCAACCAGATGATCAGATAGGCCCGACCTACGCCTTCCGGCGGCATGAAGAGGAAGTAGATCCCCGCCATCAGGACAGGCGCCCCCAGGATCGTCCAGATCCGGTAGCGGCCCCATCTGCTGCGGGTCTTGTCCATCGACCAGCCCAGCAGGCCGTCGATCGGAATGTCGATCATGCGGACGAAGAAGAAGGCCGCGCCGATCAGGGCCAGGTCGATCCCAAGATGGCTGGCGTAGTGGCGAGGCAGGTAGACCGAAACCGCGATCGCGACCGCCGAGATCGGCAGGCTGGTGGCGGCGAAGGCGAAGGCGGTGGATAGGGGCAGGGCTCGGGCGCGCGCAGCCGGCGGGGCCTGGGTCAAGTTTCGATTCTCCCATGATCGATCCAGGCCTCTCATCGGGCCCGGTCTCAGATCCAGGTTACGCGCGATAACCTAGGCGGCGGCAAGTGAATTCGTCGAAACAAAAACGGGCGGCCGCCTCCTTGAGAAACGACCGCCCGCGAACTTGCACCTTTTGGGTGTAGGTCTTAGCCGCCTTGCAGCTTGCGGAAGAACTTGCCGCTCTGCTCGCCGCCGTTGACATAGGCCTGCTGGCCTTCCGGATCGGAGATCTTGGACCAGTTGTCGCGGACTTCCTCGACCGACAGGCCGCCCTCGCCGAGGTACACGCCCTCGGTTTCGTAAATGCGCGACAGGGCGAAAGCGCCGGCGCCGGCGGTCAGGATCGCCCCGGTGGGGGCTTCTTCCGAGGCCAGGTAGACGACGCCCGGAGTGACGTATTCCGGCTTCAGCTTTTCCAGCACCGCCGGAGGCATCAGGTTCTCGGTCATCCGGGTCGCGGCCACCGGGCTGATGGCGTTGATGTGGATGTTGTTCTTCTGGCCTTCGAGCTTGATGGTGTTCATGAAGCCGATGATGCCGAGCTTGGCCGCGCCGTAGTTCGACTGGCCGAAGTTGCCGTACATGCCCGACGACGAGGTCGTCACGACGATGCGGCCGTAGTTCTGCTCGCGCATGATTTCCCAGACGGCCTTCACGGGCTTCACGGTGCCCATGAGGTGGACGTTCACGACCAGCTCGAAGTCGGCCAGTTCCATCTTGGAGAAGGACTTGTCGCGCAGGATGCCGGCGTTGGCGATCAGGATGTCGATGCGGCCCCAGGTATCCATGGCCTGCTTGATCATCAGGGCGACGCCGGCGTCGTCGGTGACCGACGAGCCGTTGGAGATGGCCTCGCCGCCAGCAGCCTTGATTTCGGCCACGACCGCGTCAGCGGCGGCCGAAGAGCCGCCAGCGCCGTCAACCGAACCGCCGAGGTCGTTGACCACGACCTTGGCGCCGCGACGGGCCAACTCAAGGGCGTGCTGACGGCCAAGGCCGCCGCCAGCGCCGGTGACGATCGCGACTTTGCCGTCGAAGCGGATGTCCGCCATGGAAGTCTCCCAGGGATTAAAATTCGCCGCGGTTTGTGCGGCGCGGGAAGCGGGAGGTCAAGCGGGGCGTGTCGGCCTCGACCTCAGCCGGTTGAATCGAGGTGGCGGCGGACGTCTCGGACCAGGCGGTCAAGATCGTACGCCTCGTCTGTCCGGATGCTGATCGCCGGCTGCAGCCCCAGTGGGCCAAGCTTGGCGAGGTGGTCGAGTTGGGGGCCGAGGCTGTCTGAGCGCGCGGGGTCATTGTGACCTGGATGTCGTCGGCGCGAACGGAACCGCGCCTCGGCGATCTCCGGCGCGCAGACACAGTGGACCTCGACCAATCTCGCCGACAACGCCTTCAGCCAGGCGACGGGTGTTCCGGAGACGCCATCCATCGCCGGGTGCCGCCAGAACGAGACCATCACCGCGCCTTGGGACATCGCGGCGAGCCGCGCCAGGACGTTGTCGCTGGCCCGGCTGAGCTGTTGCCGCGTGCGCAAGTCCACCTCGCCAGCGCTTTCGAATAGCGCCTCCAGGATATCGTCCTTGTCGAACAGAGGCAGGCCCAACGCCTCGGCCAACTTGAGGGCCAGCGTCGTCTTCCCGCTCGCGGGCAGACCCGACACGACGATGAACGGCCGCTCGGTCAAGTTCGCCTCCAGATCGTCGGCTCTTACCGCGCCGCCAGGGTCTGCACCCCGCCCCGCATGAACTTCACCAGCACGCGCTGGCCAATTAGGAAGGGCGCGGTGTCGGCGCTGACCACCACCTCTACGACGCGGTCGTCGGCGCGTTCGGTGGGGTCATCGGACTGGAGCTTGCGGGCGCCGAAGACCGCCGCGCGGCGAATGACCTTGCCGTTGTAGACCTTGGTCGGGTCGGATTCAGGGGCGATCTGCACGGTCTGCCCGATCGCCACGTGCGGCAGGGAGCTCTCGGCGATCTCGGCGCGGACAATGCGCGGAGCCACCGGCTCCAGGTCGAACATGTTGGAGACGTTCAGGGTCGAGGCGCCCGCGCCCGGATTGGCATAGCGCCGCGCGATGCGGCCGTCGGACGGCGCGCGGATCATTGTCAGCTCGAGATTGTAGCGGGCTTCCTCCAGCGCGGCCTGGGCGGTGGCCACCGCCGCGCGCTGGGCCTGCAGGTTGGCCTGGGCCTCCCTGATCTTGTCGGCGGCCTGGTCGAGCTTCTGGGCTGCGACGAAGTTGGTGGAGACCAGCGATTGCAGGCGTTGGTGCTCCCGTTGGGCGGTGGAGAGCTGGACCTGCAGCAGGGCGATCTGAGCCTTGGCCTGGTCGACGGCGGCGCTTGCGCGAGCGGCGGAAAGCTTGGGTTCGTCGTCTTCCTGGCGAGCCAGGATCTGGCCCTTAACGACCTTGTCGCCTTCCTGGACATAGACATCGCGGACGATGCCGGCGCGGCGGGCGGCGACCTGGATCATGCCGCCTTCGACGTCGGCCTTCCCGTTGGCGACAGCGACGAACGGGCTCTTGGGGGCCGCGGCCGCGGCGGCGCGGGCTTCGGCGGCCTTCTTCGCCTTGGCTTGGCCAGCCATGGCGAAGGCGCCTCCGCCGATCACGGACAGGGCGGCGATGACAGTGATCTTGATGCGATGCGACTGAATGAACTGGAACATGTCTAGGCCTTGATGAGCTCGTGGCGCCGGTCGCCGGCCGGAGCGTTCGCGGCGCGCGTGCGCCGGTCGTCCAGGATGCGGCCGTCTTCGATATGGATGACGCGGTCGGCATAGGCCTCGAGCCGCGGGTCGTGGGTGACGCAGATCACCGCCGCCCCATGCTCCTTGGCCGCCCGCTGGAGTAGCTGGATCACGATCTGGCCGTTCTCGCCGTCGAGCGCGCTGGTTGGTTCGTCGGCGAACAGCAGACGCGGCTCCTTGGCCAGGGCGCGGGCGATAGCGACGCGTTGCTTTTCGCCACCGGAAAGCTCGGCGGGGCGCTGGTTGAGGCGTGCCCCCAGCCCAACCTCGGTCAGGGCGACGGCGGCGCGGTCCTTGGCTTCGGCGGGGCTGAAGCCCTTGTACTTCAGGATCGTCGTCACCTGTTGCAGGGCGGTCAGTGCGCCGAACAGGTTGAAGCCTTGGAAGATGAAGCCGCAGTTATCGAGCCGGAACTTGTCGATCTTGCCGGGGCGCTGGCTCCAAAGATCCTCGCCCAGGGCGGTGACCTGGCCTTCGTCGGGCTTCAGCAGGCCCGAGAGCGAGGCGATCAGGGTCGACTTGCCCGACCCCGACGGACCCATGACCATGGTCATCTCGCCATGGCGGCAGTCGAAGTCGACCGACTTCAGCACCTCGATATGGGTCCGGCCGGTCTTGAAGCGTTTGACCAGGCCGGTTCCCTGGAGGGCGATAGGATTGATGGCTGGGCCGTTCATCGCAGCAGGTCCGCCGGTTGGCTTTTCTTGAGGATGCCCAGGGCCATCAGGCCCGAGGCGAGCGAGATCGCCATCAGCAGCACGCCGACGGCCGCCATCCAGGTGACCGGAAAACCCATCGGCAGGCCGCTGCTGCGAGCCAGCAGCGAGACCAGGAAGGTGAAGAGGGCGGTGGCGCCAAGACCGACGACTCCGACCCAAAACGACAACTCCAGGACGATCAGGCGCAGCGATCCCATCGACACGCCAAGCGCCCGCAGCGAGGCGAATTCCTTGATGTTGGCGAGGATCGCGCCGCGCAGCGTCTGGGAGGTGATGCCGACGCCGATCAGGAAGCCCAAGAACACGGAGAAGCCGAGGAAGACGCCGATGATCTGTTCCTTCATCAGCGCGCTCTCATTGGCCTTGGCCAGTTCGGGCCGGGTCCAGGCGCGATAGGCGCCCTTGGCGTCGGCGTTGAGCTGGTCGCGCACGGCCTGCGCCTGGCCCGGATCGCGCAGTCGCACCATCAAGGGACCGGTCTTCTCGCCCTTCTCGGCCATGCCCAACCGGCGCAGCGTATCGCGGGACACCACGATCGAGGCCTGGTTGATGTCGGGATAGCCGTCCAGCAGCGCCCGGATTCGGACGGTCTTTCCGTTGACCGTGGCTGTGTCACCGAGCTTCACGCCTAGGCGGTTCTGGGCCGAACGGTCGATGACGATGGCGTTGGGCTCCATCAGGGCCAGGCGCACGTTTTCCGGATAGTCGACCGGCAGGGTCAGGGCGCCTTCCTGGGTGTCGACCATATTGACCTGCACCCAGGTCGTGACCTGCTTTTGGCCGCCCTCTGGCTGATTGGTCCAACGGCCGCCGCCACCGTCGAAGCTGGCGACCTCAACGACGTTGGGATTGAGGTAAAGCTGCGGGCCGATCCGTCTCGGAAGGCTGGAGGGACCTGAATTGATGAGACTTTCGGATTTGGCCGGCATGATCATCAGATCGGCGCGGGAACGGTCGATCGTGGCGGTCGCGGCCTGGATCATGCCGGTGAACATGCCCACCTGGGCCAGGATCAGCAGCCCTGAAAAGGCGAGCGCGATCACCGCCGCCAGATAGCGGCGCCATTCATAGATCAGGGTCGCTAGGGCCAATGACATGAGCGTCTCCTCAACCGAAGCATGTGATGCACGTGGGCGCTGTAGCCTAGTTAAATCGAGGTAAGACGACGGGGTCGGTGCTGGTCACGCTGGCGGGCAAACGTTACGGAGTTACATCCAGCGAGCCCCTATGAGCGCTCGCGCACATCAGGTTGCTGACGAATGATCCCATTGAAGTTCGGCGCAGGCCTCGGCCTCGCCGCCGCTTTCGCGATTTCCGCAGGGCCCGCCTTCGCCGATGAAGGCATGTGGACCTACGACAATTTTCCCACCGCAAAGGTCAATGCGGCCTACGGGTTGAAACTCGACCAGCCGTGGCTGGACCGGGTGCAGGCCGCCTCGGTGCGGCTGACCACCGGCTGCTCGGCCTCGCTGGTGTCGAAGTCGGGCCTGGTCCTGACCAACCATCACTGTGTGGTCGAGTGCGTCCAGGACCTCTCGTCGGAAAAGACCGACTTCGTGAAGGACGGCTTCGCTGCCGCCACGCGCGAGGAAGAGAAGAAGTGTCCGGGGATGCAGGCCGAGATTCTCACCTCGATCACGGACCTGACCAAGGACATCCAAGCCGCGACAGCGGGCAAGACCGGCCAGGACTTCATCCGGGCGCGTGACGCGGCGATGGCCGCGGCTGAACAAGCCGCCTGCGCTGGCGATCCGCAACTGCGTTGCCAGGTGGTCAGCCTGTATCGCGGCGGTCAGTTCAAGCTCTACAAGTACCGCAAGTACGCCGACGTCCGGCTGGTCTTCGCCCCCGAGTTCGCCACGGCGTTCTTCGGCGGCGACCCGGACAATTTCAACTTCCCACGCTTCAATCTCGATGTCGGCTTCCTGCGCCTCTATGAGGGCGGCAAGCCGGTCTCCACGCCGCAGCACCTGACCTGGGTCTCGCGCGCGCCGAAGGAAGGCGAGGCGACCTTCGTCTCCGGCAACCCCGGCTCGACCAACCGCCTGATGACCATGTCCCAGCTTGAGACCCTGCGCGACCTGACCATTCCGGTCGGCCAGCTGCAGCGCTCGGAAATGCGCGGTCGTTTGACCCGCTTCTCTGAGGAGTCTGCTGAGCACAAGCGCGTCGCCACCGATCCGCTGTTCGGGATCGAGAACTCCTTCAAGGTCTTCTACGGCCAGCAATCGGCACTTAACGACAAGACCTTCATGGACGCCAAGCGCGCCCAGGAAGCGGAGCTGAAGGCCAAGATCGCCGCCGACCCGAAGCTGGCGGCCGAGATTGGCGACCCGTGGGCCGAGATCGCGAAGGCCCAGACCGCCTACGCCAACAACTATCTGCGCTATCGCCAGATCGAGGGCGGGGCGACCTATTCCAACCTCTATCACTACGCCGAGATGCTGGTGCGCGCCGCGCAGGAGCGGGCCAAGCCGAGCGCCGAGCGTCTGCCGGAATACGCCGAGACCCGTCTGCCGCTGCTTGAAAAGCAACTGCTGGACGTCAAGCCGATCGACGCCGAGCTGGAAGAAATCTCTTTGGGCTTCTGGCTGTCGAAGACCCGCGAATATCTGACCACCGACGATGCGGCGGTGAAGGCCGTGCTCGGCAAGGAAAGCCCGGAGGGCCTAGCCAAGCGCACGGTCGCCGGCTCCAAGCTGGCTGACCCCGCCGCTCGCAAGGCGCTGTGGGACGGCGGCCTGGCCGCCATCCAGGCGTCTGACGACCCGATGATCCAGCTCTTCCTGCGCAACGACCCTGCCGCTCGCGCGGTGCGCAAGACCTGGGAGGCCGAGGTCGCCGGTCCCACCGACCGCGCCGCCGAACGCGTGGCCCGGGCCAAGTTCGCCGCCTATGGCGACGCGGTCTATCCGGACGCCACCTTCACCCCGCGTCTCTCCTACGGGAAGGTCGCAGGCTGGACCTATCGCGGGACCACCGTGCCGGCGACGACCAATTTCGCCGGCCTCTATGAGCGGGCGACCGGCGCCGAGCCCTATCAGCTTGCGCCCCGTTGGGTCGCCGCCAAGGGCAAGGTGAACCCGGACACAGTCTATAACTTCGTCACCACCAATGACATCATCGGCGGCAACTCCGGCTCGCCGGTGGTCAACGCCAAGGGCGAGGTCCTGGGCGCGGCCTTCGACGGTAACATCCACTCGTTGGGCGGCGCCTTCGGCTATGACGGCTCGATCAACCGCACGGTGGTCGTGGCCACCTCGGCTGCGACCGAGGCGCTGTCCAAGGTCTATGGCCAGACTGCTTTGGTGAAGGAACTGACGGGGAAGTAAGGCCAACCCCATTCGTCATCCCCGGCTGGAGCGGAGCAGAAGGCCGGGGATCCATAGACAGGATGCTCTCGGGGCGAACTGGACCTCGGAGTCTATGGATGGCCGGGACAAGCCCGGCCATGACGAGCGTGGGGAGGGGGCTGGCCTGGCTTGCGCCGCGAACTTGCCGCGCCATATTCGAGGCCATGTCCAGCCTCCGCATGCCCCAGGGTTCCCGGTCGCCGTTCCAGACCGGCGCCAACATCCTCGATATTGAGATCCAGCAGGAGCGCAGCGCCGCGCTTGGCGCCGCCGGCCAGCGCATTGAGAAGGCCCTGGCCGCCCTACGCGAGTTCGACGCCTCGGGCGCGGATATCGCCCTTCGGCCGCCGATCCTGAAAGAGGCGGCGACGGCGGTCTGGTACTATTTCATCCAGCGCGAAGCCTGCGGCATCCGCGATCAGCGGCCCGCCATCGAGCACTATGCGATCCCGCGCGAAGTGCTGATGCGGCTAGGCGCTCGGTAGGGCGTTCAGCTCGCCGCCTTCATCTTGCGCGCCAGATCCTGCAGCGTCGTTCGAAGTTCAACGATCTCGTCGAGCGGCAATTGAAGCTGGCAAGCCAGCGCCGTCGGAACTACTCCCGCCTTTTCGCGCAGCGCTTCGCCGGCTTGCGTCAGGGCGATTTGCACGCGCCGCTCGTCCTCCGCGTCGCGGGTGCGGGTGACGAAGCCCGCCGCTTCGAGGCGTTTCAGCAGCGGGGTCAGGGTGCCCGAATCCAGTTCCAGCGCCTGGCCCAAAGCCTTCACCGTGCGCGGCGCCTGTTCCCACAAGGCCAGCATGACGAGGTACTGTGGATAGGTCAGGCCCAGCGGCTCCAGCAGCGGGCGATAGGCGCGGGTCACCAGCCCGCTTGCCGCATAGAGGGCGAAGCAGAGCTGGTTATCGAGGCGCAGGTGATCGCCGGCCGCCTTTGCGGCCGGCGCCTGGGTCTTGGTTTTGGTCTTCGTGGTCATCCTGCCTGTACGGATATCGCAACATCGACGTTGCCGCGAATGGCGTTCGAGTAGGGGCAGACCTCGTGCGCGGCGGCGACAAGAGCCTCGGCGGCGGCTTGATCGAGGCCTTGGGTCTCGACATCCAGCGCCACGCCCAGCTTGAAGCCGCCCTCGGCGCGGGGATGCAGTTCAACAGTCGCGGTGACGGCCGCCCCAGTCAGAGGGATCTTCTGCTGGCCGGCGATGTAACGCGCGGCGTTTTCGAAACAGGCGGCATAGCCGGCGGCGAACAACTGCTCAGGATTGGTGCCGCCGCCCTTGCCGCCCATCTCGCGGGGGAGGGCCAAGTCCAGGCTCAGCAGACCGTCCTGGGATTCAACGTGGCCAGCGCGGCCGCCGACGGCGCGGGCTTGAGTGGCGTAAAGAGCGGTCATTATATTTTCTCCAATTCAATTGTGTACAATCTAAATACGCCGATGTCGCTCTGCGTCAAGTGGCGATGTAACAAGCGCGGCGCTGCGTCGGCTTGCGTGGCATATGGCCTCCGTAGTCAATAGCGGCAGAGCTGCCCGAATCCCGGGGGGCAGGGGCTTTCGATGTTTCGACCTGAAAACGCTCAGAGCCTTGTCGGCCTGGCCTTCGTGCTTGTCGTCTGTTGGGTGCTGTCTGAGAACAGGCGGGCGTTTCCCTGGAAGCTGGCCCTGGGCTCGATCGCCGTGCAGGTCGGGCTGATCCTGCTGTTGTTTGGGCTCCCGGGCGCGCAGGGCGTGATCGAGGCGCTGAACGCCGGCGTCGACGGCCTGGCGGCGGCGACCGCCACCGGGACTCAGTTCGTGTTCGGCTACATGGGCGGCGGCGCCCAGCCCTATGCGGTGACGAACGCCGGGGCGCTATTTGTGTTCGCCTTCCAGGTGCTGCCGCTGATCCTGGTGATCTCGGCGCTGTCGGCCCTGCTCTGGCATTGGAACATCCTGAAGTGGATCACGCGCGGCTTTGGCCTGCTGTTCCAGAAGACCATGGGCCTGGGCGGCGCCTCGGCCTTGGCTGTGGCGGTGAACATCTTCCTGGGCATGATCGAGAGCCCGATCGTCATCCGCGCCTATCTCGACAAGCTGACCCGTTCAGAGCTGTTCCTGATGATCGTCGTGGGGCTGGCCACCGTCGCCGGCTCGACCATGGTCGCCTACGCCACCATCTTGAAGACAGTGCTGCCCAATGCGGCGGCCCACGTGCTGGTGGCTTCGATCATCTCGGCGCCGGCCGGCATCCTGCTCGCGCGGATCATGGTGCCGGAGAAGGAAGGCCAGGGCGGCTTCTACGCCGACTACGGCTCGCTGCTGAAATACGACTCGTCCATCGACGCCATCAGCAAGGGCACGATGGACGGCTTGACCGTGGTGCTGAACATCTCGGCCATCCTGATCGTGTTCGTGGCCTTCGTGGCGATCGGCAACGGCCTGTTGTCAGTGTTCCCGCCAGTCTACGGTGAAGCTCTGACCATCGAGCGCATCCTGGGCGTGATCTTCGCGCCGCTGGCCTGGGCCATGGGGATCCATTGGGACGAGGCGCTAAAGGCTGGCTATCTGCTCGGCGTGAAGCTGATGCTGACCGAGTTCATCGCCTTTATCCAACTGGGCGCGGTGCCGGCCGGCGAGATGACCGAGCGCACTCGGATGATCCTCACCTACGCCCTATGCGGCTTCGCTAACGTCGGGTCAGTCGGGATAACGGTGTCGGGCATGGGCGTGCTGATGCCCGAGCGGCGCAACGAGATCATTGGTATGGTGTGGAAGGCGCTGATCGCCGGCTTCCTGGCCACCTGCATGACCGCGGCGTTGGTGGGCGCCATGCCGCACGAACTGTTCGGACTGTAAGAAGAGGCGGCCGCGAGAGCCGCCGGGAGGAAGGCATGAAGCTCTACGACACGCTCCTGGCGCCCAATCCGCGCCGCGTGCGCTGGTTCATGGCCGAGAAGGGGATCGAGGACATTGAGATCGTGTCCCTGAACCTGATCGAGGGCACCCACAAGCAACCGGAATACCTGGCCAAGGCCGGCCTGCCCAACGTGCCGGCCTTGGAGATGAACGACGGAACCACCGTCACCGAATCCATCGCCATCTGCCGCTACCTGGAGGCGCTCTACCCGGAGCCCAATCTCTTCGGCCGGACGCCGGAAGAGACCGCGGTGATCGAGATGTGGATGCGGCGGGCCGAAATGATGGTCGCCACCCCCTTCATGATGGGCGTGCGCCACAGCCATCCGGCGCTGGCGGCGCTGGAAACCCAGAACCCTGAAATCGCCGAGTACAACAAGTCCCAAGGACTGCGGGCGCTGAAGGTGCTCGACCGCCGGCTGGCCGAGGCCGAGTGGCTGGCGGCCGATCGCCTGACCATCGCCGACATCGTCGGCTTCATCGGCATCGACTTCACCCGCATGATCAAGCTGGTGATCCCGGAAGAGTTGCAGAACGTCCATCGCTGGGCCGAGGCGATGCGCGCGCGGCCGGCGGCGAAGGCGGCCATGCGCAGTTGATGCGACCGGGGCGCCAGCCGGTGTCCCGCCTTCGAACCGATCTCGACGAATTAAGGTGTTCCTCCGATGATTTCGTCCCTCGTGTCCGCGCTGGCAGGTCTCGCGCTCTTCGCACCAGCAGCTTCATCGGCTGGCGGCGTGGCCGACACCGTCTATTTGCACGGCGTGGTGATCACGGTCGACGACGCCCAGCCCAAGGCCCAGGCCGTGGCGGTGAAGGACGGTAAGATCCTGGCGGTCGGCTCCGATGCGCAGGTCTCAGCGCTGAAAGGGCCGACGACGCGTGTAGTCGATCTGGCCGGCAAGACCATGGTTCCCGGCTTCGTCGACGGGCACAGCCATATCGCCGACATGGTGCTGGGCTGGAACCTGACCGATCTGTCCCCGCCGCCGGTCGGCACGGTGCGCGATATCGCCGGCTTGCAGGCGGCGATGCGCGGCGCCCTGGCGCGATCGCCGGGTGACGAGATGCTGCTGGGGTCGGGGTACGACGACTCGCTGTTGGCCGAGCGCCGACATCCGACCGGCGCCGAACTGGACGCGGTGTCGGCCACCCGTCCAATCTGCGTCGGCCACGTCTCGGGTCACTTGGCGGTGTGCAACAGCGCCGCGCTGAAGAGGCTGGGCTTCGTCAAGGGCGCGCCAAATCCGCCCGGCGGCGTGATCGCGCGCGATGCGTCCGGCGAGCCTACGGGGTTGCTGGAAGAGCAGGCGATCTTCGCAGTGTTCGCGGCCCTGCCGCCGATGACGCCGGAGGCGGCGGCCAAGAGCTTCGACGAGATCCAGATCTATTACGCCAGCCTTGGCTACACCACCGCCCAGGACGGCCAGACCGCCAGCCCCGCCACCCTGGCGATGCTGTTGAAGGCCCAGGCTGAGAAGCGGTTGAGGATCGACGTCGCCGCCTATCCGAAATGGACCCTGGCGGAGAAGATGGTCGCCGACAACGGCCTGAAGATCGGCGGGCCCTATCAGAATGGCCTGAAGTTCGCCGGGGTGAAGATCACTCAGGACGGCTCGCCACAGGGCAAGACCGCCTATCTCGAAAAGCCGTATTTCCATCCGCCCCATGGCGCGGCCGCCGACTATCGCGGCTATCCGATCATGCCGCAGGCCGAGCTGGACGCCTGGTACAAGAAGTTCGCCGGCCTGGGCTGGCAGGTGCAGACCCACTGCAATGGCGACGCGTGCATCGACATGCTGATCAAGGCCGTCCAGAAGGCCGAGGCGGGCCATCCCGGCTTTGCCGCGACGCGGCCGGTGGTGATCCATTCGCAGGTGACACGGCCCGAGCAGTTGAGCGCCTACAGGCGCCTGGGCGTCTTCCCGTCCTTCTTCGCCGAGCACACCTTCTATTGGGGCGACTGGCACCGCGACGAGACCCTGGGGCCGGCGCGCGCCGCCTTCATCAGCCCGACCGCGGCGGCCTTGAAGGAAGGCCTGCACTTCAGCCTGCACACCGACGCTCCCGTCGTGCCACCCGCGCCGATGCACGCCTTGTGGAGCGCCGTGAACCGCACGACCCGCAGTGGGCAGGTCCTTGGGCCCGACCAGCGGATCGCGCCGATGGACGCGTTGCGCGCCCTGACCATCTGGCCGGCCTGGCAGCATTTCGACGAGGCGAGCCGCGGCTCGATCACCGTCGGCAAGAAGGCCGATCTTGTCGTGTTGGGGGCGGACCCGTTGAGCGTTGATCCCGCGACCATCAAGGACATCCCCGTCCTCTCCACGATCAAGGATGGCCAGCCGGTCTACGAGGCCGGCAAGACCGTCGTGGCGCGCAAGGCGTTCGCCAAGCCCTAGGCGCCATACTCGGCCCGCACATCCCGGCGAAGGCCGGGACCCAGGTCTCATTGGCCGGCGGCTGATTGGATCGGCATTGAGCTTCTAGAGCCCACGTCTGAGCCATACCATCTGGGTCCCGGCCTTCGCCGGGATGAGCGGGTGGATGATATGGCGCTCCCTAGGCGGGTTTGATCAGCTCCAGCGAGCGTATCCGGCTTTCCAGAGTCGGGCCGACCGCCATCACGAACAGCTCGTCCGCGCCGGTGGCGCGGGCCTTCTCATCGAGGCGGGCCTTGACGCTGGCCGGGTCACCGACGATGGAGCGGGCCATGACCCCGGCCATTCTGGGATCGCCTGCGCGTTCGGCCAGATATTCCTGAGCCTCGGGGATGGAGCGGAACCGGCGGCGTTCGCCATCCAGGGTAGCCAGGTTGCCGGCCCGCATCGGCGCGGCGAGCCGCTCGGCTTCCTCGGCCGCGTCTGCGGCCAACGCGATGGTCGCTACGCCCGCCCAGGGCTTGTCGCGAAACACCGAGGGCTCGAACGCCTGGCGATAGGCCGCGACCGAAGGACCGCCCTCGGTGCGGGCGATGAACTCGGCGAACACCATGCCGACCCCTGCCGCGCCCGCGAACTGGGCGCTCTCAGGCGATGAGCACAGCATGAAGAGGTCGGGGTGCGATGGGCCCGACGGGTTGGCGTGGATGTCGTGGGCCGGATGGGCGGCGGTGATCGGCTCGGTCCCCGAAGCGTCAAGCAGCCAGGCGTTCAGGAGGGAAAAATAGTGCGGGAAGGCGTCCGACATCGCCGAGCGCAGGGCTGCGCCGGTGCGGCCGTCCGTGCCAAGCGCGCGGCCGACGCCAAGGTCGATGCGTCCGGGCGCGAGCGCCTCCAACTCCATGAACACCTCGGCCACTTTGAGCGGCGAGTAGTTCACCAGCATCACCCCGCCCGAGCCGAGGCGGATGGTCTTGGTGACCTGGGTCAGGGCCGCGATCAGGATCTCCGGAGCAGGAGACGAGAGCGTGCCGATGTTGTGGTGCTCGGCCACCCAGAACCGGTGATAGCCCAGGCGTTCGGCGGCCTTGGCGACCTCGATGGTGTCACGCACGCCTTGGGCCTGGGTGCCGTCCCCGCTGACCGGCGACAGGTCGAGGGCCGAGAGGGTGTAGCTCATGCTGAGGTTCTTCTCGAAAGGGCCGCCCACGCCGGGCGGGTGGCCGCTGCTACTTCTTCCGCAGTTCCCGCACGATCTTCCTGGCGCCGAAGGCCGTCACCAGGCCCGCGAACAGGCAGAGCACGATTTCCATCGAGAGGTCGAAGATCTGGGTCGAAGCCGTCATGCCCCGCGTCCGGCTCATGATCAGGAACAGGGTGATATCCATCGCCATGAACAGGAACACCGGGCCGGCCAAAAGCACCATGGCCGCGCCGGGGGCGATCTGCTTCCAGCTCTCGGGGCTCAGTTTGCGGCTCATGCTGCGTCCCTGGGGCGGGTCTTCTTGATGACCGCGGAGAAGTTCATGACCGGCTCGTCGCCGGTGGTGATCAGGCCGCGGACGAAGACCATGCTGCGGCCGGCCTTTACGACCTCGCCGCGGCACTCGACCAGCGAACCCTGCGGCACCGCGCCGACGAACTCGCCGTTGAAGGTGGCGGTGACGCTGCGGCTGTCTTGCAGGACGTCGCGAGCGATCACGAATAGGCAGTAGTCGGCGAAGGTCATGATCGCCCCGCCGTGCATGAAGCCGCCGCCGTTCATGTGGTGCTTCTCGGCGCGCATCGCGCAGACCGGGCGGCCATTGTCTTCAAGCTTGAAATAGAAGGGGCCGGCGTGGTCCTCGAACGGGTCGCTGCCATAGAGCGTCCAGCCCGCCCATTCGCCGTCCTCGACGACCTGATGCTTCCAGCCGCTGACCGTCTGTTCCTCGCCGCCGTCCATTCCGTCTCCCCCAGACCCTGGTAAGGGTTTGCTCGCCGCGCGCTCAAACACTAGTTTGCCGGCCTATTCACTAAGCGACCTAGACCATTTTCCGACGAAGTGGGCACCGGTTCGTCGAAGAAAATGGTCCAATCAAAGAATCTTGAGCCGACGAGGTCGGCTCGGGGCGGCAGGGAAACACTATGCAAGGCCGGACTGTTTATCTGTGCGGAGGACTCCGCAGCCCTATCGGCCGCTATGCCGGTGCGCTTTCCAAGGTCCGGGCCGACGATCTGGCGGCCCATCCGCTGAAAGCCCTGATGGCCGCCTATCCCAAGCTGGACTGGGAGCGGGTGGATGAAGTCATCTATGGTTGCGTGAACCAGGCCGGCGAGGACAACCGCAATGTGGCGCGCATGGCGCTGCTGCTGGCGGGCATGCCATCGAGCGTCCCGGGCATCACGGTGAACCGTCTGTGCGCTTCGGGCCTGGACGCCGTGATCGCCGGCGCGCGGGCCATCGCCTCCGGTGAGGCCGACCTGATCGTGGCCGGCGGCGTGGAGAGCATGAGCCGCTCGCCCTTCGTCATGGCCAAGCCGGACACCGCCTTCTCGCGCAGCCCGGAAATCTACGACACCACCATCGGCTGGCGGTTCGTGAACCCGGCGCTGAAGAAGGCCTATGGCGTCGACGCCATGCCGGAGACCGCCGAGAACGTCGCCACCGATTACCAGATCAACCGCGAAGACCAGGACGCCTTCGCCCAGCGCAGCCAGGCCCGCGTCGGCGCGGCCCGCGCCAAGGGCTTCTTCGAGGGCGAGATCGCCCCCCTGACCATCAAGGACCGTAAGGGCGACATCGTCGTTTCGCAGGATGAGCACCCGCGCCCTGACACCACGCTGGAGGCCTTACAGGGCCTGAAGCCTATCGTCCGCGAAGGTGGCACGGTCACGGCCGGCAACGCTTCGGGCGTCAATGACGGCGCGGCGGCCTTGCTGCTGGCCTCGGCGGAAATGGTCCAGAAGCTGGGCCTAGAACCGCTCGCCCGCATCGACGGCGGCGCGGCTGGCGGTGTGGCGCCCCGGGTCATGGGCGTCGGTCCGGTCCCGGCGGTCGAGAAGCTGACCGCGCGTCTGGGCATCACCGCCCGCGACTTCGACGTCATTGAACTGAACGAGGCGTTCGCCGCCCAGGCCCTCGCCTGCACCCGCGCCTGGGGCCTGGATGACGACGCGCCGCATGTGAACGCCCACGGCGGCGCCATCGCCATCGGCCACCCGCTGGGCGCCTCCGGCGCGCGGCTCGCGCTGACCGCTGCGCGTACGCTGTTCCAAACGGGCGGCGAGCGGGCGCTGGCGACCATGTGCGTCGGCGTCGGCCAAGGCTCGGCGCTTGCGCTCGCCAAGGCCTGACGTGCAGCTGATCGCCATGGCGGCGGCGATGGGCGCCCTGGCCTCGGCGGTTCACGCCGAGACGCCGGAGACGACGGCCCCCAAGCCGCCGGCCAACCTGATCGCGGCGCTGGAGGCGGCGGGCCTGGACCCTCGCACCAAGGTAGACGGCGGTTCGGTCCAGGTCGTCCTGGGCCAGCGGGCTGTCTTCCACCTGGACGCCGACGGCAAGCCTGTCCTCAACGACGTCGAGGCCGGCCGCGTCGATCTGGCCACCGCCAATGGCGCCGGCGAGACCTATAAGGGGCCTGGCGTCGGCAAGCTCGCCTTCGCCCTGGATTCCTCGCCCGAGAAGCGACAGTCGATCATGAAGGTCTGGAACGGCCTGGCCCGCCCCGTCGCATATGAGGCCGAGATCACCGCCCTGCGGCGCGGCCAGCTCATGAAGCGCATGGCCACCATCTGCACGGTGCCCGCGGGCGGCGCGACCCACGAGATCTGGCCCGATCCGATCGTCAGCGTCACCCTGTCCAAATTCGCCGAAACCCCGGCCGATAAATTCATCTGCCAATAGCCGAGACACCGAACCATGGCCCTCGACCTCGAAACCCGCGAGCAACTGATCGACACCGTCCGCAGGTTCGTCACCGAACGCCTGCGTCCGCTGGAGGCCCAGGTCTCGGAGGATGACGCGATCCCCGGCGAGGTGATCGAGGAGATGAAGGGGCTTGGGCTCTTTGGCCTGTCGATCCCTGAGGAATACGGCGGGCTCGATCTATCGATGGAAGACGAGTGCCTGGTCGGCGTCGAACTGGGCCGCACCAGCCCGGCGTTCCGGTCGGCCTTCGGCACCAATGTCGGCATCGGCAGCCAAGGGCTGGTGATGTTCGGAACTGATGCGCAGAAGGCCAAGTACCTGCCGGGCATCGCCTCGGGCGAGATCATCACCTCGTTCGCCCTGACCGAGCCGGAAGCCGGGTCCGACAGCGCCAACGTCCAGACTCGCGCCATTCGCGACGGCGATTTTTACGTCTTGAACGGCACCAAGCGCTTCATCACCAACGCCAACAAGGCCGACCTGTTTACGGTCATGGCGCGCTCCGATCCCAGCAAGCCGGGCGGCGGCGGGGTCAGCGCCTTCCTGGTTGAGCGGAACCTGCCAGGCCTGTCGGTCGGCAAGCCCGAGAAGAAGATGGGCCAACAGGGCGCGCACATCTGCGACGTCGTCTTCGACAATGTCCGCGTGCCGGTCGAGAACCGCCTGGGGGCTGAGGGCGAAGGCTTCAAGGTCGCCATGCAGGTCCTGGATCGCGGCCGCCTGCACATCTCGGCGGTCTGCATCGGCGTGGCCGAGCGGCTGCTGGCCGACTGCGTGGCCTATGCCTCCGAGCGCAAGCAGTTCGGGCAGGCGATCTCCGGCTTCCAGCTCATCCAGGGCATGATCGCCGACAGCAAGACCGAGGCGCTGGTGGCCAAGGCGATGACCATGGAAACCGCCCGGGCCCGCGACGCCGGCAAGAGCGTGACCATGGAGGCGGCCGCCGCCAAGTACTTCGCCTCCGAAATGGTCGGCCGCGTCGCCGACCGCGCGGTGCAGATCTTCGGCGGCGCCGGCTATGTCGCCGACCACGGCATCGAGCGGTTCTATCGAGACGTACGCATCTTCCGGATCTATGAGGGCACCAGTCAGATTCAGCAGGTGGTCATCGCCCGCGAAACCATGAAACGAGGCGGCTGATGAGCGTCGATATGGAAGCCGTGATCCTCGAGGTCCTGGGGAAGCTCCCGGCCGGGAAATCCGCTTCGTCCGAAGAGGTGGCTCGCGCCGCCGACAATGACAATTGGCGGCGGCTGACCGGTCACGTGCGCGCGACCGCGCGGGGCCTGGCTCGCCAGGGCAAGATCGTCATCACCCGCCACGGCAAGCCCGCCGACCCGGAGAAATTCAAGGGCGTCTATCGCCTGCGGATGCCGATGGAAGGCGAGAGCGTCGCGCCGTCGCAGGACGTGGCGGACTAGGGCGCAATCCCTATATCGGCGATATGAGCCTCAAGGCTGTTCTCGCCGATATCGCCGCATGCCGGGCCTGCGCGCCTGAGCTGCCGCATGAACCGCGCCCGGTGGTACGCGTCTCGCCGCAGACGCGGCTGCTGATCTGTGGTCAGGCTCCTGGGCGGCGCGTGCATGAAAGCGGCCTGCCGTTCACCGATCCTTCCGGCGATCGCCTGCGCGGCTGGATGGGCGTCGACTACGAGACATTCTATGGCCGCCCCGAGATCGGCGTGGCGGCGATGGCCTTCTGCTTTCCCGGGACCAATCCCAAGGGCGGCGACTTTCCGCCACCGCCACGCTGCGCCCAGCTTTGGCGACCGCAATTGCTGCAGCAGTTGCCGCAGGTCGAACTGACCCTGCTGGTCGGCGGCTATGCGCAGGAATGGGCCCTAGGTGGGCGTATGCAGGCGAACATGACGGAAACCGTTCGGGCTTGGCGCGACTATGGTCCGGCGATATTGCCCATGCCGCATCCTTCGTGGCGCAATACAGGTTGGTTGAAGCGCAACCCGTGGTTCGAGGACGAGGTGACGCCCTATCTTCGCCAACGGGTCCTGGAGATACTGCGACCGTGAGAAGCCTCGCCGCCATTTCCGCCGCCATGATGCTCAGCGCCTGTACGCCGCTGATGGTGCAACAGGCCGGGGCGCCGCCGATGGGCTTCCAGGGACCGCGTCTGGAAAACGACGTCTTTGTTTCCTTCGACGGCGCGCGGCTGGGACTGACGCGTTGGGAGGCCGAGGCCGAGGCCGAGCCGCAGGCGGTGGTCGTCGCGCTGCACGGCATGAACGACTACGCCAACGCCTTCCACCTGGCCGCGCCCTATTGGGCCAAGAACGGCGTCACTACCTACGCCTTCGATCAGCGGGGGTTCGGGCGCTCGCCCAATCGCGGCATCTGGGGCGGCGATGAGCTGATGGTCGAGGACCTGCGCACCATCACCGCCGTGGTCCGCAACCAGTATCCGGGCGTGCCGGTGATCGTCGCCGGCGAGAGCATGGGCGGGGCGGTGGCGATTGAGGCCTTCGCTTCAGATCGTCCGCCGGCCGCGGACCGGCTGATCTTGATGTCGCCCGCTGTCTGGGGGTGGTCGAACCAACCGCTGCCCTACAAGACGATGCTGTGGCTGGCGGCCCGGTTCACCGCAGGCAAGGTCTACGAGCCGCCGCGCTGGCTCACCAGTCGCGTCCAGCCGACTGACAATCACGACGAGCTGCGCGCCATGGGGCGCGACCCGCTGATGGTCTGGGGCGCGAGGTCCGACACGCTCTATGGGCTGGTGGCGATGATGGAGCGGGCCTGGCAGGCGACGGGAGCCGTCAAGGTCCCGGTCCTCTACATCTACGGCGCCCACGACGAGATCATCCCCAAGGAGCCGGCCTTCGAGGCCGCCGCCAAGCTCAAGCCGACCGATCGCTCGGCCTACTATTCCAAGGGCTGGCACCTGATGACCCGCGACCATCAGGGCCCGGTGGTCTGGGAGGATCTGCTGTCCTTCATTCGCGATCCTCAGGCGCCGCTGCCGTCCGGGGCTCCCACCATTCCCGGTTCGCCGACCCAACCCAACGCGCCGATCGACGCAGAGGCGGCGCGGAAGATCCAGGCAGGCTTGTGAAGCGCTCGGGGCGGGCGTAGGGAATTCGGCAATCTCTTCCACTGTCTCGCGGCGAGTGCGGCATGACCTTGTTCGATTCCCCCGCTTTCGAAGGACATGAAGGCGTCCATTCGTTCTACGACGAGAAAACCGGCCTCAAGACTATCGTCGCGGTTCACTCCACCGCCCGCGGCCCGGCCGCCGGAGGATGCCGCATGTGGCCCTATGCCAGCGCCGATGCGGCGCTCGAGGACGCCATGCGCCTCTCCCGCGCCATGTCCTACAAGAACGCCATGGCCGATCTGGAGCTGGGCGGCGGCAAGGCCGTGATCATCGGCGACAGTCGGACCATGAAGACCCCGGCTCTGTTTGAGGCCTTCGGCCGCGCCGTCGACACCCTGGGCGGCAGTTACTGGACCGCCGAGGATGTCGGGGTCTCGCCCGCAGACCTGCTGAGCGCTCGCAAGCAGACGCGTTTCGTCGCGGGCCTCGAGGGGCATGCGGCGGCCTCCGGCGATCCCAGCCCGGTGACGGCCGAAGGCGTGTTTCGCGGCGTACGATTGGCGGTGAGGCGCGCCCTGAACCGTGATCTCGACGGCGTCACCGTCGCCATTCAGGGCGTGGGCCACGTCGGCGCCTATCTGGCCGAAAAGCTGCATGCGGCCGGCGCCAAGCTGATCATCACCGACGTCAACGAAACCGCGCTGGCCGAGATCGCGGCGCGTACGGGCGCGCAGGTCGTGGCGCCGGGCGCGATCTTCGATGTCGAGGCCGATGTCTTTGCGCCCTGCGCGATGGGCGGGGCGATCAACGCCACCACCTTGCCGAGGCTGAAAGCCAAGGTGATCGCCGGCGGCGCCAACAACCAGCTCGCTGATCTCGAGATCGGCCGCCAGGTCTTCGAGCGCGGCATGCTCTACGCGCCGGACTATGTGATCAATGGCGGCGGCATCATCAATGTAGCCGGTGAGATCCGCGCGTTGGAGCAGGGCGGCGCCTTCGACCCTGCCTGGGTCGCGGCCAAGCTCGACCGCCTGACGGCGACCTTGGAAGAAGTGCTCGACCGCGCCGTGACCGAAGCGCGCCCGACCCACGAAGTCGCCAACGAAATGGCCAAGGCGCGGATCGACCGGGCTGTGGCGGAGCGCTTGGCGGCTTAGGTCTCTCCCGACGCTCGTCATCCTCCGGTCAGCCGCGGGCTGGTCCGGGGGACCCAAGCGGCCTCGCAAGTTCGGCGACTCAGCTTGGGTCCCCCGGATCGTCTTTCAGACGACCGGAGGATGACGAGCGGTGGCACCCCTACGCGGCCTTCTCGACCGACCACTTGCGCGGGTGCTGGGAGCGGAAGCCGACGGCGAGGCGGTTCCAGACGTTGATGGCCCCGATCAGCATGGTCAGCTTCACGGCCTCGGCCTCGTCGAACTCTTCGCGCATGATCGTGTAGTCGGCGTCCGGTGCGCGGGTCTGGGCGATCAGAGTCAGCGATTCCGTCCAGGTCAGCGCCGCTTTCTCGCGCGGCGTGAACAGCGAGGATTCCCACCAGGCGGCGAGCAGGTGCAGACGTTCCTCGCTCTCGCCGGCGGCGCGGGCGTCGCGGGTATGCATGTGCAGGCAGAAGGCGCAGCCGTTGATCTGCGAGGCGCGGGTCTTCACCAGTTCGATCAGGCTGTGTTCCAGGCCCGAGGACACCACGGCGTTCTCGAACGCGGTCATGGCGGCGATCATTTCAGGGGCGGCGGCGAAGGGGTTCAGGCGGGCTGACATGGGGAGGTCCTTGTTGCGGTGTCGCCATGGTGGGCGTTCGACAATAGGACGGAGCAGCCTGCCCGCGTGTGACACGCGGCGCTAGAGGAACCTTGGAAGCACGTAGATCGCCATCAGGACCAGGGCGATGACCGCCAGGATCAGGCCGGCATGTTTGCGCCCGCCCAGCATGGATCCGCCGGTCTTGGCTTGGCGCGCGGCCTTCGCCTGGGCGGCCTTCGCGGCCGCCTCCTTGGCCTGGAGGGCCTTGCGGCGCTCGTTCAGGTCTACGACCTGCGGCTTTTCTTCGCGCTTCATGCCCATCGATCTAACACGCCCTCGCCAGCAGGCCACCCATAGGGTGCGTTGACAGGTCCTAGCCTGCGAGCCAACACCAGATCCAATGATAAGAACGGGAGGAAGTCCAATGGGCGCCTATATGCAGGCCGCGCTTGAAGCGGTGAATTTCATTGGCGCCCAGCGGTTGGAGGGGCGGACGAAATGGCGCCGCGCTGACGATGCCGGCGGCTCCGACTACGGCCTCTATCACGGCTCGTCCGGCATCATCCTGCTGCTGTTGGAACTGCACGCGGCCACCGGGTCGGCGCAGGCTCTGGAGCAGGCCATCGCGGCCGGCGAGGAAGTCGCCGCCCATCTGGCCAGGGTCGACAGTCTCTCGGTCAGCGCCTCGAACGGCTGGCCAGGCTACGCCTTCGCGATGAGTGAATTGGCGCGGGCCAGCGGCCGCGAGGACTTCCGCGCCCTGGCCGGAACCTGCCTGCAGCGCCTGCGCGATCAGGCCAAGCCATTGGGCGCGGGCATCGGCTGGATCGAGCCGGCGCCGTTCTCGGAAATCACCGGCTTTACGGGCGAGCGAGAAATCTACGATCAGTCCGTTGGCGCGGCGGGCGCGGGTCTCGTCATGCTTTACGGCGATCGCAACGACCTGCACCCCGACGCGCTGGACTGGGCGGTGGCGGTCGGCGAGCGGTTGCTGGAGGTTGCCGAGAGTGATCCTGACGGCCTGCGCTGGCGGCTGATGTCGGACATGCCGTTCGCCTTCACCGCTCCCAATTTCGCCCATGGCGGCGCGGGCGTCGCCTACTTCCTGGCCGAGCTCTACAAGTCTACCGGCGACGAACGTTTCCTGGCCGCGGCCAAGGAGGGCGCGCGCTATGTGCTCAGCCGGGCCAGTTCGGTCGGCGACGGCCGCCTGGTCTGCCACACCGAAGAGGCGCGCAATCCCATCTTCTACCTGGGCGCCTGCCATGGACCGGCGGGCACCGGCCGGCTGTTCCTCGAGCTCTACAAAATCACCGGCGAGGCCAAATGGCTGGAGGAGGCGAAAGCCCTGACGAAGGGGCTGCTGAGCCTGGGCGCGCCGGAGACCCGTTCGAAGGGCTTCTGGAACAATCACGGTCAATGCTGCGGCGACGCGGGCGTGGGGGAATACGCCCTGCTGATGGCGCGGCGCACGGGCGATGAGGCCTATCTCGACCTGGCCCGGCGTTGTGCAGCGGTGATTGTGGAGAACAGCACTGTGGACGGCGATCGACGCCGCTGGATCCAGGCCGAGCATCGCGACCGGCCCGAGTTCCTGCAGGCCCAGACCGGCTACATGCAGGGCGCGGCCGGCATCGCCAGTTTCCTGATCCATCTGGACACCGCCTTGGCGGGCCAGCCGGTGAAGATCGCGCTTCCCGACTGGCCGCAAGACGCCGGCTAGGGCGCCATTGGCGCTCTAGCCTTTTTGCAGTCCTCTAGGAGTGCCGGGCGGTTCTCGGTTCCTTGACCATGGTGATCAACACGATCAGCGCGGCGATCAGGAAGGCGATCGAGATCGAGAACATCGGGCCATAGCCGAGGGTCGAGGAGATCACGCCCCCCAGCAGCGGTCCGATGGAGCCCATGATGCCCTCGGCCGTGGCCGAGAAGGCGATGCGCATCGGCATCTCGTCGCGGTCGCCGAATTCCAGGATCATGGTGCCGGCGCTCATCATGTAGCCCGACTGCGCCGCGCCCAGGCCGAAGAAGGCCATGAAGATCGGCAGAAAGTCGTGCGCGCCCATCAGCAGGACGGTCGAGCCGACCCACAACAGCAGCGACAGCAGCATGATCAGCCGGAAGCCGGTCTTGTCGCCAAGATAGCCCCAGACCAGGTTCGATATGGTGTCGGCGCCCAGGAACGCCAGCGAGAGCAGGCCGAGGTTCTTACCGTTCAGCTCGATCGTGGACGAGGCGAACAGCACGTAGAACGGCACCGCCATCCGCGCCGTGATCGCCAGCATCTGGACGATCATGAAGTAGAGGAAGCCCTTCTCGGCCAGCAGGGCCGGGAAGTCCTTGAACCGGTCGATCAGGCGCGAGCGGGCTCGCACGGTCGGCGGTTCCGGCTCGATCATCAGCAACCGCAACGCCGTCAGACCCAGGCTGGTCAGGGCGAAGGCGAAGATGAAGGTCGTCGAGTAGCCGTTGCCGAACAGGTTCGCGTCGATGAAGTAGCGCCCGGCCAGATAGGCCAGGCCCGCGGCGATCAGGCCGCCGGTGGCGTTGCGCCAGGCCTGTAATCGCCCGCGTCGGCTGATCGGGATCACCTTGGCCAGCAGCATGGAGAACACCACCCGCTGGGTGCCCATGAACAGGCCGAACAGGAACATGAAGCCGATGATGGCGACGACGCGGCTTTGGCCAGACAGGAACCAGCCGGCTAGCGCCATGCCGATGATCTGCAGCCGGGCCAGGCCGCCCATCCACAGGGCGGCGGGCATCACCTTGGTGCGGTGCTCGACCTGGTTGGCGCCGACGATGGGGCTGAGCACCCCGCCGAGTTGCTGGAGCGCCAGGCCCAAGCCGACGACCGTGTTCGAGCCCGACAGCATGTGCAGATAGGCAGGCAGGAAGGTCGGGGCGTTGATCAGCCGGAAGCCGGTCATGCCCAGCATGCCGTGCAGATAGTGGCCGATATAGTTGCGCTTCAGATTGGCCCAGACGAACTTTTCGTAGGCGGCCTCTTTTTCCGCCAGGGTCGGCTCTGTCGCGCCGATAGCTTCGGGCGCAGCCTCAGCCACGCCCTCCTCCTCAAATTTTGTTTCCAACAGCGTTCCGTCCGCGCGCGGATCGCAAAAGGGTCGCGCGGGCGACTCCCTAATTATGACGGCTTAATTTAATGCCGACCGTCGTAGCAGAGTCTTGTGACGCGGGGGAAGTGGCCCGGCGCCTCGCGCCGATCTTTCTCAGGTGCGTGTGTTCAGCGCCGCCAGGACGGCGTCCGGACGGATCGGCAAGTGACGTACCCGCGCGCCGCTGGCGTGGAAGATGGCGTTGCCGATGGCGGGGCCGACCACGGTGGTCGCAGGTTCGCCCAATCCGACCGGCGCCTCGGTGCTTTCGATGAACTCCACCTCAATCTCCGGCACGTCCGCCATCCGCAGCGGCGTGTAGGAATCGAGGTTGGTGTCCTGCACCTGGCCGTCGGCGAACTGCGTCCCCTCGAACAGCGCCAGGCTCATGCCCCATAGCGCCGCGCCTTCCATTTGGGCCAGGGCGCCGTCCGGCGAGACGATGGTCCCGGCGTCGACCACCAGGGTCAGCTTCTCGACCTTCACCGCCCCGGTGGCCGGATCGACATTGACCCTGGCGGCGCAGGCGACCCAGGTCGGCATGTCGCGTTCCTGGCCAAAGGTGGTGGCCAGGCCAAGGCCGGTGTTCTTGGGCAGGGGCTGACCCCAGCCGGCCTTCTTGGCCAGCCGCGCCAGCACCGCGGCCTGGCGCTTGGCGCCGCCGACCGCATTGGGCGCCGAGCCGGCGTTGCGGCCCGCCCCGTCCAACATGGCCAGCCGGAAGGCCAGCGGGTCCTTGCCGGCGACCAGGGCCGCCTCGTCCATGAAGCTCTCGACCGCCCAGTTGGTCCAACCGGGCCCGACCGAGCGCAGCCAGCCCGGACGGAAGGCGATGTTGGCGAGGTCGTTGGGGACCGCGCGCACTCGCTGGGCGCCGACGCTGTACCAGTGGTTCGCGCCGCTGATGGCGAAGGGGTCATAGGCGACGTCGTTCGCGCCCTTGGGCATGAAGAACGGAGCCATCACCTGGGTCGGCCAGCCGGCGGCGGCGGCGTGATCCATGGCCGTGACCTTGCCGCCCTCGCCAAACGCCATCTTCACGACCTGGACCGAGGGCGATCGGAAGGAATCGAACAGGGTGTCGTCGGCCCGCGTGCAGACCATCTTCACAGGCTTGCCGATGGCCTTGGCCGCCAGGGCCGCGGGCACCGCGTAATCGCCGTTCAGCCGCCGGCCGAAGCCGCCGCCCAGCATGTAGGATTTCAGGACGATCTTGTCCTCGGGCCGGCCCAGCGCCTTGGACAGCCAGGGCAGCGCCAGCGATTGCCACTGGTTGCCGGTGTGGATCTCCATCACCCCGTCCCTCTCGAAGGCCAGGGCGTTGACCGGCTCCATCTGGAAGTGAAGGGCGCTGGCGGTGGTGTAGGTCCGCTCCAGCTTGGATTTCGCGGCGGCGAAGGCGGCGTCGACGCCGGGATCCTCGACCACCAGCGACCCGGCCTTCGGATCAGCGATCAGTTCCGCTGAACGCTTCTGAAGATCGGCCTCGGAGGTCTTGGCGGTCTCGCCCGAGGTCCAGTTCACGTTGACGAGGTCGCAGGCGTTGTTGGCCGCCACGAAGCTGTCGGCGAACACCATCACCCAGCCGGGCACGGTGTTCGAAGCATCTTCCAGCGCCAGGCTGCTGATGTAGCCGGGCACGGCCTTGGCGGCGGAGTCGTCGATGGAGACGACCTTGGACTGGTTGCGGGTCGGGGGGATCTTGGGGCGTGCGAAGACCATGCCCGGGACCTTGGCGTCCAGGCCGTAGAGGGCGGTTCCGTTGACCTTGGCGGGTATGTCGAGCTGCGTCGACGCCTTGCCGATCAGGCGGCGCTCCGAGGCCGGCTTGATCGGCAGTTTGCCTAGTTCGTCGGCGGTGAAGGTCCGGCCCATGTTTCCGCGCGCGACGATGTCGCCATAGGAGATCGACTTGCCGCCGCCGCTGACCATGCTGTCCCGCGCGGTGCAGGCCTTCGGATCGACGCCCAGCAGCTTGGCGCCTTCCTCGATCAAGGTGATGCGGCCCGCCGCGCCAGCCTGGCTCATCAGCGGATAGCTTTGCCAGACCGACCAACTGCCGCCGGTGACCATCAGGCCCCACTTGGCGGCGGAATCCACATGGTCGATCTTCACCTTCGACCAGTCGGCCTCGAGCTCGTCGGCGACGATGCGGGCGATGGCCGTGCCCACATGCTGGCCCATCTCGGCGCGGATGACGTTGACGGTCACCGTGCCGTCACGGCCGATGCGATACCAGATGGTCGGCTCGAACCCCTCGGCGGCCTCGGCCCCGACTGGGGCGGCCAGGCCCATCATCGCGCCGGCGGCCGCCACGGTGATCATGAAGCCGCGGCGGGTGGTCGCCGTGGGCGACGGGATCGGGACGGCGTTCATGCCCTGCTCCCTTGCGATCCCGCGGCGAGCTTGATCGCCTGTTTGATCCGGACATAGGCCATGCAGCGGCAGAGATTGCCGTTCATAGCGTCATTGATCTGCGCGTCGGTCGGATTGGGCGTGGTCTTCAGCAGGGCGGCGGCCTGCATGATCTGGCCCGATTGGCAGTAGCCGCACTGCGGGGCCTGGGCCTTGATCCAGGCCACCTGCAACGGGTGGGCGCCTTTTGGATCCAGGCCCTCGATGGTGGTCACCTTGGCGCCCGCGGCCGCGTTGACCGGGGTCACGCAGGAGCGCACCGCTTCGCCGTTCAGATGCACTGTGCAGGCGCCGCAAGCGCCGATGCCGCAACCGAACTTGGAGCCGGTCAGCCCGACCTCGTCGCGGATCGCCCAGAGTAGCGGAGAGTCGTCGGGGGCCTTGATCGTGACCTTGCGGCCGTTGATCTCGAACGTCGTCGTCATACGGCTCAAGCCTCCAGACGGTGCAACTCTCCAGTCAGAGCGGACGCCAACCTTGGCCGCCGCGCAACTCCTTTTTCGCCAGTCGCACGCCACGAGGAAAAACCTGCTGCGAGCTGTAGGATCGCCTTCACCAGCATCGTCCTTGCTTCGAACCCTTGTGATGGAGACCGCCATGACGACGACGCAGACGCCGCCCGCCAATGATCGTGAACTGGTTCTGACCCGCATCATCGACGTGCCGCGCGAGAAGCTCTATCGCGCCTGGACCGACGCCGAAGTGCTGAAGCAGTGGTTCGCGCCCAAGCCGTTCACCACCCCGATCGCCGAACTCGACGTGCGCACCGGCGGCGCCAACCGGATCGTGATGCGAGACGCCGAGGGGAACGACTACCCGAACGCCGGGGTCTATCTGGAGGTCGTGCCTAACGAGAAGATCGTCTTCACCGACGCCTTCACCGAGGCGTGGGCTCCATCGGACAAGCCCTTCATGACCGCGATCATAACCTTCGAGGATCTTGGGGAGGGGCGCACCAAGTACGTCGCCCGCGCTCGCCACTGGAGCGTGGCCGACCGCGAAACCCATGAGCAGATGGGCTTCATGGAAGGCTGGGGCATCTGCGCCGACCAACTGGCCGAGGTGGCGGCCAGGCTGTGAAGCTAGGCTAGGCCCACAGCCCCGGCTCGGCGGTCATCGTCGCCACCAGCTCCATGATCTGCGCCAGCGGGATGCAGCGGCCCAGGCGCTCCGCCTCGTGGGTGGCGACATAGATGCCGATCCATTGCAGCAGCGTTCGGTCGCCGCGTTCGGCGCGCAGGGCGACGGGGCCGCCGGAGCAGCCGGCCCCGCCGACGCCATCGACATGAAAGGCGAACGGATTGAGCCGGTAGTCTGTCGCCAGGGTGAAACCGCGGGCGATCGGCGCGCTGCGCAGGATCGCCGCCCCGCCGGGGAAGCCGTAGATCAGCCCCGCCGACCCGGTGGTCAGCGGCAAGCCTTGGGTCACCACGTCGTAATCGCCGAACGTGCCTGCCATATTGATCGCCTGCGGGCGGGAAGGCAGGCGTACCGGAACGCCGGCGACGTCGATCGAGGCGTTGTGCGGGTCCTGGTGCCAGCGGAACCGGGGCGCTGTTCCGTCATAGAGAGGCACGCTGAAGCCCAGCGCCTCGCAGTCCAGATCATGGCCGTAGGTCTCTGGCCAAGTCGCCTCGGTCCCGCGGTTCTTGAAGTAGAAGGTGTTGGGCCGCAGCAGGCAGTGCAGGGCGGTCAGCACGATGTAGCGGTCTTCGCCCACATGGTAGAGGAAGCCGGAAAACACCTGGTGGGGCTCGCCGTTCTTGAGGCGAGTAACGAGGCGTGGCGTGGCGAGCGCGAACGGGTCGAGAAGGTCCATCGACGGTCACGCTACGATCCCCCGGCGCCCGGCGTCGAGCGCTGATCTGCGGCCATCGTAGGGGACGTCGCGCGGCCGCGCCTATAGAACCGGCCCGCGAGTCGCTTGGACCCGCTGGAGCAGTCATGACCCTTTCCATGTATCAGGCCTCGGTTCCCGTCTTCATCCAGGGCCTTACCGGTCTTGGCGGGGTGATAGACAAGGCCGCGGCCCATGCCGCTGAACGCAAGATCGACCCGGCCGCCCTGCTGCAGGCGCGGCTCTATCCGGACATGTTCCCCTTCGCCCGTCAGGTTCAGATCGCCACCGACTTCGCCAAGGGCGGCGCAGCGCGTCTGGCCGGCGTTGAGTTCCCTGCCTATGAGGACAGCGAAACCAGCTTCGAGGAATTGAAGGCGCGGGTGGACAAGACCATCGCCTTCCTCCGCACCCTGGACTCGGCCCAGATCGACGGCTCCGAAGAGCGCGATATCAGCCTGGTGCGCCGTGGCGAGACCAGCATCGTGAAGGGGCAGGCCTACCTGCTCGAGCAGGCGATGCCGAACTTCTACTTCCACATCACCACCGCCTACGCGATCCAGCGCCACAACGGCGTCGAGGTCGGCAAGCGCGTCTTCCTGGGCGCAGCCTAACGATCTGCGGGACCGAGGGGCTGAGCTCCTCGGTCCTGTCCCTGGATGGGGACTGGACGGAACAGAATAAGAACATTAGCTTGAGGCATGGCAAGCCTGGACCTCAAGCAGAAGCTCGCGATCCTATCGGACGCGGCAAAATACGACGCCTCCTGCGCGTCCTCCGGCACCACCAAGCGCGACTCGATGGGCGGCAAGGGCGTCGGCTCGACCGAGGGGATGGGCATCTGCCACGCCTATGCGCCGGATGGCCGCTGCATCAGCCTTCTGAAGATCCTGCTGACCAACTTCTGTGTCTATGACTGCGTCTATTGCGTGAACCGCGTGACGTCCAACACGCGCCGCGCCCGCTTCACGGTGAAGGAGGTCGTCGACCTCACCCTCGGCTTCTACAAGCGGAACTATATCGAGGGGTTGTTCCTCTCCTCGGGAATCATCCGCAACGCCGACTACACGATGGAAGAGATGGTGCGGGTGGCCAAGTCGCTGCGGCTGGACCACGACTTTCGCGGCTATATCCACCTCAAGGTCATCCCTGAGGCTTCTCCTGGGCTGGTCAACCAGGCCGCGCTCTATGCCGACCGGGTGTCGATCAATATCGAACTGCCCCGGGACGACAGTCTGGCCGACCTCGCGCCGGAAAAGGACGCCAAGGGCATTCGCAAGGCCATGGGCTCCGTGCGCTTGGGGATCGAGGAAACCACCGACAAGGCGATCAAGGCCAAGCCGCCGAAGTTCGCGCCCGCAGGTCAGTCGACCCAGATGATCGTCGGCGCCGACGCCGCCAGCGACGGCGAAATCCTGTCGCGCAGCGCCGGGCTCTACGGGGCCTACGGCATGCGACGGGTCTATTATTCCGCCTACAGCCCGATCCCGGACACCACGTCGCGCCTGCCTCCCGTCCGGCCGCCGTTGATGCGCGAGCACAGGCTCTATCAGGCCGATTGGCTGATGCGGTTCTACGGTTTCGAGGCGCTTGAAATCGCCAGCGGCGATGAGAACCTGGATCTGGCCATCGATCCCAAGCTGGCGTGGGCCCTCAAGAACCGGGCGCGCTTCCCGGTGGATCTGAACAAGGCTGATCGCGAGCCGATGCTGCGGGTGCCGGGGCTAGGCGTCAAAAGCGTCGATCGGATGATCGAGATCCGCCGCTACAAGCGCCTGACCCTTGAGGATGTGAAGCGCCTGACGCGCGGCCTCGACAAGGTGCGGCCCTTCATCATCACCGACGATTGGCGTCCGGGGTCGCTGACCGACCGCGCCGACTTGCGGACCCATATCGCGCCCCAACAGTTGAGCCTGTTCTGATGCAGGTCGTACGCCTCGCCTCGGAAACCGACTTCGATGGTTGGCGGCGAGCCGCGCGACTTCTGCGCGGGGCCGATGTGTCGCCGGATGACGCGCTTTGGACCGTGGACGGCGGTGGGGATCTGTTTGGTCAGACCACGGAGCTGGCCGCCGCTGCAGCAAGCTTCACCGTTCCGCGAGAGTTTGTCGAGGTCGCCGAACGGGTGGTTCTGCATAGCTCGGGCGAGCGGTTCGCTCTGTTGTATCGCTTGCTGTGGCGGCTCGCGAACGAGCCGAACCTGATGCACATCGCTTCGGATCCCGACGTCGCCCGCGCCCGGGACATGGCCGGCGCGGTGTCGAAGGCGATCCACAAGATGAAGGCCTTCGTCCGTTTCCGGCAGATCGAGGACGCGGACGAGGAAACCTATGTGGCCTGGTTCGAGCCGGCCCACCGGGTGACCGAGGCCGCCGCGCCGTTCTTTGTCCGGCGCTACGCCAATATGAACTGGTCCATCCTGACGCCCGATCGCTGCGCCCACTGGGACAAGGCGCTGCTGACGTTTACGCCGGGCGCCGACCCAGCAGATGCTCCGAGCGAGGACGCCCTGGAGGACTATTGGCGCACCTATTACGCCTCGACCTTCAACCCTGCCCGTCTGAAGGTGGGCGCCATGCAGCGCGAGATGCCCAAGCGCTATTGGCGGAACCTGCCTGAGGCCGGGCTCATTCCCGAACTGGTCAAAGCCGCAGAGGACCGTACCTCGGCCATGGTCAGGCAAACGCCATCCGAACCCAATCGCCGCGTGGTGCGTCAGGCACAGCGCCTGTCGCGGGATGCGTCATTCGAGGAAGGCGCGCCCACGTCCCTGGAAGAGGTCGTGGCCGGCGTCGATTTCTGCCGCCGCTGCGACCTGTGGCGAGATGCGACCCAGGGCGTGGCCGGAGAGGGGCCTGCCAAGGCCAGGCTGATGATCGTGGGCGAGCAGCCCGGCGACCAGGAAGATCTGGCTGGTCAACCTTTTGTCGGCCCGGCCGGCAAGGTTCTGGACCAGGCTCTGGCTGAGGCTGGCGTTCCGCGCGCCGAGCTCTATGTGACCAACGCCGTGAAGCACTTCCGGCATGAGTTGCGCGGTAAGCGCCGTATTCACCAGACGCCCAAGACATCGGAGGTCACGGCGTGCCGTTGGTGGCTGGACGCCGAGCGCCGGATCGTACGGCCGCGGGTGATTGTCGCGCTCGGGGCCACGGCCGCGCTGGCGGTGTGCGGGAAGCCTACCCAAATCGGCAAGGCGCGCGGCCAGGCCTTCCAACTCGCCGATCAGGCTCAAGGTGTGGTCACCTATCACCCGTCGTTTCTATTGCGGGTTCCTGACGCGCAGGAAAAAGCCAGAGCCTATGCGGCCTTCGTTGAGGATCTGAAGTTTGCCTGGAGTCTGGCCGCCTAGCCGCGAGGCCAAGGTCAGGCTTGGAAGCCAGCCTCGGCGAAGTCGAGCATGCGCTTGAGCAGGGCGTCCACATCGCCCTCGCGAGTCGCGCCGTCCGACAGCACATGCAGGCGGTCAAACTCGGCGAAGCGGTTGTTGTGGACCATGCCAAGGCAGAAGTGCAGCCGCCAGTAGACGCTCTCGCGCGGCAGGTCGGGGCAGGCCGCGATCAGGGCGTCGGAGAACCGCGCCAAGTGACTGACGTCGTTGGTCAGGGCCTCGCGCATTTCGGCGGTGCCTTCGCTGCGAGAGCGAATGATGAACTGCACCGAGATCCGCCGGTCGTTGTCGGGCGACGCCCACTTCAGCGGCGGGGCGAACAAGGCCTCGAGGATTTCGCGCACCGGCGGCTTGCCGGCGTTGCGGTCGTTCGCCTCGTGCAGCATCCGGGCGCGTTCGCGGTTCAGTTCCGCCGTGCGCCGGCGGAAGATCTCGAACAGCAGCGCGTCTTTTGACCCGAAGTGGTAGTTCACCGAGGCGAGATTCACGCCCGCGTCGGCGGTGATGTCGCGGACCGAGACGTTCTGGAAGCCGTGCAACGCGAACAGCCGTTCAGCCGCGCAGAAGACCGCCGCCTTGGTGGCGGCCTCGTGGGCCTCTCCGGTATCGTCGACCTTGACGGTGTCCACTGGCGAATCTCTCAAATGTCACATCAACTTAGTAGGTGTGACACAAACCGCGCTGCGGCGCGCTAGCGCGACAGTTCCCGCATGGCCTTGTCCAGCCCCTCGATGGTCAGGGGGAACATGCGGTCGCCGACCAGTTGCTTCATGACCTCGATGGAGGGGGTGTAGTCCCAATGCCTTTCGGCGGTGGGGTTCAGCCAGATCATGTTCTCGTAGATCTTGGCGACACGATCCATCCAGATCGCGCCGGCCTCTTCATTCCAGTGCTCCACCGACCCGCCTGGATAGGTGATTTCGTAAGGGCTCATGGTCGCGTCCCCAACGAATATGACTTTGTAATCGCTGGAATATTTGTGGAGGATGTCCCAGGTGTTCAGCTTCTCGGCGTGACGGCGCCGATTGTCCTTCCACACGTTCTCATAGAGACAGTTGTGGAAGTAGTAGAACTCCATGTTCTTGAACTCGCTTCGCGCGGCCGAGAACAGCTCCTCACAAATCTTGATATGGCTATCCATCGAGCCGCCGATGTCGAAGAAGATCAGCACGCTGATCTTATTGCGGCGTTCCGGGCGCAGATGGATATCCAGATAGCCCTTCTCCGCGGTGCCGCGGATGGTGCCGTTCATATCCAGTTCCTCGGCGGCGCCCTCGCGGACCCATTTGCGCAGTCGGCGCAGGGCGACCTTGATGTTGCGGGTGCCGAGCTCGACGCTGTCGTCGAGGTTCTTGTATTCGCGCTTGTCCCAGACCTTCACGGCCTTGCCGTGACGGCCCTTGTCCTGGCCGATGCGGATGCCTTCAGGGTGATAGCCATTGGCGCCGAACGGTGAGCTGCCGTCGCCCTTCTGGCCGTTCTGGCCCTTGCCTTCACCGTCGCCATCGCCCTCTTCGCGCTGCTTGCGCATTTGTTCGGCGAGGGCTTCCATCAGTTTGTCGAAGCCGCCCATGGCCTCGATCTGGGCCTTTTCCTCGTCGGTGAGGAACTGATCGGAAATTCGCTTCAGCCATTCGGCGGGAATATCGGCCGTCCCGACGCCCTGGGTCTTGTCCAGGCCCTTGAAGACTTGGCCGAACACCTGGTCGAACTTGTCGAGGTTCTTCTCGTCCTTCACCAGGGCCGAGCGGGCGAGATAGTAGAAGTCTTCCACATTGCGATCGATGACGACCTTGTCGAGCGCCTCCATCAGCATGAGGTACTCTTTCAGCGACACCGGGACCTTGGCTTCGCGCAGCTCGGTGAAAAAGCGCATAAACATGGGCAGGCTTCCCAAATAGGGGGACGAACAGGTGTTTGACTTCAGAAGATGAAGCCGCCGACCGCCGTTGTCCAGCACGCCTTGCGGACCGCTGGCATTCGCCGCACGCCGCCCAGTGATTAGTGCGCGTGCCGCCGCTTCCAGTTGAAGACGTGGGCGAGCGCCAGAAGCAGGCTGCCGGACACGGTCAGCGCGGTCTCATGAGCATGGAACGGCCAGATCCCAAGGCCCATCAGCGACAGGCCGCCGAGCGCCAGCGCGATCACCGCCGGCCGTTGGCCACGCCGCCACAGGGCCATGGCCGAGAGCGGCGCCGCCATGACGATCACGGCGACATGGACCCACTCGGCCTCCGCCCAGGCCGCCAGGAGGGGGGAGAAGGCGGCGACCAGGGGGAGGGCCAGGCAGTGAGCCAGGCAGAGGCCAGACAGGCTGATGGCTGAAGCGTCGAGAAGGGACGTGGAAGCGGTCTTCAAAAGTCCCTCGCTCGGCTAGCCGTCATCGTCGCGGCCAGTCGTATGTAATATTATAACGTATCGCGTCAACCAGCCGTCAGGATTTTTCGCTGTCCAGGGTCGCCATCATTGGAGCCGGATAGCGCTCGCCGGCCGCCGCGCCCTTCGGAGCGGCCGCCTCGATCGCCGCCAGGTCGGCGGGCGTAAGCTTGAGGGTCCGCGCGCCCAGAGCTTCGTTAAGGCGATCGCGGCGGCGGGCCCCGACCAGCGGGACGATGTCGTCACCCTGCGCCAGCACCCAGGCGATGGCGATCTGGGCGACGGTGGCGCCCTTGGCTGTGGCGACGCCGCGCAAAGCCTCGACCAAGTTCAGGTTGTGATCGAGGTTTTCGCCCTGGAAGCGAGGGCTTATGCTGCGGATATCTCCCGCCGCCGATTGCTCCTTTGTCCAGTGACCGCTGATCAGGCCGCGGGCGAGTACGCCATAGGCGGTGATCCCAATGCCCAGTTCGCGGCAGGTCGCCAGGATGCCGTCCTCGATCCCGCGCGAGATCAGCGAGTATTCGATCTGCAGATCGACGATGGGGTGAACGGCCGCGGCGCGGCGAATGGTGTCGGCGCCCACCTCCGAGAGGCCGATGTGGCGCACGTAGCCGGCCTGCACCAGGTCTGCGATGGCGCCCACCGTGTCCTCGATGGGAACCGCCGGGTCCAGGCGCGCGGGGCGGTAGACGTCGATATAGTCGACCCCCAGCCGCTTCAGGCTGTAGGCCGCCGCGGCCTTCAGTGCCTTGGGGCTGGCGTCGTAGCCAAGCCACATTCCGTCCGGCCCGCGTTGAGCGCCGAACTTGACGCTGATGATGAGGTCCTCCCGCCGGCGGCCCTTGAGGCCTTCGGCGATCAGCATCTCGTTGTGCCCCATTCCATAGAAGTCGCCGGTGTCGAGCAGGGTGATCCCGGCGTCCATGGCCGCGGCCATCGTGGCCAGGCTCTCTTGGCGATCAGAGGGGCCGTAGAGGTCGGACATGCCCATGCAGCCGAGGCCGAGAGCGGAGGTGGCGGGGCCGGCGGCGCCCAGTTGGCGAATGTTCATTGGTTGATCCTTCACGAAGCTGACGAGAAGGTGGCGCCATGTTGTTTGTGCGATAATCTGCATAGTTGAGAACAAACTGTTCGAGATTTCGCACAATGAACCTGGCCGATCTCGACGCCTTCTCCGCCGTCGCGCGTCATCGCAGCTTTCGCCGGGCGGCCGCCGAACGTGGCGTCGCGCCCTCCAGCATGTCGAAGAGCGTTCGAGATCTCGAGGCCCGGCTGGGCGTGCGGCTGCTGAACAGGACCACACGCAGCGTCGCGCCCACCGCGGCGGGGCAGCGCCTGCTGGACCGGTTGTCGCCGGCCCTTTCGGAGATCGCCGCGGCGGTCGATCAGGTCGCCGATGAACCCGGAGAGCCAGCCGGAACCGTCCGGATCAACGCGCCGGAACCGGCGGTCGAACTGATCCTTGCGCCGCTGGTCGCCGAATTCCTGGCCACGTACCCAAAGGTCCGGCTGGAGGTCGTCGCCGAGGCGGCCTTTGTCGACATCGTCAAGGCCGGCTTCGACGCCGGAGTGCGATGGGACGAAAGCCTGGCGCAGGACATGATCGCCGTCTCGCTCGGCGCGCCGCAACGCTACGCCCTCGTCGCCGCGCCAGAGGTGATCGCCCAGTACGGCGCGCCGTCCGCACCTCGCGACCTGCTGACCAAGCCGTGTGTGAGGATACGTTTCCCCAGCGGCGTCATGCCGGCGTGGGAGTTCGAGCGAGATCGGGTGACGACCAAGATCGAACCCGAGGCGCGGCTGGTGACCACCAGCCTGTCGCTACTCCTGCGGGCGGCGTTGGACGGCGTCGGGTTTTGCTCGGCCTTCGAGGGGCAGGTGCGCGAACATATTGCGGCGGGTCGATTGGTGAGCGTCATGGAGGATTGGCTGCCGCCATTTCCCGCCCCGTTCCTCTACTATCCCAGCCGCGACGTGCCGAGCGCGCTGCGCGCGTTCATCGATTTCATGAAGCAGCGGGCGTCTTAGGCCGGCATCGCCTTCAACTTGCGCCAAACCGTCATGCGCGACACGCCGAGGCGCCGTGCGATCTCCACCGGGCCGACGCCGGCGGCCTGCAAGGCCCGGATATCGTCCGTTGGAGCCCCTTTACGGCGACGAGCGCCGCACGGAGGCTCGACTGAAGCGAACGCCTCCAGCGCCGCGCGCAGCGCGCGGCCGCCTTCGCCTTGGCTGCAGATTTCGGACTCAACGACGAACAGGGTCGCGCCACGCGCCTCAAGTCGATCGATGACGTCGAGAAGGTCACGGCTGGAGGCCGCAAGGTGGTTCAGGCGGGTGACCACGAGCTGATCGCCTTCGCCAATGAAGTCCAGAATCGAAGTCAGCACCGCCGCCCCGTCCGCCACCGGCCCGGCGGGCTCTTCAGCCCGGACCACATGGCATCCGATCGTTTTCAGTACTGCAGTGTCTTGCGCCGAACGCTCGTCGCGCAGGCGCACATAACCAATTTTCAGCATCCCACCCGTCGCCACAAGCTACTGCGATGATTGGGGGGAACCTGACAAAATGTAACGTCAAGGTCAAAGTCTAGGTTGTTAAATCGCAGCAATATTTCTCTAATTGCCCTCAGCTATTCAACAAATTCTGCAATCGGAACCGCGAAACTCACGCAATGGTGGAATTTGTTTGCGCAACACGCCTTAAAATGAACTCGTGATCGACGGTCGAGCCCACCTTGAAGCCGTACTCTCCAACCTTGGCGAAGCCATGCCGAGCATAGAATTTCTGGGCTCCAAGGTTCTCAGACCAGACGCCGATCCACAGATCGCGCGGCCCGTCGCGCTCCAGCCACGCCATGACTTCGGCAAACAACCGACCGCCGACGCCGCCATTCTGCGAGGACTTCAACAAGTAGAACCGCTTGAGTTCGCCGCACGCAGGCGTGACCTCGGCGTGGGGGAGGGCGCAAGGGCCCGCCAACGCGTAGCCCACGATCTGTCCGCCGGTCTCGACCACCCAAATCGCCTTCTTGGGATCGGCCAGATCGGCTTTGGTCTGATTGAGGCTATAGGCTTCCGCCAGGAACCCGGCGAGGTCCTCGGGCGGATAGAGGTGAGCGAACGTCTCGCTGAAGGTTCGCGCGCCGATTTCAGCGACAGCTTGCGCATCGGCGACGTCGGCGCGGCGGATCACAGGTTCCTGCATTCGGCTTAGCGGCCTCGGTAGGTTAGGGTGGGATTCCATGGACACCGCCCTCTACACCCATCCCGACATGCTGGACCATCGTCCAGGCGAGGGCCATCACGAGCGGCCGGCGCGACTGACCGCGGTTCTGGACGCCCTGGCTGACAGCGACCTGCGGCTGGCTCCGCACGACGCGCCGTTGGTGACCCGCGCGGATCTGGAGCTGGCCCACAGGGGGAGCTACGTCGACGGGATCTTTGATGCCGCGCCCAGCGCCGGGACGCTCCGGCTTGACGACGACACCTATATGTCGCCGGGCAGTCTGATCGCCGCGCGGCGCGCAGCGGGCGCGGTCGTCCAGGCGGTGCGGGATGTCGCCTCGGGTCAGGTTCAGCGCGCCTTTTGCGCCGTGCGGCCGCCGGGGCACCATGCCGAGCCGGCCCTGCCGATGGGTTTTTGCATTTTCTCCAATGTCGCCATCGCCGCGCGGGCCGCGCAGGCGGCCGGGCTGCAACGGGTCGCGGTCGTCGATTTCGATGTCCATCACGGCAATGGCACCCAGGCGGTGTTCGGCGGGCGCGAGGACCTGTTCTTCGCCTCGGTCCAGCAGTGGCCGATGTGGCCGGGTACGGGCCATCCGTCCGAGCCGGTTCCGGGCAACATCCGGAACGCCGTGGTGGCGCCCGGCGCGCCCCGCGAAGCGTGGCGCAAGGAATTTGAGGGCTTGATGTCACATGTCGACGCCTTCGCCCCTGATCTGATCATCGTTTCGGCCGGCTTCGACGCCCATGTGCGCGATCCGATCGGCGATTCCAGCCAAAGCCTGGAGGCGGAGGATTTCGCCTGGGCGACGCGGGCTATCATGAGTGTTGCGCAGGCTCATAGCAGCGGCCGGGTTGTTTCCTCGCTCGAGGGCGGTTACGACCTGGAAGCTCTAGGCCGTTCTGCACTCGCGCACGTTCAGGCTCTCTCGCAGGGGTGAAGGGCGAGTCCGGGTTGCTCGAATCTGGGCGTTCGAATGATATGGCCGACGCTTTGACCGCCGACCTTCCAAAAACCGCAGCCACCCGTCCGGGCTCGATTCTCCTGGCTCGCCATGGCGAGCCAGACATCGCGCGCGACGTGATGCTGAACGCGCGCGGCTATGAGGACTATTGGGGGCGCTACGAGGAACTGGGAATCCGGCCGGGCCAGACGCCGCCGCGCGAGCTGCTGGAGCAGGCCGCCAAGGCCGACGTCATCATCTCCTCGGTGCGCAGGCGCTCGATCGAAAGCACGCAGGCCCTGGTGGGCGGGCGCGAATTCGCCCGCAATCCGATCTTCGTCGAGGCGCCGTTGCCCGCGCCGGGCTTCCCGGGCTTCCTGAAGATGTCGCCCAAGGTGTGGGGCTTCACGGCCCGCTTCTGGTGGTGGTTCTTCAACCACCACGCCGGCCAGGAGACCCGCGCCGAGGCCGAGTCCCGCGCCGACCAAGCCGCCGATCTGATCGTGGAACTGGCTGAGCAGGGCCAAGACGTCATGGTGCTGGCGCATGGCTTCTTCAATTTCATGATCGGCCGATCGCTGCGTAAGCGGGGTTGGCGACTGACGGCCAACCAGGGTTGGAAGTATTGGTCCACCCGTCGCTTCGAGCGCGGCTGACGCCTCAGGGCGTTGCGGCTGCCGATCCCCGTCTCTAACGTGCTTGCTTCTCAAGGATTTTTTCAAATGGCCGACGTCGCCGACATCGATGCTCTGTCCTTCGAGCAGGCTCTCGCAGAGTTGGAACGCATTGTCGGTCAACTGGAGTCCGGCCAGGCCCCGCTGGAGCAATCCATCGAGCTCTACGAGCGCGGCGCCCTGCTGAAAGCCCATTGCGAGAAGCGTCTGGAGGCCGCGCGCCTGCGGGTCGAGAAGATCGTGGTGGGCGCGGGCGGCCAGGTGGGCGTCGAGCCGGCTGAGTTCAACTGAGATGGCCCTCGCCCAGCGTGTAGCCGAGGCCGCCGATCTGGTGACGGTGGCGCTCGACGAGTTGCTGCATCGCG
The DNA here is from genome assembly GCA_030824495.1 of bacterium. Lineage (GTDB taxonomy): Bacteria > Pseudomonadota > Alphaproteobacteria > Caulobacterales > Caulobacteraceae > Phenylobacterium. Next base: position 95,532 of record JAVBXP010000018.1, read on the forward strand.
CCGAGGGACCGGAGGCCCGGCTGACCGAAGCCATGCGCTATGCGGCGCTGGGTCCGGGCAAGCGGCTGCGGCCGTTCTTCGCCATCGAGACCGGCAGGATGTTCGACCTGGACGAGCGGGCGGTGCTGCGCGCCGCCTGCGCGCTGGAGTGCATTCAGGCCTACAGCCTGGTCCACGACGACTTGCCCTGCATGGACGACGACGACATGCGCCGCGGCCGGCCGACCGTCCACAAGGCCTATGACGAGGCCACCGCCGTGCTGGTTGGCGATGCTCTGCAGACCGTGGCTTTCGAGATCCTCGCTCATCCCGACACCCACAAGGACGGCAATGTCCGGGCCGAGATGGTGCTGCGCCTGGCCCTGGCCTCCGGCGCACGCGGCATGTGCGGCGGCCAGATGATCGACATGCTGGGCGTGCGTGACGACCTCGGCGCGGTGGCGCGCATGCAGCGGTTGAAGACCGGCGCGCTGATCGCGGTGTCTTTCGAACTGCCGCTGATCATGGCCCACGCGGGCGAGGCCGAGCGGCACGCCCTGATGGCCTTCGCCCAGGACATCGGCCTGGCCTATCAGATCGTGGACGACCTGCTGGACGCCGAGGGTGACAGCGCCGCGCTTGGCAAGAAAGCCGGCAAGGACGCCGACAAGGGCAAGGCCAACTATGTCACCCTGCTGGGCGCGGAGGCCGCGCGCGAGCGCCTAAGTCTTCTGGCCGAGCAGACCAAAGCACACCTGGACCCGTTCGGCTCGCGGGCCGAATTCCTGCGGGCCAGCGTGGATTTCGTGCTAGATCGCCGAAACTAAATTCAAAGCAGCAACATTCGTTTAGACATGCCGCCAGTCACGCCTCTGCTCGACAAGGTCTCGTATCCCCGGGACATGCGCGGGTTCAATTCCGCTGAACTTCGCCAGCTCGCTGACGAAGTGCGCGCTGAAATGATCGACGCCGTCTCGCAGACCGGCGGCCACTTTGGCGCGGGCTTGGGCGTGGTCGAACTGACCGTGGCGCTGCACCATGTCTATGAGACGCCTGACGACATCCTGATCTGGGATGTCGGCCACCAGGCCTATCCGCACAAGATTCTGACAGGTCGGCGCGACCGTATCCGCACCCTGCGCCAGGGTGGCGGTCTCTCGGGCTTCACCAAGCGCAGCGAGAGCGAATACGACCCGTTCGGCGCGGCCCACGCGGCGACGTCGATTTCCGCGGCGCTCGGCTTCGCCGCCGCGCGCGACGCGCACGGCAAGCACAACAGCGTCGTCGCGGTGATCGGCGACGGCTCGATGAGCGCCGGCATGGCCTATGAGGCCATGAACAACGCCTGCGAGACGACGGGCCAGCTTACCGTCATCCTCAACGACAACGACATGTCGATCGCCCCGCCGGTCGGCGGGATGAGCGCCTATATGGCCCGGCTGGTGTCCGGCGGCGGTTATCAGTCGCTGCGCAAGGTCGGCAAGTCGGTCGCCAAGGTGTTGCCCAAGCCGCTGCAGGAAGCCGCTCGCAAGGCCGAGGAATACGCCCGCGGCATGGTCACCGGCGGTACGCTGTTCGAGGAGCTGGGCTTCTACTATGTCGGCCCTATCGATGGTCATGACCTCGACGCCCTGGTTCCGATCCTGAAAAATGTGCGTGAGATCAAGGACAAGCCGGTCCTGGTCCACGTGGTGACGCAGAAGGGCAAGGGCTACGCGCCGGCCGAGAGCGCCGCCGACAAGTTGCACGCCGTGGCCAAGTTCGACGTCGTCACCGGCCAGCAGGCCAAGAGCCAGCCGGCCGCGCCGCAGTACACCAAGGTCTTCGCCCAGGAACTGATCAAGCAGGCCGAGCGCGACGACAAGATCATCGCCGTGACCGCCGCCATGCCATCCGGCACCGGCCTGGACCTGTTCGCCCAACGCTTCCCGCAGCGGACGTTCGACGTCGGCATCGCCGAGCAGCACGCCGTGACCTTCGCGGCCGGCCTCGCCGCCGACGGCATGAAGCCGTTCTGCGCGATCTATTCGACCTTCCTCCAGCGCGGTTATGACCAGGTCGTCCACGATGTGGCGATCCAGGGCCTGCCTGTGCGCTTCGCGATGGACCGCGCCGGTCTGGTTGGCGCCGATGGTGCGACCCACGCCGGCTCCTTCGACATCGGCTTCATGGGGGCTCTGCCCGGCATGGTTCTGATGGCCGCCGCCGACGAGGCGGACCTGGCGCGCATGGTCGCGACCGCTGTGGCCATCGACGACCGCCCCTCGGCTTTCCGCTATCCGCGCGGCGAGGGCGTTGGCGTCGCCATCCCTGAGATCGCCGAGCCTTTGGAGATCGGCAAGGGCCGCATCGTCCGCGAAGGCACAGCAGTGGCCATCCTGTCGTTCGGCACCCGCCTGGCGGAGTGCCTGAAGGCGGCCGATCTGCTGGCCGCGCGGGGCCTGTCGGCCACCGTCGCCGATGCTCGCTTCGCCAAGCCGCTCGATATCGACATGCTGCTGCGCCTGGCTCGAGACCATGAGGCGCTGATCACGGTGGAAGAGGGCGCCATGGGCGGTTTCGGCGCCTTCGTGCTGCAGGCCCTGGCCCAGCACGGCGCGCTTGATCGTGGTCTGAAGGTTCGCACGCTGAACCTGCCCGACATCTTCCAGGACCACGACAAGCCCGAGATCATGTACGCCGACGCCGGCCTCGACGCCGAAGGCATCGTGCACGGCGCCTTGTCGGCCCTGGGCGTCGACAACCACTCGATGGCCGGCCGCCGCGCCTGAGGGCGCGTTTCGGCTGGGCTATTTGCAGGCGCCGAGGAACTTTCGGACCATCGATTTTGGCGCGGGCGGGGGTTGGACGCTCTCGCCGGCCGCCGTCAGTGTGACAATACCTGTCTTGCGGAAAGCCGTCGCCAGGGGCGCGGCGGTGGAGAATTCGGCGATCGCCAAGGAGCCGCCGGTCGCCTCATCGACATGGACCTGTCCGCGCAAGGTCGCGTTGGCGCCTTCCGAGTTGAGCGCAACGCTCATCGGCCACGGACCCCGCACGCCCGACTTGTCTACCCACGCGCCGCCGGCGTCCATTTTCACGCCGATCTCTCGCGCCAACTGGGCGAACACCTTCACTTGGCCTGAGCCGCGAACGCAGGCGAAGGCGATAGGCTGGGCGTCGGTGTCGGGGATCGCGTAGCGCAGGGCCGCATCAGCGTCCTTGGGCGTCTCGACCGACCAGACCAGGGTCTCCTGAGCGGCGGCCGAGGTGGCGAAAAGGGCGAGGGCGGCGACGACGGCGAACTTCATGCCGTCAAGCTAGCATCACCTTTCCGGCGGCTCTAGGCGGCGCGGCACTCAGCGAAGAAGTCGGCGACCGTCGCGCGTTCGGCCTGGCGCACGGGCATGCGCGCGGCGCGGCCGTTCTTCATCACCGCGATGTCGCCGGTGCGCGCGAAGCTTTGTAGGGCCGCATCGGTAGCCGGCGCCATGGCCTCAACCAGCGAGGCGCCTTCTGTCATGGCCGGCGCCGCTGCGCCGGGAAGGCGGCTGGAATGGCCCTTGGAGGCGATCTCAATCGCTTCCACGCCCACGGTGTCGGGGGCGGTCAGGGAGACCAGCACCTGACCCGACCTGGGCTGGCAGGTCATCATCAGCACGACGTTGTCGCTGTCTGGCTGGCCATAGGCGAGTTTTGCGCCCTCACCCTCGGCGTGGTGCAGCGACCAGCCAAGGTCGACCGCTCCATAGCCCCCGTGGGTGCAGGCGGTCAGTAGGCAAGAAAGTCCCAGTCCGATGATCCCGCGACGACGCATGACGACGCTCCTTCCGAATGGAGAACCCCCGCGCGCGCCAAATGATCCAACTTCGCCGTCAGAACGGCTGGAAGCGCTCCACCAGCGACTGGCCGGCGGGGGTCTTTTGGACGCGGCTGATATCGCCCCGGCCGCCATAGCTGATGCGAGCTTCGGCGATCTGGGTGTGCCTGATGGTGTTGGCCGAGGAGATGTCTTCCGGGCGCACGATGCCGGCTACGGTCAGTTGGCGCAGTTCGGCGTTCGTGCGGACTTCCTGGGTGCCCTGGATCACCATGTTGCCGTTCGGCAGGACGTTGGTGACGACCGCGGCGATGGTCAGTGAGATCCGTTCCGAGCGCGTGACGGCGCCAGAGCCTTGGTTGTTCGACTGCGAGTTGGTGTTGATCGCGTTCGAAGGATCGAAGGCCCCGGGGAAGAACCGGCCCAGGCTGGTCTCCAGACCCAAGAAGTTATCGACGCCCGCGCTCATCCCCGCCGTGCGGCTGCTGCTCGAGGCGTTGGAGGTCTGGGCGCTGTCGTTGATGTCGATCTGGACCGTCAGGATGTCGCCGACGCGATTGGCGCGCTGGTCGATGAAGAAGGCGCGGGCGCCGGTGCGCCACAGCGAGTTGGCCGACGCCGCCTGGGGCATCGGTTCGCGGGCCGATACGAAGGTCGGCTGGTCGCGCGCGACCAAGGTGGCGGGATAGCCTACCGGTGCAAGCGTGGGGCCCACCACCGCCTCGGTGACGGTGGAACAGGCGGCCAGCGGGGCCAGGGCGAGAAGAGCGAGGATCGTAAGACGCATGGGACTGGCTCTCTAACGAAGCGCGAGTTGGGTGCGGCGCGCGGCGCGGAATTGTTCGGCCGCGGGGCCGACTACGGCCTCACCGGGGCCGCTGGCGACGGCCTGAATGATCTTTTTGGAGGTGGTGTTCTGGACGCTGAGCGTCTCGCCCAGGCCCGCGGCGGCCATCGCCTTGCCCTGGAGCGACAGCGAGATCCCGCCGTCCTGGTAGTTCACGACGATCAGTTCGCCAGCCTTGATGACCTGCGGGGCCGACACATCGCGAGCTGAGACCGCGGCGCCGGCGCGCAGCGGACGGCGGGCGGCCAGGCCGATGACGACATCGGCGTCTCCGGGCGCGTCGCTGGGCGCGACGGCGGCCTTGCCCCAGACCAGGTCCTGCGGCTGGACGATCTCGCCGGCCGAGAGGCTGCGGGCATAGGTGAGGACTTCGACATTGCCGCGCGAGGTGACTGCGCTTCCGCCGCCTGCGCCCTCGGCGCCCGAGCGCACGACGATGCGACGCAGGCCCTCGGCGTTGGGCCAGTCCAGGCCCGCGCGGCGGGCCAGGGCCTGCACGGCGGCGGCGTCGAGCACGGTGGAGACGCCCGGCTTGGCGGCGACCACGACCTTGCCGGCGGCGCCTGCGCCATCGAACAGATCCGACAGGGTGACGATCCCGTCGGCGTCGAGCGTCTGGGCCTTCAGCGTCACGGCCTGCCCGGCCAGGGCGGGGCTGGCGATGAGGAAGGCGGCGGCGGCGATCAGGAGGCGCTTCATGACTAGGACCGGATGTTGCTGGCGGTGCGCAGCATTTCGTCGGCCGAGGTGATCACCTTCGAGTTCATCTCGTAGGCGCGCTGCGCGACGATCAGGGCGGTGATCTCGGTCACGGCGTCAACGTTCGAGGCTTCCGTATAGCCTTGATTGATGCCGCCAATTCCTTCGGTGCCCGGCGTGCCGACGGTGGGCGCGCCCGAGGCGGCGCTTTCCAGCAGCAGGTTGTCGCCGATAGCGTCCAGGCCGCCCTCGTTGATGAAGGTGGCCAGTTCGATGTTGCCGATCACCTCCGGGGTGGTCTGGCCGGAACGCACGGCCTGGACCTGCCCGCTCTTGGAGATCGAGATGTCCGTGGCGTCTTCAGGAATGGTGATGGCCGGCTGGACCAGGTAGCCGTCTTCGGTGACCAGCTGGCCCTGGTCGTTGGGCGAGAAGTTGCCGGCCCGGGTGTAGGCGGTCTCGCCGGTCGGCATCAGCACCTGGAAGTAACCCCGGCCCGAGATCGCCATGTCGAGCTTGTTGCCCGTGGAGTTCATCGTGCCTTGCTGGGTGATCCGGTAGACCGAACCGGCCTTCACCCCGCCGCCGACCTGGACGCCGGTCGGGACCACGGTGCCCTGGTCGGACGACTGCGCCCCGGCCCGTTCGATGGTCTGGTAGAGCAGGTCCTGGAACTCGGCGCGCTGCTTCTTGAAGCCAACGGTGTTCATGTTGGCGATGTTGTTCGAGATGACCTCGACGTTCAGCTGTTGGGCGGCCATGCCGGTCGCCGCGGTGCGAAGCGCTTGCATCGACTAGACTTTCCTTAGTTCAGCTTTCCCATCCGCTCGATCGAGCGGCGGGACAGTTCGGCGTTGGCGTCCATCATCTTGGCCATGGACTCATAGGCGCGGGTGACCTGGATCATCCGGGTGATCTCGGAGATCGGCTTGACGTTGGAGCCTTCCAGCATGCCCTGGTGCATCACCACCTCGGGGGCGGCGACGGGCTGCTCGTTTGAGGTGTTGCGGTAGCGGTTGTCGCCGACCTTCTCGAGGACGGTCAGGTTGTCGAAGCGTGCGACGCCGACCTTGCCCAGAATTTCCTCGCCCTGGCTGACCGTGCCGTCCTGGGCGATGCTCACCGCCCCCTCCTTCGGGTCGATCACGATCGGACCGCCGCCTTCGTCCAGCAGCGGAAGGCCATCCTGGGTGGTGATGCGTCCGGCGTCGTCCAGGCGGAAGCGACCGTCGCGGGTGTACTGCTCGCCGTCCGGTGCGCCGACCTTGAAGAAGCCATTGCCGTCGAGGCCCAGGTCGAAGGTCGCGCCGGTCGAGCGCAGCCCGCCCTGGCCAAAGTCGCGGCCGACGCTGCGGTCGATCACGAACTTCACCGGACGCGGCGCGCCGGCGGTGTGGGCCGGGGCCATCGGCTCGGTCTCGACCATCAGGCTCTCGACCTTGAACCCGGTGGTGTCGGCGTTGGCGATGTTGTTGGCCACGATGTCGAGTTCGCGGCGCAGAGTCATCTGACGCGAGAGTCCGACGTAGAGAGCGTTGTCCATGGCTAGGCTTAACCTGCGGCGAATTTGTCGCTATCAGGGAAGCAAGGTTCGGGCCAACCTAAAAGATGAATAAAAACAATAAGAAATAAAGTTAACGGCGACCGGTCGGCCAAAATTGCCCGGCACGGAAATCGCCCGCGTTAACACCTGTTAAAAACTGATCCTTAACCATGCGCAGGCGATGAGACGGGTATAGATTCTAAGGAGCGCGCGCGCGTGGCCAAGGACAAGGTCAAGGAAGCCCCTGCGGGCGAACCCGCCGAAGGCGAGGAAGGCGAAGGCGCGCCCGCCAAAAAGAAGTTCACGCCGAAGATGATGATCATCGCCGGCGTCGCTGCGGTGCTGGTGCTGGGCGGGGGTGGAACCGCCGGCTTCCTGATGCTGAAGCCGAAGCCCGACGAGGCCCACGCCGGCAAGAAGCCGGACAAGAAAAAAGAGAAAGAAAAGAAGGGCGACAAGGAAGGCGCCAAGACGCTGGGCGAGGTCCGCGAAGGGCCCGACGGCATCTTGTTCTACACCATGCCGAACGTGGTCGTGAACATGCAGACCGCCGACGGCCGCGCCACCTTCCTGAAGCTGAAGTTGACCCTGGAAGTGCCGGATCAAGCGACGGTGGATCTTCTTGAGCCGAACATGCCTAGGCTGCAGGACATGTTCCAGACCTTCCTGCGCGAACTGCGCCCCGAAGACCTGCAAGGCAGCCAGGGCTCCTACCAGCTTCGGATGGAGATCCAGCGCCGGGTCAACCTGGTGATCGCGCCTTCGAAGGTGAACGCCGTGCTCATCGAGGAGATGCTGATCAACTAGGTCCCCAAAGGACCTGGCCAGCGTGCACCGCATGGAAGACGAACCTCAAATCATCGGCGGGATGCAGGGCGCGATGAACCCTGACGACCCATCGACCTGGGACAACGCCGGGGCCAGCGACGGCCTGGGCGGCGGCGCCGAGCGGATCCTCAATCAGGACGAGATCGACAGCCTGCTGGGCTTCGACCTGTCGGACGAAGAGGCCGCCGAGCGTTCGGGCATCCGGGCGATCATCAACTCCGCGCTCGTTTCCTACGAACGTCTTCCGATGCTGGAGATCGTCTTCGACCGCCTGGTGCGGTTGATGACCACCAGCTTGCGGAACTTCACGTCCGACAACGTCGAGGTCAGCCTCGACAACATTTCGTCGATCCGTTTCGGCGACTATCTGAACTCGATCCCGCTGCCGGCCATCCTCTCGGTCTTCAAGGCCGAAGAGCTTGAGAACTACGGGCTGCTGACGGTCGATTCGAACCTGATCTATTCGATCGTCGATGTCCTGCTGGGCGGCCGTCGCGGCACTGCGGCCATGCGTATCGAAGGTCGGCCCTACACCACCATCGAACGGGTGCTGGTCCAGCGGATGGTCGAGGTGGTGCTGGCCGACGCCCGCGCGGCCTTCGAACCGCTGACGCCGGTGACCTTCACGCTCGACCGGCTGGAGACCAATCCGCGTTTCGCCGCCATCGCCCGCCCCGCCAACGCCGCGATCCTGGTGAAGCTGCGGATCGATATGGAAGACCGCGGTGGGCGCATCGAACTGCTGCTGCCCTACGCCACGCTCGAACCCATCCGCAAGATGCTGCTGCAGCAGTTCATGGGCGAGAAGTTCGGCCGCGACAACATCTGGGAAGGCCACTTGGCGACCGAGCTCTGGACCACCCAGATGGAGGTTCGCGCCGTCTTGGACGAGCAGCAGATGAGCCTGCGCGAAGTGCTCGACTTCAAGGTCGGCGACACCATCATGCTGAACGCCACGCCCGACAGCCAGGTCGAGTTGCGCGCAGGATCGATCCCGCTCACGCGCGGCCGCATGGGCCGCCGCAATCACCACATCGCCGTGCGCGTCGACGGTCCGCTGTCGCCGCACGCGAAGAAGGCGATCTCGAGGGTCAAATGAGCATCGTCGCCATCGGCATGAACCTGATGTTGGCCGGCCTGCTGGTCGTGGCCCTGCTGATGGGCTACCGGCTCAACGCTCGGCTCAAGGCGCTGCGCGAGAGCCACGAGGGCTTCGCCAAGGCGGTCGCAGATCTGGACGCCGCCGCCGCCCGCGCCGAACAGGGGCTCGCTGATCTGCGCGCGGCGACCGACGAGGCGCACGACGCCCTGGCTGACCGCATCGAGAAGGCCCGCGCCCTGACCGCCAAGCTCGACCGTCAAATTCAATCGTCTCCGCAAGCTTCCACGCAAGCCCCAAGGGCTCGCCGCGAGGAGCCGGCCGAGGACGACGACGTCGAGCGCGTCACCCATCGCCTCGGCGCCTTGCTGTCGGGCGCCCGCGATCCTCGCCCGGAGCGCGCCCCGCCGCGCGCCTCGCGTGAAGCGCCGCCGGCCCGTCCCGCTGTCAATTTCGACGACGACCTTTTCGAACAACCCGCTGAGCGCCAGACGCCGCGCGCCGGAACCCGCCGATGAAGAACATGCCCCGCATCCTGCCCCTGGTCGGCGTCGCCATCGTCGGCGTCATGGGGATCAATGCGTTGGCCGGCGCCCAGTCGCTGCCAGACATGGTGTCGGGCGCCCGCGCCTTCGCCGAGGAAGCCGCCAATAGCGTCAAGCCGGGCGCAAAGCCCGACGCCAAGGCCGCGACTGGCGCCGCCAAGGACGCGGTGGCCACCGCCGTTCTGCCGCCGGCCGCCAAGCCTGCCGCAGTCTGCGCGCCGACGGCCGCCGAACTCGCCAAGGAAGCCGGGCTCTCGCCTGCCGAACTCCAGGTCCTGCAAAGCCTGGGCGCGCGTCGGGGCCAGCTCGACAAGCGCGAGCAGGACATGGATGTCCAACTCGCCTTGATGGCCGCCGCTGAAGCCAAGCTGGACGCCAAGATCAAGGCGCTGACCGGTATGAAGGGCGACATCGCCAAGCTGATGGTCGACGCCGACGCCAAGGAACAGGCCGAGATTGACCGTCTGGTGAAGGTGTTCGAAGGCATGAAGCCGAAGGACGCCGCCCCGCGCATGGTTCTGCTGGATGACTCGGTGCGCCTGCCGATCGCCGCCAAGATGAAGGAGCGGGCGCTGTCGCCGATCATCGCGGCCATGCCGCCGATGGAGGCCAAGAAGCTGACCGAGGCGCTGGCCGGCCGGTTTGCGGACGTCAAGCGCGTCGCGGCCGCCGCCAACGCAGCCGTCGCCACGCCGCCCGCGCCTGGTCAGGCCGCGGCCAAGCCCCCCGCGCCCAAGGCCTGATAGCCCGTGAGCCTGCGCCAAACTCTCCGGTCCAGCGTGGCGGCGATAACCATCGCCAGCCTCGCCGCGCCTGCAGGGATGGCGGCTCCAGCGGCGAGCGCCGCAGGAGGGCTGGAGGTCCGCGTCGCCCAGGCCCGCGACTTTTCCCGTATCGAGTTCAAGGGCGCGCGCGCCGTCGCCCGGCGTGACGGCCAGACCCTGGTCCTGAAGTTCAGCCGGGACGCCAATCCGGACATCTCGCGCCTGCGGGTCTCGCCGCCCAAGTGGCTGAAGACCACCGAGGCGCGGCGCGGGGCCGGCGGGCTGGAGCTGGTGCTGACCCTCACCGACACCGCCGACGCCAAGGTCGGGGTCGCAGACGGGGTCACCTACGTCAATCTGTTCGAGCGCCCGCCGGTCCCAAAGCCCGCGGAGCCGGCGGCTGTGGCCGAGGCGCCCGAGGCCGCTCCCGCGCCGCCGCGGCCCAATCCGGTCCCGGCCGGCGGCGTCGTGCGGATGGAGACCAAGATCGGCGCCGGTCAGGTGCAACTGACCTTCCCCTGGGCCAATCCAAACGGCGCAGCGGTGTTCCGGCGTGGCGGCGCGGTCTGGGTGGTGTTCGACGCCCCCGCCGCCATCGACGTTTCCAAGGCGCCGCGCGGCCTGCGCCAGATGAGCGGGCTCAGCGCGGTTCGCGGCGACGACTACACCGCTGTGCGGATTGAATCTCCGCCCGGCACGCCGTTCTTCGCCTCTAGCGAGGGCGCGGTCTGGACCGTGACGCTTGGTCCAGGAGCGCAAGTCGCCCAGCCCGGTCAGATCAAGGTGATCCGCGATCAGGCCGGCGGTCCCGCCGCGCTGCGGGCGGCCGTCGCCGGCACGACAAGGGTCGTGAAGGTGGCCGATCCGGTGGTTGGCGACACCTTGTCGGTGGTGACCGCGCTTGGTCCGGCAAAGGGGCTGCCGTCGCGCCGAGAGTTCGTGCAGATGGCGTTGCTGCCGTCGGCCCAGGGGCTTGCGGTCGAATCCTACATCGAGGACCTGGGCGTTCGGCATGCCGGAGACCTGGTGCAGTTGGGCCGTCCCGCCGGTCTGATGCTTTCGCCGGCTTCGGCCGGGGCAGAGCGGATCGAAGCCAATCTCGGCGCGCCCCAGGCGGCTACTATGCCGGGCCTGATCGACTACGAGAGCTGGCCCAAGACCGGTTCGGGCGGCTTCCTGTCGCGTTACAATGCCCTGCTGGCGGCCTCCAATGAGGAAGCTGCGCTCGGCCGCGACGCACCGGTTGGCGCCCGGATGGCCCTGGCCCGGTTCCTGGTCGGGTCGGAACTGTCCTTTGAGGCGATCGGCGTCCTGAACGAGGCGGCGCGGCGCAATCCGGCCATCATGGAGGATCCGGAGTTTCGGGCCCTGCGCGGCATGGCCCGGGTGATGGCGCGTCGGTACAAGGAGGCGCAGGCCGACTTCTCCGTCGCCATCCTCTCCGACAATCCGGCCGCGGCCCTGTGGCGCTCCTATATCGCCGCGCAACTGGCGCAGTGGCCCGAGGCGCGCAACCAGTTCGGAGCCGGCGCCGAGGCGTTCAACCAGTTCTCGCCGGTCTGGAAGGCCCGCTTCGCCCGCTCCGACGCCCAAGCCGCCCTGGCGCTGGGCGACGTCAACGGCGCCGACGCCCGCATCAAGCTCGCTCTGCTCGACAAGACCGACCCGCTGGAAGAACTCGCCACCCGTCTGGTCCAGGCGCAGGTCGTGGAGGCGCAGGGGTTTAAGGACCGGGCCTTGCGGATCTACGCCGCCGTCGCCGGCGCGCCGACCGAGGGGCTCTCGGCTCCCGCCACCCTGCACGCAACCAAGATCAGACTCGAGACCGGCAAGATCACCCCGGTGCAGGCGGCCAACACCTTTGCGGGGCTGCGCTATCGCTGGCGTGGCGACTCCACCGAGTTGGAGACCATCCGCGCGCTGGGGCACCTCTATCTCAGTCAGGGCCGCTATCGCGAGGCGCTGGAGGCCCTGCGGTCGGCAGGGCGCAGCCTGCCCGACCTGCCTGAGGCCGTACAGCTCCAGGCCGACCTCGGCGCCGCTTTCCGGGCGCTGTTCCTGGACGGGGCCGCCGACGGGCTGGAGCCGGTCCAGGCCCTCGCAATGTTCTACGATTTCCAAGAGCTGACGCCGCTGGGCGCCGATGGCGACCTGATGGTCCGCAAACTGGTTCGTCGGTTGGTCGATGTCGACCTGCTCGACCAGGCCGCGGGGCTGCTGAAGTACCAGGCCGAGAACCGCCTCGACGGCGTGCCCCGCGCCCAGGTCGCCACCGATCTGGCGGTGATCTACCTGATGGATCGCAAGCCTGAGCAGGCTTTGCAGGCCATCAACGGTTCGCGGACAACGGTCCTGCCGACCGCCCTGAACGCCGAGCGCCGCCTAGTCGAAGGCCGGGCGCTGATGGGCCTGGCGCGCTATGATCATGCGCTGGAAGTGATCGAGCGCGACGCCAGCCGCGAGGGGCAGGACCTTCGCGCCGAGGTGTTCTGGAAGCAGAAGAATTGGGACGCCTCGGCGGGCCTGTTCGAAAAGAGTCTCGGCGATCGCTGGAAGGCCGGCGGCCCGCTGTCGGCCGAGGACGAGGGCAAACTGCTCCGCACCGGCGTCGCCTACAGCCTGTCGGGCAACGAGGCGGCGCTTACTCGTCTCCAGCAACGCTATGGCGGCTTCTATGATCAGGCTCGCAATCCCGAGGCCTTGCGCGTGGCTCTGTCGGGCGTGCAGTCGGGCCAACTCAGCGTCGCCGACTTCGGCCGCGTCACCGCCGACAACGAGGCTTTCGCCGGCTGGGTCGACAAGATGAAGGCGCGGTTCCGCGAAAAGCCGGCGCCAGTAGGGGCGGCAAAGGCCCCCGCGGCGGCTCCGGCCAAACAGGCGGCGGCGACGACGGCCGCCAAGGGCTAGGGCTGGTCGCCGCGCCCTGGAGAGTTTCGATGCGTCATCTTCTGTCCTGCACATCGCTCGGCGCGGTCTTGGCGGGCCTTGCGCTGGCCACGTCCGCTCAAGCGCAAACGCCTGCTGAGCGCCGCGACTTCTGTCCCGACCGACCGGGCAAGGGTTCACCGTCCTGCATCGTCGATGTCGGGGTGGTTCAAGCCGAACTGGGCGTCTTAGACGCCAGTTTCCAGCGCTCCGGCCCTGGCTCGACCGACACCTACGCCGTCAGCGACATCCAGGTTCGGTTCGGCCTGACGCCGATGATGGAGGGGCAGATCCTGTGGACGCCCTATACCCAGATACGCGAGCGCGCCGACGGTCAGAGCGCGCGAACCGAGGGCGTCGGTGACGTTACCTTCGCCCTGCGCCGATCGCTCAAAAACCCCGACGGGTCCGGGTTCTCCGTCGCGCTCCAGCCCTTTGTTTCGGCCCCGACCGGCAAGTCCGGAATTGGCGCGGGCGGATGGCAAGGCGGGCTGGTCGCGCCGATATCGATCCCGCTTGGCGGCGACCTGTCGCTGGGCCTGGCGCCGGAGCTCGACTTGCTGGCCGACAGCGACGGCCATGGGACCCATTGGGGATGGGCCGGCGCGGCGGGGCTGAGCAAGCCCTTCGGCGCCGTGACCTTGGGTCTGGAGCTATGGGCGGCGGTCGATGACGATCCCGCCGACCGCGTCACCCAGGCTTCGATAGATCTGACCCTGGCCTGGGCTCCGGCCGGGCACGACGACCTGCAGTTCGACGCCGGCCTCTATGGCGGCCTGACCAAGGAAACGCCCGACCTGGCCGTCGGCATCGGCCTGTCGCGCCGGTTCTAGCCGCCGCCTGCGCCGCGCTGGAAGCTCTCGACCAGCGACCCCGCCACCAGCCGCCAGCCGTCCACCAGGACGAAGAAGATCAGCTTGAAGGGCAGGGACACCACCACCGGCGGCAGCATCATCATACCCATGCTCATCAGCACGCTGGCCACGACGAGGTCGATGACCAGGAACGGCACGAACAGCAGGAAGCCGATCTCGAACGCGCGCTTCAGCTCCGAGATCATGAAGGCCGGGGTGACCACGTGCAGGGGCGTGTCCTGGATGGTCGCGGGCTTTTCGATCTTCGAGAGGCGGATGAACAGGGCCAGGTCATCCTGATCGACCTGGCTCAGCATGAAGGTCTTCACCGGCGCGCCGGCGGCGTCGAACGCCTGGGGAAGCTCGATCTGCTGGTCCATCAGCGGCCGGATGCCGTCTTCGTAAGACTTCTGCAGCGTCGGACCCATGACGATGGCGGTGAGGAACAGGGCCAGGCTGATCAGCACCGCATTGGGCGGGCTTTGCTGCAGGCCAAGGGCCGTTCGCAGCAGGCCCAGCACCACCACGATCCGCACGAACGACGTGGTCATGATCACGATGGACGGCGCCAGCGACAGCACGGTCAGCAGGCCGACCATCTGGACGACGCGCTCGGAGAGGCCCGCGCCGGTACCAAGGTCGATGTTCAGCGCCTGGGCGGCGGCCACCGCCGGGAAGACCAGGCTGATCAGGGTCGCCAACGCCGACAGCCCGGCCGCGCGGCGCCAGTCGGCGGCGTTTAGATGGGTGAGGGCGGAAAGGAACTTGCGCATCAGGCGGCCGTCTTGGGTTTGCGAGCGGGCTTGGCGGCGGTGGGAAGCAATTGCCCCTCGCCCAGCAGCAACAGGCGTTCCTCGCCGTCGAGGGAGACCACGACGAGGCGTCGGGACGGATCGAGCACCAGCGTCTCGACGACCGCCAGCCGGCGTTCCTTGCGAGTCGGGGTGAAGCGGGCCAGGGCATCAGGCCCGAACCGCCGCAAGGCGACGGCCGCAAGTCCGACAAGCCCCAGGGTGAGCGCCAGGGCGAAGAAGGCGCGAAGGAAATCGGCGAATGCCATGGGGTGTTCGAACAGGGCCAGGGGGCGTGAAATCGCCGTTGTCCTGGGTTTGCCCTGTACTGTCTTAAGGCGCGGTTAACCCTATTTATTCACCATATTCCCTTATGAACCTCGCCGAGATTCCGCTGTTTTCGATGTTGAAGGGCCGGTTCGGGCACCTCGGCGAGCGTCAGCGGCTGATCTCGCAGAACGTCGCGAACTCCGACACGCCCGGCTACACGCCCACCGACGTCCAGGCCTTCAGCTTCCAGGCCCAGATGAAGACGCAGATGACCCCCGTGGCCACCCAGGCGGTGACCCAGCCGGGCCACATGGCGCCGGCTGCGCGGCACAACACCGCGTTCCGGACGGTCCAGGCCAAGGACTCCGAGACCACCCTCGATGGGAACTCGGTCGTGCTTGAGGAAGAGATGATGAAGATGGCGGAGGCGCGGATGAACTACGACGCCGCCATCAGCTTCTACCAGAAGTCGCTGGGCATGCTGCGCATGGCCAGCCGCGCGCCCGGTCGCGGTTAGGATCTCCTAGATGGCCGACATCAAACCCATGAGCGGGGCCACCCAGGCCATCGCCGCCACCGCCCTTCGCGCCCAGCAGGCGCGGATGCGGGTGATCGCCGAGAATATGGCCAACGCCAATTCGGTGTCGCGCGAAGCCGGCGGCGACCCCTATCGCCGGCAGGTGCCGGTCTTCACGCCCATCCGCACCGACGGCGGGCAGGGCGTGCGGGTCGCCAGGGTCGAGCCGGACCGCAAGGACTTCCGCAACGTCTACGATCCGGGCCATCCCTCGGCCGATGCGGCGGGCTATGTGAAGCTGCCGAACGTCGACACCCTGGTCGAGGCGCTCGACATGAAGGAGGCCCAGCGGGCCTACGAAGCGAACCTGAACGTGATCGAGACCGCGCGCGCGATGGAAATGCGCACCCTCGACATCCTCAAAAAGTAGGGGCTGAGCCATGATGACCGCGCTCGCCGCCGCCAAGGCCTACGCCGCCACCCAGAACACCGCGGTCCTCAAGCCGTCCGCAGGCCAGGACGTCGCCGGCCTCGACTTCGGCTCGATGGTGAAGTCGGCCCTGAACGACGTGATGCACAACACCCAGGCGGCCGAGAGCAAGATCACGGCGCAGGTGCAGGGCAAGGCCGAACTGATCGACGTGGTCACCGCCATCTCGGCGGCCGAGGCCAGCCTGGAGACGGTGATGGCCGTCCGCGACCAGGTCATCAACGCCTATCAAGAAATCATGCGGATGCCGATCTAGGACCTTCTGATCCTCCCCTTTTGGGGGAGGTGGCGCGCGCAGCGCGACGGAGGGGGCTGCGGCCTTTGCGCGTTAAGCTCCCTCAGTCGGCCTTGCCGACAGCTCCCCAGAGGGGGAGCATCTTCCCAATTCACGTGTTACGCCTGAGCTATGACCCAACCGGCGATTGAACTCATCGGTATTGAAAAGCGCTACGCCGGGCACGAGGCGTTGGCGCGCGTGTCGCTGGAGATACCCGCCGGCCAGTTCGTGGCTCTGGTCGGGGCGTCCGGCTCGGGCAAGACCACCCTTCTGAAGACGATCAATCGCCTCATCGTGCCCGACGCTGGGCAGGTGCGCGTCGCCGGCGAGGACACCACAGGCGTTCCGGCCCATCAACTCCGCCGCCGTATCGGGTACGTGTTCCAGGAGATCGGCCTCTTCCCGCACCTGAGTATCGCCGAGAACATCGCCATCACGCCCAAGCTGCTGGGCTGGGAGCGCGCGCGCATGACCGGCCGGGTGGATGAACTGCTCGATCTGGTGGCGCTGCCGCGCGAGGTCGCGAGCCGCGCGCCGTCGGAGCTGTCCGGCGGTCAGCGTCAGCGGGTCGGGGTGGCCCGCGCGCTCGCCGCCGAGCCGAAGATCATGCTGATGGACGAGCCGTTCGGCGCTCTTGATCCCCTGACCCGCGACGCGCTGGGAACCGACTATCGCGCCCTGCACGAAAAGCTTGGCCTGACGACGGTGATGGTCACGCACGATATGACCGAGGCGGTGTTGCTGGCCGACCGGATCGTGGTGCTGGAGGGCGGCTCCATCGTCGCCGACGGCCGGCCCGGTGAACTGCTCGCCTCGACCGACAATCCGGAGGTCCGCGCCTTGCTGGAGGCCCCGCGCCGCCAGGCCGAGCGACTGCGCCAGCGCCTGGAGGCCGCGCAGTGAGCGGCCGCGTCGCCCAGGCCTGGGGCCTGCTGCCCGAATATCTCGCCTGGCACGTTCTTCTCAGCGCCAGCGCCCTGGTGCTCGGCCTGCTGATCAGCCTGCCGCTGGCCGTGGCCGCCAGCCGCAGCGCGCGGCTGCGATGGCCGGTCCTGGCCTTTGCGGGTTTGATCCAGACCATTCCCAGCCTGGCCCTGCTGGCCCTGTTCTATCCCTTGCTGCTGGCGCTGTCGGCCTTGAGCCAGAACGTCTTCGGCCAAGGGTTTTCGGCCTTGGGGTTCCTGCCGTCGCTGCTGGCCCTGACCCTCTATTCGATGCTGCCGATCCTGCGGACCGGGACGGCTGGCATTCTGGGCGTCGATCCGGCCGTGCGCGAGGCGGCCGATGGAGTGGGCATGACCCCGCGCCAGCGACTGTTCCAGGTCGAATTGCCGCTGGCCATGCCGGTCATCATGGCCGGTGTCCGCACCGCGGCGGTCTGGACCATAGGGGCGGCGACGCTCTCGACGCCGGTCGGGCAGACCAGCCTCGGCAACTACATCTTCGCCGGCCTGCAGACCGAGAACTGGGTCTTCGTGCTGTTTGGTTGCGCGGCCTCGGCGGCGCTGGCCATGACCGTCGATCAGTTGCTGGGCCTGATCGAAACCGGCGCCGCCCGCCGCAAGCGCGGCTTGATGATCACCGGGGCGGCGTTGCTGGTCGTGGGCGTGCTGGCGGCGCTGACGCCGCTCGCCGCGCTCGGCAAGCCGTCGAGCTATGTGGTCGGGGCCAAGAACTTCTCAGAACAGTACATCCTGGCCGAGGTGATGGCCGAACGCCTGGAGCGCTCGGGCGCCCATGTTTCGCGCAAGGAAGACCTCGGATCTGCGGTCGCCTACCGGGCCCTGGCCGCTGGTGAACTGGACGTCTATGTCGACTATTCGGGCACGCTCTGGACCAACGTGCTGAAGCGTGAGGACAATCCGGGCAGGGCGCAGGTCCTGGCCGAACTGACCGCTGAACTGAAGAAGCGCGACGGGGTCGTGGTGCTCGGCTCGCTTGGCTTCGAGAACGCCTACGCCTTCGCGATGCGCGCTGACCGCGCCAAGGCGTTGGGTATTGTCAGCCTGGCCGACCTCGCGCGCCAGGCGCCGCGCCTGACTCTGGGCTCTGACCTGGAGTTCCTGTCGCGGCCTGAGTGGAAGGCGGTCGACGCCGCCTATGACTTCAACTTCAAGAAGGAGCGCTCCTTCCAGCCGACCTTCATGTACCGGGCGCTGTCGGGCGGCGAAGCCGATGTGATTTCGGCCTTCTCCTCCGATGGCCGGATCTCGGCCGACAAGCTGGTGGTGTTGACCGACCCGAAGGGCGCTTTGCCGCCCTACGACGCGGTGATCCTGATCTCGCCAAAGCGGGCGGGAGACGAGCGATTGCTGGCCGCGCTGCGGCCGCTGATCGGCTCGATCTCGGTAGAGGCGATGCGTTCGGCCAACTACGCCGTCGATCGGGACCAGGGCAAGGTGAGCCCGGCAGAGGCCGCGAGGGCGCTGCATCCGTAAACGTCAGGTAGCCGTTCGTTAACCATAACTAGGCAAATTCGGCCTAGCTTGATTTCCCGGCTCCACGCGTACCCAAGAGGCCAAAGATGAACGGCGCCGAGGTTCTCGACATCGGTCGCGACGCCATCTGGCTCACCATCCAGCTATCGGCGCCGGTGCTGATCGTCGGTTTGGTGGTCGGGGTGGGGATCGGCCTGTTGCAGGCCCTGACCCAGATCCAGGAAGCCACCCTGGTCTATGCGCCGAAGATCGTGGCCATTTTCCTTTCGCTGCTGCTGTTCCTGCCGATGATGGGCGCTCTGATGAGCGGCTTCATGCGCGAGATCGCCGCCCGCATCGCAGCGATGTAGCGGCCGTTCGGCCGGTTCATGGAAAGCTTTGCAGCCGCATCCCAGGTCTATGCAGGAGGCCTGATTTTCGCCCGCGTCGCGGCGATCGTCATGCTGTTGCCCGGCATCGGCGACACCAGCGTGCCGCCGCGAGTCCGGCTGGCCTTCGCCTTCCTGATGGCCCTGATGCTGATGCCGGTGGTCGCGCGCGGCATGCCGGTTCCGCCCGACGTGTCCGGCGTCGCCGGCGCGGTGATCAAGGAATTGATGATCGGCTTGATGATCGGCGGGATCTTGAAGATCTTCCTCTCGTCGCTGAGCACGACGGGCGAGATCATCTCCATCCAGACCACGCTGGCCTTCGCCCAGACCGCCGCGCCGGGCCAAGCCTCGCCCTCGACCACCATCGGCACCTTCCTGGGACTGATCGGCATCACGCTGATCATGGCGACCGACCTGCACCACATGTTCCTGACCGCGATCGTGCGGTCCTACGCCATCTTCCCGTTCGGGCGTGAAATCCCGATCGCCGACAGCGCCCAGCTGGCTGTGCAGACCGTGGCCGGCTCGTTCAAGCTGGGCCTGCAGTTGGCCGCTCCCGTGGTGGTCTTCACGCTGGTCTTCAACATCGCCGCCGGTCTGGTCGGGCGGGTGATGCCGCAGTTCCAGGTGTTCTTCGTCGCCACGCCGTTGATCGTGCTGCTTGGGCTTTCGGTCTTCGCCCTCAGCCTTGGGACCATTGGCATGGTCTGGCTCAACCGTTATCGCGAGCTCACCTCGCTGTTCCTAGGCTAGAGCGATGGCGGAAGAACAGGACGCAGCCTCTAAAACAGAAGAGGCGACACCCACCAAGCTCCAGAAGGCGCGGGAGAAGGGGGATGTCGCCAAGACCCCTGACCTCGCCGCCCTGGCCTCGTTCTCCGGCGCTGCGGCGGTCATCGCCATCGCCGGCGGCTGGATGTCGCAGAACCTGGCCAGCGCGTTGCTGCCGTTCATCGCCCATCCGGAAAGCATGAGCCTGGAGGGGCACGGGGCCATCGAGGTCGCCCGCGTCGCCGCCCGCGCCGCCGCGCCGCTGCTGATCACCGTCCTGGTCGTCGCCGCTGTCATGGGGGTTGGCGGAAACCTCATCCAGACCGGGTTCATGTACAGCCCGGACAAGGTGAAGCCGGACTGGAAAAAGGTCTCGCCGATGGCCGGGCTGAAGCGCCTGGTCGGGCTCGACAGCCTGATGCAGTTCGTGAAGTCGGTGGCCAAGATCGTCATGGTCGGTTGGGTCGGCTGGGTGGTGATGAAGCCCTACCTCCACCCGCTGCGCGAGCTGGCGGCGATGGAGCCGGCGGCGATGCTGCCGCTGCTGTCGGAGATTCTTCGCAAGCTGGTCTTCGCCACCGCCGCTCTGATGTTGGCGATCGCCGGGCTCGACTGGTTCTGGCAGCGCCAGCGCTTCCTGAAGCGCATGCGGATGACCAAGGAAGAGCAGAAGGAAGAATACAAGAACTCGGAGGGCGACCCCCACTTCAAGGCCAAGCGCCGCCAGATCGCTATCCAGCGCTCGCGCAGCCGGATGATGGCGGCGGTTCCGAACGCGACCATGGTGGTGATGAACCCGACCCACTTCGCCGTCGCGCTCAAGTACGAAGCTGGGGAAACGGCGGCTCCGCAGTGCGTCGCCAAGGGCATGGACGCCATCGCCTTGAAGATCCGCGCTCTCGCCGAAGAGCATGGCGTGCCGGTGATCGAGGACCCGCCGCTGGCCCGGGCCCTCTACGCCGCCGTCGAGCTCGACGAGTTCATTCCGCCCGCCCACTACGAAGCCGTAGCCAAGCTGATCGGCTTCATCATGAGCAACAGCGCCCGCGTGGTCGCAAATGCCCGTGGTCGCTGAGAAATCGTGAGAAGATTGCGTGACTGATTCGCCGGAGGCCATCGCCTCTCCGTCTGGCATCAACCGAGGCCTCCCTATGGCCAAGTCGTCGAACTCTGAGGGCGCTCGCCGCCGTTTCGACCTGCTGACGGTGTTCGCGGCCCTGTGCTTCGTCGCCGCCGTGGGCTTTGCGGCCGTGCCCGCTATCCACGCTGGTCCTTCGACGCGCGCCGGCTTGATGCTGCTGATCGGCCTGGCCGGCGTGGCGTGCCTGGGGCTGTTCGCCGTGCGCAATTCGGCCGCGCCGGCGCCGGCGGCTGAGCCGGGCGCCGATAAACTCATCGATGCCCTGTCAGAGCCGGCGGCGATCGCCGCCGCCGATGGCCGCATCCATGCCGCCAACGCTTCGTGGCGGCTGGTGCTGGGCGCCGCCTCGCGCCTGCCCAAGGGCGGTCCCTCGGCGGCCAGCCTGTTTTCGGCCCTGACCGCTGCACGCCGTGGCGAAACCGCCCAGGCCTCTATCCGCAACAATGGTTCGGAGCATTCGGCCACCGTCGCCCCGCTGGGCGAGCGTCGCTTCCTGGTTCGCCTGGCCGAGCCTGCGCCCCTGGCCCTGCCGCGCGCCGCGGCCGAGGTGCTGGACGCCTTCAACACCGCCAAGCCGCCGCCACCCAAGGTGCTGGACGCATTCGCCGCCGCCTCGCCGTTTGGCGCGGCTTTGCTGGATGGCGAAGACCCCTTCGCCGCGACCATCGTCGAGGCCAATCCGACGCTGTCGGCCGTGGCCGGCGGCGGCGCGGCGGGCACGGTGTTCGGTGACCTGATCGATGCGGCGTCACGCGCCGATGCGACCCAGAAGCTGGCCGATGGTCACGTCGGCGCCCTGGAGGTCCGCCTCGCCTGCGACCAGGCCAAGGTCGCTCACCTCTACCTGTCCAAGACCGACGGGCGTTGGGTGGCCTATCTGGTTGACGTTTCCGAGCAGAAGCAGATCGAACTGCAGCTATCGCAGAGCCAGAAGATGCAGGCCATCGGCCAGCTCGCCGGCGGCGTCGCGCACGACTTCAACAACTTGCTGACCGCGATCTTCATGCAGCTCGACGTGCTGGCTCAGCGCCATCCCGTCGGCGACCCTTCCTATGAGGGGCTGAACGAGATCCGTTCGACCTCCGCGCGCGCCGCCGATCTGGTTCGCAAGCTTCTGGCCTTCTCGCGAAAGCAGACCGTCCAGCGCGAGACGCTCGACCTGGGCGAACTGATCAGCGAGTCCGAGGTGCTGCTGCGCCGCGTGCTCTACGAGGACGTGAAGCTCGACACCGAATACGGCCGCAACCTGCCGCACGTCCGCGCGGACCGCAGCCAGATCGAGACGGCGGTGATGAACCTGGCCGTCAACGCCCGCGACGCTGTGCGCGCGCATGGCGGCGGGGTGGTCCGCATCCGTCTGGCGCGCCTGACCCAGGACGAGGCCGTCGCCCACGGCTATCCCGCCGCCCAGGGCGACCAGGCGCTGATCGAGGTGTCCGACGACGGCCCCGGCATCGCGCCCGACGTCATCGACAAGATCTTCGACCCCTTCTTCACCACCAAGCCGGTGGGCGAAGGCACGGGCCTGGGCCTGGCCACCGTCTACGGCATCGTCAAGCAGTCGGACGGCTGGATCAGCGTGGCCTCGAAGGCCGGCGAAGGCGCGGCGTTCCGCATCTTCCTGCCGGTGCACGTGCCCAGCGCCTCGGCTCCGGCCTTGGTCCCAGTGGTCAAGGCGCCGCCGAAGGCCCGCGACCTGTCGGGCGCCGGCCGCATCCTGTTCGTCGAGGACGAAGACGCCGTGCGCGGCGTGGCGGCCAAGCTGCTGCGGGCGCGCGGCTATGAGGTGATCGAGGCCGCTTCCGGCGAGGAAGCCCTGGAACTGGCCGAGGAATTTGCCGGCAAGATCGACCTGATGATCTCCGATGTGGTCATGCCCGGCATGCAGGGCCCTGATTTGCTGAAGCACGCCCGGATCTACCTCGCTGGCGCGCCGGTGATGTTCATTTCCGGCTATGCCGAGGCTGAGTTCTCGAACCTGCTGGAAGGCGAGGAAAACGTTTCATTCCTGCCCAAGCCGATCGACATCAAGACGTTGGCCGAGCGCGTGAAGCAGGAACTTCAGAAGGCCGCCTGACGTATTCACCGATTGGCCTTGGGCCGCCGAGGAGTGCTAAGCGAGCTTCATGCAGGGATTTGAAACCGAGCTTACCGAACGTCTGCGTCAGACCGTGACGACGGACGAGGACGTCCTCCACAAGTTCATCAACGCCGCAGGCGACCTGGCCGTGAACCTCGTCGTCGCGGTCATCATCATGACCGTCACATGGTGGGCGGCGGGCTGGGCTTCGCGGCTGGTGCGGCGCCTTATCGCCCGCGTCCACGGGGGCGGCCCCCCCGATGTCACCCTGCAGAGCTTCGCCGGCTCGATGACGCGCTATTTCGTCATGGTCGTCGGATTCGTCGCCGTGTTGCAGCAGCTCGGCGTACAAACCACGTCGATCCTCGCGGTCCTGGGCGCCGCCTCGCTGGCGGTCGGTCTGGCCCTGCAAGGCACGCTCAGCAACGTCGCCGCCGGCGTCATGCTGCTGTTGTTTCGCCCCTACCGCGTCGGCGACACGGTCGAGATCGGCGGCCGCACGGGAACGGTGAAGATGCTCGACCTCTTCGTCACCGAACTGGCGACCCCCGATAATCTCAAGGTCGTGCTGCCGAACGGCAAGGTGTTCGGCGATGTCATCGTCAACACCAGCTATCACAGCCGTCGCCGGGTCGATGCCGTGTTCCGCGTCGACAACAAGCGCGATGTCCCGGCGCTGCTGGCCGGCCTCAAGGCGCGCGCCGAGGCTAATCCCTTGATCCTTAAAGACCCCGAGCCGAGCGTCGAGGTGACTGGTCTGTCCGAGGCCTTTGTCGAGGGCGCGGTCCGAGCTTGGGTGGAAAGTGGAGACTTCGGCGTTGTGAAGGCGGATCTACTGCTCGCGGCCAGGCTGCTGGCCGACGGCGCCGATGAGGCGCTGCCGCCCTTGCCCAAGCCGCACGTGAAGGGGCCTCCCGCGCCGCGGAAGAAGCGCCCCTCGATTCGCGACCGCCTGAAGCATCCTAACGCGTAGCGAGCACCGTCCGCGCGGCGGCGACGCCGCTCGCAAAGGCGCCTTGCAGGAGATAGCCGCCGGTCGGCGCCTCCCAGTCCAGCATCTCGCCGACGGCGTAAACGCCAGGGATGGCGCGCAGCATCAGGCCTTCGTCCAGGCTGGGCAGGCTCACGCCGCCGGCGGTCGAGATCGCCCGGTCTATGGGGCGCACGGCCCCCAGCGTGATCGGCGTCGATTTGATCGCGCGGGCCAGGGCGCCGGCGTCCTTCGGCAGTTCGACGCCGTGGCCTTCACGCAGCAGATTGATCTCGGCCGGCGTCAGGCTGGCTGTCTTGCGCAGAAGATTGGTCGTCGACTGACCGCTGACCACCTTGTGCAACCGATCGGCCAGTTTGGGGCGGCTGACATCGGGGCGCAGGTCCACCTCGAGCACCGCAGAACCATCGCGTGCGATCGCGGCCCGCAGATCGGCCGACAGCGCGTAGATCGCGCCGCCCTCGATCCCATAGTCGGCGATCATCGCCTCGCCCCGAACCGTGCGGTCGCCGAAGCTGAGCGCGATGTTCTTCAGCGGATGGCCGGCGAAGCGGGTGCGGAACACCTCGCTCCAGGCGACGTCGAAGCCGCTGTTAGCGGGCTGGAACGGCGCAAGTTCCACGCCGCGCTCGGCCAGGGCCTGCGTCCATGCGCCGTTGGAGCCCAGGCGAGGCCAGCTAGCACCGCCCAGGGCCAGGATGGTCGCGTCCGGGCGCGCGGTCTCGATGTTGGCGTCATCGAGCGCGAAGATCAGGTCGCCAGCCTCGTTCCAACCGCGCCAGTCGTGCCGGGCGCGGAACTCCACACCCTGGGCGGTCAGCCGCGCCAGCCACGCGCGCAGCAGGGGCGAGGCCTTCAGAGCGCGCGGGAAGATCCGGCCGCTGGAGCCCATGAAGGTCTCCTGGCCCAGGCCCTCGGCCCAGGCGATCAGGTCGGCCGGGGTGAAGGCCTCAAGCAGCGGCCGCAGCTGCTGCGCCTGAGCGCCGTAGCGGGTGACGAAGGTCTCGAAGTCTTCGGAGTGGGTCAGGTTCAGGCCGCCGCGACCGGCCATCAGGAACTTGCGGCCGAGCGTCGGCATGCGGTCGTAGACAGTGACGGCGAGGCCGGCGGCGCTCAGCACCTCAGCGGCCATCAGGCCAGCCGGGCCGCCGCCGATGACGGCGACATTTTCAATTCGTTGGGTCATGGCGGCAGGTCACGCGCCTATTTGGCCCTCAATGTCCAGCGATTAGGGCGCGAAGCTCGATCTGGCCTTCACACCCCAGTGGCCGTTTTCACAGGTGATCACATAGATGGAGTCGAAGCCGCCGATCACCGAGCCGTCCTTGCGGTAGCGGGTGAAGCGCGTGTCCAGATGGACCTTGTCGGCGCCGGCGTGAATGACCTCGCGACGCTCCCAGGCCGAGTGGTCCCAGTCCGACAGCGGGCCGCGCTCGAACATCTGCGGCTGATGATAGCCCGGCTCGATCACCGCCAGGGTGTTGGAGGCCAGGCGGATGCTGGGAAAGTTGAAGGTCGCTTCGAACGCCGGTAGGTCCCGGGCGTTGAACGCGGTCATGAAGGCGTCGGTCACGGCCAGGGCCGCGGCGATCTCAGTCTCGTAAGCAGGCATCTGAACTCCCTCTTTGGGCAAGCTTGCCATGCTCTGTGCGGTTAAAAACAGCGGTTTCCGCCCTGCGGCCCTTCCGCACCAGTTAATGAATTCCTTGCTGCAAGGCTTGCCGTAACGTCTTGCTTGGCCTCTAAGGCGCGCCCGCGCGTTCTTTTTGTGTGGCGCGAACCGACAGGACGACTATGGCCTTCCCCGACATCCATCCCGCCTTGGCGCGCGCGCTCGCGAGCCACGGCTACGCCGAACCCACCCCCGTTCAAGAGGCGGTGCTCACCGAAGAGGCCGCCGGCCGCGACCTGCTGGTCTCGGCCCAGACCGGCTCGGGCAAGACGGTGGCCTTCGGCCTGGCCGCCGGCCCGACCCTGCTGGGCGATGAAGCCCGCTTCGGCAAGCCGGGCGCCCCGCTGGCCCTGGTGATCGCCCCGACCCGCGAACTGGCCATCCAGGTCAGCCGCGAGCTGACCTGGCTCTACGCCGACTCTGGCGCGAAGGTGGAAACCTGCGTCGGCGGCATGGATCCGCGCCGCGAGAAATTCGCGCTGCAGGACGGCGTCCACATCCTGGTCGGTACGCCGGGCCGTCTGAAGGACCACCTTGAGCGCGGCAATCTCGATCTGGGCTCGCTGCGCGTCCTCGTCCTCGACGAGGCCGACGAGATGCTCGACATGGGCTTCCGCGAAGACCTTGAGGAGATCCTCGATTCCTCGCCGGTCGACCGTCGCACCTTGCTGTTCTCGGCCACCATCGCCAAGGACATCGCGGCCCTGGCCAAGCGCTACCAGAAAAACGCCCTGCGCGTCGACACCGTGCGTCGCGACGAGCCGCACGGCGATATCGAATACCGCGCCATCCGCGTGGCGCCGAACGAGATCGAGTTGGCCGTCGTCAACGTGCTGCGCTTCTACGAATCCGCCCGCGCCCTGGTGTTCTGCAACACGCGTGAAGGCGTGCGCCATATGCACGCCGCGCTGCGTGAGCGCGGCTTCGCCGTCGTCGGTCTGTCCGGCGAACTTGGCCAGCGTGAACGTTCGGAGGCCCTGCAAGCGCTGCGCGACGGTCACGCCCGGGTGTGCGTCGCCACCGACGTCGCCGCCCGTGGCCTCGACCTGCCCGACCTCGGCCTGGTGATCCACGCCGACATTCCGATCAACAAGCCGGGCCTGCTGCACCGTTCGGGCCGGACGGGCCGCGCGGGCAAGAAGGGCATTTCCGTCCTGCTGGTCTCCTACACTCGTCGCCGCAAGGCCGAGCAACTGCTGGCCTCGGCCGGCGTCGACGCCCATTGGCAAGGTCCGCCGACCGCCGACGAAATCCGCGCCAAGGATCAGGCACGCCTGCTGGAAGACCCGATCCTGACCGAACCAATGGCGGAGGAAGACCTCGCCCTGGCCAAGCTGGTGCTGGAGAACCGCAGCGCCGAAGAGGTCGCGGCGGCCCTGATCCGTCTGCACCGTCAGCGCCTGCCCGCGGCGGAAGAGCTCTACGACGATGCGCGTATGCGCGACTCCCAGAGCCGCGATCGCGAGCGTCCGCAGCGCGACCGCTATGACCCTAGCGACCGCGAGGGCGGCCCGGTCGGCCGCCCGCCGCGCCTCGCGCCGGAGGACGTCTCCTGGTTCCGCATCAGCGTCGGGCGCGACAAGAACGCCGACCCCAAGTGGCTGATCCCGATGATTTGCCGCCTGGGCCACGTCACCAAGAAGGACATCGGCTCGATCAAGATCTTCGATCGCGAGACGAAGTTCGAGATCTCCAAGGAAGCCGAACCGAAGTTCTCGGCCGCCGTGAAGGCGACCGTGGCCGACGAGATCAAGATCGAACCTTCGTCGCCTCCCGGTGGTCCGACCTCGCCGCCGCGTGGCGGCCCGAACCGCAAGGGTCCGCCGAGCGGCGATCGTCCGTTCCGCAAGGGACCTCCGGGCGAAGCCAAGCCTGCGTTCCGTAAGGGCCCGCCCGGCGAAGATCGTCCGCCCTTCCGCAAGGGTCCGCCGCGCGACGGCGCTAAGCCGGCCTTCAAGGGGCCTCCTAGCGCGCCTGGCCCGAAGGCCGGCAAGCCGCCGTGGAAGAAAAAGGGCAACGACGAGCGCCGCTAGGCGTCTTCGTCCGGTCACAAACTCATAGCTAGGATCGCTGCGTTCCGCGGCGATCCTGCGTTGTGATTCGCGCCGGTATTCGGAACCTCAAGGTCTGCACCCAGAGGACATGGCGACGTGTCACGCCAGACGACCGAGGTTGAGACGCAAGGCCGCAAAATCCTGCGGGCCTTCGCGCGTTGGACGCCAGCGCTCCTGTTGATCGTCGCAACGGCCTGGCTCTACGCCAGCGGTATGGCGACGGACATCTCGCTCGACAATCTCCAGGCCCACGAGATCCGGTTGCGAGCGGAAGTGGCGGCCAATCCGTTGCTGAGCCTGGCGGTCTTCACCGCGCTCTATGCGGTGGCGACGGCGGCCTTCGTCCCGGTGGGCCTGGTCATGATGTTGGCGGGCGGCTTCCTGTTCGGGCCACTGATCGGCACGTTCGCGACGGTCGTTGGATCCACGGGTGGGGCGATCATGGCCTACCTCGCCGCCCGGTTCGCGGCGGGCGACTACATCCGCAATCGCCTGGCGACCGGGCGGCTGCGAAAGCTCGTCGAGGGCTTCGAGCGCGCGCCCTTCGGTTACCTTCTGACCCTGCGGCTGGTGCCGCTCAGTCCGTTCGGCCTGGTGAATGTCGCCGCCGGCTGCGCGCGTGCGCCGTTCCGCGCCTATGTCGCGGCGACGGTGGTCGGGGCCATCCCATATTCGCTGATCTACAGCTATCTGGGCGATGGGCTGGGCGAGGCGTTCCTGGCCAGCCGCACGCCGACCGCCTCGATCCTCCTGACGCCCGATATCGCCTGGCCGCTGGCCGCGCTGATGGTGATTTCGCTGCTGGCGGCGCGCTTCGGCCGGCGCGAGCGTACGGGGCGCATCGCTTAGGGCCCTCGACTTCCCCTACGGCCCGGCCGCATGATCCCGGCCGCTTAGGGAAGGGAACGTCATGCCGATCAATCGCCAATGGGTGCTGCGCCATCGTCCGACCGGCGCCATCGGACCAGACGACCTGGAACTGATCGAGAGCGTCACGCCCGAGCTCAAGGACGGCGAGGTGCTGGTCCGGAACATCTATCTGTCCCTCGATCCCACCAACCGCATCTGGATGAGCGATCAGGACCAGTACCTGCCGCCCGTACAGATCGGCGAGGTCATGCGCGGGGGCGTGATCGGGGTGGTCGAACAGTCGCGCTCGGCGAGCCTGCCGGTTGGCGCGGTCGTCAATCCCGGCCTCGGCGGTTGGCAGGACTACACCGTGGCGCCGGAGGCCATGGCGCGGCGCACGCCGCACATCCCTGGGGTTCCGCTGACCGCCTATATGAGCGTGCTCGGCGCGACAGGGCTCACCGCCTACTTCGGCCTGATGGACATTGGCAAACCGGAGCCGGGCGAGACCGTCGTGGTGTCGGCCGCGGCCGGCGCCGTCGGCTCCATCGTCGGTCAGATCGCCAAGCTGAAGGGGTGTCGGGTCATCGGGATCGCTGGCGGCGCTGAGAAATGCCGCTGGATCACCCAGGACCTCGGGTTCGACGCAGCCATCGACTACAAGTCCGAGGATGTCAGCGAGGCGCTGGGACGTCTCGCGCCCAACGGCGTCGACATCAATTTCGAGAACGTTGGCGGCAAGGTCATGGACGCCGTCATGGGCCACATGAACAACCACAGCCGCATGCCGCTCTGCGGGATGATCTCGACCTACAACACCGAAGGGCCGGTGCCGGGGCCGTCCGATTTCGCCCGCGTGCTGATGCGCCGCATCCAGATCCAGGGCTTCATCGTCATCGACTACCTGCCGCGCGCCGCCGAAGCGATGGCGGAACTGGCTCCGTGGGTCGCCTCGGGCCAGATCAAGTGGAAGGCGCACGTTGAGGACGGGCTGGAGAACGCCGTGTCGGCCTTGGACCGGCTGTTCACCGGTGATCATGATGGCAAGCTGCTGGTTCGCGTGTCCGCCGAACCTTAGGCGGACACGCGACGGCGCTCAGCGGGCGGGCTGACCGACTTTCAGTTGGGCGATCACCGCGGCGGCGTCGGCTGTCGGTGGTCGTTCGATGCGTTGGTAATCGCGTCCATCGAGCGTGCGGGTGACAAGCCGCGCTTCATAGAGTTCACGCCGCAGCAGGGCATGATCGCCGAAGTCGTGCAGGCCGCGCAGGACTTCGCTGATCTCGCGCTCGGTGAACATCTGCCGGGGCGGCAACTGTGACCACAGCCCCCAGAGCGCAAGCACCTGATCGCCGCGTTTGGCGGGCCACCGCATCAGGCGGCCGTCCGGGGCGAAGCAGCGTCCGGTCCGTTCGACCGCACGTATATCGATTGGGGGCGCCGCCTCCACGGCGGCAAGGGCCGTCGTTGGCGCGGCGTCGGCTTGCGCCCGGAGCTGCTGGAAGTTCCGGCAACCAATCGACCGGGCCAGCATGTTCAGCAGTTCGACGTGGCCGGGCACGGTGTCGTGGTTGGCGAGCTGGGCGCGCAACGAACGCGCCAGGCCGGAGATGTCGGAGGTTTGAAACGGTATCGCGGTTCTAGACATGGTCTCTCCCTGCGTGCCGAGGGATGAACGGTGATCGCCATTCCGAGCTGGCACGGGAAAGAGGTGTCAGTCGAGGAAGTCTGAGCAGGTTTAGCTTGCCCTCGCGGGCGGCGATGCCTCGGTGAACTGCGGACCGGGAGAACGTCGATAGGCCGGCGCCGGTAGAGCGTCAAGCCTGGTCAGCGTCCTAGAAGCTGCTGCGGCCATGGGTCGGGCCGGCCTTGGCGACCTCGGGGCGGACGGTCTTGAGGCATTCGGCATAGGTGGTGAGCAGCCAGGCGCGATCGGGTCCGTCGCCCGTCAGCGCGCCGCCCTCAGCCGCCAGGACGTCGCGCATAAGCTGGTAGGCCACCGCTTCCGGTGTCTGCGGTGTGTCGGCCATGGGGTTTCCTTGTCTCAGGCGAACCTGGTCCCAAGACATGAAGGAATTGGCCGAGCCTAGGCGCTCACGCCAAGCGCAGCCAAGGCGCGCTCGCGGGAGGCCTTGTAATCGACCTTGCCGTTAGGCGCGCGGCCGATGCTTTCCACCACCACCAGTTCGCGCGGGGCCTTGTACGCCGCGAGCCTGGTCTTCACGTGACCGGACATCTCTTCCAGGGTGGGGGCGGCCACGGACGGATCTGGCTCCACCACCGCGCAGATGCGCTCTCCGAACCGGGCGTCGGGGATGCCGACCACCACGGCGTCGCGGACTGAAGGGTGGGTCTTCAGCGCCTCCTCGACCTCCTCGGGGAAGACCTTCTCGCCGCCGGTGTTGATGCACTGACTGCCTCGGCCCAGCAGTTTCAGGGTGCCGTCCAGATTGACCTCAGCCCAGTCGCCCGGGACGCTCCACCTTTGGCCGTCCATGGTGCGGAAGGTCTTGGCGCTCTTCTCGGGGTCCTTGTAGTAGCCGGTCGGCAGGAAGCCGCAGACCGCCACCAGGCCCCGCTCGCCCGAGCCCGGCTCGACCCGGCGGCCATCCTCGGTGAAGACGGAGCAGTTGGGACCGAGCATGAAAGCGGCGGTCGCCGCCTCGGCGCCGGGCGCGGAGGCCGAGGCGCCCAGGCCGACGGCCTCCGACGAGCCGAAGCTGTCCATGATCATCGCGTTGCGGGCGTGGGACAGCAGGCCGCGCTTGTTCTCCTGGCTCCACATCGAACCGGATGAGCTCATCGCCTTGACGTGAGAAAGGTCCCAGCGGTCCGGGTTGGCTTCCAGCGCCTCCAGCATCGGGGTCGAGAAGGCCAGGCCGACGATGACGATATTGTCGGCGTGCAGCCGCACAGCCTCGTCCCACAGCTCCATGGCGCTGAATTGCCTTGAGGGAAGGGACGCGACCGCGCCGCCGATGTTCAAGGTGATGAAGGCCGAGAACTGGCCGGTGCCGTGCATCAGCGGGCAGCAGACCAGGGTCGTCGGCTGCTCATAGGTGGAGAGCCGGTCGCCGACATCCTCGGGCCGTTCGAGCGGCGGCAGGCCCATCATCGCGTGACCGCCGGCGCCGATGACGTTGAACAGGTCGTCCTGCCGCCACATCACCCCCTTGGGCATGCCGGTGGTGCCGCCGGTGTAGAGCAGCACCAGATCGTCAGGCGTGCGGCCCCAGGGCGCATTGAACGGATGAGGCGCCTGCGCCGCGACAACCGTATCGTAGTCGTCGGCCCAGGCCGGCGTGGGATGGCCCGGCTCTGCGACCGAAATCCAGCGCTTTACCTGGGGCAGCTTGGCGCGCAGCGGTTCAAGCGTCTCGGCGAAGCCGGCGTGGAACACCACTGCCTGAGCGTCGGCGTTGTCGAACAGATAGGTCAGCTCATCGCCGCCATATCGGTAGTTGGTGTTGATCGGGGCCATGCCGGCCTTGAAGGCCGCGTAGTAGGTCTCGAGGTACTCGGGGCCGTTGTAGAGATAGGCCGCGACCTTGGCGTCGGCCGTCAGCCCGCTGGCGACCAGGTGGGCGGCCAAGGCGTCCGCGTGGGCGTCGAACTCGCTCCAGGTGACGATGCGGTCGCCCTGGATGAGGGCCGGTTTGTCGGGCTGACGGGCGGCGATTGCCTCCCAGACGTCAGCGAATGTCCATGCGCTCACGGTCTCTCTCCCACATGCTTTTCTTCTTATGGAGAGAAGTGGGGGGCAGCGGCGGCGGGGTGTCAACTCTGACGCGGGGGCAGGGGCCCCCGCATTTCCCTCCCCAGGGGGAGAGGCGCGCGCCGCGCTACGCCAACCGTTCGCGGCCGCGGATCTCGCGGAACGACACCAGCCGTTCGGCCGCCTCATCCCAGAGGGCGAGGCGGGCGTTCTTGAAGCTGTCCAAAAGGCCGATGCGGCTGACGTCCTGGAGTTCAGGATGGTCGTGAAGCACCTGCGGCAGCCGGTAGAACGGGATGCGGCTCGACAGGTGGTGGACGTGGTGGATGCCGATATTGGCCGTCAGCCAGCGCAGCGGCTGGGGCAGGTCGTAGTGCGAGGAGCCGTGCAGGGCGGCTTGATCCCGCTTCCAGGTGTTGTTGCGCGCCCAGGAAACGCCCTCGTACTGATGCTGGACGAAGAACAGCCAGACGCCGATGGTCGCGGCGATCACCAGAGTGGTGAAATTCACCAGCACGACCGGCGCGACGCCGATAAGCCACATCATGATCGCGACCCCGGCCGCGATGATCGCGGTGTTGCCCAGGGTGGACACCCAGGTTCGCCAGTCCTTCATCATACCGACCGGCACTCGCTGCTGCAGGAAGAACACGAAGGTCGGGCCGATGCCGAACATCACCGCCGGATTGCGGTAGAGCCGGTAGCCCAGCCGCTTGAGCGGGGGCAGGGCGAGATACTCGTCCACCGTCAGCATCTCGATGACGCCCAGGCCGCGCCGATCCAGGTTGCCGGACGTGGCGTGGTGCATCGCATGGGTCCGGCGCCAATAGTCGTAGGGCGTCAGGGTCAGCAGGCTGATCGAGCGGCCGACCCAATCGTTGGCGGCCTTGGCCTCGAAGAACGAGCCATGCCCGCAGTCGTGCTGGATCATGAACAGCCGCACCAGGAAGACGGCGGCCGGTACGGTGAGCAGCAGGGCCAGCCACCAGAGGCCGAAATACATCGCCGCCCAACCCAGCGCCCATAGGGTCGCGAGGGCGGAGGCGGTGAGCACCAATTCAAAGATGCTGCGCGCCAGAACGGGACGCTTGTATTCGGCGAGCTTGCGGCTCCAGTCAGCGGGCTTGGTGTCAGGCACGTGGGTAGGCTTCCAAAAGGGGATAGATCTCACCTACTCGTAGAATGGGGTTCTTCTGCGACAGGGCGATAACGGACGCGCGCCTGCATTACGGCGAATTAACAATTTGCGCCACGACGCGTTGTTGCAGCGCTCCGCCAGCTCCGAAATAGGTGGGCGTCACAAATGTAACGAGTTCGGGGAGGGTGCTACATGCAAAGCCGCCGTCAACTTCTTCTGTCCGCCGGCGCCATGGCCGCCCTGTCCGGTTGCGCCAGCACCGCCGAGCCGGTGGCGACGGCGACGCCCGCTGTCCCGCCGCCGCCCGCCGCGCCGGACGCCGCCGCGCAACTGGCCAAGTATCTGGATCAGGTCTTCGAACAGGCGCTGAACGACTCGCCGCAACTCGTCACTGGCCTCGGCCTCGACACCGGCGCGCGCGCCCCGGCGAAGTGGAAGCTCGACAGCGCGTCACTGGAGGACAAGGCCAAGCAGAAGGCGCTCAACACCGAGCAACTACGCCACCTCAAGGCCATCGACCGCTCGCAGCTCTCGGGCATGGCGGCGGTCAACTATGACAGCGTGATGTTCAACCGCGCGACCAATGAGGCGGCCAACCAGCGGTTCGACTACGGCTATCTCGGCGCCGGCCAGCCCTACATGCTGTCCCAGCTCAACGGCTCCTATCAGTCGACGCCCGACTGGCTCGACAATCAGCACCGGATCGAGACCAAGGACGACGCCGACGCCTATCTCTCGCGGCTCGCCGACTTCGCCACGGTCATGGACCAGGAAACCGAGCGCGCCCGCCGCGACATCGCCGCCGGCGTGATCCCGCCGGACTTCGTGATCGAGCGGGCGCTGGGCCAGATGGCTGGTCTGCGCAGCGCGCCGAACGCCTCGCCGCTGGTCAAGTCGGTCACCCGCCGCGCCAAGGAAAAGGGCATCGCCGGCGACTATGAGGGCCAGGCGGCCAAGATCTATTCGGACAAGGTGCTGCCCGCGCTGGAGCGCCAGATCGCGCTCTTCAAGGAAACCCAGGGCAAGGCCGTCCACGACGCCGGCGTCTGGCGCCAGCCCGACGGCGAGGCCTATTACGAGCACGCCCTGCACGACTCCACGACCACCCGCCTGACCGCCGATGAAATCCACAACATCGGCCTGGAACAGGCCAAGGAGCTGAATGCCCGCGCCGAGGTGTTGCTGCGCGCGCAGGGCATGACCCAGGGCTCGGTCGGCGCGCGGATCCAGGCGCTCTACAAGAACAAGAAATACCACTACCCGAACACTGACGCGGGCAAGGAGAAGCTGCTCGCCGACCTGATGGTGCAGGTCAACGCGATGTCCAAGCGCCTGCCCCAGTACTTCGGCACGCTTCCCAAGGCGCCGCTGGAGATCAAGCGGGTGCCGAAGTTCATCGAGGCCGGCGCGCCGGGCGGCTACTACAACCAGCCCTCCCTGGATGGCTCGCGACCAGGGATCTACTGGATCAACCTGCGTGACACCGCTGAATATCCGAAGTGGACGCTGCCGACCCTGACCTATCACGAGGGCGTCCCGGGCCATCACCTCCAGCTGTCCCTGCAACAGGAAGCCGACCTTCCGATGATCCGGCGCGCGACCTTCCTCTCGGCCTATGGCGAGGGCTGGGCGCTCTATTCCGAGGAGTTGGCCAGAGAGATGGGCGTCTATGACGGCGATCCGCTGGGGGAGATCGGCTACATCCAGTCCTCGCTGTTCCGCTCAGCGCGGCTGGTGGTCGACACCGGCATCCACGCCAAGCGCTGGAGCCGCGAAAAGGCCATCGAGACGATGAGCTCGATCGACGGTTCGCCGAAGTCGGCCGCCACCACCGAGATTGAGCGCTACTGCGTCTGGCCCGGCCAGGCGTGCAGCTACATGGTCGGAAAGCTGGAGTGGCTGCGCCTGCGGGCAAAGGCCAAGGCGGCGATGGGGCCGAAGTTCGACATCCGCCAATTCCACGACGCGGCCCTGCTGTCGGGGGCCATGCCCCTGACGGTGCTGGAGTCCGTTGTCGATCAGTACGTCGCGCGCGTCTAAGGCGCCGTCAGCCCCAGGTGTCGACCGTGCCGCGTCGGCGGGCCGCGGCCGACACCGGGGCCAGCGCCGGGGCCGGTTCGGCACTCGTCGGCAGGTCGCCCGGCGCGCCGTAGAGCCAGCCCTGGGCGTAATCGACGCCAGCGCGGCGAACGGCGTCCTCGGCCTGGACGTTCTCGACCATTTCGGCGAGCGTCTTCACACCCAGTTCGGTGCACATGTGGACCAGATGGCGGATGAAGGTGCTTTCGCGCCCGCCATGCTGCAGCTCGCGGATGAAGCGGCCGTCGATCTTCACGATGTCCAGGGTCAGTTGCTGGAGGTAGGCCAGCGACGCGGCGCCTGCTCCGAAATCGTCCAGGCAGATGATGCAGCCGGCGGCGCGCAGCGCCTGCAGGTGACGATCCGCCAGGGCCAGGTCGTCGATCGCCGCGCTCTCGGTGATCTCCAGCAGCAATTGGCCCGGCGCCAACGGCGTCTTGACCAGCATCGCCTGGACGGCGTTCACAAAATTGGGGCTGACGATCGTTCGACCAGAGACATTGGCGGCAAGTCGCAGTTTCGGCGAGGCGGCCAGCAGCGCCACCGTCTCCCCGAGCACCGCAATGTCCAGCGGCTCGATCATGTCGAGCTCCTCGGCCATGCGGATCATCGGATAGGGGCTGGCGTTATCGCCAAAGCGCACCAGCACTTCGCGGTGGTGCAGGGCCGAACCCGCCTTCAGATCGACCACGGGTTGGAAGACCAGCTGGAAGCGCTTCTCGTTCACGGCTTGGCCGAGGACGCCGACATCGATCAGCGTGCGCTGCACCGAGCGGTTCACCGCCTCGTTCAGGGTCAGCGAGGCCTCGCTCGCCATCCCTTCCTTGATGAAGTTGTCGAGCGAGAAGCGTAGGGCCCGCAAGACCTGGGCCGGCTGAACATCAGCGTTCAGAGCCATGGTCCGGCCGGTCGCCGTGAGGTTGTCGCTGGGATCGCTGGAGACAAGCGCGATCAATCGCTGGACGAGGGCTTCGACCGCCTCGCCCTTCTGCCGCACCAGAGCGTACCGGTCCGAGCCGAGGTCGGCCGCGGCGGCGCCTCCATGCGACTGGGAGCGGATCGCGCCGGAAAGTCGCTCTTCAAGCGCCCTGGACCCTTCCTCGCCGAGCACCTTGCGCAGGGCGGCCAGGCCTCCGAATTCGATCAAGGCGAGTTCGAGCTCAAGCCCCGTCGCCTTTGCGGTTTCGATCAGCGCGGCGGCGGTGGTTTCGAAGCCGGCCTTGTCCTGCAGGCCATGGGTTGTCTTCGCCGCCGAGCGGCTCAAAGCGCAGGATGTCGCCCCACCATTGCCCGGCATGCGGAAGGCGGTCATCGAGGCGGCCCGCTCGATCCCGTCTGCCGCGCCAGCCAGGCTGACGACCAGCGGCCCGCCACGGCCTCCGTCCTTCAGGCCGCCCAGCAGGGCCGCCAGCATCATCTGGTCCCGAGGGTCGATGAAATCGCGCCAGGCGCGGCCCACCAGAGCGGTCTCGGCCGAGCCGGACAGCGCTTCGCTCGCCCCGATGGCGAAGCTGATCTGGCCATCCTGCGTGATTTCCAGGAGCAGGTCAGCGCTCGCAAAGGCGAAGCCGAGCAGACGTTGAGGGCCGAGCGACAACTGGGGTCTCCATGTCGTTAAGCTCAACACCTTGTCGTCCCTCAATTAACTTCAGATTGAGACTGAGGTTCGCTGAAGCGTTTCGACAGGCTAGATTCGGCGAAATTTTCCGGAGTTTCCCTTTGCGTGAACGTCTGACCGCCCGTGTTCTGCTGTTCGACCCCCAAGGCCGGATCTTGCTGATGAAGGGCCGGTTGCCCAACCGCCCGCCGACCAGCGCGGCATGGTTCACCGTCGGAGGAGGTGTCGAAGACGGCGAGAGCCTGGCGCAGGCTGCGATCCGCGAGATCGTCGAGGAGACCGGCTTCAACGAAGTCGAGCTCGGGCCGGTCGTCTGGACGCGGGAAGGCGAGGGGGTGCTGGTCTCAGGCGAGCGGGTGCTTTTCAAGGAAAGCTACCTCGTCGCCCGCTGCGCCGGCGGTGAGCCGTCGCGGGACGGGTGGGCGGACTATGAAACCGACCTGATCGACGACATTCGCTGGTGGACCCTGGACGAATTGGCCGCCACTGCGGACCGGGTCTATCCTGAACGCTTCTGCGAACTGGTCGGCCCCGTGGCGCTCGGGACCTATCCCGACGCGCCGCTGGAGATCACCGTGGTCCGCATCGCCGATTGAGCGACTAGAGCGGCCTGGCGTCCGGATATTGCGGCTTGTCGTCGGTGATCGGCCACCAGTTGGCTTTTGACGCCGTGTAGAAGTGGAAGCCGATCTCGCTTTCGACCACGCCGTCCAGCGTGCCGGCGCGGACGCGCATCACCTCCGGCTTGCTCTTCAGGCGGCTGAACAGCGGGCCGCCGCAGCGACCGCAAAACACCCGCTCCTTGTCCGGCGTGGAGTCATAGATCTTCATTTCGTCGGCGCCTGACAGCAGGTGGAACTTGCTGGTCTCCACCGGGATATTCGTGCCGAACGGCCCGCCCTGCGCTTTTCGGCAATCGCCGCAATGGCACACCTGGATCGGTGCGAGGTCGCCCTCGATCTCGAAACGGACGGCGCGGCAATGGCAGGAACCGGTGTGCATGTGATCTCCGGGGCTATCGGTCTGGCCCGATATATCGCGCCGGCTCCGCGCGCCAAAGGAAAGACGTACGGCTATCTGACGATGCGGCGCGAGCGCCGGCCTTAGGCCACCTCCACCGTCAGATGGCGGAGCTCATGGACCGGCCGCAGCCGGCGTCGGACTTCCTGCGCATCCAGACCGCCCACGACGCTGACGATCGCCGCGTGGGCTTCGGGGCCGACCCGCCAGACGTGAAGGTCGCATATGCGGCTATCGCCTGGTCCCTCGACAAGCTCGCGGATCTCCTCTGCGACGTGCTCGTCGGTGGTGTCGAGCAGCACGGCGGCGGTGTCGCGCATCAGGGTCCAGGACCATCGGCCGATGACCACCGCGCCGACCATGCCCATCACAGGGTCCAGCCAGACCCAACCCAGAAGGCGGCCGGCGACCAAGGCGGCGATCGCCAGGATCGAGGTCAGGGCGTCGGCGAGGACGTGCATGTAGGCCGACCGCAGATTGTTGTCGCCGCTATGATGGGCGCCATGAGCGTGATCGTGGTGGTGATCGTGACCATGTCCGTGGTGATGATGGCCAGCGCCCAGCAGCACGGCGCTGATGATGTTCACGCCAAGGCCGACGACGGCAACGATCGTCGCCTCGCCAAAGGCGACGTTGGTCGGCTCCAGCAGGCGCTTCACGGACTCGACGCCAATGCCCAGCGCCACGAGGCCAAGGGCCAGGGCCGAGGCGAAGCCGGCGAGATCTCCGACCTTGCCGGTCCCGAAGCTGAACCTCGTGCTCTGGGCGTGTTTGCGCGCATAGGCATAGGCGATGGCGGCCACGCTCAGGGCTCCCGCGTGTGTCGCCATGTGGAAGCCGTCTGCCAGGAGCGCCATCGAGCCGGTCCAGTAGCCGGCGATGATCTCGCCGACCATCATCAGCGCGGTCAGGCCCACGACCCACAGCGTCCGCCGGGCGTTTGCGTCATGCGCCGCGCCCAGGAAAACATGTTCGTGGGAAAGCGCGGCCAAGTCGTCATGCGAGCTCATGGACTGTCTCACTTCGAATAGCGACGAATGGCTTCGATGACTTCCTCGGCCGCCTGGGCGCGCGCGGCGTCATCAAGGCCGGGTTTGGCGACGTGCTCGCGCAGATGGGTTTCGACCACCTCGTCAAGCAGCCCATTGATCGCGCCCCGCGTGGCGGCGACCAGATGAAGTGTCGATGCGCAATCGGCGTGGCCGGCGATGGAGCGCTCGATAGCCTCCACCTGGCCTGCGATGCGACGCAAGCGTTTCAGCAGCGCGTCGTTTTGGGAGGATAGGTGAGCCATAGGATACCCCCCTATGGTATATTTCCGAACGCTGCAACGGTCGGGTGTCGATCGCCCGCCAAGCCAAGTTCGGCCTCGGCGGCCGACCGCGGGGAAACTAACCAAGCCCGTTTACGTATATTTGATGGAACACCGTTATCGTGGGCGTATGTCGCGCTTCTCTATTCAGATCAGGGACCCCGCGCCGCGGAAGCCGCCCATCAACGGGTGGGTGGCCGTTCGTGTCTTCATATGGACCCTGCTCCTGGCGGGCGCCGTGCTGTGGTGCTGGTCGATGCTCGCCGCCTGACGCATCTCCGCTGACGACTGGCTTGGCTTTTGCGGGTGACGCCCCAACAGAGGTCAGATCGTCCCAGCGGAGGACAAGATGCGGTTCACGTTCGCACAGACTGCCGTCGCGCCTCCTCGGCGCAGCGTCATCTTGCTTTGGGCGCGACGCGCGTTCGACATGATCGTGATCGGGGTGATGGTCTATGCGGCGGTCGAAACCGTCGCCTTCCTGCGCGGCATGAGCAGCTAGCCAGCCGGCGTCATCGCCTTGTCATCTAAAGGTCGCATCACCGGTCCCAGCAGGGCCTGGGAGCCGGATCGACCATGGGGCAAGCCAGCGCGTTTCTATGGGCCTACGTCTTCCATAATGGCGTGGCGCATCCCCTGACCGACCAGGCTTTTGAGGCGGCCTCCGAAAGCCCAGAGGCATGGACTTGGGTCCACTTCCCGCTGAGCGACCAGCGCTCGCGGCTCTACCTTGAGGGGCTGGATGAGTTACCGGCGGCGGCTCGCGCCCTGATCCTGCGAACCGAACAGCGGGTGCAGATCCAGTTCAGCGGCCACTGGGCCTTCGGCGTGCTGCCTGATCTGGAGCGAGACCTGGACGGGCGGCCAGTCGGCTCCGGGCGGCTGCTGTTCGCCTTTGACGGCGCCAGGCT
This sequence comes from bacterium, assembly GCA_030824495.1. Lineage (GTDB taxonomy): Bacteria > Pseudomonadota > Alphaproteobacteria > Caulobacterales > Caulobacteraceae > Phenylobacterium. The sequence continues at coordinate 135,919 of JAVBXP010000018.1, forward strand.
GGTGACGGCGCGCCGTCAGGCCCTGCGAGTGGTGGACGAGGTGCGGCGCGAGGCCGAGGGCGGCGCTCTGATCGCCAGCCCGGCCGAAGCCATTGTGCGGTTCATCGAGCGCTACGTGGATGTCTCCGAACAGCGCCTTCACGATGCCGCCGAGGCGCTCGACCGGGTCGAGGACCGAATGCTGGGCGACCATGGCGAGGTCGACAACCTGAAACTCGGTCCCACGCGTCGCGGGCTCTCGCGCGATCACCGGGAGTATCTGGGCCTGCGCAGCGCCCTGCATCGCGCCTGTGTTCCGCGCGAGGACCACCAGGTGGCGCTGCTGCCGCAGCATTTGTCGCGGCTGGCTCAGGAGGCCGAGGACCTCGACCGCGAGGCCGCCAGCCTGCAGGAGCGCGCGCGTCTGCTGCACGAGGAACTGGACACCCAGATCACCAGCGCTACCAATCGCAGCATGCGAGCCTTGACCGTGATGTCGAGCCTGTTGATCCCGCCGACACTGATCGTCGGCGCGTTCGGCATGAACCTCTCTGGCATCCCGTTCGCCGGTTCGGCCGGGGGATTTGTCGCCGCTTGCGTCCTGTGCCTGGCGGTGGTGGCTGGCGCCTATTGGGTGCTGCGGCGAATGCGGATCATGCCGTAGCGGCGCCCTGATCTCCCCTGGAAAACCCTGTCGAACTCGGTCAACTGACCGGCAAGATCGGGGAGAAACGTCGTTGAAGATTCTAACTCTGGCCCTCGCCGCGGCCTTGCTGGCGGGCGCCGCCCATGCCGAGCCGCCGACCGTGTCCAAGGTCGCGGATCTGCCGAGCGCCTTTGATGACCTTGGTCCAGCGGTCCAATCGCTGACCACCGCCGAGGGGCGGACCGTCCACTTTGTCGACACCGGCGAGGCGGGCTTCCGGCCGGTGCTGTTCATCGGCGGCACGGGCACCAGCGCGCGCGCCTTTGGCATGACCGAGTTCATGAAGTCGATGCGCCAGCAGTTGAAGCTGCGCTTCATCACCGTTGAGCGGAACGGCTTTGGCGACACGCCGATGACGCCAGGATGGGGCTATGGCGACTATGTCGCCGAGGTGCGCGCCGTGCTGGACCATCTGGGCGTCGAGCGTTTCGCCGGCGTCGCCATCTCAGGCGGCGGGCCGTACATGGCGCAGATCGCCGCCGCCATGCCGGAACGGTTGATCTCAGTTCACATGTTGGCCGCCGCGACCCAGCGGCCGGCCGGCGACATGCTGTGCAAGCTTGGGACCGAGCAACTGACCGGGATCATGAAATCCCAGGTGCAGAACCCCCGGACCTGGTGGGGCTTCGGCAAGGAAAGTCCGACGCATCAAATTCCGGGCTTCGCCGACCGGGCCTATGAGGAGGGTGCGCGGGCCTTCTTCGTGCGTGGCCAAATGGGCGATCCGGCCCCCGAGGTCGCCGAGATCCTGCGCTATTGCGGACCTGTGGCCGATATTTCGGCGGTGAAGGCTCCGGCCTTCATCTACCAGGGCACGGCCGATCCTCTGGTGACCATGGCCAGCGCTCAGTACTGGCGCGACCACTTCTCGAATCTGGGGGAGATGCGCGTCTATCCGGGCGAGGGGCACGACGTGCAGTACCGCCATTGGGACCAGCTGTTGCTCGACGTCGCGGGGCATTCGGCCCTCACCGCTGTCTGCGCGGGGGGCCGCTCGCGCGCCGTCCCGAAGGTGCAGGCCGAACGGTTGCTGAAGGCCGGCGCGACGCTGGGGACTTGCGCCTGGAAAGCGCCGGCCTCCGCCCGCTAGGCGGGCAGTTTGGCGGGCTCGCCGCTCGGGTTGGAGTCCTGGTCCTCGATGTCGTCCAGTTCGCCTTCCCACTTGGCGACCACGGCTGCGGCGACAGAGTTGCCGACGACGTTGGTGGCCGAGCGGCCCATGTCCAGCAGATGGTCGACGCCCAGCACCAGCGCGATCCAAGCCTCTGGCAGGCCGAAATAGGTGAGGGTCGCCATGATCACCACCAGCGAGGCGCGCGGCACCCCGGCGATGCCCTTGGACGTCACCATCAGCAGCAACAGCATGAAGATCTGCTGCTGGACGGTCAGATGCACGCCGTGCGCCTGGGTGATGAAGATGGTGGCGAAGGTGCAATAGAGCATCGAGCCGTCGAGATTGAACGAGTATCCCAGCGGCAGCACGAACGAGACGATGCGGCGACGAACCCCGACCTTCGGCAGGGCGTCGAGGATGCGAGGATAGGCGGCCTCGGAACTGGCGGTCGAGAAGGCCAGCAGGGCCGGCGTGCGGATCACCCCGAACAGCGGCACTGCGCGCTTGCCGAGCACCACGAAGGCGGCGGCGAACAGCACCAGCCACAGCAGACCCATGGTGGCGTAGAAGCCCAGCACGAACTTCCCATAGACCGCCAGCATCGACATGCCCTGGGTCGCAATGGTCGAGGCAAGCGCGGCGAATATGGCAAGGGGGGCCAATTTCATCACGAATTCAGTGACCTTGAGCATGATCTGAGCGCCTTGCTCGACCAGCAGCAGGATGGCGGGGGCCTTGTTGTCGAGCGCCGCCACGGCGGTGCCGACGAACAGCGAGAAGACGACGATCTGCAGGATCTCGTTCTTGGCCATGGCGTCGACAATCGAGGTCGGCACCAGGTGGGTGATGAAGCCCTTCAGGGTGAAAGCGTCGGTGCTGGCCACGCCCGGCGCGGCGGCGGCCGCGGCGGTCTGCATGTGCAGCCCAGCCCCCGGCTGAAGCAGATGCACCATCATCAGGCCGATCAGCAGCGAGACGATCGAGGCGCAGATGAACCAGCCCATGGTCTTGGCGCCGATCCGGCCGACGGCGGCGGCGTCTTCCATGTGGGCGATGCCGGCGACCAGGGTCGTGAACACCAGCGGGGCGATGATCATCTTGATCAGTCGCAGGAAGACGTCGGTGATGATCGACAGGCCGTCCGCCGCCTGCGTGGCCTGGCCGGGATCGAGGAACTGGTTGCACGCCCAGCCCACGCCCACCCCGAGCACCATGGACAGGACGATCAGCAGTGCGAAGCGGCGGTTCATGGCGATACTCGGCGAGGGAGAGGCGGCAGGCGCGACGTGAGCGCCCCACTCATCCACAAGACGCAGCAGCGAAGCCGTGCCTCACTATCGCGTCGTTTTTCTCACCAAGGTCGATAGAGCGGGGTGCGGACCCCGGCGGCGGGCCGCACCCCGATAATTCCTACTGACGGGTGGCCGGACGCGCGTCCACCGGCTCTTCGCCGGCCCAGCCGCTCAGGAACTGCGGCTGATAGCCCTGCGCGGCCAGCTGCTCGAACTTGAGCTGATAGGTCGGCGCGGTCATGCCGTGGATCACCACCGAGTCGGCGGCGTGCTTTTCCCAAAGGCCAGCATAGACATCCTGTCCGCCCACGGCCGCGGCGCCAGCGCAAACCAGATCATAGCCTTGCGCGGCCAGGTCCTTGCAGGCCTCGCGGAAGTCGGGCTCGCTTTGGTGGTGATGCGCGACCCAGCCCGGCCCCTCGCTCTTCTCCCAGATCGCGGCGTAGCGGTCCTGGCCGCCGACCGCATAGATGCTGATCCAGGTGGGCCGATAGCCGCGCTCCACGAACTCATCGAACGCTCGTTGGTAGCTCTTGGCGCTCAGTCCGTGGCACGCCGACCAGGGCGGCCCGTCGGCCTTCTCCCAGAAGGCCGCATAGCGGTCCTGGCCACGCACCGTGTAGCCGCTGACGAAACGGGGACGGTATCCGGCGCGAGTGAAGTCTTGGAAAGCTTGCTGATACTCAGCCGACGAGAGGTCGTGGCGAGACGTCCAGGCGCCGCCTGGGCGTTTGTCCCAGATCGCGGCGTATCGATCCTGGCCTCCGGACTCGTAGCCACTGAGGGATCGAAGGCGATAGCCTTTCGCCATGAAGTCGTCGAAGGCCGTTTGGTAGTCCAGGGAGGTCAGCCCCAGGCGGACCACCCAGGCGTCAGGCGCGCCCTTGTTCCAGGAGGCGACGAATAGATCTCTGGTCATTTCGCGTTTCCCTCACATGCGTTGAAGCGGGGCGAAGCAGCGCCATTGAGTATTAGTTGGCGCTATTGTGGGTTCTTTGCGGGATTTGGCGTTCTCGAAACTTAGACTTGAGTTTGAACTTGAATGTGGCCGAGCTTGATTTAGGCAAATGTGTGCGAGAACGGAGCAACGCTCGCCTCAAATTGGAGCAAAAGTTCGTCCATAGGATGAACGTTCGACCAAATATGTGAGACCAATCGCGCTCTGGTGGTGAAGGTTGTTCTGACGGATCTCTATATTTCTAGGAATTCTTGAGGTTAAGCTTCGGCCCTGGCCCTGATCGGCGTCATCTCAAACGCCCGGCGATGCCGCACCTGCTCACATCGGCGCCGCATCTGCGAAGAATTGCAGATCGGACATGTGGCTCTTGGAAACGCCTGCGTCTTGGAACCGGACGCGCGAGGGGCGTGTCGTAAAAATTACCAAGGGCGGTCGGATGAATTCCAGTTCGTTGAAGTGGCTTATGGCGGGTAGCTGCGCCATTGGCGCGTTGCTCGCAGGCGCGGCGCAGGCGCAGACGACCGAGGCCGAGGTCGCTGTTGAAGAAGTCGTCGTCACCGGTTCGCGCATCGCCCGGCCTGACTATGTCGCCAACAGCCCCATCGTCTCGGTCGGCCAGGCTGCCATCGAAAACACCGGGCAGGTGACGGTCGAGAAGTCGCTGTCGCAGATGCCGCAGTTCTCGGGTTCGTTCGGCCAGGGCAACACCGGCTCGACCTCGACCGGCCTGAACGGCGGCCAGTCGTACGCCTCGCTCCGCGGTCTGGGCGCCAAGCGCACCCTGATCCTGCTGGACGGCCGTCGCCTGCAGCCCTCCAACCCGGACGGCTCGGTCGACCTCAACACCATTCCTGAAGCCCTGATCGACAACGTCGAAGTCATCACCGGCGGCGCCTCGACGGCCTACGGCTCTGACGCCACGGCCGGCGTCGTGAACTTCCGCCTGAAGCGCAACTTCGAAGGCATCGTCCTCGACAGCCAGTACGGCATCACGGAAAAGGGCGACGGGGAATCCTTCAAGATCGCCATGACCGCCGGCGCCCGCTTCGACGAGGGCAAGGGCAGCGCCGTCATTTCGGTCGACTACACCAACCGCGACATCGCTCTGCAGAGCGCCCGCGACTACTACGTCTTCCGCACCTCGACCCCTGGCCTCAGCACCATCCCGCAGGGCACGGTCCTGTTCGGCGCCAACCTGCCGACACTGGCTTCGGTCAATAACGTGTTCGTGGGCCAGTACGGCACGCGCGCCCTGAGCGGCAACGCGGCGGGCCGCTACACCGGCCAAATCGGCTTCAACACCGACCAGACGCTGTTCTCGACGGCTGGCGTCCCGGTCCTGAACTTCCGCGATCCGGAAACCGACCAGGCCTATATCGTCAACTCGAACGCCTCGGGCACCCAGCAGCAGGTCAACTTCGGCTACAACGGCGCCTCGATGCAGTCGGACCTCGACCGCTACTCGGTGTTCGGCAAGATCGACTACGAGCTGAGCGACAACCTGCGCATGTTCACGCAGTTCTCGTTCACCGACTATGAGTCGACGGGCATCAGCAATCCGACCCTGGCCTCGAACGTCTATGGCCTGACGGTGCCGGTTTCGAACCCCTACATCTCGACCGATTTCCGCAACATCCTGGCCTCGCGCCCGAACCCGAACGCCGGCTTCACATTCTACAAGGCGTTCGACATCCTGGGTCCGCGGATCCAGAAGTACAGCTACACCGTCTATCAGCTGACCTCGGGCCTCTCGGGCGACGTCGGCTTCAAGGACTGGACCTGGGACGGCTACGCCTCGTTCAGCCGCGCCAAGTTCGACAACGAGCAATTCGGCGGCGCCAGCGCCTCCGCCGTCGCGCGTCTGCTGAACAGCCCCACGGGCGGCACGGAATATTGCGCGGGCGGCTTCAACCCGTTCGGCAACCTGACCCCGTCGGGCGACTGCATCCGCTATATCAGCCGTCGCACCCTGAACCAGAACACCCTGGAACAGCGCACGGTTGAAGCCAGCGTCCAAGGCGGCGCCTTCGAACTGCCGGCCGGTGAAGTCCGCTTCGCCATCGGCGCCGACTACCGCAGCAACGAGTACACCTTCACCCCCGACACCCAGCTGAACCAGCCCGACGGCACCAGCGACGTGCTGGGCTATAGCGTGCTGCGCAATGCTGGCGGCGCGGTGGACACCTACGAGCTGTTCGGCGAAGTCCTGGTTCCGATCCTGAAGGACCTGCCGTTCATCCAGGAGTTCAGCACCAACCTCGGCTACCGGTTCTCCGACTACAGCTCGGTCGGCGCCATCAGCACCTACAAGGCTGACTTCGACTGGAAGGTCGTGGACAATCTGCGCCTGCGCGGCGGCTACAACCGTGCCGTCCGCGCCCCAAGCGTCGGCGAACTGTTCGCTCCGATTTCCACGGGCAGCGTCACGGTCGGCACCGCTGGCCCGACCAACACCGATGGCGATCCCTGCGATGTCCGCTCGTCGTTCCGTCGGGGCGCGAGCGGCGCTCAAGTCACCGCGCTCTGCCTCGCGCAGGGTGTGCCGGCGAACATCATCGACAGCTACCAGCTCGGCACCGCCCAGGTGTTCGCCCTGACCGGCGGCAACCCGGACCTGCAGGAAGAAACCGCCGACACCTTCTCGTTCGGCGCCGTCATCCAGTCGCCGTTCGAGTCGCCGCTGTTCAGCCGGATGTCGGCCTCGATCGACTGGTACAGCATCAAGGTGAAGGACGCCGTCGGCCAACTGCCGATCAAGAACGCCTTCCAGTTCTGCTTCAACGCCGGTGGCTCCAACCCGACCTACGACCCGAACAACTACTACTGCCAGCTTCTGACCCGTAACCCGGCCAGCGGCGTGCCGTTGAACCCGGTCCAGCCCCTGCTGAACCTGGGTCAGTTCGAAACCAGCGGGATCGACGTCCAGTTCGACTGGACCGTTGACCTGATGGACGCCGGTCTGGGCGAAAACGCCGGTTCGCTGGCCGTGAACGTCGCGGTCGGCTGGCTGGAAAGCTTCAAGGTCCAGAACCTGCCGGGCGCCGCCACCTACGACTATGTCGGCACCTGGGGCACCGCGGTTGAAACCAGCGCTGGTCAGGCTCACCCGGAGTGGAAGTCGGTCACCAATCTGACCTACACCAACGGCCCGGCGAGCGTCGGTCTGCGCTGGCGCTACATCAGCGAGATGGAGAATTCCGCTCGCGTCGTGACCGCCACCAGCACCACGCGCGGTGTGAAGGCCTACCACGCCTTCGACCTCAACGGCCGCGTGAAGCTGCCTTGGGAAACCGACCTGCGCTTTGGCGTGAACAACCTCTTCGACAACCCGCCGCCGCAGACCGGCGACATCGAAGGCACCTACGACGCCCAGAACTACGACGTGATGGGCCGCTCCTACTATCTGGGCGTGCGTAAGCGCTTCTAGGCCAAGCAAGGCGCTCCCTGGCCCATCGGCCGGGGAGCTCCGGAAGATCCGCGTTGTCCTTGCGGTGAAGGGCGTCGGTCGCAAGACCGGCGCCCTTCTTCTTTGGGCGCCTTCTTCGGGGGCCGGGCGATCAGGCACGAAAAAGGGCTCCGGGACTTGGTCCAGGAGCCCTTCGTCGTTCTAGCCGTGGTTACCGCTGAGCGGCGACCGCCGGTCCGTAGAGCAGGCCGTTGAACAGGAACTTGAAGGTCCCGTAAGACTGGGCGCGCTGGGTCACTTCCGGGCCCATCACGAACAGCTTGCCCTTGCCCATGTCGATATCGAGCACGGCGGTCGAGCCCTTCAGCTTCTCCTGGCCGACGGCCCAGCCGCTGCGCAGCGGGGTCTCGGTGTCGAACCAGGACACCTTGGCCACGCCCGGCGCCGAGGCCTTCAGATTGAAGGTCGGGCTGCGGTCGAAGAACACGTCCACGTCCTGCGGCATGCCGTAGGCCAGCGGCTGGCGGTTATCGACCTTGGCGCGCAGCACCGAGCCCGGAATGTAGAATTCCTTGGTGGTCAGCGCGGTCAGCTTGTCGCCGTCCTTCTTGGCCACAGCCACCTCGACAGGAGCGCCGAGGGCCGGCGCGAGCCGAGCCGACGAGCCCACTGCGATCAGGGTGCCGCCTTCGTTGGCGAAGGCCGCCAACTGCGGCAGGGTCTTGGCGTCGGTGACGTTGCCCAGCCACGGACGGAACTCGGCGGGGATGTCCTCGGCCTTGGGCTGCGGGAAGCTGCGTCCGGCGCGGAACGGGCCGCCCTGCGGCGCGGGGAAGGTGCCGTCGGCGAACACCAGGACGTCGAAGTCCTTGGCCAGGTTCCCGGCGTCCAGGCGTTGCGGATAGACCACCTCGAAGGGCGCTTCGAACTGTTCGAACAGCCAGCGGTTCCAGCCCGAAGGCATCGAGCCGCCATAGACATCGACCAGGCCGATGCGGACCGGCTTCAGCGGCAAGGCCTCGCCGGCCGGCTTGGCTCCGACTGCGTAGGCGTCGATGCCCAGGTTCTTGACGCTGGCGGTGACGATGGACTGGGCTTCGGCCGAGGCCGGAACCCAGATGGCGCCCGGACCGAAGGCTTGCTTGCCGGCCTTGGAGCCTTCCTTCAGCCAATAGACCGGCGCGCCGGCCTTCAGCAGACGGTTGGTCAGGGTGAAGCTCTTGTTCGTCTCGTGGCTGATCAGCCAGCCGGCCTTGCCCGACCCCTTCACCGAGCCCGGGGCTACCGAGATCAGGTCCGGAACGCGCTCGGTCGGAGCCTCGAAGCCGTCGAGGATACGGTCGAACTTGATCCCCATCTGATAGGCCAGGGTGTAGCCGGTGATGTCGTAGGGCGATTTCGGCGGGCCGCCCGGATACTCGAGATCATGCGGGTGGTCCTGCGGCTCGAACATGTCGAGCACGTGCGGGCGATAGGCCTGGGCGGTCTTCACCACATAGGATCCGGCCGGATAGGTCTTGCCGCCAGCCTTGAACGGCTTGGTCGCCTTGTCCACGTCCACGCCGGTCTTGATCAGCGCGTTGAGGAAGGTCACCACCGTTGGCATGTCAGCCTGGTCGGCAGGGATCACGTATCCACGCGGATCGCGGGTCTCGGCCGATTGCAGGACGCTCTTGTAGAGGCCCGGATCGACCGCGCCGCGACCGATCATGGCGGCCAGCACCGGATCCTCGAACGGCGCCTTGGCGGTCTTGGCCGCTTCCTTCAGGGCATCGATCTTGGTCGGAGTGATGGTCCAGGAATCTTCCTGACCCTTCTCGATGCTGTTCGCGCCCATCTTGTAGATGTTGAACAGCAGGCGCTCGCGGTTACGGGCGGCGTAGTCGATGACCGCGCGGTTCAGGCTCCACTGGTACTCGACCGTCTGGCTGAGATGCCAGGTCTGCGGCGGCGCCGGCATCGGCCGGTCGTTGCTCGCCAGTTGCACGTCCGGCACGAGGGCCAGCGGCATCGGCGTCGGGTTGCCGGTGATCTCGGTCAGCAGGCCCACGGCGTTGTGGAAGTAGGCGACCGAGCGTTCCATCCCGTTGTGCCAAGTGGAGTAGGGGGCGGCGCTACGCGCGCCCGAACCCGGCTTGTCCTCGGCGACCAGACGGCTGTGCATGGCCATGCCGACTTCCTGCAGGGTCGTCATGACCAGCGGGTCGTAGTTGAAGTTGAAGGGGTCGCGGAACGGCGGCACGAACACCACCATGCCGGCCGGGGCGGGCTGGTGCTGGTTGTAGATGATCTGCGGATACCACTCGCGGAACAGCATCTTGTTCACGTTGGTGGTTTCGGACATGTGCGACATGAAGCTGTCGCGGTTGTTGTCGTGGCCGACATACTTTTGATAGAGGCGCGGGATCGTGTTGACGTCGCGCTTCTTCACGTCGGCGTCGCGCATATACCAGTCCGAGACCAGCTCCATGCCGTCCGGATTGTCGTGGCCATAGAGGATGATCACGTCGTCCAGGTGACGCAGGGTCTCCGGATCGTTCTGGCTCAGCAGGCGGTAGAGAACCTGGATCTGGCCTTGCGAGGTCACCGTCTCGGTGGCGTGCATGCCAGCGTCGATCCAGACGATCGCCTTGCCCTCGGCGGCTAGTTTGGCGGCTTCTTCCTTGGACAGGCCCTCGGCCTTGGCCAGGCGCTTGGCGATCGACTTGTAGTGGTCGAGCTTGGCGAGGTTGGCGGGGGAGGAGACGATGGCCACCCACTGGGTACGGCCTTCTTCGGACTTGCCGATATCGACCAGCTTCATGCGGTCGGACTGGCCAGCCAGGGTCTTCAGATACGCCTCATAGGCGGTGTAGTCGGCCAGGAAGTAGTCGCTGCCGGGGTTCTGGGCGAAGGCCTCGCTCGGCGGCGTGATGGCTGCGGCGTTCGCGCCGCCCCCCATGATCATGACCAACGCCATGGCGGCGCCTGTCATGGCGTGTTTCCGCGTCATCATTATCCCCCGTCCTCTCTACTTACTGGGCGAGCCCTCCAGCGGGCTCGTCTCGATAGCAAGACGCAGGCGAGGGGTCTTTCCACACTGTAGGTTGAAGGAAGAAGTCCGATACCGGGGGCTCGAAAACCCCCGGACCGGCTGCGCGGAACCCAGCCTGCGAAGGGCCAGGTTCCGCCGCGATTGGCGCCTTACTCCGAGCCGCCCGCCTTGCGGTAGTCGAGCGGCGGCTTACGGTCGCCGACCATCGCCTTGTACTTGAAGTCCGCGCCTTGGCGCTCCTTCAGCTCGGCCTTTGCCTGGGTGATCAGCTCCGGGTTGGAGAACAGTTCGGCGCCGGTGATCGACAGGGTCTTGGCCGCGACGCCAGCGCCCTTCAGGCCGATGCTCATGCCGCCGGCCGCCACGTTCTGCCAGCTATGGCCCGCCGAGCCGGGAACGAAGGTCGCGGTCGAGAGGCCGACCGTCGGGGTGACCCAGCTGATGTCGGCTACGTCGGTGGAACCGCCGCCGGCGTCGCCGGAGGTGTCGGCGTTCTTGTAGGGCTGGATCTTGCCGACCGAGGACAGGTCGCCGCCGCCGTTCGGCAGGGACTTGGCCAGTTCCTGGGCGAACTTGGTTTCTTCCGGCGTCCAGGTGATGCCGCCGACCTGGGTCAGCGAGTCGTACATCACCTTACCCAGCACGTCGTTCGGCAGCAGGTTGTAGACGCCGCCGGTCTGTTCGAACTCGACCTTGGTGCCGGTGATCATGGCCGCGCCGTTGGCCGCCAGCTTCACGCGATCCATCACGTCGACGACGATCTTCGGATCGGCGTTGCGGACGTAGTAGTAGACCTCGGCGAAGTCAGGCACCACGTTCGGAGCCTTGCCGCCGTTGGTGACGACGTAGTGGATGCGCGTGCGGTCCGGGATGTGTTCGCGCAGATAGTTGTTGGCGACGTTCATGATCTCGACGCCGTCCAGCGCCGAGCGGCCGGCCCACGGGGCGCCCGAGGCGTGGCTCGACTGGCCGTAGAAGCGGAACTTGCCGCTGATGTTGGACATCGAAGTGCCCTGGTTGGCCGAGTTCGCATTGCCCGGGTGCCAGTGCAGGGTCACGTCGACGTCGTCGAACAGGCCGTCGCGGACCATGTAGACCTTGCCTGAGCCGCCTTCTTCGGCGGGGGTGCCGTAGACGCGGATTTCGCCCTGCACCTTGTTCTGGATCATCCAGGACTTCAGCGCCACGGCGCCGGCGACCGAGGCGGCGCCGAACAGGTGGTGGCCGCAGCCATGGCCGTTGTCCTGGCCGGGGATCGGTTGCTTGGTCGGGACGGCGGCTTGGCTCAGGCCTGGCAGGGCGTCGAACTCGGCCAGGATCGCGATGACCGGACCCTTGCCGTTCTTGAAGCTGGCGACGAAGCCGGTGGGCTCGCCGGCCACGCCGGCCTTAACGGTGAAGCCAGCCGCCTTCAGTTGGTCCTGGAGGACCGCGGTGCTCTTGGTTTCTTGGTAGCCGAGCTCGGCGTAGTTCCAGAGCTTCAGAGCCGCGTCGTTCATCTTCGGCGTGTAGGCGTCGACCGCGCCGGTCAGTTGGGTGCGGTCGGTGGCGGTCAGCGGCGCCGCCAGGGTGGGGCCGGCTGCAAGCCAAGCCGAAGCGCAGAGCGCGCTGGTCGCCAGCGCCTTGTAAATCGTCTTCATGGAAGTCCCTCCAGGCCACCGGCGCGTACCGCGCCGGCCGTCGTCTTCAAGACGCAGGCCGATGGGATATCCTCACCCTGGGGTGTGAGGAAAGAGGTCGATCGTCGCAGAAGATGTCTGGCGCGACTGGGCCATACCGAAGGCCTCAAGTGTCGCGACGAAGCCGGCCACGTCGCCGGTCTTGAAGCGGCCGCTGAGCGGCGTCGCGGCCAGAGCCGGATCGACGATCCGCATCTTCTGGGTCGAGTAGCGGTTCATCTCCTCGACGATCGACGCCAAGGGGCGGTTCTCGAAGACGAGGCTGCCGTCGCGCCAGCTCGTCAGGTCCGTGACATTGCGCTGTTCGACGGTCCAGGCTGCGTCACCCCGTTGGGACAGGTGGTGGCCCGGCGTCATGTCGACCGTGGAGCGGTCGCTGGCGACGCGGATCTTGCCCTCCACCAGACTGACCGACCATTGGCTTGGATCGACGCGAACGTCGAAGGCGGTGCCAAGCGCGGTGACAGTGCGGCCCGCCGCGGTGACGACAAACGGTTGGTCGGGGTTCTTGGCGACCTGGAAGAACGCCTCGCCCTTGACCACGGTCAGGGCGCGCTGGCGGTCCCAGTTCGTCAGGCGAACTTCGGTGTCGGTGCTGAGCGTGACTTGCGAGCCATCTTCCAGCGTCACCGTCCGCCGTCCACCGACCGGGGTGCTGTAGACCGCGAGTGCTTGGGGCGCGGAAGCGACGACTTGGGCCGGCGCTCCGACGTCCTCGGCCTGGCGCCATGATCCGAAGGCGAGCAGACCGCCGCCCAGCATGACGGCCGCGGCGATGCCGGCCGCCCAGCGCAGGGGCGGTCCACGGCGTTGAGCGGCGAGGTCGGCCTTCAATGCTGCACGGGCGGCGAGAACGGCAGGGTCGTCCTTGATCGCGTCCATGCGCGTCCAGGCGTCGCCTACGTTCGACCAGTCATCGCGATTTTGTGGGCTCGCCGCCAACCAAGTCTCGAAGGACTGTCGCAGCTCCGCATCTTGCGGGTCGCGTTCCAGCCGAACGAACCATGACGCGGCGTCCGGACTACCGGAAGAGCCGTGCTGGGGTCGGTTGTCGTTCATCGAATTCCTGCAGCCGAATCGAAACGAAACGGAGAGCCTTGGTGACGTGCTTTTCGACGGCGCTGACAGATATTCCTAGTTGCGCCGCCGTGGCTTTGTAACTCATGCCTTCGAAGCGGACGAGTATGAAAGCGGCGCGAGTGCGCGCGGAAAGTTCGTTTAGCGCTTCAAGCGCGACGGCGGCCTCCTGTTTGGCCTGAAGAATCCGGTCCGGCGAAAGCTCGTCTAACGGGTGGTGGATTTCTTCCAGTTCGCAGTGCGCGCCCCGACGGCGGACAGTGTCGCGGCGGCGACGGTCCAGCAGGACGTTGGTCGCGGTCTGGAAAATGAAGCTGGAAAGGTTCGTCACCTCGCCGCCGTTGCGACGATTGTGGAGTCGGAGGAGCACCTCCTGAATCAGGTCATCGATCTCGTGCCCATCGGCGCGGCGGCGGAAGAACGCACGCAGCGCCTGCTGATACGGGATCGACGCATGCGCCAGGCCCTCCGGCTCGCGTCCGGCCCTGGTCGTGTCCGCCCACGCCATCTAAATTTCCTGAACACCCCGGATTGTCTTATTGATGTCATGGTTGTTGATGGGCGCTCTCAGGTCAATGACGTATGGTAAGGGCCGCGACGCCTAGGGGGGCGTGCTGGATTTTCGGGCATGCTTGAAGCCATCGCCGTCTTCTCACACCCGATCGGGGGCAAAGCGCAGCTTCCCGGCGTCTGGGGACTAGCGTCGGACCGGCCTGGCATGGAAGGCCATCGCGACGGAACGGAGCCTTGCGCCCCTTGAGTTTGTCGCGTTTTGCGTTGGTGACCACGTGCATGTGTTGCGCGGCTCTCGCGGGCGTCCCGGCGCACGCGGCGGAGCGACGGCCGCTGTTTGTGATTCCGGCCGGCATACCGTTGGACCGGGCCCTGACCGCCTTCTCGGCCCAGAGCGACCGCGACATTTTGTTCGCGCCCGGCGTGGTGTCGGGCCTGCGCGCGCGCGGCGTGACGGGACGCCTCGATTCGACAGAGGCCCTGACCGAGCTGCTGCAGGGATCTGGCCTGGTGTGGCGCGACTTCCAGGGGCGTTTCCTGATTGAGCGGGCGTCTCCCCCCAAGGGCGGGGAGACCGTGGCCGACGTCGAGGGCGTGGTCGTCACAGCCCTGCGCCGACCGACCCTGGAGCAACTCACCCCGATGTCGATGCGGGCGCTCTCGGGGGACGAACTGCGAAGGGCCGGCGCGACGACCTTCGAGACCGCGGTGGCGATGTTGCCCGGTCTGAGCCTGACGGCCACTGGGCCCGGCCGGAATCGTCTGAGCCTTCGCGGCGTCTACGGCTCGGGCGAGGCTACCACGGCGCTCTATTACGATGATGTGCCGGTCACCGGCCCTAGCGGCACGACGGCCGATCCCGGCGGATCGTTCCCCGAGCTTCTGCTCATCGACGTCCAGCAGATCGAGTTGCTGCGCGGTCCCCAGGGCACGCTCTACGGCGCCAGCGCCATGGGCGGGGCGTTCAAGGTGATCTTCAACCGGCCTGATCTATCCACGGCGGGCGCGACGCTTGAGGCCGAGCTGTCGGTGACTGACGGTGTCAGGGGCGACGCCCAGACCCTGGTCATCAATCAGCCGCTGGTCAGCGACAAGCTCGGCGTGCGGCTTGCGGCCTATCGTCGAGCAGATCCGCCGTTCGCGCAGAATGAGCGGCTGGGTCTGTCGCGGACCAACGCCAGCTCTGCCGAGGGCTTTCGCCTGGGCGTTGGCGCCCAGCCCACCGACAACCTGCAGCTCAATCTGACGCTCGCCCATCAGGACGCGATCGAGGAGGACACCGGCGCCAGCGCGTTGGGCGGTCCTTCTCATGTCTCGCAGAACTACATGCGCACGCCGTTCTCGAGCGAGATGACGCTCTATGAGGGCGCCGCCAATTGGCGCGTTGCGGGCGTTCGGGTCACCGGCATGGCCGCCGGCTACCGCTGGGATAGCACCCGCCAGATCGAATATACCGGCGTGCTGCTGGCTGAGCGGACCAGCATGGAAGGCTGCCAACGCTACCTTGGACTTCCGCTGGGCGGACGCTGCAGCCCCGCCGAGCTGGGCAGCTATTCGACCTATGTCGACAGCCGTACGCCCGGCCTGCTGAACCAGCCGATCAACCTGATCGCCCGGGTCGGCGAGTTGCGGGTGCAATCCGAAGCGCCGGGCTTCTTCGCCTGGACCGCCGGGCTGTTCCACGAGGTGCGCGAGGACACCATCGACAGCCAGGTGGTGGTGGGCGATCCCGTCACCGGCCTGCCTCTGGCGTCAGCCGGTTTCACGGGACGCCGCATCGTCGACAGCCGGCTGCGGCAGCGCGCGGCCTATGGCGAGATCACCCTCGGCGCCGATCGCGACAGCTCGCTGATCCTGGGCGCCCGACGCTTTGAATACGACAAGCGCACCGAGGGCAGGGCGCTGGTCGTCAACGTCATCTCCAACACCTCGGAAGCCAACTTCCTGACCACGACCCAGCAGTCCGGCTGGAGCTTGAAGTTCGTGGGCAGTCACCGTTTCAGCCCGGCGGTCATGGGCTACGCCCAGGCCGCCCAGGGCTTCCGGCCTGGCGGCATCAACACCGTGCCGGGCCTGCCGCCGGATCTGGCCGCCTACGACGCCGACAGCCTGTGGAACTACGAGGTCGGGCTCAAGAGCGTCTGGCTCGACAACCGGCTGGTGTTCAACGCCACGGCCTACCGCATCGACTGGCGTGACATGCAATACAGCGCCAACAGCACCAACGGCGCCTTCGCCTTCATCACCAATCTGGGCCAGGCGCGCGTCTATGGCCTGGAGGCCGACACTGTCTATGCGGCCAGCCCAGCCTGGAAGGGCGGCCTCAACCTCTCTCTGACCGACGCCGTGCTGACCAAGGACCAGGCGACGAGCGGCGCGGTCGGTCTGGGGACGGCCGGCGACCGGATCCCGGTCATTCCGCGTGTGTCCGCTGGCGGCTGGCTCGAGTACCGCCACGATCTCAGCGGCGATCTGGAGTTCCTGACGCGCGCCGACGCCTCCTATGTCGGGGTGTCCCACAGCGCTTTCGACGACGACGCCTCAGCGGCGAACGTCAAGTTGGGCGATTTCCTGCTGCTGAACGCCCGCGCCGCGCTGCGGGCGCAGTCCTGGACGCTCGTCGCCTTCGTGGACAATATTCTCGACGCAGACCGGCCGACCTTCGCCAGTTCCGCCCGCCAGCCCCAAGTCTTCGCCCCACGCCCGCGCCGCTTCGGAATGTCCGCCGCCTACACGTTCTAACCTGCGTCAAAACCGGTCGCAGGATGCTTTCAGTCCCAAAAGAACATCTTGCGAACATAGAACAAACTGCGTACGCCTTTGTTCAGACGGCCGGCGGCTCTTCCGAGAGTCGAACTGTCGGGTTGGAATCATGAAACAAGGAGCGCCTTGCAATGAGTCAGTCGGCGTTGAAACTCGTGGGACGAGAAGAAGGTGACAAGGCGCGGGCGCTGGAAGCGGCGCTCGCCCAGATCGATCGGGCCTTTGGTAAGGGCTCGGTGATGAAGCTTGGCTCGAAGAGCAAGATCGAGGTCGAGGCGGTTTCGACCGGCTCGCTCGGCCTTGATATCGCGCTCGGCATCGGCGGCCTGCCCAAGGGCCGGGTCGTGGAAATCTACGGACCGGAAAGCTCGGGCAAGACCACGCTCGCGCTGCACGTGGTGGCTGAAGTCCAGAAGAACGGCGGCACTGCTGCCTTCGTGGACGCCGAGCACGCTCTCGACCCGTCATATGCCCGAAAGCTGGGCGTGAACCTGGACGATCTGCTGGTTTCGCAGCCGGACACCGGCGAGCAGGCCCTGGAGATCACCGACACCCTGGTCCGTTCCGGCGCGATCGACGTGATCGTCATCGACTCGGTGGCCGCGCTGACGCCGCGCGCCGAAATCGAAGGCGAGATGGGCGACAGCCTGCCGGGTCTTCAGGCCCGTCTGATGAGCCAGGCGCTGCGCAAGCTGACCGCCTCGATCTCCAAGGCCGGCACCCTGGTCATCTTCATCAACCAGATCCGGATGAAGATCGGCGTGATGTACGGCAGCCCGGAGACCACCACGGGCGGCAACGCGCTGAAGTTTTACGCCTCGGTTCGTCTCGATATTCGACGCACCGGTTCGGTGAAGATCCGCGACGAGATCGTTGGCAACAACGTCCGCGTGAAGGTCGTGAAGAACAAGGTCGCGCCGCCGTTCCGCGAGGTCGAGTTCGACATCATGTACGGCGAGGGGATTTCCAAGCTGGGCGAGATCATCGATCTGGGCGTCAAGGCCGGCGTGGTCGAAAAGTCCGGTTCCTGGTTCTCCTGGAACTCCACCCGGATTGGTCAAGGTCGTGATAACGCTCGGGAATTCCTCAAGAATAACCCCGACGTCGCTGCTCAGATCGAAAAGCAGGTTCGCGGCGCCCGTGAGGTGATTGAAGAAGAACTGCTGGTCGGTCCGACCGTCGAGGAAGAAAACGACGCCGAATAGGGATCGCGTCGCGGAACGTCGCCATGGCCCTTGAAAGCCGGACGCGCCCAACCCGACGTCCGGGCCCGCCTTCAAGGGTCTAGACCCCCGCGCGACTGTCCCGCACTGCGTGAGGACGCTTGGACGCAGCCCGTCCAAGCGTCCTTTTCCTTTGCGGGCGCTACCAAAATTCGTAAACGGTCGCGCGCGGGGGCGGCGCGGCTAGCGCCACCCCATATCTGGTTTTCCTGTTTTAGATCGTCCGACGAGCCATGCAGAGCCTCAACGAAATCCGCAGCGCCTTCCTGGGCTACTTCGAGAAGAATGATCACCTGATCATTCCATCGGCTCCGCTCGTTCCGCAGAACGACCCGACCCTGCTGTTCGTCAATGCGGGCATGGTGCCGTTCAAGAACTACTTCACGGGCGCCGAGACCCCGCCGTCGCCGCGCGCGGCGTCGTCGCAGAAGTCCGTGCGCGCCGGCGGCAAGCACAACGACCTGGACAATGTCGGCTATACCGCCCGTCACCACACCTTCTTCGAGATGCTGGGGAATTTCTCGTTCGGCGACTACTTCAAGGCCGGCGCGATCGAGCACGCCTGGACCCTGCTGACCAAGGAATTCAAGATCCCGGCGGAGAAGCTTTGCGTCACCGTCTATCACACCGACGATGAAGCAGCCGAGCTGTGGAAGAAGATCGCCGGCCTGCCGGACGAGAAGATCATCCGCATCGCGACCAACGACAATTTCTGGTCGATGGGGGACACCGGCCCCTGCGGCCCATGCTCGGAAATCTTCTATGATCACGGACCGCACATCGCTGGCGGCCCTCCGGGCAGCCCGGACGAGGACGGCGACCGGTTCGTTGAGATCTGGAACCTGGTCTTCATGCAGTTCGAGCAGTTCGCCGACGGCACCCGTCGCGACCTGCCCAAGCCGCAGATCGACACCGGTATGGGGCTGGAGCGCATCGCCGCCGTCCTGCAGGGCGTCCACGACAACTACGACATCGACCTGTTCCGCACGCTGATCGCGGCGTCGAAGGAACTGGTCGGCGGCGGGTCGAACGGCCCGTCGCACCGGGTGATCGCCGACCACCTGCGCTCGACCAGCTTCCTGATCGCCGACGGTGTTTCACCTTCGAATGAAGGCCGCGGCTACGTGCTGCGCCGGATCATGCGCCGGGCCATGCGCCACGCTCACCTGCTGGGCGCTGAAGAGCCGTTGATGCACCGCCTGGCGCCCGTCCTGGTGGCCGAGATGGGCGGGGCCTATCCGGAGCTGCGCCGGGCCGAGCCGGTCATCGTCGAGACCCTGCGCCAGGAGGAAGAACGCTTCCGCCGTACCCTGGGCCGCGGCATGACGCTGCTGGACGAGGCGACGGCGAACATGAACCCGGGCGACATGCTGCCCGGCGAAACCGCGTTCAAGCTCTACGACACCTACGGCTTCCCGCTCGACCTGACTCAGGACGCGGTGCGCAACAAGGGTATCTCGGTCGACCTGTCGGGCTTCGAGGACGCCATGAAGCGCCAGAAGGACCAGGCGCGCGAAGCCTGGACCGGTTCTGGCCAGTCGGCTCAGGGTGCTGAATGGTTCGCGATCCGCGAGCGCCTCGGCGCGACTGAATTCCTTGGCTATGACCTGACCGAGGCGACCGGCAAGCTGCTGACCCTGGTGGCCGGCGGCGCCGAAGTGACCGAGGCCCGCGAGGGCGAGACGGTTCTGGCGGTGTTTGATCGTACGCCCTTCTACGCTGAAAGCGGCGGCCAGGCGGGCGACGTCGGCGAGGTCGAGTGGACCGGCGGCAAGGCCAAGGTGCTCGACACTCAAAAGCAGGCCGGCGACCTGTTCGTGCACGAGATTGAAATCCTCTCCGGCGTGCTGACGCCCGGGACCGAGGCGCGGCTGGCGGTCGACGCCGATCTGCGCACGACCACGCGCGCCAATCACTCGGCGACCCACCTGATGCACACGGCCCTGCGCAATGTGCTGGGACCGCACGTCTCCCAGAAGGGCCAGATGGTCGATGGCGAGCGTATCCGCTTCGACTTCAGCCACGGCGGCCCGCTGACGGCTGAGGAAATCGACCGGATCGAGACCGAGGTGAACGCCGTGGTTCGTCAGAACCTCCCGGCGAACACCCAGGAAATGGCGCCGGAAAAGGCGATCGAGGCCGGCGCCATGGCGCTGTTCGGTGAGAAGTACGGCGATAGCGTTCGCGTGCTGGCGCTCGGCAAGTCGCTGGACGGGCAGGGCGACTATTCGGTCGAACTCTGCGGCGGCACCCATGTCGCCCGCACGGGCGACATCGCCCTGTTCAAGATCGTCTCAGAGAGCGGCGTCGCGGCCGGCGTGCGCCGCATCGAGGCCCTGACCGGCGAGGCGGCGCGCCGCTGGCTGACCGAACAGGCCGGGGTCGCCAAGGCGCTCGCCGATCAGTTCAAGGCTCCGGTCTCCGAAGTCCTCGCCCGCGTCGAGGCCTTGGAGGCGCAGCGCCGCAAGCTCGACAAGGAACTCGGCGAAGCCAAGCGCCAGCTCGCCATGGGCGGCGGTGGCGGCGCGGCGGCCGGTCCGGAAGACATTGGCGGCGTGCAGGTCATCGCCCGCGTCATGGACGGCGTTGGCGGTAAGGATCTGCGTCCGATCATCGAAGAGTTCCGCAAGCAGGTTCCGGAAGGCGTCGTCGCCCTGATCGGCGCTGCCGACGGCAAGGCTTCGGTCGCGGTGGCGGTGAATGGCGCGGCGGCGGGCAAGTTCAGCGCCGTCGAACTCGCCAAGGCTGCGGTCCTGGCCATGGGCGGCCAAGGCGCCGGCGGCCGACCGGACTTCGCGCAAGGCGGTGCGCCGGACGGGGCCAAGGCCGCCGAAGGTTTGGCTGCGATGAAGGCCGCCATTAGCGGTTGAGGACGCCGCTAGGCTGATTTGAAGCGGCGCGGGGCAGCTCCCGCGCCGTTTTCGTGGCCGCTTGATTCTCCGAGGGGCCGAAAAGCCTGGCGGTCTAATGTCGAAAACCGACATAGAAATTGCACATTCGCCGCGTTTGAACGGTCATTTGTAACGCGGCTCGGCGAACTTGCTTTTTCGCCACCCGTGAGAGGCGAGTGGCGTTGATACGGCCAAAGTTAAGCCTTAGTTCACCATCCCAGGTGGCGCCCGAAAGGCGCGGGGCTTTTTTCCAGGGATGTTTTTCGTATGTTGAAGTTTCTTTCCGCCGCGGGCGCTGCGCTCGCGCTTTCCGTTGTCGCGGCCCAACCGGCCGCCGCCGCTGTCACGTTCGACGGCAACTACGCCATCACTGATCTGAACAGCACCGGCTCGAATGGCCTGCAGGTTTCGGTGTCGCCGAACCCCGGCACCCTGAACTTCACCATGAACGACGCCCCGTCGATCCTGAACAACGTCCAACTGTTCAAGATCTGGACGACCGAAGGCTCGCTGAACGCCGACGACTACAACGGCAGCACCATCACCGTGAACTTCAACTTCACGGCTCCGGGCGCCGGCGCCGGCCAAATCGGCGGCGTGACCCAAGGCGAAAGCTCGTTCTTCGGCTTCTTCCAAAACGGCGTCGTGACCTGGCAGGGCGATAGCGTGATCGACTTCGGTCAGTACGGTAAGCTGAACATCCACCTCGACGACGCGGTCTTCAACGAAGGCTCGTGGTGGAGCCTGAACGACGGCAAGCGCTACGGCGACTTCATCACCGCCGACTTCACCCTGACGCCGGGCCCGATCGGCTCGGCCGTGCCGGAACCGGCGACCTGGGCGATGATGATCACGGGCTTCGGCCTGGCCGGCACGGCGATCCGTCGCCGCCGTTCGATCGCGTTCGCCGCCTAAGGCTGGCGATTTCGACAGATACGAAAAGGCCGGGGGAAACTCCGGCCTTTTTGCTGTTCGGTTAGTCGTTGCAGCGAACTTCACGGATGGGCGCGCCCTTTGAGCCTCGGGTCGCCTCTGTGTCGTAGATGAAGCTCTTCTCGCCCGGTAGCCAGGCGGCGGCCTCCTGCTGGGGCAGGCTGCCCAGGGCGACGACCTTGTAGTCACGCCCCTCGACCCACTGGCCGAACGGCGGCAGGCCGTTCTTGAAGTCCAGGCCGATTTCCAGCGCCGACATGTAGGTGAGAAGGATCGTCCGCTTACCGTCGGCGGAGATATCCAGCGCGGTCGATATCGAACCTGGGAAGGCCTGGGCCACCATGATGCTGGGCAGGTCGATTTCGCCGACCTTGGTGAAGGTCTGGGTCTGGCCTGGCTCCCGGAGCTGGGCGGCCGTCAGCCTGTAGACCTTGGCCGGGACGGGGGTCATCATCACCCGGTCCGCCGGCTTGGTGACCAGGAAGAGGTCGCCGTTCGGGTGCAGCGCGAAGGCCTCGGCGTTATGGGGGCCGTCCGGATAGCGGGCGCGCACGGTCCGCAGCGGCTTGACCTTGTCCTGGAAGGTTTTGCGCTCCTTAACCAGCGTGAACACGACGTCGTCGCGCCTGGCTGGGTTGTCGCCGATGTCGCCAAGATAGATGCAGGTTCCGCCGTCGCAGGGACCCACCGACAGGTCCTCGATGTCCTGCGGCTTGGGGCCTTCCACATCGACTGCGCGCGTGTTCTGGCCCGTCAGATCGGAGACGTAGAACCGCAGATCGTCGCCGGAATCGTTGTTGTGGTAGAGGCGGCCCGGATATTTCGCCGACACGTCGAGGCCGCTGGCCTCGTTGACCAGCTTGGTGTCGAGCTCGCCATAGGCCTGGGCGGGACTCCAGGCCTTGCAGACCTCGGCGCGCGCCGCGCCTCCCATCATCAAGGCCAGAGTGGAGGCGAACAGGGCGACGCGCATGCTGGAGGCTCCTCAAGGACGCTGGGCCCGCGAGCATGAAGCGCCTCCAGCCGCGGTCAAGCTCAGCCCTTGGTGAAGACCGCGATCTTGTTGCCGGTCGGGTCGCGCATATAAGCCCCATAGAAGCTGGTAGAGTCCGCCGGCCGGGGGCCTGGCGCGCCCTCATCGACCCCGCCTTGGGCCAGAGCCGCGGCATGCGCAGCCTGCACGGCTTCCTTGGACTCACCCTTGAAGGCGATCATGACGCCGTTGCCGCCGCGGGCGGCCTGGCCGTCGAACGGGGGGCAGATGAAGGTAGTCGCGTCCTGGCCCTTGAGGCCGTAGCCGGCCCAGCCGCCGTCGAAGAATTGGCGCTCATAGCCAATGGCGCCGAGGACAGCATCGTAGAAGGGCATGGCCTTCTCAACGTCCAGCGCGCCGATCGTGACATAGCCGATCATGTCGTCGTCTCCCTTGAAAACCGGTGCGAAACCTAGCGCCGGAGTCCGAACGAAACAAGAACATTAGCGGGACTGGATGCGGATGCTGACATGATCTGGCGCCCCCACGCCCCTGGCGCACCGCGCCGGTTTGAACCGCAGATCGTAGCAGATCCGAACCTCCTGCAGCCGGTTGCCGTCCCCGACCTTCAGGAACAAGGCGTCGCGACGCAGGTGTGGATTTCGGGCGGCGAAGGCGGTGCGGACATCGCCCGCCGTGACCGTGCGGCCGGCCGGGAAGGCGAGGGACGGAGCCTTGATTGCGCGCCACAGCTCCGCGGCCTTGGCGAAATAGGGCTCGGGCGCGCTCCAGCCACAGGTGCCGTGCGCCGCCCACTCGTGCTGCAGCAGGTCAGCCGAGGGCGTCATGCAGAGGTTGGCCCGGACGGTGGCGACGTTGAGGGCCGGGGCGGGGCCGCAATACCGCGGGTGGGTCTTGCCGCCGCCGTTCGGCCAGAGGCCGTGCACTACGAATCCGAACCGGTTGTCGCGGCATTGCACCTTGGCGTCGGGAACGTTCGCGCGGGTACGGCACCACTCCGGAGACCATGTCAGCGCCAACATGTAGGAGGCGGTCGGAACGCCCTTGGAGACTTCGTGGGCGGGCGGCGGCCTCGACTTGGCGGGGCGTATGTCCCGCGGGATCGCGCAATTTGGGCCGTCAGCGGCCTGGGCGGAATTGGCGAAAGCCAGGATCGCAAGCGCGACCAGAAAAGGCCTCACGGGGCGTCCGGCAGATGGATCTGCACCAGCTTCCAGGTGAACAACTCGCGGCGCTCGAAGGTGAAGATCACCGCTTGCTCACCGGCTTTGGCCCTCCGCGGAGCCGCCGCAAAGCGAGCGCGGTTCGGATCCCAATAGCGCAGGCGAGGGAAGGCCGTGCCGGCCTCTGGAGGGGCTTTTCCGGGGGCGAAGCCGCGGGTGAGGTCGTAGAGGCCCGAGGCGCTGAGATAGGGCTCGACCGCCGGCGGGGCGGGCGTCAAGGGCTCGATCGCCCGGCGCACAGCGCCGATGGGGTCGGTCCAAATGTCGGGCGGGGCTGGGGCCGTCACCGGGATGGCGGCGACCTGGGGGCGCAGGCCTTGGCGGACGGCGGGATAGTCGACCAGTTGGGCCAGGGCGTGGGCGTCGCCGTCACGCGCCGCGGCCTTCACAGCCCTAAACGCAAAAAACGGCGCGGCCACGAAGACCAGCGCCGTTCCCACGATCGCAACAACGATCAGTCGGAAGATCGCGCGCGTCAGGCTCCAGTGAGCTGGCGCGCGCGGTTCCATGTACTTAGGCCGACTTGGCCAGGGCCGCGTCGAGGTTGGCCGCAACCTTGTCGATGAAGCCTTCGGTGGTCAGCCAGCCTTGGGTGTCGCCGACCAGCAGCGCCAGGTCCTTGGTCATCGAGCCGCTTTCGACGGTGTCGACGCAGACCTTTTCCAGGGTCTCGGCGAAGTGCGTCAGCTCGGGATTGCCGTCGAGCTTGGCGCGGTGCTTCAGGCCCTGGGTCCAGGCGAAGATCGAGGCGATCGAGTTGGTCGAGGTCGATTCGCCGCGCTGATGCTGGCGGAAGTGGCGGGTCACGGTGCCGTGGGCGGCTTCCGATTCCATGATCTTGCCGTCCGGGGTGATCAGGACGGAGGTCATCAGGCCGAGCGAGCCGAAGCCCTGAGCCACCTGGTCGGATTGCACGTCGCCGTCGTAGTTCTTGCACGCCCAGACGAAGCCGCCGGACCACTTCAGGGCCGAGGCGACCATGTCGTCGATCAGACGGTGTTCGTAGACGATGCCGGCTTCCTTGAACTTGTCCGCATATTCGGCGGCGAAGACCTCGGCGAAGATATCCTTGAAGCGGCCGTCATAGGCCTTGAGGATCGTGTTCTTGGTCGAGAGATAGACCGGGTACTTCCGCTGCAGGCCGTAGTTCAGGCAGGCATGGGCGAACTCG
Source organism: bacterium (assembly GCA_030824495.1). Taxonomy (GTDB): domain Bacteria; phylum Pseudomonadota; class Alphaproteobacteria; order Caulobacterales; family Caulobacteraceae; genus Phenylobacterium. Next base: position 160,875 of record JAVBXP010000018.1, read on the forward strand.
CGGATCGAGTCGTCGAGGTTGTACATGCCCATGGCGATGCCGGCGCCGGGGAACTCGAACACTTCATGTTCGATGGTGTCGCCGTTCTCGCCTTCCCACTTGATCGTCAGGCGGCCCTTGCCGGGGATCAGGAAGTCGGTGGCCTTGTACTGGTCGCCGAACGCGTGACGGCCGACGATGATCGGCTGGGTCCAACCGGGGATCAGGCGCGGAACGTTCTTGCAGATGATCGGCTCGCGGAAGACCACGCCGCCGAGGATGTTGCGGATGGTGCCGTTCGGCGACTTCCACATCTTCTTCAGGCCGAACTCTTCGACCCGGGCTTCGTCGGGGGTGATGGTCGCGCACTTCACGCCCACGCCATGGCGCTTGATGGCCTCGGCCGCGTCGATGGTGACCTTATCGTCGGTGGCGTCGCGGTGCTCGATCCCCAGGTCGTAATAATCCAGATCGATATCCAGATGCGGGAAGATCAGCTTGTCCTTGATCCACTTCCAGATGATGCGGGTCATCTCGTCCCCATCGATATCGACGACGGGGTTGGCGACTTTGATCTTGGCCATAAGGGCAGAGCGCTCCGGGGGCGTAACGAAGGAGGGTAGTTGGCCGTATACTAGGACCGGGCCGTGACGCAAAGGGTCGCGGGCGTCTTATCGAACCCCGCGGGTGATTGCGCGGGCGACGTCGGCGTGGATTTTCTCCCGCCCAGGAGCGTCAAGCGTAGCTGCCTTAAGGAATACGGCGACCGCGTAACGCCGGCCGTCGGGAAGGGTGACGATGCCGATATCATTGGTCGCCGGATTGACGCCCAGATCGGTGCGGGCCGCGCCGGTCTTGTGAGCGAAGACCGAGCCTGGCGGGAAGCCGGCCTTCAGGCGCTCAGCGCCGGTCTGAGTCTCGGTCATGATCTTCATCAGCAGCGTGTGCGACGCGGGCGACAGCAGCTTCTGGTCCTCAAGCATATAGAAGAAGGTGAGGACCCCGCGGGGGCTGGCGGTGTCGCGGTCGTCGGCGAGATAGGCGTCCATCGCCGCCTTGCGCGTCGCAGGCGGGATGGTTTGCATCGCCGCCGTGAACGCCGCATCGCCCTTCCAGGCGATTCGGAACGATCCCATGCCCGCGATCTCCGGCTGCAATTCGCGCTCGTAGCGATCGATCCGGATATCGGTGACGTGGTTGTCGTTGAGCCAGGACGTCACCGCGCCCGGACCGCCGATCAGCTTCATCAGCACGTCAGCGGCGGTGTTGTCCGACTCGCCGACCGCCGCGACCAGCAGTTCGCGCACCGTATAGTCGCGCTCTTGCGGCCAGGCGTCGGCGATGAGGCTGCGCGCGGGTGAAATGTCCTGCTCATCGAGGGCGACGACCTGATCCAGGTTCAGCCGTCCGGTGTCCACCTCCTCAAGGACGGCCGCGCCCAGCGGCGCCTTGAAGACGCTCTGCATGGGGAACCGCACATCACCGTTGAACAGCCAGGTCTCTCCGCTCTCCAGGTTCATCAGGCCGACGCCCAGCACTCCGGGACGAGCTCGCTCGGCGATTGCGCCGACCTCCCGATCCAGCAGCGTCATGTCGAGGCGCGGGGTATCGGAAGCTGTCTGGCGCATGGGCCTGTCGCACCCCGCCAGCAGCAGCAAGGCGACCGCCATGAGGGTGGGAAAGCGCATGACGGATGCTCCTGGCTCTTGCATTGGCGGGCTTGGGGACCTCAAAACGCGGCATGGAAACCGCTGCTCCGCCCTGCATTATCCTGAACGTGCCCCAATTGGCCCAGAACATTGGCGCCGTCGCGCGCGTGATGGCCAATTTCGGTCTGGCTGACCTGCGTCTGGTCAATCCGCGCGACGGCTGGCCCCAGGAGCATGCCTGGGCCGCCGCCTCAGGCGCCGAGTGGCCGCTGAACGCCGCCCGCGTCTACGACCGGGTCGAGGACGCCATCGCCGACCTGCATCTCGTCTATGCCACGACCGCGCGACCGCGCGAGCTGCAACTGCCGATCCTGACCCCGCGCGAAGCCGCCGCGAACCTGTCGCACGAAGTCGGCGAGGGGCGTTCCGTGGGCCTTCTGTTCGGCGGCGAGCGCGCTGGCTTGGAAACCGCCGACATTGCGCTTTGCCAGGCCGTGGTCACCCTGCCGATCGATCCGCGGTTCCGGTCGCTGAACCTGGCCCAGGCCGTCGCCATCAACGCCTATGAGTGGCGGATGACCGTCGCGACCGGCGCGCCGCCGATCTTCCGCGAGGGGCCGCCGCCGGCCACCGCCGACGCCATGCTCGGCCTCTATGAACATTTCGAGAGCGAACTCGACGCCGCGGGCTTCTTCCATCCGCCAGAGAAGCGGCCGTCGATGGTGCAGAACCTGCGCTCGGCGCTGGGCCGCGCGAGGTTCTCCGATCAGGAGGTCCGCACCTTCCGAGGTGTGGTGACGGCGCTGTCCAAGGGCCGCGGGCGGGTGCTCGACCGATTGGCCCAGCAGAAAGCTGAGAAGGAATAGTCATGGACCTGCGCGCCCAGCTCGACGCCCTGCCGATCCCGATCCTGCAGGCGCCGATGGTGGGCGCCTCGTCGTTGGAGATGGCGCTGGCGGTGTCGAAGGCCGGCGGCATGGGGCACCTGGCGGCGGGGGCGATGGCGCCGGAGGCCATCGAGGCCGCGGTGGCGGCGATGCGGGAACAGAGCGGCGCGCCGTTCGGCGTGAACCTGCTGATGGCGCCGAGCGCCCGGCCCGACGCCGCCGAGGTGGATCGCGCGCTGGCGAGGCTCGCGCCCTGGTACGCCGAACTGGGCGAGGCCCTGCCGGCCCATCCCAATGAGTTCGCCCCGGACTTCGAAAGCCAGCTCGCCGCCGTGGTTCGCGCCGCGCCTCCGATCGCGTCCTTTACGTTCAGCATCCTGACAGCGGCCCAGGTGGAAGCGCTGCATAGCGCCGGAACCCTGGTGGTCGGGACCGCGACGAGCGTGGCTGAAGCGCGCGCTTGGGCCGATGTCGGCGCGGATGGGATTTGCGCGCAGGGCTTCGAGGCCGGCGGCCATCGTGGGCACTTCCTGGCCGAGATCGAGGCCAGCCTGGTCGGGACAATGGCCCTGACGACCCTGATCGGCGCCGCGGTCGATCTGCCCGTCATCGCGGCGGGCGGGATCATGGACGGGCGCGGCGTCGCGGCGGGTCTGGCCCTGGGGGCGTCGGCTGTCCAGATGGGCACCGCCTTCCTGCTTTCGGATCAGGCCAGCGTTAGCCAACCCTGGCGCCGATCGATCACAAGCGTTGGCGATGAGCCGACCCGGTTGACGCGGGCCTTCACCGGCCGTTTCGCACGCGGGATCGACAACCGGTTCATGCGCGAGATGCGGGACGTCGAGGGAGATGTCCCGGCCTATCCGGTGCAGAACCGGCTGACTCAGGCGCTGCGCGCGGCGGCGTCGAAGGCCGATGATCCAGAGATGATATCGTTGTGGGCCGGTCAGGGCGTCGGGCTGGCGCGCCCCGGCGACGCCGGTGAAATGGTCCAGGCGTGGTGGCGCGAGGCCAAGGAAGCCTCCGACGCGCTCCAGCGGCGAGTGGGACGCTAGCCAAGGTGGAGTGGCGAGCGCGCGGCCGCCACGCTAAGGTGAGCCAAGGTATAGCTTGAGGCCCCCCACAATGAAGAAGCTCGTCCTGGCGATCGTCGCAGCCGCCACCCTGACCACCCCGGCGATGGCCCAGACTGTCACGTGCCGGACCGACGCCGGTCGCGCGGTCTGCCACGACGTCTATGGGAATGTCGTAACCGCTACGCGGGACGCCCTGGGCAATACGACGTGGAGCGATCAGTACGGCGAGGAGGTCACCGTTCGCCGCGATGCCATGGGGGCGACGACTACCAAGTACAGCGACGGGACCAGCGTCTCGATACGCCGCGACGCGATGGGCGGCACGGTGGTGCGCGACGAGAAGGGCAATACGGTGCGTTGCCGGGTCGATGCGATGGGTAAGACACGTTGCCGCTGAGCCGCCCCGCAATTGACTCTTAGGGCTCCTGCCGTCATACACCGCCCCTTCGCGCCGCCGGGCTTGCCCTTCGGCCGCGATGTTTATGACGGGTGACTTGAAGGCCGCCGTTGAGATCGCGCTTCCACTAGCGGAGGCGCCGGCCCAGGTCGAAGTAGAAAGAACCGAATATGTCGAAGCGTCACTCGGCGAAGTATAAAATTGACCGCCGGATGGGCGAGAACATCTGGGGGCGCCCGAAGTCCCCGGTCAATCAACGCTCGTACGGCCCCGGCCAGCACGGCCAACGCCGCAAGCAAAAGGTTTCGGACTTCGGTCTGCAGCTTCGCGCCAAGCAGAAGCTGAAGGGCTACTACGGTAACCTGACCGAGAAGCAATTCGCCCGCACCTACACCGAAGCCGCGCGCCGCAAGGGCAACACGGCCGAGAACCTGATCGGTCTGCTGGAAAGCCGCCTGGACGCCGTCGTGTACCGCGCCAAGTTCGTGCCGACCGTGTTCGCCGCCCGTCAGTTCGTGAACCACGGCCACGTGCTGGTGAACGGCAAGCGCGTCAACATCGCTTCGTACCGCGTGAAGGCCGGCGACATCGTCTCCGTCCGTGAGCGTTCGAAGAACATGGCCCTGGTGCTGGAAGCCCTGCAATCGGGCGAACGCGACACCCCGGACTATGTCGAAGTCGACGCCAAGGCGATGACCGCGAAGTTCATCCGCGCCCCTGAATTCTCCGAGGTCCCGTACCCGGTGAAGATGGAGCCCAGCCTGGTTATCGAATTCTACGCGTCCTAATCGGCGCACCGAACACCAGAGATTTTGCGAAGGCCCCGGAGCGATCCGGGGCCTTTTGCTTTGCGTGTTTGTGTGGCCGAGTGACCCGATGAATCGACGCTTGTTGCTTATGGCCGGCCTGGCGCTGTTGGCTGGCTGCGCCACCCGTCCGTCATCGGTCCTGACGACGGCGCAGGCCGCTCACCCCGAGTTGGAGGCGGTCTACTCGGCGGTGGCGGGGCGCGAGGCCCTGACACTGGAAGTGTCCTCCGGCGGCTGCACGGAAAAGGGCGACTTCGCCTTCTATGTCGAACGAAGCGGCGAGATCGCGACGCTGTCCTTTGCTCGCAAGCGGCTCGACACATGCCGATCCTTGGTCGCGGCGAAGAAGGCGATCAGCTTTACCTGGGTGGAGCTCGGACTGGCGCCGCACAGTCCCGTCTTCCTGCTCAACCCGCTGACGGCCTGGGTCGGGCTATAGCGCCAAGCTAGGCCGGCTCGCCGCAGGCCCTGAGAGCGCCCTAGGGTATCAACCCGATATGGGCCGCGCGTCGCTGCGATGCGAAGTTCCGCGCGGTGTTGGTCTGGATTGCAACGCGCCCCGCGTCGTCAGCGAGCACGTGTCGCGCGGCCGCAATCCACCCCTCCGCCGCGGCCGTCTGTGACTGGTCGCGTGGCAACTGCGGGCGCTCCCTCGCCCGCCAAATTGGCGAGTACCATGTCTCTCAAATTCATCCTTATGACGGCTGGCTGCGCCAGCTTGCTGGCTCCGGTTTCGGCGCTGGCTCAAGACTACGACTGGACGGGCTTCTATGTCGGCGCCAACGCCGGCGCGAGCTGGGGCGACACCTCGCTCCATAGCCGGGTCGAGCAGGGCGGCGGGATCGTGATCATCCCTCCGGCGGAACGCGACCTCATCAACGCCGACCTTGCGAGCGACGACAACGAGACCGGCTTCACCGGCGGCCTGCAGGCCGGCTACAATTTCCAGTCTGGAAGCTGGGTGTTCGGGCTGGAGACCGATGTCGGCTGGATGGACATCGGCCAGAGCCGCTCCAAGACCTATCAATCGCCGGTGTTGGTCAGCCCGCCGGTCAACCTCACGGTCCGCCAGGAGGTGAGCACCGATTGGGTCTGGACCCTGCGCCCGCGCATTGGCTATGCCAGCGGCCCCTACATGATCTACGGCACCGCCGGTCTGGCGGCCTCGCGCATCTCGGTGGACGCCAGCTTCGCCGACAGCCGGCTCCCGCCGAATGCCGGGAACTTCAGCGAAAGCGATTCCAAGTTCGGTTGGACGGCCGGCATCGGCGGCGCCTATGCCTTCAACGAGAACTGGTCCGTGCGCGGCGAGTGGCTCTACACCGATTTCGGCACGGTCCGGAACACCTGGGTGACGCCCAACGGCTACGCCGCCTTCACGACCGAGGCCGATACGCGCGCCAACCTTCTGCGGGTCGGCGTGGACTACAAATTCTGATTACGCGGGGCCGGCTAGGGCGCGAGCCGTAGCCGGCCTAGATGCGAGCGGTCGGGTCGCCGAGTTCGAGGTTCAACCGATCGGCTTCGGCCGCCAGATGCTCGACGGTCTCGCTGGCGATGGCGTGACCCTCGCGCAGCACGATCCGGCCCATCTCGTATTTGCCGCCGATCTCGATCCGCGGCTCCAGGTCGGTCAGCCGGCGGCCTCGCCAGAAGCCCAGCAGTACGCGTTCGTCCTCGGCCCGGATCAGCATGGCTGGACCGTTGGCGAAGTAGACGAGGTGTCCCCACTTGATCATCTCGTCGAACGCCGCGCCAGCGCGCACCGCCGCGCGCAGTTGCGCCACGCAGTGCGCCTCCCAGCCACCGAGGGCGGCCACATAGGCGTCGGGGTTCGCGGCTGGTGTCTGCTTGCGCATGAGAGCGCCCCAGTTGGACGAGCCGCCATTCTCGGCGCGAGGCGCCTCGCCGTCTAGCCGCGCGCCCTAAACGAACCGCGCGACGATCTCAGGAGTGACGCGTTTGGGCCGGCCGGTGGCTTGCTCGATCATGCACCAGACGGTGCGGGCCTGGGCGCACATGGCGCCGTCCGGTCCGTCGATGCGCACGAACCGGTCGAAGCGCGGGCCTTCGGGCGCCTCGGCCACCCAGGTTCGGGCGGTCGCCGTCTCGCCGGGCATAAGGGCGCGGCGATAGTCGATCTCGTGGCGCAGCACGATCCAGGCCCACTTCGACTGTTCTTCAGCCGGCTGGCGGGCGTCCCAATGTGACGTGGCCATGTCCTGGATCCAGCGGACATAGACCACATTGTTCACATGGCCGTTCGCGTCGATGTCCGAAGCGGCCGGCGTGAACTCACGACTGAAGACTTGGCGCCCGGCCGGCGGCTCGAGCAGCCGACTCACGCAGTCAGAAGGCCTTGCTCAACCAGCAGGGTCTTCAGTTCGCCCGACTGGAACATCTCGCGAATGATGTCGGCGCCGCCGACGAATTCGCCCTTCACGTAGAGCTGCGGGATGGTCGGCCAGTCGCTGTAGGTCTTGATGCCTTCGCGGATGGCGTCGTTCTGCAGGACGTCCACGCCCACGAAGTCCGCGCCCAGGTGATCGAGAATCTGCACGACCACGCCGGAGAAGCCGCAGCGGGGCTCTTCCGGGACGCCCTTCATGAACAGCACGACCGGATTTTCGGTCACGGCGTTGGCGATGAAGTCGTGGACGGGGTTGGTGGTCGCGGTGTCGGTCATGACTGTGGCCTTTGCGGCGAAGAATTCAGCCCAGAGCTAGGGAGCCGGCGCCTCCGGGTCAAGCGCTGGTCGATTCAGGCGCGGCGCTCGGCCGCGACCTGACCGAACCTGGCCATCTCGATCTGGGCCGATACGCTGGTGGGCAGGTCCTTGTCGCAGACTGCCGCGAGCCGCTCGACAGCGTCGGCGCGCCACGCCTCGACCTGCACAGTGGCGAAGGCCGGCTCGGTAAGCGCGTAGGCCAGGCAGATGTCCTCATTCGTCCAGCCGGCGGTGTCTTGAAGGAAGCCGTACCCGCCCATGGCGGCCAGCGGCTCAGGTCGCCGAATGCCTAGCAGGCCGCGTCGCGGCGCGCGTTCGCCATCGGCGCGCGCAGGGCCGGGCAAGCTGGTGGGAAAGGGATCGCAGGCCAGCAGCGTCATGTTGGCGGCCGAGGCGTCGCGAATGCGCCGGCGCGCCTGCCAGTCGGAAACCAGGCTGAACGGGGTGACCAGCACGTCGAACAGGTCGTTGCTGATGCAATCGTCGATGACGGGGCCGTCGCCGACCACGCCGATCTGCAGGCAGACGCCGCTGTTCTTCAGGTCCGCGAGATAGGTGCGGGCGTCGGGCGTCAGGGTCTCGACCGCCGCCTCGTCCATCATCAGCACGTCCAGATAGCCCGCGCGGGTTCTTTGCAGGCCGCCGCGCACGCTTTCGGCGATATCGCGGGCGGTCATCTTGCCGGCCACCGTCCCGCGCAGCCGCCAGCCGAGGAAGATCAACCGGCGCTCGACCGCGGAGAGGGCCTCGCCGACGCCCATGGCCAGCACGTCGGAGCCGGCGGTCAGCTCGAAGCTGTTGACGCCGTTCTCCATCGCCGAGAAGGCCAGGGCGCGCCATGCGGCGGGCGAGTTCATGTTCGGCGCTTCGCGCAACAACAGGCTGATGGCGGAGACCGCCTTGCCCGTTGCGCCGAAGGGTCGATAGCGCATGAGGCGCTCTTAGGCCGGAGCTGAGGTTTCGAGCGCCAGGGCGTGCAGTTCGCCCCCGACCTTGCCCTTGAGCGCCGCGTAGACCAGTTGGTGCTGCTTCACGCGCGAAAGGCCGCTGAAGGCGGTGGAGACGATGCGGGCCCGATAGTGGTCGCCGTCGCCGGCCAGATCGTCGATGGCGATCTGCGCGTCCGGAAACGCCTCGCGAAGGTTCGCCTCGAGGTCGGCGATGGGCATCGGCATGTGAAGAACTCCACTCGAAGAAATTTGTGATCCATAAACCTTAACAACCGCTGGATCAGTGACCCGTTCGATGGGCGAAGCCGCTGGCGAAGGCAAGCGAGCAAAGCCCCCCGCGCGGCCTCAGGGATCAATCGGCGGCGCGATCTCGTCGTAGCCGCGATTTCGGAATTCGATCAGGCACAAGCCGTTGCCGAAGGGGTCGGCCAGCACCGCGATCTTGCCCCAGACATGAGTTCGGGGCTCGGAGTCGGCGACGGCCCCTGCGCCAAGAGCCCTACCGAGCGCGGACTCCAGATCATCGACCACGATGTCGAGGTGGACCGGTGTCCAGTGCCGGCCATAGCGGCGCAGGTCTTGGGCAGCGCCAACCGAACCCTCCGGCTTTTCCAATAGGTAGAGCTTGGCGGGCAGGCCCGACAGTTCCAGTCCGCCGGAGCCGAACCGGCGGCTGACGGTCAGGCCGAAAGCCTGAGTGTAGAACGCCTCGGCCCGGGCCAGATCCGGCACGTCGATATTGACCAGCAGATCCATCGTCCCAGCCTAGTGCGGATTGGGAGGGCCGGCAGCTGCAAAAACGCGGTTCTCCAACCCCGCCATGCGCTAAGCTCACCGCTCAAAGGGGAGCGGTCATGTCGATGTATCATGAGGGCCAACGCGGCCTGCAGGATGAGTTCGCGAGCCGCGCGCTGGCCGACCGCCTAGAGCAGACCTTGCGGCACGATCTCTTCACCGACCGGGATGCGGCCTTCATAGGCGCGCAGAGCTTCTTCTTCCTGGCGACCGCCGACGATCAGGGGCGGCCGGACTGTTCCTTCAAGGGTGGGCCGGTCGGGTTCGTTCGGGTGACCGCGCCAGATGCGCTGGTCTTCCCGGACTACGATGGCAACGGCATGTTCAAGAGCCTGGGCAACCTGGTGGTCAATCCACAGGTCGGGCTGCTGTTCATGAGCACCGGCGAGAAGCCTCAGCGCGTGCGGGTCAATGGCACGGCGCAGGTGCTGCGGGACGATCCGTTGATGTCTGAGTTCCCCGGCGCGCACCTGCTGATCAAGGTGACGCCGCGCGACATCTTCCCCAACTGCCCGCGCTACATCCCGACGATGGTCGTGGAGACCCCTTCGGTTTATGCGCCGCAGGCCGGGAAGCCGGCGATCGAGCCCGATTGGAAGGCGTTTCCGATCTTCGCCGACGTGGTTCCCCCGCGCCGGACCTGATCGCGCGATCAGGCCCGGCCGGAGGAGAGCCTTAGTCGATGATAGCCGAATAGATCAGGCTTTTGAGCTGACCGCGGAAGTTGAAGGTGCCCGACGGCATGAGCTGGGTCATGAAGACCATGGTCAGGTCTTCTTTCGGATCGACCAGGAAGATGGTCGAGGCCGCTCCGCCCCAATAATAGTCGCCCGCGCCGAGCGATCCGGTCGAGACCTCGTCCATGGTCGAGGCGAAGCCGAGGCCGAAGCCCACGCCTTCATTCGACGTTTCCGAGAAGGAGCCGATCGCCATCTGGGTCAGGTCCTTGCCGCCGGCCAGATGGTTCATGTGCATCATGGCCAGGGTGCGCGGGCCGATGACGCGGTGACCGTCGAGTTCGCCGCCACGGCGCAGCATCTCGCAGAACTTCATGTAGTCGGCGGTGGTGCCGGTCAGGCCGCCGCCGCCCGACTTGAAGGCTGGATCCTTGGTGTAGGCGCTGGTGGCCGGGTCGTCGATGAGCTTCAGCTTCTTGTCCGGGCCGCGCTGATAATTGGCGCAGAAGCGGTCGATCTTGTCGGGCGCGACGAAGAACGAGGTGTCGTTCATGCCGAGCGGGCCGAAGATCTCGTCCTGGAGATATTCGGCGAAAGGCTTGCCCGAGATGATTTCCACCAGGGCGCCGCAGATGTCTGTGGACAGCGAGTACATCCATCGCTCGCCCGGCTGATAGAGCAGGGGAACCTGGGCGAGCTTGTCGAGGAAGCCTTCCATGGTGTCGGCGGTGCCTGAGCTGCGGATCTTCAGCTCGCGATAAATGTTGTCGACCGGGTGTTGGACGCCGACGCCGGGCAGGCCGCCGCCATAGGTGAAGCCGCCGGTGTGGCTGAGCACATCACGGAACGAGACCGGGCGCTTGGGCGCCTCGGTGACCATCTCCTCGCCCTCGCCCGAAACCCACACGCGGTGGTTCTTCCAGGACGGGACGTAGCGGCTGATCGGGTCGTTGAGCTGGAAGTGGCCCTTTTCGTACAAAGTCATCAGCGCGATCGAGGTGATCGGCTTGGTCATCGAATAGATGCGGAAGATGGCGTCGTCGGCCATCGGCTTGTTCCGCTCCAGGTCCATGGACCCGAAGGACTTCTGATAGGCGAGGTGGCCATGCCGAGCGACGGCGACCTGGCAGCCCATGATCTTCTGCGAGGCGATGTAGTTGCGCTCGATATGGTCGGCAATGCGCTCCAGACGGCCGGCGTCGAGCCCCGTCCACTGAGATTGGGCGTCCATGAAAATATCCTCCCGGAAAATGGCGGTATTCGTAATTGGCGGGCATCATGAGCCGCCAGGGGCGCTTGCGCCAAGAGATTCCTGAGCGGCCGGAGGAGGGCGGATGCAAGACGTCGAGGCGATCCTGGAGCCAGATCTCCCAATCTGCGATCCGCACCACCACCTGTGGGACTATCCGACCAGCCGGTACATGATCGAGGAACTGAACGCCGACGCTGGGTCGGGCCACCGCATCGAGAGCACGGTCTTCGTCGAGTGCAACTCGTTCTACCGCGCAGACGGTCCCAGGGCCCTGGCGCCGGTGGGCGAGACCGAGGTGGTCAACGGTGTTGCGGCCATGTCGGCGAGCGGCAGGTTTGGGGACATGCGAGCCTGCGCCGGGATCGTCGGGTTCGCGGATCTCAGCCTGGGGGCGGATGTCGCGCCAGTGCTGGAAGCTCACATTCGCGCCGGCGGCGACCGGTTCCGCGGCGTACGCCACGCCGGAGCCTGGGACGCCAGCGAGGCGGTCCGTAACGCCCACACAAATCCGCCTCGCGGCCTCTACGGTTCGGCGGCGTTCCGCGAGGGATACGCGCGGCTGGCCGACTACGGCCTGTCGTTTGAAGCCTGGCAGTTCCACCCCCAGCTTCCCGAGGTGACCGATCTGGCGCGCGCCTTCCCCGAGACAGTGCTGGTGCTCGACCATGTTGGTGGCCCGCTCGGCATTGGTCCCTATGAGGGGCGGCGGGCGGAGGTCTTTGAAGTTTGGAAGGCTGATCTGGCCGAATTGGCCAAGAGCCGGAACGTGGTGGTCAAGTTGGGCGGCCTCGGCATGGCGATCTGCGGGTTCGGCTTCCATAAGCGCGAGACCCCCGCGAGTTCCGAAGAACTGGCGCAGGCGTGGCGTCCCTATATCGAGACCTGCATCGAACTGTTCAGACCTGAGCGCTGCATGTTCGAGAGCAACTTCCCGGTGGATCAGGTCTCCTGCGACTATCGCACGCTTTGGAACGCCCTGAAGCGCTTGGCGGCCGGGGCGTCGGCCGGTGAGAAGGCGTTGCTGTTCGGCGATGTCGCAAGGCGGACGTACAGACTTTCGGGGATATAAAGATATCTTTATATCATGCTTGACGTTTTGCCCTCAGAGATGTCTATTGCGTAGGTCGAGGTTCCGCCGCCTGTGAAGGTGACGGCTAAGAGGGAATCCGGTTCGACACCGGAGCTGCCCCCGCAACTGTACGCGGTGAGCGGCCTGTCCAATTCGTGTCACTGACGCTCAGGCGTCGGGAAGGCCAGGACAGGCGGCGATGACCCGTGAGCCAGGAGACCTGCCGCGACAGATAACGTCCTCGGGCGGGGTGTCCTGACGGTCGCTGCTTGTCGCGGCCGCCCTGGCTTGTCCGCGCGTGCTGGCGTCCGCCTGGCTGCTCCCCCGGCTTACTGGGGTTTTGAGCCGATGACCTACCTTCCACCGTGCCTCCATCGCGAGCGAATGCGCCCGGCCGGTTCGTCTTTCTGACGACCGGCCCGCAGCCAGACCGCCTTCCGCCTTTCATCGCAATTCTGAACAGACCGGCCGCCATGCGCGGCCGGTGGAGGACTACTCATGCCTGTCACCATCGCCACATTGGGCTTTCCCCGCATCGGCCAGCGCCGCGAACTGAAGTTCGCCCTTGAGCGCTACTGGTCGGGCAAGTCCGGCGCCGAGGCCCTGCAAGGCGAGGCGCGAGCCTTGCGCGCCGCTGCTTGGTCCCGCCAGGGATCGCTGGGCGTTGACCACGTTCCGTCCAACGACTTCTCGCTCTACGACCACGTGCTGGACATGAGCGCGGTGCTGGGCGCGGTTCCGCCGGCCTATCGCGCGGTCGGAAATCCGCTGGACACCTACTTCGCCATGGCTCGCGGACGGGGGGCGGTGATTGAGGAATGCCACGGTCACAGCCACTCGCACGGCGGCGACTTGCCGGCCCAGGAGATGACCAAGTGGTTCGACACCAACTACCATTATGTCGTCCCGCGCCTGTCGCCCGGCCAGGCGTTCGAATTGTCCTCGACCAAGCCGGTCGATGAATTCCTGGAAGCCAAGGCGCTGGGGGTGACAACGCGGCCGGTGCTGCTCGGGCCGGTCAGCTATCTCAAGCTTGGCAAAGCGACGCAGGACGGCTTCGATCCGTTGTCCCTGCTGCCTGGCGTCCTGCCGGTCTACGCTGAGCTGCTGCGCCGGCTGGCGGCGGCCGGCGCCGTCGACGTGCAGCTAGACGAGCCCTGCCTGGTGCTCGATCTCAATGACGCCGAACTGGCCGCCCTTCGGGTGGCGTACGGCGCTCTAGCCGACGCCGCGCCCGGCCTGAAGATCATGCTGGCGACCTATTTTGGCGGGCTGGGCGCCAACCTTTCTACGGCGGTCAGCCTGCCGGTCAGCGGCCTGCACCTGGATCTGGTGCGCGCTCCGGGCCAGTTGGCCGATGCCCTGGCTCAGGCGCCGACCGACCTGACGCTGTCGCTCGGCGTCATCGACGGCCGCAACATCTGGCGCGCCAACCTGTCCAATCTGTTGCAGCGGCTTGAGCCCGTCGCCGCGGAACGCCGCGGTCTGATCTTGGCGCCTTCCTGCTCGTTGTTGCATACGCCGCTGGATCTCGAACAGGAGACCCTCCTAGATCCTGACGTTCGCGGATGGCTAGCCTTCGCGACCCAGAAGATCGAGGAGCTGGATGTCCTGCGACGCGGCCTCAACGAGGGGCGCAGCGCGGTTCGCGGCGAACTGGAAGCGTCCGACGCCGCCGTCGCCTCCCGCAGAACCTCGTCGAAGATCCACGATCCGGCGGTCCAGGCGCGCGTCCATGCGGTGACGCCGCGAATGGCGCGACGCGAAGGCGACTTCGCCGAACGCCGGACGGCCCAGGCCAGAAGGCTCGAGCTGCCGGCCTATCCCACCACGACAATCGGTTCGTTCCCGCAGACGGCCGACGTTCGAAAGGCTCGCGCGGCGCACGGAAAACAGGCGCTGAGCGACGGCGAATACGACGCCTTCCTGCGCGCCGAGACGCTGGAAGCTGTGCGCTGGCAGGAGGAGATCGGTCTCGACGTGCTCGTTCACGGTGAGTTTGAGCGAAACGACATGGTCCAGTATTTCGGGGAGCAGTTGGCGGGCTTCGCCTTTACCCAGAATGCCTGGGTGCAATCTTACGGCTCGCGCTGCGTGCGGCCGCCGATCATCTTCGGCGACGTCTCGCGCCCCGCGCCGATGACGGTCGGATGGTGGGCCTACGCCCAGTCGCTGACCGGCCTACCGATGAAGGGCATGCTGACGGGGCCGGTGACGATCCTTCAGTGGTCGTTCGTGCGGGACGACATCTCGCGCAGCCAGACCTGCAGGCAGATCGCCCTGGCCCTACGCGACGAGGTCGTCGATCTGGAGGCGGCGGGCGCCAAGATCATCCAGGTGGATGAGGCGGCTCTGCGCGAGGGATTGCCGCTGCGTCCCACCGACTGGCCTGTCTATCTCGGCTGGGCAATCCAGTGCTTCCGGCTGGCGGTGGGCGGCGTCCGCGATGAGACCCAGATCCACACCCACATGTGCTACTCGGACTTCAACGACATCATCGAGGCGATCGCCGCGATGGACGCCGATGTGATCTCGATTGAGACCGCGCGCTCGCAGATGGAGCTGTTGGAGGCGTTCTCCAGCGGCGGATACCCGAACGAGATCGGGCCGGGGGTCTATGACATCCACGCCCCGCGCACACCGAGCGTGGAGGAGATGGTCGAACTGCTGCGGAAGGCCGGCGAGCGGCTCGCCCCTGGCCAGCTATGGGTCAATCCGGACTGCGGCCTCAAGACCCGTAAATGGGACGAGGTGCGCCCGGCTCTGGTCAATATGGTGGAGGCCGCCAAGCGCTTGCGCGAATTAGCTCACTGAGCAGGCGGCGCGGTCGGGCGATCCTGGCCGCGCTTCTCAGCCGCCGATGGACACCGCACGGTCTGCACCGCAAGGTCGCCCGAGATGTCGTGGACGATGGAGTCGTGAAATGCAGGCCCTGATGGCGCAGGCCGAGGTGTTGGGACAGCGGTTGAAGGATCGCAAGGAGACCGTTGCGGTCGCCGAGAGCTCATCAGGCGGATTGATTTCGGCGGCGTTGCTCGGCGTGCCGGGGGCCTCGGCCTACTACCTCGGCGGCGGGGTGATCTACACGCCCAAGGCGCGGGTGCTGTTGATGGACATTCCCCGCGAGGCGTTGAACGGAGTGCGCTCGGCCAGCGAGCCCTACGCCCTGCTGCTGGCGCGGACGGCGCGGGAGCGGTTCGGCGCGACCTGGGGCCTATCGGAAACTGGCGCGGCGGGGCCGACCGGCAACGGTTACGGCGACGCGGCCGGGCACACCTGCGTAGCGATCGCCGGGCCGGTGGATTTCGCGATGACGATCGAGACCGGGCAGAGCGACCGCCTGGAGAACATGCGCGCCTTCGCCGCCGCCGCGCTGCAACTGCTTACCAAGGTGACCGACTAGGGGTGGGCCAGCGCCTCATAGGATGTGCTCCGGGCGCGCTTGATCGCCTGGTCGAGCTTGTCCATGTCGGCGCCCTGGATAACCTGGCCGGCCACCAGGAAGGTCGGCGTCCCGGTGATGTTGATCTCTTGGGCTAGGGCGCGGGTGTCCTGGATGTGTTGGGCGATGGTCGGGTCGCCCGCCGCAGCCCGCACCGCCTGGGGATTGAGGCCGACACTGCCGATAACGGCGTCGAGTCGGGGCTCGGTGAGCTTCTTCTGGCTCATCAGCCCGCGATAGAGTTCCAGCCCCTTGCTCTGGCCCTGAGGCGTTAACGCCACCTTGGCCGCGGAGTCGGAGACGCTGCCGAACACCGGGTGTTCCTTGAAGACCACGCGGACGTCAGGGGTGTTGGCGATCAGTTTCAACACCTCTGGCGCGATGGCCTGACAGTAGGTGCAGCGGTAGTCGTAAAATTGGACCACGGTGATCGCGCCGTTCGGGTTGGCGACAAAATCGCGTGGGTCGCGCTCCAGGCGAGCCTGCGCATTCTTCAACACGCTCGCGGACGCCGCGGCCTGCTTCTGCCTCAGCTTGATGGCGGCTTCTTGGATCACCTCAGGGTGGGCCAGGAGATACTCGCGCATCTCCTTTTCGAAGGCCTTGTCCTCCTGGCGACTGCATCCGGCGACCAGGAGCAGGCAGGCAAGACCAGCGACTATTCGGGTCATCATCGTTGGCGAGGCGGTTATCAGCATGTCGTTCAGGAAAGATCACCGAAGCGGTCGCCGGGGAAGCGAAAAGTGCGTGACCTCACGCCCGACCGTGGCGCTCGATGCTTGACGAGATTTCGCTCTAGCGTGAAATTAATGATGAAATAGATTGATGTCGTGATTTGGAACAGTAGATGATAAAGTGTGTTCAATAATAATGCGATCTATATTTGATTTTGATGGGGAATTAGTCGAAATTTAACTGTATCTATCAACCAATAAACTTAAGTCCGCTTATACGCCCAAGTCGCACGATGCGTCTGTCAAATCATCTGACAGGCGGGCGAGTTGCAGTTTCGATTTCCAGCATATTTGGGCCTGTTGGCCGGTCTCGCGCTCAGCCTGTCTGCGCCTGCGGCGGCCGTTGCTGGCCCGATGGAGGATGCGATCCTCGCCGAGATCAATTTCGCGCGTGCCCATCCGCAGGAATATGCGCGTCGGTTGATGTTGCAGCCGGTCACCGCCTGGGGCCGCGCCCTGCAAGCCGGTGGGCAGCCGAGCGACCCTGAAGCCCTGGCTGAAGCCGTCGATGCGCTGCTGCGCCAAACTCCTTTGCCGCCTCTCGAACCTGACGACATTCTGGCCACAGCGGCGCTTGAGCATGTCGAGAGCCAGGGCGCGGCCGGCCACGTGGGCCACAACAGCCCTGACGGCGAACGCTTCTACGAGCGGCTTCGGCGTCACGGCGCGGAACCCAGCGCAATTCTGGCCGAGAACATCGCCTATGGGCCGCCGACCGCCGCCGATACGGTGCGTGAACTCATTATCGACAGCGGCGTGCCGAGCCGCGGCCACCGCCGCAACATTTTCCACGACGGCTTCGATGTCGTCGGCGTCAGCTGCGGTCCCCACAGGGACTACGCGACAATGTGCGTGATGGACTTCGGAGGCTCGACTGGCGCTAGATACGCGTCCCAAAAGCGTCACGAACGAGCGGGTCAAGCCGCCGAATAGCACTTGGATCCGCACGAGGATCATTTTGCTACACAGCTTAGGGTTCGGGAGAATCGCGAAACCCGCTCCGGCTGCAGGTGTCGGCTGATCGTGGGCATTTCGATACATTCTAGCCGGAGAATTCGCCCTAGCGGCGAATATTTCGCCCACCAATACAATTGTTTACAGATTGTGTCAGGCCGAGCGGTTCTCCTGGCCCCGATGTTGCTTTAAATGACATCCTAACTCGGGCGGCGTCCGTATAAATCTCGTCATCTGGCGGCTACTCCACCACTCTTTGGTGTGTCCGCTCTGATTGAACGTATTTGTATATGTATTCCTCCGGTCACTTTCGTCGTGCTTGGGAAAGAGCAATGGCTTTTTCGAAATACGTTGTGTTGGGCGCTCTGTTGGGGATGACAACTGTCGGACCCGCTGCGGCCGAAGACTGTTTCCCGAAGGTTCGGGCGTTCGACGCCCGTCCGCCTGCGCCCGCGAAGGCGCGTCCGGTGGCTCGCAAGCCAGCCGCTGCACGTCCCGCCACGCCTGTGCGTCACGTCGCCAAGCCCGTCGTGCGCAAGGCCCGCCCTGTTGTGGTGGCGGCCGCCAAGCCCATGCCGTCCAAGCCGCTCGTCGATTCTTCCTATGCGATGCGCACGGGCGCCTTGCCCCCGGCGCCCTCCATCGAGTGCGACCGCACGCCGTCGATCCAGGCGGCCTTGCCTCCGGAAGCCAAGCCGGCCGCGCAACGTCTGCTCGACGAAATCGCCGGTCCGTTGCCTGAAGAGGCTATCGCTCCGCC